>JBBSBA010000006.1:0-71160 GCA_038251725.1 Actinomycetales bacterium
GAACTTCGTCAGGTCCAGTTGGGTCTCGACGACATCCGCGATAAACCGGGACAAATGATTCTGCGGCAGCCACTCATCCAAGGACGGCGGCACCAGCATTACCGCGGCCGGTTCGAACGCCCGGAACCGCTTGTTCACGCCCGCGCCGGCCTCGACACCATCGTCTATAACCTGGCCTACATGCTCAAGTTCAGCTGCGGGAAACAGGCCATCCGAATCGCTCATAAACAATTTTCCCAGACCAACACGCGAAGCCCGAGAACTCCGGCGGCGATTTAAACTTTGCCGTTACTGACCCACGCTCCTAGAGCCCTCGGGCCGTGGATCTCTAGTCGACCAGGCCGATCCGGCGGTCGGCCTCGGTCCGCGCCCAGAGTTCCGCCTCGACGAGCGACTCGCGCGTGAGCTGTCCGGATGCCACGTGCGAGTCCACGACGGCCGCCACGATGTCGACGATGTCGAGATACCCGATCCGCCCGTCGTGGAAGGCGTGGACCGCCTGTTCGTTGGCGGCGTTGAACACCGCGGGGTAGGTGGCTCCCGCGCGGCCGACCCGCTTGGCGAGCTCGACGGCAGGGAATGCCTCGCCGTCAAGCGGTTCGAAGGTCCAGTCGCTCGCGGTGCTCCAGTCGAGGGGCCGTCCGACGCCGGCAACGCGGTTCGGCCAGTCAAGGCCGAGGGAGATCGGCAGGCGCATGTCGGGCGGGGAACACTGGGCGATGGTCGAGCCGTCGACGAATTCCACCATCGAGTGCACGATGGACTGCGGATGCACCGTCACATCGATGTGGTCGTAGTCCACGCCGAAGAGATGGTGGGCCTCGATGACCTCGAGGCCCTTGTTCACCAGGGTGGACGAGTTGGTGGTGACGACGAGCCCCATGTCCCACGTCGGGTGGGCCAGAGCCTCGCGCGGTGTCACGCTGCGAAGCGACTCGCGGGTACGACCGCGGAACGGGCCACCGGAGGCGGTGAGCACGAGACGGCGCACCTCGGCCGCCGTGCCGGAACGCAGCGCCTGGGCGATGGCGGAGTGCTCCGAATCGACCGGCACGATCTGCCCGGACGCGGCAATGCCCATCACGAGTTCGCCCCCGACGATGAGGCTCTCCTTGTTGGCGAGGGCGAGCGTCTTCCCGGTCTCGAGGGCCGCGAGGGTCGGCCCGAGGCCGACGGATCCGGTGATCCCGTTGAGCACGACATCCGCCTCGAGCGAGCGCACCAGCTGTTCGGCTTCGATCTCGCCGAGCGCGAGGTGCTCGACGTCGAACGCGGCGGCCTGGGCTTCCAGTCCGCCGCGATCCGTGCCGGCCGCGAGGCCGACGATCTCGAATCGGTCGCGGTTGGCCGCGATCACGTCGAGCGCCTGCACGCCGATCGATCCGGTGGAACCGAGGATGATGACGCTGCGCATGAGGCTACGCTAGCCGGTTCCGCCGGGCGACCGGCCTACGCGGTCGCGAGGATGTCGACGACGAAGACGAGCGTGCTCGTCGGCGTGATCGCGGTCTGGTTCGCCGGCACGCTGCTGCCGTAGCCCTCGGCTGGCGGAATCACCGCGAGCACCTGGGAGCCGACCTTCTGGCCGACGAGGGCCTTGCCGAAGCCGGGGATGACGCCCGTTGTGGCGAAGGTCGCCGGGGTGCCACGGGTCCAGCTCGAGTCGAAGACCTTTCCGGTGTCCCAGACCACGCCGGTGTAGTGCACCGTGACGGTGTCACCGGCCTTGACCGTCGTGCCCGAGCCCTTCTTGAGATCCTGGATCGTGAGCGTTGTCGGCGCGGCGGTCTTCGGCACGGTGATGGTCGGTTCGCCGTTCGATGCAAGCGTCACGGTCGGAAGACCCGCGACCGGCTTCTGCGCGACGCCGTTCGCCTTCGGGATCACCTTGACCGGCGCCGTGACCTTCACCACGTCGAAGACGAAGATGAGCGAGTCGGTGCCCTTGACTCCGAGGCCCTTTGACCCGGCGGTGCTGAAAGCGTCGGCGGGAGGAACGACCGCGACGACCCGGCTGCCCTGCGGCGAGCACTCGAGCCCCTTGATCATGCCGGCGAGGAGCGGGGTCTTGAGCTGGAAGGTGGCTGTCCCCCCCGATTTGTAGGTGGTCTGGTCGATCTTCTTGCCGCTCGCGCCGTCGTAGATCGTGTAGTCGACGTCGACGGTGCCGTTGGCCTTCGCTACGGCGCCCTTGCCGTCGATCACGACGGACCGCTCGGTCTTCTTGGTGCTGAGACCCTTGGTGAACTTCACGGTGGGCGCGGTGCCGAATTTGCCGGTCACCGTGACCTTGCTCGAATTGGCTCCGGAGGCCGTCGGAGTGCAGCCGTTCGCGGAGGTCGACGAGCTGCAGGCGGCCAGCGAGAGGGCGAGGGCGGCAATGGCCAGGACGGAGACAGTTTTCTTCACCGGTCAAGTGTGGGGGCATTGCCCCTGATCAAGCTGACCAAAGGCTGAATGTCGCGAAACCGATCAGGCGATGGGAGCGACGATTATGCGCGGCTCGTGGCCGACCGGGAAGTTCATCGAGCTGGCGATGAAGCACTTGAGACTCGCCTCGTGGTGGATCGACATGGCCAGATCCGGATTCCCGGACGAGATGGTGACGACCGGTCGAAGCGTGACGGAGGTGAAGTGGCCACCACCGTCCGCCGTCTGCTCCATTGTTCCGACGGCGGCGTCCGTATAGTCCGTCACGACAACGCCGTTGGCGGCGGCGACGTGGAGATAGCTGAGCAGGTGGCACTGGCTGAGGGCGCCGATGAGCATCTCCTCCGGGTTCCAGCGATCGGCATCGCCGTGGAAGACCCGATCCGACGAGCCGCTGATGTCGTGGTTTCCCTCCGACCGCACGATGTGGTCACGGCCGTAGTCCCGGTAGCCGCTCGTTCCGGTGCCGCGATTGCCGGTCCACTCGAGTGACACGGCGAAGTGGTGTTCGAGGTTCACGATCCAAGGCTATCCGGTCGTCGGCGCGGCCCCCCCGGAGATAGGATTTTGAGCATGACCGATACCCTCTCCCCTGTCGTGAACGCCGCCGAAATCGTGCCGGAGCGACGCATAGTCACGGCGATTCCCGGCCCGAAGTCGAAGGCGCTGCAGGAGCGACGGCTCGCCGTGATCCCGGCTGGCGTGGCATCCGCGCTCCCCGTGTTCATCGCGCGCGCACACGGAGCGATCGTGGTGGATGTCGACGGCAACCAGTTCATCGACCTCGGCGCGGGCATCGGCGTGATGACGATCGGTCACACCGACGCGGCGGTCCTCGCCGCGGCGGCCGCCCAGCTCGCGGACTTCACCCACGTGATGTTCACCATCACCCCCTATGAGAGCTACGTGCGCGTCGCCGAGCTGCTCGCCGAGCACACCCCGGGCGACTTCGCCAAGAAGACCGTGCTGCTCAACTCCGGCGCCGAGGCTGTGGAGAACGCGGTGAAGATCGCCCGCAAGTACACGGGCCGACCCGGAGTCGCCGTGCTCGACCACGCCTATCACGGCCGCACGAACCTCACCATGGCGATGACCTTCAAGGCGATGCCCTACAAGCTGGGCTTCGGGCCGTTCGCGAGCGACGTGTACCACGCGCCGAACTCCTACCCGTTCCATGACGGGCTGAGCGGGGCGCAGGCCGCGGCCCGCACCATCGGCTGGCTCGAGAAGACGGTCGGCGCATCCGACCTCGCCTGCCTCGTCGCCGAGCCGATCCAGGGCGAGGGCGGCTTCGTCGTGCCAGCCGACGGCTACCTTCCTGCGCTGCAGGAATGGTGCACCGCCAACGGCGTCGTGTTCATCGCCGATGAGATCCAGAGCGGAATGGCCCGCACCGGCAAGTACTTCGCGTCGGAGCATTTCGGCGTGATCCCCGACATGGTGCTGAGCGCCAAGGGCATCGCCGGCGGACTGCCCATCGCCGGCGTCACCGGCCGGGCCGAGATCATGGATGCCTCGCACCCTGGTGGTCTCGGCGGCACCTTCGCCGGCAACCCGGTCGCGGCCGCCGCAGCGATCGCCGTGTTCGGCGAGATCGAGGACCGCGGCCTCCTCGCCGAGGGTGCACGAATCGAGGGCGTGCTGAAGCCGGCACTGCTCGCGCTGAAGGAGCGCTACGACGTGATCGGTGATGTCCGTGGCATCGGCGCGATGATCGCGATCGAACTCGTGCAGCCGGGAACGCACGACCCGAACCCCGCCGCCGTCTCGGCGATCACCGCGTTCGCGGCGCAGAACGGAGTGCTGCTGCTCAGCGCCGGCACCTATGGCAACATCATCCGGTTCCTGCCGTCGCTCGCGATCTCGGACGAGCTGCTGCGCGAGGCACTTCAGGTAATCGACGACGCGCTCGCGACACTGTGAGCCGCGCGCTCGACCCCTCCGGCGTCGTCGAACTGGCGATCCTGCAACGCTCCGGACTCGATGAGTCACGCCACCTCGGTGCGGCCGTCGTTGTCGCCCCGGATGGCACGGTGCTTCGCCAGCTCGGCGACGGCGACGCGCTCGTCTATGGTCGCTCGTCGCTCAAGTTCTTCCAGGCGATCACCGTGCTGCGTTCCGGCGTTCCGCTCGAGGGCGCGCAGCTCGTGCTCGCCACGGCGAGCCACGCCGGCACCCCGGCACATGTCGCGGTGGTGCGGGCACTGCTCGACCGGGCGGCGCTGACCGAGGACGCTCTTCAGTGCCCGCCCGACTGGCCGCTCGACGGCGCGTCGAGGTCGGCGGCATCCTCCCCAGCGCGCATCACGATGAACTGTTCTGGCAAACACGCCGCCTTCCTGATGGCCTGCGTTCACAACGGCTGGGACCATTCGACCTACCTCGACCCCGCGCATCCGCTGCAGCAACGCATCCGCGAGACCGTCGAGGAGTTCGCCGGCGAACCGGTCGGGCACGTCGGCGTGGACGGCTGCGGTGCGCCCGTCTTCGCGATCTCGCTTCGGGGCCTCGCGACCGCCGTCGGCCGCGTCTCGTCGGGAGCGGATCCCGACGCCGCCCGGCTCGGGGCCGCGATCCTCGCCGAGCCGTGGGCGATCGAAGGCCCGGGTCGTGCGAACACCGTCGTGATCGAGCGACTCGGTCTCATCACGAAGGGTGGCGCGGAGGGCGTGATCGTCATGGGCGCCCCGGATGGCACGGCCGTCGCCCTCAAGATGCTCGATGGGAGCGCGCGGGCAACGAGCCTCGTGGCACTCGCACTGCTGGCATCCGTCGGCGCCATCTCGGTCGCCGATGCCGACCTCGTCGGGGCCCTCACGACCGAGAAGGTGCTCGGCGCGGGCGTTCCGGTGGGAGTCGTCCGAGTGTCGGACGAGGTGCGTGGCGTGGTGCCTGCCCGAACGTGACCCGGTCAGCCAGCACCCTCCCCCGGGTGATCAGCGGCGGGGTGCGCGATCAGCCGAAGAGGCTGACGACCGCCTCTCGGAAGGCGAGCGTATGCCGCTCCACGTCGGCAGCGGTGGTCGTCGGGGCCATGAGCGCCATGTTGTGAAATGGCGTGATCAGGATGCCGCGGTTGAGCGCGTGCAGGTGGAGGTACTGCTGCAGCTCGAAGTCGTCGGCGGCGGCGGCGTCCGCACCGTCGTGCGGCGGCGTCGCGCGGAAGCTGTACTCGGACCGCGCGCCGAGCTGGGTGACCTGCCACGGAACCTGAAATTCGTCGAGCGCGGCCTGCACCCCCACGGTCCACTCCGTGGCGCGATCGATCATGCCGACGAAGGCCTCGGCCGTGAGAACCTCCGACAGCGTCGCGCGGATCCCGGCAAGCGAGAGCGCGTTGCCAGCCAGCGTGCCCCCCACTCCCCCGACGTCGATGTCCTCGAGGTCGAGGGAGGCGTGCACGAGAGCCGAGAACGAGTTCGTCATGCCGTATGCCCCCGCGGGAATACCACCGCCGATGCTCTTGCCGACCACCACGGCATCCGGATCGAGTCCATCGCGGGCGATCATGCCGCCCGGCCCCGCGCACAGGGTATGCGTCTCGTCGATGATGAGAATGACGCCGTAGCGCGAGCAGAGCTCGCGCACCGCCGCGTGGTAGCCGGGGTCCGGCAGCACGATCCCGATGTTGGTGAGCGCCGGCTCCATCAACATCGCGGCGATCTCACCGGTGGCGAAGGCCGCCTCGAGTGCCGGAACGTCGTTGAACGGCACGACCGCGGTCGTGAGCGAGGGATCGACCGGGGCGCCGATCGTGCCGCGACGTTCCACCACGGCGCCGGCGCCGTCGAGGGTCGCGTAGGCCTCATCCACGGTGCCGTGATAGCAGTAGTCGTGCACGACGATCTTCTGGCGACCGGTCACCTGGCGTGCGTACCGGATGAGGCTGCGGTTGGCGTCGGTCGCGGAGAGGCTGAACTGCCAGATCGGCACTCCGAAGCGCTCAGCGAGCAGGGTTGCCGCCGCCGCGGCATCCGCGGTGGGGAGCATGAAGGTCGAGCCGCGATTCAGCTGCGCCGTGATCGCCGCCACGGCGGCCGGCGGGGCGTGTCCGCACATCGCCCCGGTGTCGCCGAGGCAGAGGTCGACATGATCGATGCCGTCGACGTCGACGAAGTGGGAGCCCTCCGCGCGGTCGACGTAGACCGGCCAGGGACCGGGCCACTTGGCCATCCAGAGCATCGGGACGCCGTCCGGCATGTGCCTGGCTGCCTCGTCGAACATTGCCCTCGAGCGTGGCCGGGCCGCTCGGAAGAGCTCGGTCTCCGACCGCCAGAGTCCGGCGAGTCGGGCACGATCTTCATACATCGGCGGCTAGCCAATCCGCGCGAGGCGCTTGCGGCGCGCAGCCGCGCTCACCTGCTGGGTCACCACAAGGATGATCGCCAGCAGGAACACGGCCGATGCGATGACATTCGCCGCGGCGGGGATGCCGCGGGCCGCCGCGATGTAGACGAACTTGGGGAACGTGGTCGTCGATCCGGAGTTGAAGTTCGTGATGATGAAGTCATCGAAACTCAGTGCGAAGGAGAGAAGCGCCGCGGCCACGATTCCGGGCAGCAGCAACGGGAAGGTGATGCGCCAGAAGACCTGCGCTGGCGCCCCGTAGAGATCGCGTCCCGCCTCTTCGAGCGCCGGGTCGAGACTCGAAACCCGGGCCTTGACCGTGACGACGACGAAGCTGATGCAGAACATCGTGTGGGCGATCATGATCGTCACGAGGCCCTTCTGAACGCCGGCCCCGAGGAACTCCGCGGCGAGACCCGCCCCGAGCACGACCTCCGGGGTGGCCATCGGCAGGAAGAGCAACAGGCTGATCGCCGAGCGGAACCGGAACCGGTAGCGCACGAGGGCAATCGCGATCATCGTGCCGAGTGTCGTCGCCACCACCGTGGCGACAACGCCGATGAGGAGGCTGTTGCCGAAGGCCGCGCAGACGTCCTGCGCGTTGCACACGTTTGTCCAGTTGTCGAAGGTGAACCCGCGCCAGGAGATGTTGGACTTGATCGACTTGTTGAACGAGAAGATGAAGGTGTAGGCGATCGGGATCAGCAGGAAGATGAGCGCGAGAGCCGAGTAGACCGGCAGCAGCCAGCTTCCGAGGCTGAAGCGCAGCCCCCGGCCACGTGGAGTCTTGGGGGTATCGACCGCAGTCGCTATCGCGAGCCCCTCTTGAAAACTCACAGCAGGTCCTCCGTTCCACTCTTACGCACGTAGACGGTGACGATCACCAGGATGACCGCCATCAGGATTATCGAAAGCGATGCCGCCGCCGGGTAGTTCAGCAGCACAAGGAAGTTGCTCTCGATCACGTTTCCGATCATGGAGGTTCCGGTTCCACCAAGGAACTGTCTGCTGGCATTCACGTAGTCGCCGGCAGCGGGGATGAAGGTCAGGAGCACCCCGGAGACGATGCCGGGCATCGACAGCGGGACGGTCACGGTGCGGAACACGGTGAACGGATGAGCGTAGAGGTCACTACCCGCCTCGAGAAACCGGGTGTCCAGCCGTTCGAGAGCCGCGTACAGAGGCAGCGTCATGAACGGGATGAAGTTGTAGGTGAGCCCGAATACCACCGCCACCGGCGTGCCCGTGATGTGGGCATCCGGAGCCATGAGCGACAGCGCCTTGAGGCCGGTGACAACGAGCGATTCGTCGGAGAGCAGCGACTTCCAGGCCAGCGTGCGCAACAGGAAGCTGATGAAGAACGGCGCGATGACCAGCACGAGCATGAGGTTCTGCATCAGCGGCCAGCGCCGCGCCTTCACCCCGATGAAATAGGCGAGCGGGTAGCTGAACAGCAGCGCGAACACCGTCGCGAGCACCGCGTAGAAGAACGACCGCACGATCTGGTCGCCGTATTGCGTGATCGAGGTGACGTAGTTCTGCCACTCGAAGCCCGTCTGATACTGGCCGATGTCACCGTTCGGTATCGGCGTCTGCAACGACGTGATGAGGAGCGAGACCAGCGGAACGAGAAAGAACAGCACCAGGTAGAGGATGCCCGGCAGCAGCAGGAGCAGTGCGATGCGGCTCTTGCGCCGCGGCGCCTGCTCCTGGGTGGTCCCGGTGGCGAATGCGGAGAAGGCCATGTCTAGGCTTCCCCAAGCTCCGACATGAGCGCCCGCTTCTTCTGAACCGCGATTGACGCGGTGTCGACATCGGCCGCGAAACGCGGCGTCGGCGATGCCTCGTCCTCGAGCCCGAAACCGTGTTCGACGTTCCAGGACATCCAGGTCTCGGCCCCCTCGACCAGGAGCGGGCCGGCACCGGTGTTCTGTGCGAAGACGACGAGCGAGCCGAGGCCCGGAACCGCCACGATGTACTGCGTGCTGACCCCGCTGAACGAGACATCGATCACTCGACCGGGGCCGACGATGTTGGTTCCGGCGGTCTCGGTGGGCGCGGTGTTATGCAGGGTGACCTTCTCCGGCCGCACACCCACGGTGACCTCACCGGAGTGGCGCTGGGCACGCGCCTTGGGAACGACGATCTTCGTGCCTTCGACGTTGACCGTGATGCTGTCGGCCGTTGTGCCGGCGACCGGCCCGGTGAACAGGTTCGACTGGCCGAGGAAGTTGGCGACGAACGCGGTGCGTGGAAGCTCGTAGAGCACCGCCGGCGACCCGAGCTGCTCGACGCGTCCCTTGTTCATCACCGCGACGGTGTCGGCCATGGTCATGGCCTCCTCCTGGTCGTGGGTCACGTGCAGGAAGGTGAGTCCGACCTCCTCCTGGATGGACTTGAGCTCGAGCTGCATCTGGCGGCGCAGCTTGAGGTCGAGGGCACCGAGCGGCTCGTCGAGCAGAAGGAGGGCCGGGCGGTTGACGATCGCGCGGGCGAGTGCGACGCGCTGCTGCTGGCCACCGGAGAGTTGCGCCGGGCGGCGGGCGGCGAGGTGGTCGAGCTCGACCAGCCGAAGCGCCTCGTGGGCCTTGCCAAGGGCATCCGAGATCTTGCGACGGCGAAGTCCGAACGCGACGTTGTCGATGATCGACATGTGCGGGAAGAGCGCATAGCTCTGGAATACGGTGTTGACCGGGCGCTGGAACGGCTTCGTGTCGGTGACGTCCTTTCCCCCGATCAGGATGCGGCCCTCCGTGGCCTCCTCGAGGCCGGCGACCAGCCGGAGGGTCGTCGTCTTTCCACAGCCCGAGGGACCGAGGAGGGCGAAGAACGACCCGGCCGGGATCACCAGATCCATTTCCTCGATCGCGGTGAACCCGGGAAAGCGCTTATGGATACCGACCAGTTCGAGGTCGGCTCCCGCCTCGGCGAATGCTCCGGTTGCCATTACGATCCCAGCAGTACGGCCTGGAACGCGGCGCCGAACTTGCTTTCTTCCGCGGTCGTCAGGGTGCGGAAGATCTTGGTGTTGGACAGAGTGGCCGCGTTGGGGAAGATCAACTGGTTCTCGGCGAGCGACGGGTCGATGGCCTGCATCGCCTCCTTCGCGCCGACAACGGGGGTGATGTAGTTCACCCAGGCTGCGACCTCAGCCGCCACCTCCGGCTGGTAGTAGTAGTTGATGAGTTCCTCGGCGTCGGTCTTCTTCTTCGAGCCCATCGGGATGACGAAGTTGTCGCTCCACAGCGTTCCGCCGGCGTCCGGGATGGCGAACTCCCACTTGTTACCGGCCTCCGCATTGATCACCGTGATGTCACCCGACCAGGCGATCGCGGCGAGGGTGTCTTCGCTCTTGAGGTCTTCGAGGTAGGCGTTGCCCTTGATGTTGCGGATCTGTCCATCATTGACCTGCTTGCGGAACACCTCGATCGCGTTTTCGAACTTGGAGTCGGCCCACTTGCCCGAGATGTCGACTCCGGCCTGAAGCATGATGAGACCGATCGTGTCGCGCATCTCCGAGAGCACACCGATCCGACCCTTCAGCGCAGGGTTCCAGAGGTCGTCCACCGACTTGAGTCCGCCGGGCACCTTCTCCTTGTTCCAGCAGATGCCGGCGAAGCCGCTCTGCCACGGAAGGGACTTCTTGCGTCCCGGGTCGAAGTCCGGATTCTGCAGGGACGGGGTCAGATTCTTGGCGTTCGGGATCTTCGACAGGTCGAAGCTCTGCACATAGCCGAACTTGATGAGGCGGCTGACCATCCAGTCGGTGAGGCACACGGTGTCGGCACCGATGTCCTGGCCGAGGGCGAGCTGGTCCTTGACCTTGCCGTAGTAGGTGTTGTTGTCGTCCACCGCAACGTCGTACTTCACGGCGATGCCGGTCTGCTTCTCGAAGGCATCCAGCGTCGGGTGGGTCTTGCCGGCGGAATCCTCGTCGAGATAGGCGGCCCAGTTGGCCCAGGTCATCGTCTTATCGGTGCTGGACATATCCGGCGCTGCGGTCGGGCCCGCCTTGGTGGTACCCGTCGAACAGGCGGCGAGGGTAAGTGCGGCGGCTCCGACACCAGCGCCGGCGAGCACATTGCGCCGCGAAAGCGATGCACCTCGAGCTTGCTGGATCAAGCGCTGGACCATCGGATCCGTGGGAATTGACCTGGTCATTGAAAGCGTCTCCTTCGCGAGATGAAGCTGTCCGGGACTGCGGTGACCCGTGTGCGTCGATACTGGCACAGCGAGGGGGTCGATTGCACCTGCGAAGGGGCAAATCAACCATTTCGAAACATAAAATTTACGAAATCAGTACCTATACGCATGAATTAGATACGGATTCACGCGCGCCTCGCGACTAGGCTTGGCGTGCGCGATTGGGACGGCGTGCCCCGAAACCGCTCGTCCGCCGCATCACCAAGGCACCGTTTCGACAACCACAGGAGCGTCATGAGAGTCGCCGTCCCGTCAGAAATCAAGAACAACGAGTTCCGTGTTGCCATCACCCCGGCCGGGGTGCATGACCTGGTGGCACACGGTCACGAGGTCATCGTGCAGAGCGGCGCCGGACTCGGTTCGTCCATCACCGACGCCGACTACATCGGTGCCGGCGCGACGATCAGCCCCAATGCGGCCTCCACCTGGGCCGCGGCCGATCTCCTGCTCAAGGTCAAGGAGCCGGTCAAGAGCGAATACGGCTACTTCCGCGACGACCTCCTCATCTTCACCTATCTGCATCTGGCCGCCGAGCGCCCGCTCATCGACCAGCTTCTCGCGCATCGCGTCACCGCCATCGCCTACGAGACCGTGCAGCTGCCGACTCGGGCGCTGCCGCTGCTGGCTCCGATGAGCGAAGTGGCTGGGCGCCTCGCGCCGATCGTCGGCGCGAATGCCATGCTCAAGCCGAATGGCGGCTCCGGCCTGCTCGTTCCCGGCGTTCCCGGCACGTACCCGGCGAAGATCGTGATCCTCGGAGGCGGTGTCGCCGGAACCAACGCGCTCTCCGTTGCGGTGGGCCTCGGCGCGGAGGTGACGGTGCTCGACACCAACCTGCAGCGTCTGCGCGAACTCGACGCCCTCTACGCTGGCCGGGTGAAGACGATCGCCTCCAGCGCCTTCGAGATCGACCGTGCCTGCGTCTCCGCCGACATGGTGATCGGCTCGGTGCTCGTGCCAGGAGCCAAGGCCCCGAAGCTCGTCAGCAACGAACTCGTCTCGCGGATGAAGCCAGGCAGCGTGCTCGTGGACATCGCGGTCGACCAGGGCGGATGCTTCGCCGACTCGCACGCGACCACTCACGCCGACCCGACCTTCACCGTGCACGGCTCGCTGTTCTACTGCGTCGCCAACATGCCCGGCGCCGTGCCGAACACGTCGACGTACGCCCTGACGAACGCGACACTTCCCTACGTGCGGGCCATCGCGAACCACGGCTGGCTCGAAGCGCTGCGCGCGGACCCGTCGCTCGCGCTCGGGTTGAACACCTACGCCGGCGAACTGGTGAGCGAGCCGGTCGCCGTGGCCCACGGTCTCGGATTCGTCCCGCTCGTGAGCGTCCTGGCCTAGCCTGCCGGCCGGCGCCCGCGGCGGGCGCCGGCGTTCATTGCCCCGGTGCTATCACCCGGCGAACGGTTCCGTCTGTCTCAAGCACCCAGCACTGCTCGACACCGGGACGGATCGGCGGCGGCAGGATCCGGCGCGCGCTGATCGCGCGGAATTCGGCGATGCTGCACCGGTCGAAGACCACGGGCCCGCGGGATCGCGCGCTGCCGAGAACGGCCCAGTTCGCCTGCCAGGCATCGGGATCGCCGACGACCACGCTCCGCGCGCCGGCGTCCCCGAATTCGATCGCGCCTGGCGCAGCCGACGCCGGCCGGCCGGCCGTCAGTTCAACCACCTCGCCGATCGGCGGTTCGAGGGCGCGAAGGCGTCGGGCGAACTCGCCGGGGCGCGTCGACACCACCGCGAGCATCCGTCCGACACCGGGATCAAACGGTGCGGCCGGAGCGGTCCGGTCATCGCGGCGGGTCACGCCATCGCCGACGGCGACCTGGACTCTCGCCCCCTGCCACTCACCGGCTCCGGGACCGGCATTCGGCGAGAATCCCGCCACGGTTCCGCCGGCCAGAAGGTGGTCCTGTCTGGTCGCGAGCCGCAGGACGAGGCGGCAGTCGCACAGCGACGCGAGCGTCTGCAACGCCGGCGGCACCCGTCTCACGGCGAGCACGAGCTGGAGCCCGACCGATGAGCCCTCGCGCGCCAGTTCCACGAGACGGTCAACGAACGCCGGCTGGTACTCCTCAGCGAACCGTCCGGCGAGGGCATCGAGGTCGTCAAGCAGCAGGATCCGCGGCCCGGCGCGCCCGGCCCGAAGCCGTCCGACCGCCTCGTTCACGACATCCCACGCCGCATCGACGGCCGCTGCGCACCGCTCGACACCGGGGGCTGCGCCGAGGGTGCGCAGAAACTCGCTCTTTCCCGACCCCTGCGCCCCGATCACGAGGAGGTTGCCGTCCCGGGGCGGGTCGTAGCGCGCGATCCGCTGCCGCTGTTGCTCTGGCAGGTCGAGAAGGCCGAATGGGATGCCCCCGTCGCCATCCCGGTCGGCCAAGCCCACGCCCGTGGCCCAGAGGCCGGCGAGCGTGACGAGGGTGGGGAGCTCATCACACCAGGGGCGTCGGACGGAGCCGGCGGCGGACGCGTGTTGCCTGGCCACCCGCGCGATATCCTCCTCGGTCGCCCGCGCCGACTGCACGAGCCTCGGCGAGTGCCCACCCGCGGACAGCCAGGCGCGACCCGGGGCGTCACCGGGCAGCGCGAGCGCATCCGCGGTGCCGATCACCGCGACGCTGTCGGCGCGGTTGTTCACCCTCAGCGACAGGCGCAGCGTGGCGTTGGCGAGCACAGCATCCCGGATCGCGCCGGCGGGGCGCTGGGTGCAGAGCACGAGATGCAGCCCGAGCGAGCGTCCGCGCGCGGCGAGATCGGCGAACAGCTCATGCAACTCAGGAAAGTCGGTGGCCATGGCGGCGAACTCGTCGACCACGATGACGAGTCGCGGCAGACGCACCGCCGGGGCGTCGATGCTGCGGGCGCCGGCCGATGCGATGGCCCGCTCCCGGAACCTCAGTTCGGCCCGCAGGCTCAGCATCGCGCGGTGCGCGGCCCGCTCGTCGAGGTCGGTGACGACTCCGACCACGTGTGGAAGCGGGCGAAGCGGCGCGAAGGACGATCCGCCCTTGAAGTCGACCAACAGGAATGTGACGACCGAGGGAGGGTGCGAGCTCGCCATCGCGAGCACCCAGCTCACCAGGAGTTCGCTCTTGCCGGCGCCCGTGGTGCCCCCGATGACCGCGTGTGGCCCGTCGGCGACGAGGTCGATCGCGAGCGGGCCGGCGCCCGACCGGGCGAACACGCACGCGAGGCCTCCGGACGCTCCCCCGCCCGGCTCGGCACGCGGGAGGGACTCGAAGTCACCCGTCCAGACGTCGGCTGTCAGCGCTGGGGAGATGCCGCGGGCGAGCGCCGCCGCCGCCAGCAGCCGGGCGAGTTCCCCGGCCTGCGCCGTCGAGACGAATTCCGCGACCACCGCCACCGGGACCTGGCCCTGGGGCCGACGGATGACGGTGGCCGACCCGCCGGCCCCGACGTGCACCACGACACGGCACTCCCCCGGCAGGTCCTCGGCCCGGTCGGCCAGCACAATGGCCGCCGTCTCGCCGCCGGACCTCCAGCGCACTCCGCCGCCACCGAGGGACTCGGCCTCGGCTGAGGCCTGCGGAAGCTCCCGAACCCACTCAAATCCACGGCCGATCGAGGGCGCGATCGTCGCGTCCTCCGGCGAAAGCAACTGGGCGAGCTGGAGGACGATGCCCCGGGCCACCGCACCGGCAAGGGCCGGCGGGCCGCAGATGCCGAGGCCAAGACGGGCATCCACCACTATCGGCACGCCGCTGATCGTCGCGCAGTGCTCGCGCAGCCGCTCGAGTTCGACCGTGACGTGGTCCTCGGTCGCCGGACGTGACGAGGGCAGCCCCTCGATCCGCACCGAACTCGGCGCCACGCCGAGGCCGAGCCGCACCGGCACGCCGTCGGCGGCGCACCGGCGCCACCGTTCCGGGTCACGGGCGGAGAGCGCCCACAGGTCGGCGGCCCCCGGGGAGGCACGGGCGAGCCGAACCCGCTCCTTGGCATGAAGAGCGTCGACCGCGGTGCGGGTCGCGTCGATCTCCCGGGTGAATCGCGCGTGTTCCCGCCGTCGCAGCAGTCGCCCGTGCAGGCGGCCGTCGACAATGCTCCCCAGCGCGACAACCGGACCGAGCATGGCGAAGACGAGGGCGAACGACGACTTCGTGAGCAGCCAGATGAGGAGCGCACCGAGCACCGGCGCCATGCTCGCCACCACGGGAAAGCTGTATGGGCGTGAGGCCTCTGGAGGCCGGGGGGCGGCGATCGGCGGGGGCGGACCGGCGTCGGGAGCGGGATTCGTCACACCACACGGCACGCAGCCGCGGCCTCCTCGGGAGGCCGCGGCAGCCGCATCTCGGGAGGAAGGCGAGAGGCAGGCGACGGTCGAGGAGAGGTGCCAAGGCCCGGGGATGTCGGGCGGAACCCGAGCGAAGCGGTCAGCTGACGATGAAGAACTGCTCGCCGATCTCCACGCGTGTTCCGCGGCTCAGCCGGTACCGCCTGTTGGGCTGGCAGCGCACCGCGGCCGAATCGGGCTCGCGGATGATCGTGCCGTTTCCCGAGAACCGGTCCATGATCCAGAAAATGCCGCCATCCTGCCCGAACTCGAGGTGTACCTTCGAGACCGATCGGCTGGGGTCGAGCACGCGAACGAGTTGATCGAAATATTCGTTGGGCTCGGACCGCGGGTTGCGCCCGATGAGGCCCGTGCCATAGACGGTGAAGCTCTCCCCCGTGCTGAACTGCAGAACGAAGCGTTCTCCCGTGCGGCCAGCCCGAGAGATTCGTGTGGCCTCGAGGTCCGCGGATTCGTCGAACGGTGCGGCCCGTGACGCGCCGGACTCGACGAACACCGGACTCGCGGGCGCCGGACTCGCGGGCGCGGGACTGGTGGGCGCGGTCGGCGGCGGAGCCGCGAGCGGGATGACCGATTCGGGCATTGCGTTGGCGCTCCCGGACCGCGTGGCCGCCTCGAAGTCGGGCACGCGGTCGACCAGTCGCGGAATGGGAGCTTTCGGGATGGCGGGCGCCCGCGGCACCGGCACCGGCACCGGCACCGGCACCGGCACGATGATGGCGGTGTCCCGGGAACTCCCGAAGTCCTCGCTTGCCGCCCGCGAGACGAATCCGCACTCACCACAGAAGATATCGTCCTGTGCCATGGGGGCGCCGCACTGCGCGCAGGTCGGGATGCCGATGCCGTTGGCACCCGGCTCGACCAGACTGGGAACGGCGATCCCGGCGCCGTCCGGGTCAACGCCGGGACGAGAGTCCCCTCGATGCGAGTAGTCGGCGACCGCACGGCCGCACTCACCGCAGAAGAGCGCGCCGGCGGGCAGCTCGGTGCCGCAATAGGTGCACGTCACCTGTCAACTCCCCCCACGGTGTCGATGCGACTATCTCTTGAACAGTCTCTTGACACTATATCCACCGAGTGAACGCAGCGAGATCGCCGCCTTGATGCGCTCCCACCGGCTGCGTGAGTCGCTCATCGAGTGCCGCAGGTCGGTGACCGCACGCCACACCTGGTCTGCCTCGTCCTGGCCTGGTTCGTCGGGCGAGAACACCGCGCGATCGGCCACCGCGGCCAGCACCAGCGACGGCAGCCCGCCGGCGGTCGCGGCCACCTCGGTTCGGGTGGGTGAGACCGGCGGCTCGAAACCGTGGTCGACGACGGCGTCGGCGAATTCCTGCCAGCCGCCGCTGATCCGCTGGATGGCGGTCGGCGCCCGTCGGCGCAGGATTCGTCTCCGGAGCTTCGCCGCGACGATCGCGAGAAAGGGCGCAAGCACGATGGCGACGGCCAGCGCGATCCAGGCCGAGACCTGGAGCACAACGAGAAGAACGGCAAGCAGTGGGTTGCCCTTCGCCGTCTGGTCCTGCGTGCTGTCTGGCGGGGGCTGCGCGTTGTGGCTGGCCGGCGGCTCCACCGGGGGCTGCACCGGCGACTGTGGGCGGGCGATCGACGTCGGCAACTGCGCCTGGTCGGGTGGGATGACGCGCACCGGCGGGGTCGGATCGATCGTGACCCAGCCGAAGCGAGCCGTATCCACCTCGATCCAGGCCGAGATGTCCTTGCCGAGCACCTCGGTCGGACCCTGCGTGTTCACCGCGGGCACGAATCCGAAGACGACCCGGGCGGGGAAGCCGAGCTGACGCGCCATGAGGGCGGCGGTAACCGAGTACTGCTCCTGGTCTCCGATCATGACCTGGTCGGTGAGCAGTTGGGTGATGCGGTCGGCCGCATGGCCGGACCGGCTCGCCGGCTGCTGCGGGTCGACACCATGGCTGATGTAGCCGGTGCGCTTGAGGGCGGCGATCATGGCGGTCAGGCGGGCGCCCGGGCTCGTCTCCGAGCGGGTCCACGCATCGAGCGTCGACGTGAGCTGGTCGGGCAGGGCCGCCGTCCGCGGCACGCTTGACGTGCCCGGTCGGAGGGTCGCGAGCTGGTTCTCGGTGGGCTGGCGCGGCACCAGGGCGTCGAGCGTGTAATTGTCACCGGAGTGCAGTTGCTGCACGACGGCGGCAGTGCCGCTCGTGTCGTTGTAGTAGAACGAATCGCGAAGTGCCGACGCATCCGATCCCGAGAACGTCACGCTCTCGAACTTGCCGATGGTGGGCAGCCAGACGCCGGTGTAGTCGCCGACGGTCACATGCAGCGACACGGTCGAGCCGACCGTGCCGGATTGGTTGAAGGTCGACGGCACCCGGGTGAACGAACCCGATTCGCTTGAGACCGCCGCGCTGCCGACCGAGTAGACGATGCCGTCGTAGGTGTCGAGGGTCGCGATGCGGATGCGGTCCCCGTTCGACAGTCCGCTCACCGTGAGCATGGTGGCATTCGCCTGAGCCGGCTCCTCGTAGAAACGGAACCCGCTGAGCGGGCTCGCGTACACCCGCGGGTTGAAAGGCTGCACGATGGCGTCACGGAGCACTTGCCGGTGCGCCGTTGGGGGCAGGGCGATCGTCGCTCCGACCGCGCCTCCGGCGGCGAGCAGCACAATGAGCCCGGCTCCGAGAATCGTGCGGAATCCGGCGAAGCTCGTGTCCGCTGCGGTTTCGAGTGGTCGCCCGTCGGCGTCGAGGGCCCGGGCGGCGAGAATCCGGATTGACGCGCGCCGACGGTACCAGCGCCGCCACACCAGCCAGCCGAGCGAGGTCGCGAGCAGCCCGAGCGAGAGTTCGAGCGGCCAGGTCGCCGTGTCGGGCCCGAAGATGAGCGCGGTGATGAACAGGGCGATCGGGGCGAGGACGCCGAGCTCGCCCCAGCGCGCGCGAAGCCCGACCGACAGTCCGACGACGGTCGTGACGAGCACGAGGATGAAGGCGGGCACGAGAAGCGACTGGTAGGAACCGACCGGGAGGGTGATCGTCAGCAGTTGCTTCCAGCTGAGCGCGGTCGCCCGCAGCAGGTCGAGTTCGCCCTGCACCGTCGGAAGCACGCCGTAGATCGCCTCGTCCGGCACCGCGAGCGGCACGCCGAACAGGAGGTAGACCACGGCGGTCGCCAGTGTGAGGGTGAGGGTCGACCATCGCTTGATGGCCCCGAAGAGGGCGACGGCCGAGCCGAGCAGGATGCTTGCCGCGATCAGCATCACGAGCCGGGAACCCTGGTAAATGGGCCAGAGCGCGGCGGACGCGACCGCGATGGTGAGCCACGCCAACGCCGTGGTGGCGGCGGCGAACCCGGGCGAGAGTGGCGCAACACCGCGGGCGCGTCTCCGCGCGCGGCGGCGCACCTCTACGCGGGAGCGGCGCTTGCTGTCGATGCGTCGAACGCTGTCGGATCCGCTACTCATACTGCCGCCGACCGGGCAAGAGACTTCTGCAGTTCTTCGAGATACCCGATGGTCAACACGCTCAGTCCGGCCACGCGGCGCAGCCCAGGCACGATATCCGGATCGCAGACGACGGCCACGACCTCGACTCCGGGCGGGAACTTGGTCGATGCCGCCCGCAGTTCCGTAACGGTCGTGAGCGATCCGCAGATGAGAAAGGCCACGGAGATGCCGGTGACCTCGTCGGCGGCCACGCGCGCGACATCCGTCATCCCGAGCGCCGACTCCTCGTGCTCGACGACGGCGAGGTCATCGAGCAGGCGCGTCCGGGTGAGTGTGTTGAGATGGCGCACGGCAAGCACCTTGCGTTTGGCGAACTCCGCCGTCTTCTCGCCCACCACGACGGCCACGTTGCGGGCATCCTGGATGGCACGGGCCCCGAGCGAACCGGCAACGCTCACCGCCATTTCGAACTCGTCTTCCGTGGCATAGTCCGAAGAGGCGAGGCTCAGCGCGATCATGAGGTGGCTCCGCCGGGTCTCTTCGAATTGGCGCACCATATACCGGCCGGTCTTCGCGGTGCTCTTCCAGTGGATGAACCGACGCTCGTCCCCGGGAATGTATTCGCGCAGCGCATGGAAGGACACATCGCTGTTCGACAGGTCCCGGGTGGGGTTGCCCTCGAGGTCGCGCACGAAGCCGGTGCTGGTCGAGGGGATTCCGATGGTGCGGGGGTGGATGAACAGTTCCGTGGACTCGGTCCAGACCAGCTCACGGCGGACCAGGCCGACCGGGTCGGCACGCACCGTGCGAACCGGGCCGATCGAGAGAATCCCCCGGCGGGCCGTGGGAACCGGGAATTCGTGGCTGAAGGTCGCGCCCCGCGAGAGCCCTGGCATGGCGATCTCGGTCAGCCCGCGCCCGATCGGCACCTCAACCTTCACTCCGATGAGGCGATGACGGGTGGGATTCTGCACGGTGATCAGCCCGGTGGCCCGCTCGCCGACGACCACGCGGCTGTGCGGAACGCTGAGCTGGATGAGGAAGGCATTCCGGCCGATGAGGTAGATCGCGGCGACAACGACCAGCACGGTTCCGGCCCAGGCCACGGCCACGAGCTCGACCCAGCCGAGGATGTAGCCGCACAGGAACGCCAACGGCACGATCACGAGCATCGCCCAGCCGAGCGGGGTGACCACGGTAGAAACGCGACCGAGCCACTGGCCGGTCAATCCGCCGATCGCCCGGGCGAAGCGGACGAGAATGATGATGGCGTCGGCGAGGAACCCGGTGCGGGCGCCGACGATGCGGGTGCGCGCGTTGGTGAGCCCCGTGGTGGCCGTTCTGTGCGGGGAGGTCGCCGAGGCACGCGACGGGTGTGCGGACTGGCCTCGCGCCGCGCCGGACGCCGCCGGGGGCACCGACCCGCTCCGATTGCTCACACCGCTTGCCTGTCACTCGGCGGCGGCGTCTCGATGAGAAGCTGGCTGATGATGCTCGACGCGGTCACGCCGTCGAATTCAGCCTCGGGGTCCAGCACGAGGCGATGGGCGAGCACCGGTTCGGCCAGTGCCTTCACGTCATCCGGAATCACGTAGTGTCGGCCGTTCGCCGCCGCGAGCGTCTTCGCCGTGCGGATGAGCGCGAGCGCGCCGCGCACGCTCACGCCGAGGCGCACCTCGGTGGCGGACCTGGTGGCCTCGACGAGACGCGAGACATAGTCGTTGATCGAGGGGTCGACGTGCACGGTGCGCGCGAGCGCGCCCATCTCGACGATGACCTCGTCGGTGACGATGGGCGGAAGGATCGTGTCGTGCGCCTTGACGCCCGCCCCCTCGAGAATTCGCACGGTCGAGGCGTGGTCGGGGTAGCCGATCGACGCCTTCATGATGAAGCGGTCGAGCTGTGCCTCCGGAAGTCGGTAGGTGCCGGCCTGTTCGATCGGATTCTGGGTGGCGATCACCATGAACGGGGCACCGACGTCGTGTGAGATGCCGTCCACCGTGACGCGGCTCTCCTCCATCACCTCGAGCAGGGCCGACTGGGTCTTCGGGCTGGCCCGGTTGATCTCGTCGGCAAGCACGATGTGGGCGAATACCGGCCCACGGTGAAACTCGAATTCGCCGACGCCCTGGTCGTAGATGCTGACGCCGGTGATGTCGCCGGGGAGCAGGTCGGGGGTGAACTGGATGCGGCTCGTCGTTCCCTTGACGCTCTGCGCCATGGCTCGCGCGAGCGACGTCTTGCCCGTTCCGGGGAAGTCTTCGAGCAGCAGGTGGCCCTCGCTCAGCAGGGCGGTGAACGACAGCTTGATGACGAAGGTCTTGCCGAGCAGCACCTGGTCGACGTTCGCCACGAGGCGATTGAAGATGTCGGAAAACCAGGCCGCCTGCTCAGGTGTCATCGTCATGCGGTTACCTCTCGTGATTGCTGCGGAATCCGCGGGTTACTGGACATTACCGGCATTGTCGTACCGGATCCTGTAGGTCTGGCCGCCATTGGCTGTCACGATGATCGTGAGCAACGGCGTGGTGTTCGGCGGGACGATCGCGAGGCACTGCCCGCCCTGCGTGGTGTCGGCCTTGATCGGCGTCTCATTAGAGCCGGAGCCGCAGGAATACTGGACGTTCTCATACGAACCGCTCGGCCAGCGGGACCAGGTGAAGGTGCCGCTCTCGTCCTGGGGGTTGGTCGGATTGGTGACCGGGGTGAAGGCTGGCGTGTCGATGCGGGGATCGACGGGCATTCCCACGTGGAAGGACGCCGACCAGTTGGACTGGCAGACGATGGCGCCGTCCGGGAAGGTACGGCAGGCGCGCACCTCGACCGAGATGTCGTGTCCGTACTGGAGACCGTCCCCGGTGAGCAGCGCTCCGAACGCGATCGGTCCGTGTTCGGTGGCCGGAACCTGGTTGCCCTGGAGCCGGTAGTAGAACGTGTAGGAGCCGGAGAGCCGGGCGCCGATCGAGGCGGCGGTGAGCGCATAGTCGAACGTCGAACCCGACTTCGTCGGGCCGCTCGTCGAGATCGCGGTCACGACGCCGGGGCTCGTGTGGGCCACTACCGCGGGGCTGGACGTGCAGCCGATGCTGTTCGTCGCGAGCACGAGGAGTGAGTAGCTGGAATCGTTCGAGAGGCCCGAGAAGGTCGTCGCGGTGGCGGTTCCCATGTCCTGGCTCGTCGAGCCGCCCGGATTCGGGTTGGCGCAGGTCGGCATCGCGCCCGTGTAGGCGATGGCGGTGTAGCCCGAGATCGCGCGCCCGTTGTCGCTGAAGGCCCCAGCCCAGCTGAGCGCGATCGCCGCATTGGCGGAATTCGCCGTTGGCTGACCAGCCGAGATCGGCCGACCGGCCGGTATGCCGTTCGCCACCGCGGCGTTCCAGGCGGCGAGGCTCGGCAGCGCCGAGTTGCGCGGGCTCACCGAGATGGACACCGGCTGTCCGTTGGTGAGGCCGAAGACATCGGTTGTGCACGTGACGGCGCTGCACACGGACGGGGCGATGTTGCTCGCGGATCCCCCCGTGATCAGCACGTAGTTGTTCACGGCGCTGCCGGCTGCCGGAGTCGTCACCGCGTTCCAGGAGATTCGCAGGCCCCCGTCGAGCGGCGCCGCGCCCAGCCCCGACGGGGCCGGGGGGATGACATCCGACCAGACTGTGCTCGGGAACTCCACGGCATCCGAGCTGCCGATGGCGTTCTTCGCGACGATCTGCAGCCGAACGCCGTTCGACGGCCCGTTGCCGGGCGTCACAACGGCGCACACGGCACCGGCACAGGCGGTGGTCGACACCAGGACTCCCGCCCCGGAGTGCATGAGCACGTCATAGCCGGTGATGGGCGAGTTGTTTGCCGCTCCCGGGGTCCACCGCACCGTCAGGGTGTGGTCGCCGAACGAGGTGACGTCCACGGCCGTCACCGGATCGGGCCTGTCCTGGACCGAGACGGTGACCGAGCCCCAGACGTAGCGGGCGGGATCGCCCGTGGCATCCGCCACCTCGTACTGGAGGGTGGTGTCGACGGGCTTGGCGGATGCCGACGCGGTCACGGTGAGTCGGCTGTTGTCGGCACTCGGGGTGATCGTCAGGCCTGCCGGAATCGCGCCGCCGTCGAGACCACGGATCGCCATCACCCTGAGCGGCTTGCCGGGGAAGGGATTGGTGGCCTCGTCGTTCGCAAGCACATTCACCGTGGCGCTCTGTCCGCGCGGGATGATCACGGAGTCCGGCGCCGGTTCGGCGAGTGGGCGGCTCGAGGCGACGACGTTGAGCACGATCTTGCCCGACTGCCCGGTCGTGATCTTGTCCTTCACTCCGAGCACGATCGCCGTGCTGGAGTTCCTGACCGCGCTGTCATTCGCCCTCAGCGTGAGCTTCTGGCCGGTCAGCGTGTAGCTGAAACCCGTCGGGAGGGGGGTGAGCACGGTGTACGCGAGCTCGGCGATGTCCTTGGGATAGGGATAGTTCGTGAGCTTGAGCAGGTCGAGTTCCCGCGATGTTCCTGGCTCGAAATCGATGATTCCGCCGACGAACTCGGGGGGTTGGTTTTGTCGTGGTGTCACCTTGATCGGGAGAACCAGGGTGGCCTTCCGGCCGTTCGGATCGGTCGCTGAGGCGCCGTCGGTCACCGAGAACGAGATCGAGGCCGGTCCGAAGTACTTGTTGGCCGAGGTGAACTGGAGGGTGTGGTCGTTCACCATCAGGTTCGAGCCGTCCGAGTGGGTGGCCTGCACGCTCGCGGTGTCGGTGAGCCGCACGTGTTTGCCCTCGACCGCGATCACGTAGTCGTTGAGATCGATGGTGAGCGTCGACTCGCTTGCGACGGTGAGCGGCACAGCCTTGCGGTTGAGTTGCGGCAGTGCGTCGTTGAGGCCGGGCACCCACACGAAGGCGTAGGAGACCACGCTCGCGTCGTCGGGATTCGCGACCGCGAAGGGGATGATCTGGCTCGTCTTCTTGACCGTCACATGGATTCGTTTGTTGGCCGTCACGCCCGCGTCCGTCGAGTACCCGGGAAGCACCGAGACCGCGAGGGTGGAGACGTTCCCGTCGGCGAAGAAGACGTTGTTCAGCACGTTGACATCGAGGGAGTCGCGGCCGAGCACGTCGGTGAGAGTCAGCACGGTGTCGCGAACCACCGGGAAGGCGCGCGGGGCATCCGCGCTCACGACGACGGTGAGGAACGCCGAGCTCGTTCCACCGAACGTGTTCTCGATCGTGTAGATGAGCCCGTAGCTTCCCGGCTTGGTCGGCGGGGTCACCCGGATGACGTCGCCCTCGATCTTCGCGATGATGTCCTTGGCGTTCGGCTCGACCTTCGTGATGGTGAGGGTGCCGCCATCCGGATCGGAATCGTTCGCGAGCACCTGAACAGAGACCGTGCCGCCGGGGCGTATCCGCACCAGGTCAGGCACGGCCACGGGATTGCGGGCGACGTCGAGCTTCGGGCTGATGCCGACCCGCACGATGCCGGTGGCACGGGCCCCGAGGCTGTCGATCACCGTGTAGGTGAAGGAGTCGGTGCCGGCGGAGTAGCTTCCGGCGAGATAGTCGATGTAGTCCGCCCCCACCGTCGTGACAGAGCCCTTGTCCGGGTTCGTCGCCTGCCCGAGCAACTGCACCGAGTCGCCATCGGGATCGATACCGGTGAGCGGAATCACGATGCGCACCGTCTCGCCGGCGATCACACGCGCGGTCACCGTCGTCGGCACCGGCGGGTTGTTGGTGGCCACGACGGGCTCACGGACGGCGATCTTCACCTGGGCCTGGGCGACTTGGCCGTGGGTGTCCGAGACCGAGTACACGGCGGTGAAGTCGCCGGTCTTGTCCGGCGCGAGGTAGCGGAGCACGTTTCCGGAGGCGAACAGCAGTCCGGAGCCGGCCGGCAGCGGGGTCGACAGCTTCGGGTTGAGCGTGAGCTGCTCGCCATTCGGCTGCACGTCGTTATCGAGAACCGGGATGTCGATCGCGTCGCCTACGCGCACGGTCACGCTGTCGTCGTTCGCGATCGGGGGTTGGAACTGGGTCGGCGTCGGGATCTCCACCACGGTGACGACACCCTCGGCGTCGGCGAGGCCGTTGCTGATCCGATAGTTGAAGGTGACCGGCCCGGACTTCAACGGTGCGGCGAGGGTGACCCGGATCGCCCGTTGCTCGATCACCTGGGCGGTCACGCCGGAGTTCGGGGCAAGATTGTAGACGCCGGTGACGAGAAGCACCCCGCCGGCCGGATCGATGTCAGTCGATGCGACATCCACCGTCTGGGTGCTGAGCGACTGCACGAAGATCGTCTTCGGAATGGTGATCGGCTTGGTGTTCGGGTCCGGTTGCGCCGCGACGTCGATGCGCACGATCCCGTTCGCGGTCTGGTCCCCATCGTGCACCACGAAGTCGATGTAGTGCGTGCCCACCTGGTCGCTCGTGAACCGGAAGGTGCCAGCCTCGAGGCTGGGGATGATCGTCACGCCGCTCTTGGCCGGCACGCTCGCGAGACGCAGGTTTCCGGTGCCGCCGCGCACGTGGTCGAGCGGCCGCACCGTGACGTCCTGTCCGGAGTAGGCCTGCACCACGAACGGATCGGGGATGAGAGGCACCTGACCGGCCAGCGTTACCCTGACCGTGAGGGCACCGGTGCCCTCGGCCGTGCCGTCGGAGACGACGAGCGCCACCGTTCTCAGTCCCGTCGTCGTTGCACCGTCCGTGTAGACGACCGTGCCCTCCGGCTTGTAGCTTGCCGTGTTGGGCGCGGCGGTCGACGCGGAGGTCAGGTAAAAGGGGTCGCCATCCGGGTCGACCCAGTCGCCAAGCACAGAGGTGGTCACCCGGCCGCCGGCCGCGACGACGGCCCTGGTCTGTCGCACCTGGTACGGAGGCGAGTTCTGCTGGGGGGTTCGCACCGTCACGGTGACCTTGGCGCTCGCCGTGCCGCCGCGGCCATCGCTGATCGAGTAGCCGAACGTGACGGTGCCGCTCACCGTCGGCTTCAGCGTGATCTGCAGCTGCTGGCTGTTGTTGATCAGGTCGATCCGACCCACCGACGGGTCGATGGGGGTGAAGTCGGTGATGACGATAACGTCGCCGTTCGGGTCGTAGTCGTTGAGCAACACCGGAAGAACGCTCGTGCGGCCCGGGCGCGCGCCGAAGGCGTCATCGACCGCCACGGGGGGCTGCTGGATCTTCTCGTATTCCGGAGGCGTGTCCTCGTTGTTCTGCGCGACCAGGCGATGGTCTTTTCGCACGGTGATCAGATCCGACCAGTTATCTATCAACTGACCCGACTGTTGCACGGCCCAGATGCCACCATCATGCGGGTCGCTCAGCACGACCCGGTCGCCGTTCGAGGCGAAGGTGAGGTCGGATGCCGTGGCTGGCATCGAGGCAAGAGCGAGTTGGGCTCCGGCGGCCGTACCGCATTGGCGCCAGGCCGTCCCGATCGACCAGGCCGCGAACGTGCACCCTCCCATCGCGCTCGGCGCGGCGGCGATCCCGCCCTGTCCGCTGACGATGCGCACGGGGCTGCCACCGCCGAGCGGCACCCGGAGAAGCCCCGTCGCGTCGGCGATCAGAACGCCGTCACCGCTCGTCGATGGCTGTTGCAGAACCGGGTTGCTCCCGACCGGGATGAATGAGGCGAGCTTCACCGTCCCCGCGTCGGTGAGCATGGTGCGACCCACCGAGTCGAAGAGTACCCAGTGTCCGCCGACGGAGGTGATCGTCACGTCGCGGCGCGCTCCGCCGATCCGCGCGGAGGTGGTGTCGGCCAGGGCATTGGAATGGGCCGCATCGACCCGGTAGACCTGGCGGGTATCCGCCGAATACCCGAAGAGCATGCCGTCGGGCGTCACGCTCGTGATGGCGTTCGCGCCGAGGTTGAGGGTCGGCTGCGCCTGCGCATTGAAGATGGGCAACTGACTGAGCGGCACGATCCAGACCTCGCCGGTGCCGCCGGCGGCGATCACGACATTGTCGCCGGCAAGCGAGAGCTGTGGATCCTGCGGAGGCAGGGGAACGCTGTCGAGCACCTTCGAAGTAGCCGGATCGACGATGTCGACCTTGCTGTCGGTGCGATCGAAGAGCAGCACCGTCGCGCCGCGCTGGATCACACGAATGTCGGCGCCGCTCGAGGCGACGACCGTGTTGAGCGCGAGCACCTGGGTGTTGGCGCGACCGATCACCTGCGATGAGCCGTTCGCCACCCAGACCGAACCATCGTTGAGATCGAGTCGCTGCGCGGTATAGCCGGTCGAGACGATGGCGACGGTGGCGATGAGGGCGGCAATGACCGAACCGCTCGTCGCCGTGGCGATGAGCGACCGGTGGCGGGAAATCCACTGTGTGATCGTCATTTTTCGCTCATCACCCCCCGAAGGCGACACACTTCTCTGCGCTCGGTGGACCGGTTCTGCCCTGACGGTTGACCGCCACGGTGATGCAGACCCGATCACCGGCCTTGGCGTCCTCGGCGAAGTAGCTGGAGGAGACCTGCAGCGCCGTGCGGCCATCGCTCGTGGTGACCTGGTAGGTGTCCTGGGCCTTCAGGCCGGGATTACTCCAGCTGAACTTGATCGAACCGCTGGTGACGGTCGCGGCGACGTTCGTCACCTGGGGGATGCCGTCGGAATTGGCCCGGATGAGCACGACGGTCACCGTCGCTCCCAGCCCGATCACGAGCAAGGCGCTCGCGACGAGGCCCCAGGCGAGCAGCCGCATGCCCCGGCCGTGCGTGCCCGGTCGCGTTCCGCTGCTCTGCAGAGCGCCCTTGACGGCCATCCCCTTCTGCGCCGGCTGGCCGGCGGTGTCTCGCATCAGCGTGCCGATCGGCGTGTACGTGGACGGGACGGCGCGGCGGCGCCGGCGCCCGCGTGCGGTCGGCACGACTCCGCCGACACCACGGATGCGCGTGCGGTCCTCGAGGTCGGCGACGGTGGCCAGGGCCCAGTCGTCCATCGCCACCTCGATCGGCGTCTGTGGCACGGCGAGTTCGGTCTCGATGGACTGCAGCTCGCGCACGAGTTCGAGCACGCTCGCCGGGCGGTTCTCCGGTTTGCGCGACATGGCCTGGGCCAACATCCGCTCGAGACTCGGCGGGACGTCGGAACGCCCGATCGGCTGGGGCCGTGCCCGGTTGATGCGGGAGATGAGGTCCACCGAGTTGTTCGGCTGGCCCGGAATCTCGAAGGGCGAGCGGCCGGCGAGCAGTGAATAGACCGTGGCGGCGAACGACCACACCTCCGACGCGATGCTGCCCGGCGTCTCATCCATCAGCACCTCCGGTGCCGACCATGGGATGGAGAGCCCGACCGATTCGTCGGTTTCGGCCCCGCTCAGGGTCGACGCGATACCGAAGTCGGAGAGCACCGGATGCCCGTATGCCGTGAGCAGGATATTTGACGGCTTGATGTCGCGGTGCAGCACTCCGGCGCGGTGCGCGGTCTCGATAGCGCTGCCGATCTTCACGGCGATGCGCAGCACCTCCGGCACCGGTATGCGTTCGCGGCGGTAGCGTTCGCTGAGCGATGACGAACAGAGTTCCATCACGAGGTAGGGGCGGCCGTCGGACGACACGCTGGCCTGGTAGACGGTGAGAATCGACGGATGCGAACTCAGCTGCGCCATGAGGTTGGCCTCGGACTGGAACATCTGGCGAACCTGGTCATTGACCACCTCGCTCAGCAAGACCTTGACGGCGACCTGCCGGCGCGGCATGTTCTGTTCGTAGAGGAAGACGTCGGCGAACCCACCGGAGCCGAGCACATGGATGGTCGAGAATCCGGGCAGCACGGGAGGAGTCGACGGCAATCGACGCGCCATGGCTCCTCCTTCGTCGACGCCGGTGGGGGCCGATCGGTTCCCGTGCCGCGTCGGATTGCCCCAGTGTTCTATTCTAGACACGCCTTGAATTCGGCCGGTGGAACAAATCTGCTGGTCAGGACCGTTTTTTACCCCCCTTCGGGGGGCAGTAATATTGCGCCACTATTGCGCAAGGGTGGGGCCGGGGCGTGGAATGGTGTTCTCGAACTCCCCGGGGCCGGAACTCTCGAGCACGTCGATGACGACGGTCGTGATGTTGTCCCGTCCGCCGCCCTCGAGCGCCGCGTTCACGAGGGCGCGGGCGGTGTCTTGCGCCGAGAGGCCCCAGGCGAGCACACGGCGGATGCCCCCGGCATCCACCTCCTTCGTCAGTCCGTCGGAACAGAGCAGCAGTCGCATGCCCGCGCGCACCGGCACCACCCAGTAGTCCGGATCCGCCGCGACGTTGAAGCCGACCGCGCGGGTGATCACGTTGCTGTCCGGATGGTTTTCGGCGTCTTCTGCCCGGATCACGCCGGCGTCGACGAGCTCCTGAACGACCGAGTGGTCAACCGTGACCTGCGCGAGAGTCTCGCGGTCGAACAGGTAGACCCGGGAATCGCCCACGTTGAAGACGGTCCAGAACGGTTCGTCGTATTGCAGGGAGAGGGCGACGCCGGTGACGGTCGTGCCGACCCCGAGTTGCTTCTCGTCCGCCGCGAGTCCGATGTCGATGGTTGCGGAGCGCAGGCCGTTCTCGATGGTGTCGGCATCGGCGAAATCGCCGGTCACCGCCTCGTCGAGACGAGAGACGACCGCAGCGCTGGCGACGTCACCGGCCGAGTGGCCACCCATTCCATCGGCCACGGCGAAAATAGGCGGTCGCGCGAGAAAACTGTCTTCGTTGTGGGCACGCCGACGGCCGATGTCGGTCGCCGCCCCCCAGGACAGCACCAGCCGGGCATCCGGGTCGCCGGGTACGGCCACGGGGTATTCCGCGACGCCTTGGCCGATCTCGGTCACGAAAGCCTCTCGCCTAGCGGGTGGGTGCACTGCATTGGTCTACACCACCCGCTCGATGGGGAGGATCTCGACGGTGTTGCCGTCACCAATATCCACTATCGTTCCGGCGGAAACCACGAGTGACTCACCCTGGCGCAGTTTTTGCACCGAGGATCCAGGGATCTTGACGACAGTGCCGTTGGTCGAGCGCAGGTCCGTGACGATCACCGTGGATCCCTGCTGGCGCAATTCGACGTGCGTGCTCGACACCTCGCGGCCAGGCGACGGAACCCACACCAGTCGAGGAAACGGTGCGATGGTTATTCGTGGAAGCACCGGCTTGCGTCCGATCAGCGCCGGGGCATCGAGCGGAATGGGCTCCTGCCGGTTGACCCGGATGCGGTGCCACGGCACCGTGAACGGCACTGGATCGTTCGCGACCCCCGCTCGCGCGGCCACCGGGCGCTCTTCGAATCGCGGGGGTCCCCGCGGAGGTTCGACGAGGACGTGCGGCACCTCCGCCGCGGACCTCTCACGGAGCTCGCCCGGTTCGGGAAGCGGGAGCGGTTCGGGACGGGCCGGCGCCTCGTCGAGGTCAGCCGGGCGGGCCCGGATGATCGTGTCGGCCTCGAGATCATGCGGCTCTGCGGCTCCCCCCGTGTCCTGGCCGGGGTGCGCCCGGATGACGGTGTCGTCGCCATCGTGCGGTTGCATGTCCCCATTGTCTCGCGACACCCGGGTCGACGTGCCTTCAGCGGCCGATGAAACTCATGACGTGTTTGACTCTCGTGTAGTCCTCGAAGCCGTAGGACGAGAGGTCCTTACCGTAGCCGGAGTGCTTGAATCCGCCGTGCGGCATCTCCGCCACGATCGGGATGTGCGTGTTAATCCACACGCAGCCGAAGTCGAGGTGTTTGGCGAATCGCATGGCCCGCCCGTGATTCTGGGTCCAGACGCTCGACGCGAGGCCGAATTGCACGCCGTTCGCCCACTCGAGTGCCTGCGCCTCGTCGGTGAACTTCTGCACCGTGATCACCGGTCCGAAGATCTCGTTCTGCACCGCCTCGTCGGACTGCAGCAGCCCGGAGACGATCGTCGCCTCGTGGAAATATCCCGTGGATCCCTGGCGGTGGCCGCCGACCTCGATCGTCGCGTTGTCGGGAAGCCGCTGGATGAATCCCTGCACCTGGGCGAGCTGGTTGACGTTGTTGACCGGCCCGAACAGGATGTTGCCGTCGTTCGGGGCTCCGGTCACTGCGTTCGCCCTGACATAGGCGGCGAGCGCGGCCACGAACTCGTCGTGGATGCCGGCCTGCACGATGAGTCGGGTCGCCGCCGTGCAGTCCTGACCGGCATTGAAGTACCCGGCGACCGCGATGCCGGCGACGGTGGATTCGATGTCCGCGTCGTCGAAGACGATGACCGGCGCCTTGCCGCCGAGTTCGAGGTGCACGCGCTTGAGGTCGGATGCCGCGGACTTCGCGACCTCCATTCCCGCACGGACAGAGCCGGTGATGGACACCATCTGCGGGGTCGTGTGCTCGATCATCGCGGCACCGGTCGTGCGATCGCCGGTGATCACGTTGAGCACCCCCGGCGGCAGGAATTCGGCCGCGATCTCGGCCAGAAAGAGGGTGGCCGACGGCGTCGTGTCCGAGGGCTTCAGCACGGTGGTGTTGCCAGCGGCGATCGCCGGGGCGAACTTCCAGACCGCCATGTTGAGCGGGTAGTTCCAGGGTGTGACCTGCGCGATCACGCCGATCGGCTCGCGGCGGATCTGCGAGGTGTGGTCTTTCAGATACTCCCCGGAGGCCATGCCGCTCAGGTGACGGGCCTCGCCGGCGAAGAAGCGGATCTGGTCGACCGACAGCATGATCTCATCGGCCACGAGGCTCGCCCGTGGCTTGCCCGTGTCCTTGGACTCCAGGTCGGCGAACTTCTCCGCGTTGGCCTCGATCGCATCGGCGATGCGGAACAGCGCGAGTTGCCTCTCCCCCGGGGTGGTCTCACCCCATTCCTCAAAGGCCGTCGCCGCGGAGCGGAACGCGGAATCGACATCCGCAGCACTCGAGACGGGCGACGAGCCGTAGACCTCCTCGGTGGCCGGATCGATGAGGTCGAAGGACGACTCGGCGGTCGCCTCGACGTACTCGCCGTTGATGAAATTGCCCAGTTGCGCGCTGCTCATGCTGCCCACCCTAGCGAGCGCATGCCCCTTTCACCACTCGAATCTTCTACCGATTCCGTAGCAAAATGCCCATTCACATGCGGATTCACTTGTAGCAGGTCCGTTTGACTGACAGAATCAGGGCATGACTCCGTTTCCGAAGCCGATGCACCTCGACGATGTGTCCAAGGCGATCATCGAACAACTGCAGGCCGATGGCCGTCGCAGCTATGCCGAGATCGGCAAGGCCGTCGGGCTCAGCGAAGCCGCGGTGCGACAGCGCGTGCAGAAGCTCACCGACGCGGGCGTCATGCAGGTGGTGGCCGTGACCGACCCGATGCAGCTCGGCTTCTATCGCCAGGCGATGATCGGAATCAGAGTCACCGGTGACACCACGTTGGTTGCCGAGAGGCTCGGGCGCATCACCGCGGTGGACTACGTGGTGCTGACCGCCGGGAGCTTCGACATCCTCGCCGAGGTCGTGTGCGAGAACGACGAAGATCTCATCGACCTTCTCAACAAGGAGATCCGGGGCATTCCCGGAGTCCAGTCCACCGAAACATTCGTCTATCTCAAACTGCAGAAGCAGTTCTACAACTGGGGAACTAGATAACCATGACAATGCCAACTCCCGTCGAGCCGTCCACCATTGCGCTCAGCCACGACGAAGCAGACCTCCAGCGAAAGGCCAAGGACCATCTCTGGATGCACTTCTCGCGCCAGTCCGTCATGGAGGACGGCCACGGCGTGCCCATCATCGTCAAGGGCAAGGGCCACCACATCTGGGACAGCAAGGGCAAGAAGTACATCGACGGCCTGAGCGGACTGTTCACCGTCAACGCCGGACACGGCCGCAGGCATCTCGCCCAGGTCGCGGCGAAGCAGGCCGAGGAACTGGCCTTCTTCCCGATCTGGTCGTACGCGCACCCGAACGCCATCGAGCTCGCCGACCGGCTCGCGTCCTACGCGCCGGGCGACCTCAACCGGGTGTTCTATTCCACCGGCGGCGGTGAGGCGGTCGAGACCGCCTTCAAGCTCGCCAAGTACTACTGGAAGCTGCAGGGACGCCCGACCAAGCACAAGGTCATCTCGCGCAATGTCGCGTACCACGGCACCCCACAGGGTGCTCTCGCCATCACCGGCATCCCGGCAATGAAGGAGATGTTCGAGCCCGTCACCCCCGGTGGTTTCCGTGTTCCGAACACGAACTTCTACCGCGCCGCCGAGATGAACGCCCCGACCGAGAGCGTGGAGATCTTCGGGATGTGGGCCGCCAACCGCATCGAAGAGATGATCCAGTTCGAGGGCCCCGAGACCGTCGCCGCCGTTTTCCTCGAGCCAGTGCAGAACTCGGGTGGCTGCTTCCCGCCGCCGCCCGGCTATTTCAAGCGCGTGCGCGAGATCTGCGACCAGTACGACGTGCTTCTCGTCGCCGACGAGGTCATCACCGCGTTCGGCCGGATCGGCAACATGTTCGCCTCGACCACCTATGGGATCGAGCCCGACATGATCACCTGCGCGAAGGGAATGACCAGCGGTTATTCCCCCATCGGCGCCACGATCGTGAGCGACAAGGTCTACGAGCCCTTCAAGCACGGCAACACGTCGTTCTACCACGGCTACACGTTCGGCGGCCATCCCGTCTCTGCCGCCGTCGCGCTGGCCAACCTCGACCTGTTCGAGGAGGAGAAGCTCAACGAGAGGGTTCGCGAGAACTCGCCGGCCTTCCGCACCACCCTGGAGAGGCTGAAGGACCTTCCGATCGTGGGCGACGTGCGAGGCGATGGGTACTTCTTCGGAATCGAGCTCGTGAAGGACAAAGTCACGAAGGAGACCTTCGACGACGACGAGTCGGAGCGCCTGCTGCGCGGTTTCATGTCGAAGGCGCTCTTCGAGGCCGGGCTCTACTGCCGCGCCGACGATCGGGGCGACCCCGTCATCCAGCTGGCGCCGCCGCTGACCATCGGCCAGAAAGAGTTCGACGAGATCGAGGACATCCTCCGCGGCGTGCTCACCGAGGCGTGGACCCGACTGTAGAAGCCGAAACGCCACCTCCCGAACGCCTCCTCCCGTTCGGCACCGCCCATCCCCATCCCCCATCCCGGTTCGAAATGCAGGATCGGATGGGGCGGGAGTCCACCGACAGCGGACTCCCGCCCCATCCGTCACGTTTGCTCCTTCATTTCGACGGTGGGCGGCATTGGACGGTGGGCGGAGCGCCCGGACTCGCAGAATCGAGAGAACGAAGAAGATGACCACCTACCGTGAGCTGAGCTTCTGGTTCGATTCGCTCGCCGAGGCGGGGGCGGATGACCTGCTCCCGCGCCCGGCACTGCCCGGGTCGCTTGAGGTCGATGTCGCCATCGTCGGTGGCGGACTCACCGGGCTCTGGACCGCGTACTACCTGGCCAAGGCCGACCCGGGCCTCCGCATCGCTATCCTCGAGAAGGAGATCGCCGGCTTCGGCGCCTCCGGGCGCAACGGCGGATGGTGCTCGGCACTGTTCCCCGCCTCGACCGCCGCCCTCGCCCGGCGCCACGGGCGAGATGCCGCGCTCGCGATGCGCCGCGCCATGATCGACACCGTCGGCGAGGTCGGCCGTGTCTGCGAGGCCGAGGGCATCGACTGCGACTTCGTGCGCGGTGGAACCGTCAGCCTCGCCCGCGGAACCGCCCAGCTCGCGGCGGCGCGGGCGGAAGTGACCGAAGCCGAACGCTGGGGCGTCGACGAGATCCAGTGGCGGGATGCCGCCCACACGCCCGACGGCGCGGTCGACGCGCTCGGTTCCACCTTCGATCCCGCGTGCGCGCGGGTGCAGCCGGCGAAGCTGGTGCGCGGCCTCGCCCGCGTGGTCGAACGCCTCGGCGTGTCGATCTACGAACAGACCGAGGTGCTCTCCTGGCTTCCGCATCGCGTTCTCACCGCCAACGGAACGGTGTCGGCCGACACCATCGTCGTGGCGCTCGAGGGCTACGGCGCGGCCCTGCCGGCCACCCACCGCCGGGTCCTCCCCCTCTACTCGCTCATGATCGCCACCGAACCGCTCAGCGATGAGACGTGGCGGGAGATCGGGCTCGAGCACGGGCAGACCTTCGCCGACTTCCGACACCTGCTGGTCTACGGCCAGCGAACGGCGGACAACCGATTCGCCTTCGGAGGCCGGGGCGCCCGATATCACTTCGGAAGCAGCATCCGCTCCGAGTACGATCGCAATCCCGCCGTGTTCGACCATCTCACCCGCACGCTCGGCGAGCTGATCCCCGCGGCGAAGGCCGCGGACATCAGCCACCGCTGGGGCGGTCCGCTCGGGGTGCCGCGGGACTGGCATGCGAGCGCAACCTTCGATCCGCCGACCGGCATCGCCTACGCCGGCGGCTACGTCGGCGACGGGCTCAGCACCACGAACCTCGCGGGACGCACCCTCACCGACCTGATCCTGGGCCGCGATACGGCCCTGGCGGCGCTGCCCTGGGCCAACCACCGGTCCCCGCAATGGGAACCCGAGCCGCTCCGATACATCGGCGCCAACCTCGGCACCACCGCGATGGGCATCGCCGACACCGAGGAACGGGTCACCGGCCGGCCCTCGATCGCCGCCCGCATCATGGCACCGCTGACGGGACACTGACTGCTCCGCGACCCCGCTGCTACGATGCTGGAATCGGTGGGGGCCAGAACCGAGACACAGATTTTCAGGCGGATGACCAGGGGATGATGACGCTCTTCGACTACGAGACGGCGCCGACCGCCGTCGGTGCACGTCGACGGCGTAACCCGCTCACCCGGGCGCTGCCCACCGTGCTCGCGCTCGCGCTCGTGGCCGCGGGAATCTTCGGCTTTCTCGGCTTCCAGCGCCTGGTCGACCAGTACACCGCATGGACCTTCAAGCCGTCGGCGGCGGTAACCACGATCCTCGACTCCGCCGACCTGACCGGTCAGGGGCGCCTGCTCTTCCTGGCGAGCAAGCCGGTGATCGAATCCGCTTCGACCTTCGCTTCGAATTGTGCGAGCAACCGGGAGGGCAGTGGAATCCTCGGCTGCTACGTGCCGCGCACTCGGTCCATTTACCTGTTCAATGTCACCGACAAGCGGCTCAGCGGACTCACCGAGGTGGTGGCGGCACACGAGATGCTCCATGCGGCCTGGGACCGGATGAACACGGTCGAACGCCAGCAGGTGACGGCCCTGCTCGAGGCCGAGGCCGCAAAGCTCTCCGGGAACGCCGCCTTCCAGACCCGGATGGCCTACTACGCAAAGAACGAGCCGGGCCAGCGTGACAACGAACTCCACTCCATCATCGGCACGGAGGTCGCGTCGATCAGTCCTGCGCTCGAGGCTCACTACGCCACCTGGCTCGGTAATCGCCAGGCCATCGTCGCCCTTCAGGCGAAGACGAATGCCGTGTTCAGCGATCTGGCGAAGCGTTCGAACGACCTGACCACGGCGATGGACGCCCTTCAAACCACGATCAATACGGAGTATTCCGCCTACACCAGCGGATATGCGCAACTGAACGCGGACATCCGGCGGTTCAACGCCCGCACCGATTTCACCTCCGTCCGAGAGGAAGATCAGGCCCGGCACGAGCTCGAGGTGCGGCGCGCGGCGCTCGACGCCCGCTACGCCGACATCCTGGCGAAGACCGCCGACTACAACGCGGATCTCACCGAACTCACGGCGATCAGGGACCAGACCGCCGGGCTCAACGAGGCACTCAACCACGCCCCGACCAAGGGCGGCATCCCGACGCCCACGCCGGCGAGCGGCTCCGGCGGTTAGACCCCCTCCGCCACCGGCGCCGCGAACTGCGCGTTGTACAGGCGGTAGTAGGCGCCCTCGGTCGCGAGAAGCTCGGCGTGCGTGCCCTGCTCAACGATGCTGCCGGCCTCCATCACGAGGATGAGATCCGCGTCGCGGATGGTCGACAGCCGGTGCGCGATGACGAAGCTCGTGCGGTCGGTGCGCAGCGCCCTCATGGCCTGCTGCACGAGCAGCTCCGTTCGCGTGTCGACCGAACTCGTGGCCTCGTCGAGTATGAGCACGCTCGGCCGGGCGAGGAACGCCCGCGCGATGGTGATGAGCTGCTTCTCCCCTGCGCTGACATTGGAGGCCTCGTCGTCGAGCACGGTGTCGTAGCCGTCGGGGAGCGCGTGCACGAACCGGTCGACGTAGCAGGCCGTCGCCGCCTCGAGGATCTCGGCCTCCGTCGCCCCGGTGCGTCCGTAGGCGATGTTGTCACGGATGGTGCCACCGAACAGCCAGGTGTCCTGCAGCACCATCCCGAGCCTCGATCGAAGGCTGTCTCGCGTGATTCTCGTGATGTCGACGCCGTCAAGGGTGATCCGCCCGGAGTCGAGGTCGTAGAACCGCATCATCAGGTTGACCAGGGTGGTCTTGCCCGCGCCGGTCGGCCCGACGATGGCGATGGTCTGGCCGGGATTCGCCGTGAGTGACAGGTCGTCGATGAGGGGCGTTTCCGGGTCATACCGGAAACTCACGTGTTCGAACGCGAGCCGACCGGGACCGGGCGTCGGCGCGACGGCGTCGCCGGCATCCGGCGACTGCTCCTCGGCGTCGAGCAGCTCGAAGACGCGTTCCGCGCTCGCCACGCCGGACTGCAGCAGGTTGGCCATCGAGCCAAGCTGGCTGAGCGGCTGGGTGAAGTTGCGCGAGTACTGGATGAACGCCTGCACGTCGCCGATGCCGAGGGTACCCGATGCGATCTTGAGCCCGCCGACGACGGCGATCCCCACGTAGACCAGGTTGCCGACGAACATCATCGACGGCATGATGATGCCGCTGATGAACTGGGCGCTGAAACTCGCCTGGAATAGCTCGTCGTTCTTGTCGGCGAATCTCGCCGTGACCTCGCGCTGGCGTCCGAACACCTTCACGAGCGCGTGCCCGGTGAAAGCCTCCTCGATCTGGGCGTTGAGCGCCCCGGTGTGCGCCCACTGCGCGACGAACTTCTTCTGCGACCGCTTGGCGATCGTCGTCGTGATGAAAAGCGTGAGCGGGATGGTGACGAGGGCGATGAGCGCGAGCTCCCAGGAGATCGTGAACATGAGGATCAGCACACCGAGGACCGTGAGCACCGACGTGACGAGCTGGCTCAGGGTCTGCTGCAGGGTGGTCGAGATGTTGTCGATGTCGTTGGTCACCCGGCTGAGCAGTTCGCCGCGAGGGGTCCGATCGAAGTAGCCGAGCGGCAGCCGGTTGATCTTCGACTCGACGTCGCGCCGCATGCGGTAGACCGTGCGCTGGGTCACCCCGTTGAGCACGAACGCCTGAAGCCACTGGAACACCGAGGCGAACAGGTAGAGCGCGAGAACGACCGACAGCAGGCTGCCGAGGGCGCCGAAGTCGATGCCGTGGCCCGGATTCAGATTCATGCCGCTCAGAAGTGTCGCCTGCGCATCCTGCCCGTTCGCCCTGAGGCCGGCGATGATCTGCGCCTGCGTCGCTCCCGCCGGCAACTTCGACGAGAAGAATCCGTCAACGATGAGGTTCGTCGCGTTGCCGAGCAGCTTCGGCCCGGCGACGGTGAGCGCGACGCTCACGATGCCGAGCAGCACGACGCCGATCACCTTCGCGCGGTCCGGCCGCAGCCGCCCGAGGAGTCGCCGCGCGGACGGGCCGAAGTTCATCGATTTCTCCACGGGCATGCTCATGCCCGCCCATGGCCCTCCGGAGCCAGGTCCTCGTCGAACCGGGGGGCGATCCTGGGCCGATGCGTGGCTCATGCCACTTCCTCCGCCCGCAGCTGGCTTCCGACGATTTCTGCGTAGGTCGGGCTCGATGCGAGGAGCTCGTCGTGTGTTCCCCTCCCGACGATTTCGCCGTGTTCGAGCACTAGGATCTCATCGGCGCCGATGATGGTCGACACCCGTTGCGCGACGACGATCACCGTCGCACCGGCGACCCGTTGCCCGAGCGCGCGGCGAAGCCGGGCATCCGTCGCCGTGTCGAGGGCGGAGAAGGAGTCATCGAAGAGGTAGATCTCCGGGGTCTTCACGAGGGCACGGGCAATGGCCAGACGCTGGCGCTGCCCGCCTGAGACGTTGGTGCCGCCCTGGGCGATCCGGCCGTCGAGCATGTCGGGCATCGCGGTCACGAAGTCTCTCGCCTGGGCGATGTCGAGCGCCTCCCAGAGTTCGTCGTCGCTCGCGTCGGGATTGCCGTAGCGCAGATTGGATGCGACGGTGCCGGAGAACAGGTACGGCTTCTGCGGGATGAGGCCGATGCGGCTCCAGAGCAGGTCGGGTTCGAGTTCACGAACGTCGACGCCGTCGACGAGAACCGAACCTCCCGTCGTGTCGAAGAGCCGCGGGATGAGGCTCACGAGCGTGGTCTTGCCGGAACCGGTGCTGCCGATGATCGCGGTCGTCCGCCCGGGCACGGCGTCGAAGTCGAGATGGTGAAGCACGGGGGATTCCGCCCCCGGATAGGAGAAGCTCACGTCGCGGAATTGCACGGTACCGGTCGCTCGCAGCGAGGTGACGGGGGCATGGTGCGGGAGCACGCTGGATTCGGTGTCGAGCACCTCGGAGATTCGGTCGGCCGACACCGCGGCCCGCGGGATCATGATCGACATGAACGTGGCCATCATCACCGCCATGAGAATCTGGATGAGGTAGCTCAGAAACGCGATGAGGGAGCCGATCTGCATCGATCCGCTGTCGATGCGGAACGAGCCGAACCACAGAACGGCGACGCTCGTGACGTTGACCACGAGCATCACCACGGGGAAGACCAGCGCGAAGAGGCGACCGGCGCGAAGTCCGGTGAGGGTGACGCCGAGGTTCGCCTGTTCGAACCGTTCGGTCTCGACGGCCTCTCGAACGAAGGCGCGCACGACGCGGATGCCGGTGAGCTGCTCCCGGAGCACCCGGTTGACCGCGTCGATCTTCACCTGCATGAGGCGGAACTGTGGCACCATCCGGACGACGATGAGGGAGATCGACAGCAGGAGCACGGGAACGGCGACGACCAGCAGCCAGGACAGCCCGACGTCCTGCTGCAGGGCGGCGATGACGCCCCCGATCGCGAGGATCGGGGCGGAGACGAGGAGGGTGCAGGTCATGAGCACGAGCATCTGCACCTGCTGCACGTCATTCGTGGTTCGGGTGATGAGCGAGGGAGCGCCGAACCTCGACACCTCGCGTTCGGAGAATGACCCCACCTGGTGGAACACCGCACCACGCAGGTCACGGCCGAGGGCCATGGCGGCCTTCGCCCCGAAGTAGACGGCGATGATCGCGCACGCGACCTGGCCGAGCGTGATCAGGAGCATGATCAGGCCGAGGCGGATGATGTAGCCGGTGTCGCCCTTTGCGACCCCGTTGTCGATGATGTCGGCGTTGAGCCCCGGCAGGTAGAGCGAGGCGATCGACTGGCCGAACTGGAACACCACCACGCCGATGAGCAGCCGGGTGTGCGGCCGCAGGTAGCGCAACAGGAGACGAAGGAGCATGATCAGCGGTCCTTTTCGATGCAGGGTCGACTGATGCCGTTGAGGATCAGGTCGGTGAGTTCGTCCACCGTGAATGGATGCGGCTCGTTAAACGGCGCAATGGACGATGCGAAGGCGATCAGGCGAAGGAAGTAGGCGATCGTCACCGAGTCGACGCGCAGCCGCTCCCCCTCGCTCTCGAGCACTCCGGCGATCAGCTCCGCGAACTGGCTGCCGTGTGCGCTGACCGGCGGTCGCCCTCCCCCGACGGCGGACATCATCTGGACGATTCCGCTGGTGCGGGCCTGGAGGTGGAAGAGGATCTCGTGCACCCGGTCGCGAAGCGGCAGCTGCGGGTCGATCGACTCGAGCATGAGGCGCAGCGGTTCCGGATCGAGAAACCGGTCGACCGCGGCCTGGATGATGGACTCCTTGTCACCGAAGGCGCGGAACAGGGTGCCCTCGGCGATGCCCGCGCTCTCGGCGATCTGCCGGGTCGTCACGTCGCCCCCGAACTCGAGAAGCAACGGGATCACCGCGTCGACGATCATTGACCGGCGATCGTCCCCGGAGAGCGGGCGCGCCCTCGCGGGCCTGAGCAGAGTCACGCACACACCCTAACTGAGTGAGCACTCACTCACAAGAGGTCCGGCCGTACACTTGTGCCATGTCTCGACAGGTGCAATACAGCCGCCACGGCGGACCGGGAGTGCTCGAACTCGTCGAGGTGGACGAGCCGCACGCCGGCGACGGGCAGGTGCGAGTGGCGGTGCGTGCCGCCGGCCTCAACGCCTTCGACTTCAAGGCGCGACAGAACCCCGCGATGCTGCCGAATCGCCCGCTTCCGCGGGGACAGGGCAGCGAGTTCGCCGGAGTCGTCGACGAGATCGGCGCGGGAGTCACCGAGGTCGCGGTCGGCGACGAGGTGCTCGGCTGGACGAGTTTCGCCGCGCAGGCCGACTTGGTGACGGTGCCGGCAGCGCAGGTCGCGCCGAAACCCGCCGGCCTCGACTGGGCGACGGCCGGCGGCATCGGCCTCGTCGGCAACACCGCGCGCCGGTCGACGGATGCGGTGGCCCCGCGACCGGGCGAGACCGTGCTGGTGAGCGCCGCGGCCGGCGGTGTGGGCCTGCTCGCCGCCCAGTTCGCCGTCGCCGACGGAGCGAGGGTGATCGGAACCGCGAGCGAGCAGAACCATGAGTTTCTGCGCGAACTCGGCGTGATCCCGGTGGCCTACGGTCCAGGACTGGTCGACCGCCTGCGCGCCGCCGCCCCCGACGGCATCGATGCCGTCATCGACAATTCGGGACAGGAGACGGTCGAGGCCGCGATCGAGCTCGGGGTCGATCCGAAGCGGATCAACACCATCGTCTATTTCGCCGGTGTCGAAAAATACGGCATCACGTCCGTCGGCGGCGGAGCCAAGACCGCCGACGACCTCGCGGCCCTCGCGCGACTCGTCGCGGACGGGGAGGTCGTCATGCCGATCGCCGCGACCTACCCGCTCGCCGAGGTTCGACGGGCCTACGAGAGGCTCGAATCCAGGCACGTTCGCGGCAAGATCGTGCTGACACTCCCCTGAATCGGCCCGGCCGGGAGCCTACTTCGGGTCGGTGAACAGCGCGGAGATCTCGGCGAGGTCGGCCTCGGTCGGCGTCCACTCGGTGGAGGATGCCACGTTCTGGATGATCTGCTCCGGCTTGGTCGCGCCGGCGATCACGCTCGTGAGCCCCGGCTGAGCCAGCAGCCATGCCAGCGTCGCGGCGAGCATCGTGATCCCGCGCTCCGCGCAGAATGCCTCGTACTGCCCCATGGTTTCCCACGGCGCGGTCTCGAGCAGGTGTGGCCGGATCTTCACGATGCGGCTGTCGGCTGGCCCACCCGACCGGCTGAATTTTCCGGTGAACAGGCCGTTGTAGAGGGGGAAGAATGGCAGGAAGCCGAGGCCATAGTGGTTCACCGCGGGCAGAACTTCCTTCTCGACGCCGCGCTCCAGGAGCGAGTATTCGTTCTGGGCGGAGATGAAACGGGGGTGACCGCCGAGGACGGCGCGGTATTCGGCATCCGCCACCTGCCAGCCGGTGAGGTTGGAGTGGCCGATGTAGCGCACCTTGCCCTCGGTGATGAGGTCGTCGAGCGCCGCGAGGGTCTCCTCGATCGGGGTGTTCGGGTCGGGCGTGTGCAGCTGGTACAGGTCGATCCAGTCGGTCTGGAGGCGGCGAAGGGATGCCTCCACCGCGAGTCGCACGTAGCGCCGCGAACCGCGGGCTCCCCAGTCGGGGCCGTTCGCGCCCGCCATGTCCATGCCGAATTTGGTCGCGAGCACGATCTCGTTGCGGCGGCCCACGAGCGAATTGCCCAGCAGCAGCTCGCTCAGGCCCCGTTCCGAACCGTAGATGTCGGCGGTGTCGAACAGGGTGACTCCCGCGTCGATGGCGGCGTGGACGACGGCATCCGTACCCGCCTGCGTCTGGCTCGCCGTGTTCACCCGGCCGAAGTTGTTGCAGCCGAGGCCGATGTTGGAAACGATGAGCCCGGAGTTGCCGAGTGCGCGGTAGTCGATGTCAGCCATGATTCCAGCCTAAGCGGACGCACGACCCGCTCCTCTCCTCCACCGCATGGGCCCGCACCGAGACCCCCTCCGATGTCCGAAAAGTGCCAGATCGTGGTGGCCAGTCGCGGCTACAGTCGAAGCATGACCACCAGCTCACCCAGCACAACCGCCCCGCGCTCACTGCGCAGGGTCGAGAGTCCGATCGGGCGCATCGAACTCCTCGGCGACGGGTCGGCCGTCACGTCCCTCGCCATCGAGCGCGCTGGCCGACTCCCGCACGACGACAGCGCTGAGCACAGCGACGCCGTGCTCGACCGCGCCGCCGGCCAGCTCGGCGAATACTTCTCCGGCACCCGCACCACCTTCGACATCCCGCTCAGCCTCGGGGGAACAGAGTTCCAGAAGGCCGTCTGGGCGCGGCTCGCCGAGTTGCGATTCGGGGAGGTCGTCTCCTATGGGGAGCTCGGGCTCTCCACCGGGCGCGCGACCGCCGGCCGGGCGGTCGGCGGTGCCGTCGGGGCCAACCCGGTGCCGATCCTCGTTCCCTGCCATCGCGTGCTCGCCGCCAACAGCCGCATCACCGGCTACAGCGGCGGCGACGGAATCCCCACCAAGGTGTGGCTGCTCGAGCACGAGGGCATCGGGCACAGGTGATGACCGAGGATCGTCCGGTGGTCGTGCTCGGCGACGACGGGCTCCCCCGCTGCGCCTGGAGCGCCGCAGACGAGACGTACCGCCGATATCACGACGAGGAGTGGGGCTTCGAATTACACGGCGACCGGCCGCTGTTCGAAAAGCTGGCCCTCGAGGGCTTCCAGGCCGGTCTGTCGTGGATCACCATCCTGCGTCGGCGACCGACGTTCCGGGCGGCGTTCGCCGACTTCGACATCGAGGCGGTCGCCGACTTCACGCCGCAGCGGGTGGAGCAGCTCATGCTCGACGCTGGCATCATCCGCAATCGGGCGAAGATCGAGGCGACCATCTCGAACGCCGCGATCGTGCGGGACCTCGTGCGCGACGATCCCGGCGCGCTCGACCGGCTGATGTGGGGCTTCGCGCCCGAGCGCGGCTCTCGACGTCGCCCGGTCGGCTTCGGCGACGTTCCGGCGGTGACGACGGAGTCGACGGCGCTCAGCGCACGCTTGCGAACGCTCGGCTTCCGTTTCGTGGGGCCGACCACTCTCTACGCGCTCATGCAGTCCTCCGGCATGGTCGATGACCACTTCGCCGGATGCTGGCGGGCGGCCTGAGCGCAGCCTTCCACCGGGTCGGCGGCGGTCAGGCCGTCGGGGTCGGAGTCGCGCGAACCGCGAACGGCTCAGACCGTCAACACGAGCTCACCCGGGGCGCCGTGCTCCAGCCGCAGCCCGGCACCGGGCGCCCACGCAAGCAGGGAATCGACGCCCTGGTGGTCGACGCCGGCCTCGGCCAACGAGCGAACGAACCCGCCCTTTCCCTTCTTGTTGAAGTGGTTGAGGGCGCGCCTGTGACCGTCCGGTCCCTCGGACTCAAGGCGAAGGAAGAACGACTGGTCGCTGCTCGGGGCCGGTCCGAGTTCGACATAGGCCTCCGAGCGGAGGTCGAGGATCAGGCCGTCCACGTCCGAGAGCACCACCGAATTACGCTCGCGCCACACCTTCTTGAGTGACTGCCCGGGCAGCCGCGAGTCGTGGGACAGCCGGTAGGCGGGTATCGGGTCGCCCGCCCCGATCAGGCCGAACAGCGCCGAGTGGATCATCACGTGCGCCCGCAGGAAGTCCCGGGCGGCGCAATCGAGCGTGGCGGCCTCGAGGGCGTCGTAGAGCACTCCCGTGTACCGCTCGATGGCCGGGAGCGTTGGAGAGGTGCGCAGCTCACGATTGCGCAGCACTTCGAACTGCTGGCTCGGCCCGAGCCGCAGGGCCTCGGAGGCGGTGCGGAGGTTGCGCGAGAGCGTGCGCGTCGCCGCGAGCATCGAACGCCGCGGCGCGGTGAGTGCCGGATGGCTGAGCCGCGCCAGGTCGAGCGGCGCGTCGGGGTCTCCCCCGGTCCGCTTGGTCTCGGAGGGAGGAAGAAGAAGGAGCACTAGCCGGTGACGAAGGCGAGCGCGGCATCCACGTTCTCGCCAAGCGGCTTCGTGGAATCGAGCGTGATGCGGGCGACCGCGGCGCTGGCACCCGCCCAGGGCGAATACTCGTCGAGGCTCTGCTCCACGGCGTGCCAGTTCGGTTCGTTCACGTGCCTCAGCCGGCGCCTGCGGTTTTCGAGCCGCTCACGGTGCACTTCGATGTCCGAGCAGACCACCTCGATGAAGCGCAGCGACTCCCCCCGAGCGTGCGCGAGGGTGACCCACTGCTCGCGTGCGGGGTCCACGCCGTTCACGGCGTCCACGATCACGTCGTGGCCGGATTCGAGCACGAGCCCGGCCATCGTCTCCGCGACGAGGTAGGCGGCGAGCCCGGTTGGTTGGTCGCTTTCGATGCCCGCCTCGAGGATCGCGGACTCGATCGGATCAACGGAGACCACCGAGGCGCCGAGCCGAGCGCCGAGAATCTCGGCGATCGTGCTCTTGCCTGCACCCGGTAGACCCGCCATCGCGATCAGCATGAGAGCAGCGTCAGCCCTGCACGAGCTCGGCGTTACGCGCCACGATCGTGACCCTGTCGTGTTCGACGGAAAGGAATCCGTCCGCGGCGTTCGCCTTGACGGTGTCCGCGCCACCGGATGTGGTGATGCGCACCTCTCCGGCACTCAGGATCGCAAGCAACGGCTCGTGCCCGGGCAGGATGCCGATTTCACCCTCTGTGGTCTTTGCGACCACCATCGACGCCGTGCCGGTCCAGACCTCATGGTCGGCCGACACGACGCTCACCTCGAGCTCGGCCATCGTTAGCCGTTCTCCTTCTGGATCTTCGCCCACTGCTCTTCGACGTCGCCGATGCCGCCGACATTGAAGAACGCCTGCTCCGCGACGTGGTCGAACTCGCCCTTGACGATCGCGTCGAATGACTCGATCGTCTCCTTGAGCGGCACGGTCGACCCCTCGACACCGGTGAACTTCTTCGCCATGTAGGTGTTCTGGGAGAGGAACTGCTGGATACGACGCGCGCGGGAGACGGTGATCTTGTCTTCCTCGGAGAGCTCGTCGACGCCGAGGATCGCGATGATCTCCTGCAGTTCCTTGTTCTTCTGGAGGATCGCCTTGACGTTCGTGGCGACGCGGTAATGGTCGGCGCCCAGATAGCGGGGGTCGAGAATGCGACTGGTCGAGGTGAGCGGGTCGACGGCCGGGTAGAGGCCCTTCGATGCGATCTCGCGGCTGAGTTCCGTCGTCGCGTCGAGGTGCGCGAAGGTGGTTGCCGGCGCGGGGTCGGTGTAGTCGTCGGCCGGCACGTAGATCGCCTGCAGCGAGGTGATCGAATGACCGCGGGTCGAGGTGATGCGCTCCTGGAGGATGCCCATCTCGTCGGCGAGGTTCGGCTGGTATCCCACCGCGGACGGCATGCGGCCGAGCAGAGTGGAGACCTCGGAACCGGCCTGCGTGAAGCGGAAGATGTTGTCGATGAAGAGCAGCACGTCCTGGTTCTGCACATCGCGGAAGTACTCCGCCATGGTCAGCGCCGAGAGGGCGACGCGAAGACGCGTCCCCGGCGGCTCGTCCATCTGGCCGAAGACGAGGGCGGTCTTGTCGAAGACTCCCGCCTCCTCCATTTCCGCGATCAGGTCGTTGCCCTCACGGGTGCGCTCGCCGACACCGGCGAACACCGACACTCCGCCGTGATCCTGCGCGACACGCTGGATCATCTCCTGGATGAGCACGGTCTTGCCGACGCCAGCTCCGCCGAAGAGGCCGATCTTTCCGCCGAGCACATAGGGCGTGAGAAGGTCGATGACCTTGATGCCGGTCTCGAACAGTTCGGTCTTCGACTCGAGCTGGTCGAAGGGTGGGGGCTCGCGGTGAATCGACCAGCGGTCGGCCCATTCGTACGTCGCGCCCGGCTCACCGTTGAGCACCTCGCCGATCACGTTGAAGACCTTGCCCTTGGTGGCGTCTCCCACCGGAACGGTGATCGGCCCACCGGTGTCACGCACCTCCTGGCCGCGAACGAGGCCGTCGGTGGGGTTGAGGGCGATGGCACGCACGAGGTCGTCGCCGAGGTGCTGGGCGATCTCGAGCGTGATCTCGTTGGAAACCTCGCCGATCGTGATGGTCGTCTTCACCGCGTTGTAGATGCCGGGAATCGCGTCGTGGGGGAATTCGATGTCGACGACGGGACCCGTCACGCGCGCGATGCGGCCGATGCCGGCGGGCTGGTCGGCCGCGGAGGCCTGGTCAGCGGGGGCAGTGATTGTCATAGTGTTCTCGATTCTCCTGGGCTACTTCTCAGCGCTTATTTCTTGACCGAGAGGGCGTCGGCGCCGCCGACGATCTCGGAAATCTGCTGGGTGATCTCGGACTGCCGAGCGTTGTTCGACAGTCGGGTGAAGTTGGTGATGAGCTTGTCGGCATTGTCGCTCGCCGACTTCATCGCACGCTGACGGGCGGCGTGCTCGGATGCGGCGGACTGCAGCATGGCGTTGAAGATTCGGCTTTCGATGTAGACCGGGAGCAGTGCGTCGAGAACATCCCCAACCTCCGGCTCGAACTCGTACAGCGGAAGCACGTCATCGGCGGCGGGAGCGTCGACACCCTCCACGACCTCGAGCGGAAGCAGGCGCACAACCTCAGGCACCTGTGTCACCACGCTGACAAAGCGGTTGTAGACGATGTGGATCTCGTCGACCCCGCCCTCGCTCGCCGGCTTGATGAACTTCTCGACCAGGGTCTGACCGATCTTCTGCGCGGTCTCGAACTCCGGACGTTCGGTGTTTCCGGTCCAGATCTCCTCCGCCTCACGCTTGCGGAACGCGAAATACGCCGCGGCCTTCCGGCCGACGAGGTAATAGACGACATCCTTGCCCTGCTCACGCAGGAGCGTGACGAGCTCGTTCGCCTCGCGCACGACGTTCGTGCTGAACGCGCCGGCGAGACCGCGGTCGGAGGTGAAGAGCACGACAGCGGCTCGCTCCACCTTCTGCGGCTCGGTCGTGAGGATGTGATCAACGTTCGAGAACGTGGCCACGGCCGACACGGCACGCGTCACCGCACGCGAATACGGACCGGATGCCCTAACCCTCGCCTGCGCCTTCTGGATGCGCGACGCGGAGATCAGCTCCATGGCCCGAGTGATCTTCTTGGTCGTCTGGGCAGACTTGATCTTCTGCCGGTAGACCCGAAGTTGCGCTCCCATGTCTGTACTTTCCTTTTGTTTGTGAAATCTGCTGGTCGGGTGGGCGCTCCGCGCCCTGCCAGTAACCGGTGAACTAGCGCTTCTGTTTGACGATCTTCTCCTGAGCGATGTTCTGAGGCTCGATGGCCTCGAACACCTCGGTGCCCACCGAGGCAAGCGGCTTGCCTTCGCCGGTCTGGAACTCGAGCTTGAACTGGTCGACGCCCTCATCGAGCGCCTTCACCGTGGCGTCATCCAGCACGTTCGTCGCCTTGAGCGTTGCGAGCACCTCGGTGTTGCGACCGAGGTAGTCCAGCAGTTCGCGTTCGAAGCGCAGCACGTCCTCGACGGCGACCTCATCGAGCTTGCCATTCGTTCCGGCCCAGATCGAGACGACCTGCTCCTCGACGGGGTAGGGCGAGTACTGCGGCTGCCGCAGCAGCTCGGTCAGGCGTGCGCCACGGGCGAGCTGGCGACGGCTGGTGGGGTCGAGGTCGGAGGCGAACATCGCGAAGGCCTCGAGCGAACGGTACTGGGCGAGCTCGAGCTTGAGCGTGCCGGAGACCTTCTTGATCGACTTGACCTGAGCGTCGCCGCCCACTCGGGATACCGAGATTCCCACGTCGACCGCGGGCCGCTGGTTCGCGTTGAACAGGTCGGACTGCAGGAAGATCTGGCCATCGGTGATCGAGATCACGTTGGTCGGGATGTACGCGGCGACGTCGTTCGCCTTGGTCTCGATGATCGGGAGTCCGGTCATCGACCCGGCACCGAGATCGTCGGACAGCTTGGCGCAACGCTCGAGCAGACGGGAGTGCAGGTAAAACACGTCACCCGGGTACGCCTCGCGCCCCGGGGGGCGACGCAGCAGCAGTGACACGGCACGGTAGGCCTCGGCCTGCTTGGACAGGTCGTCGAAGATGATGAGCACGTGCTTGCCGCCGTACATCCAGTGCTGGCCGATGGCCGAGCCGGTGTAGGGGGCGAGGTACTTGAAGCCGGCGGGGTCGGAGGCCGGGGAGGCGACGATGGTCGTGTACTCCATGGCTCCGGCGTCCTCGAGCGCGCCCTTCACCGCGGCGATGGTCGAGCCCTTCTGGCCGATGGCGACGTAGATGCAGCGAACCTGCTTCGTGGTGTCGCCGGACTCCCAGTTCGCCTTCTGGTTGATGACCGTGTCGATCGCGATCGCCGTCTTGCCGGTCTGGCGGTCACCGATGATGAGCTGGCGCTGGCCGCGGCCGATCGGGATCATGGCGTCGATGGCCTTGATTCCCGTCTGCATCGGCTCGTGCACGCTCTTGCGCTGCATCACGCCGGGCGCCTGCAGCTCGAGGGCGCGACGCCCCTCGCTCGCGATCTCGCCGAGGCCGTCGATCGGGGCGCCAAGCGGGTCGACGACGCGACCGAGGTAGGCATCACCGACCGGAACGGAGAGCACCTCGCCGGTGCGAGTGACCTCGAGGCCCTCGACGATTCCGGCGAACTCGCCGAGCACGATGACACCGATCTCGTTCTCGTCGAGGTTCTGGGCCAGGCCCAGGGTGCCATCGGCAAAACGGATGAGCTCGTTCGCCATCACGCCGGGGAGTCCCTGCACGTGGGCGATGCCATCGGCCGCGTCGATGACGTAGCCGACCTCGGTCGTCGAGGCGGATGCGGGGTTGTAGGACTTGACGAAGTCCTTGAGCGCATCGCGGATCTCGTCCGGGCTGATCGTTAGGTCTGCCATTCTCGTGTTTCCTTGTCTTCGCGGAACCGTGCGGCTCCGGGGGGTCTGCGTGGGTGGGCGACGACTCGCCTAGCCGGCGAGTTGGAGCCTGAGTTCCTTGAGCTTCGAGGCGACACTGTCATCGATGACGTCATCGCCGACCTGCACTCGCAGGCCGCCGATGAGGGCAGGATCGACATGCAGGTTGAACTTGAGGTCGCGACCGAACTGTGCCGCGAGGCCCTTCTGCAGGCGCTCGAGCTGCGCGGCCGGGATCGGCGTCGCGCTCGTGATGAGCGCCACGGAGAATCCGGCCTGGTCGGCAACGATGGACGCCGCGGTGCGAAGCAGTTCGCCGATGCGCCGGCCACGCGGCTGCTGCATCAGGTGCCGCACGATGGTGAGGGTCTGCGGCGAGACCTTCTTCGCGAGCAGTTCGTCAACGAGCGCCACCTTGGCTTCGGTGCTTCCCAGCTTGCTGCTCACCGCGAGTTCGAGTGCCGCGTCCGAGGAGACCGCGTTGCCGAACGCGAAGATCTCGCCATCGATGTTCACGTCCGCCGGAGCCGACGAGGCCGCGGCGCGCAGCCCGAGCTCCTCGATGCCCGCGAGCAGGTCGTCAGTGCTTGACCAGCGATTGGCCACAACGACACCGAGCAGCGTCACGGTCGAGGCACTGAGCCCGGCCCCGAACACCGCGGTGATGATCGCGCGCTTCTGCGACACGTCAGCAGACGTGTCGGTGAGCATAGCCTCGAGCTGAGCCGAGCTGCCGATGATCCGGCCGGCCGAGAACAGTTCTTCGGCAGTGGCCAGGTCGATCGTGCCCATGGACGAAAGTTCCGCCCGTGAGGCGGCGAGTGCTTCCCTGGTCGCTGACCCCATAGTTAGTTGACCGACTTCTTCGACTCGGACTTCTCGAGATCGGCCAGGAACTGGTCGACCAGGTGTGAGGCCTTGGCGTCGTCGGTGAGGCTCTGCCCGATGACTCCCGAAGCGAGGTCGATCGCGAGCGATCCGACCTCCGAGCGAAGCGACACGAGCGCCGACTGGCGCTCGGCCTCGATCGTCGCCTGAGCGTTCGCGGTGATGCGTGCCGCATCCGAGGTCGCCTGCTCCTTCAGCTCGTTCAGGATCTTGGTGCCCTCCTGACGCGCGTGGTCACGAATCTGTGCCGCCTCCGCACGGGCCTCGGCGAGCTGCTCGTTGTACTTCTCGAGAGCAGCCGCGGCGGCCGCCTGGGCGTTCTCGGCCTTCGTGATTCCACCCTCGATGAGCTCGGCACGGGTGTCGAGCGTCTTCTGCACGGACGGAAGGACCTTCTTCCAGAAGAAGGTGAAGAGGACCACAAAGATCACCGCCGACCACACCAGGTCTGGAATCCCGGGAATCAGGGGATTGGGCGTCCCGGCTGCTGCCGAGAGAACTGTGGGAAGCATTTCTACTTGGTGAAGATGAAGTACGTGGCGATGCCGATGAAGGCGAGCGCCTCGGTGAATGCGATACCGATGTACATGAGCACCGTGAGGCGACCCTGCAGTTCGGGCTGGCGGGCAACCGACTCGATCGTCTTTCCGACGACGATGCCGACACCGATTGCCGGGCCGATGGCCGCGAGGCCGTATCCGACCGTAGCGATGTTTCCGCTGAGCGCGGCGACAGTGGTGGTGTCCACGTTGTGTTTCCTTCCGTGATGGTGAGAGAGGCGATTGCCAAACTCGCGTCGTGCTGGTTAGTTCAGTGCTCGTCTGCCAGCGCGAGCTGGAGGTAGACAGCGGTCAAGATGGTGAAGACGTACGCCTGCAGTACCGCGACGAGAAGCTCGAAGAGCGTGAAGATGAATCCGAACGCCAGGGTCCCGATTCCGAATAGCTTGAACAGGCCGGGCGCCTCGAAGAAGAAGAACGACGTCGCGAGGAAGAACAGGACGAGGAGCAGGTGGCCGACGATCATGTTCATGAGCAGTCGGAGGGTGTGGGTGACCGGGCGCACGACGAAGGTGGAGAGCACCTCGATCGGCGTCACGATGATGTACAGCACCGCGGGCACCCCGGGCGGGAAGAGCGCATTGCGCAGGAACTTGCCGGGGTGCTTGCGCAGGCCGGCGTAGATCCACGTGAAGTACGCGATTCCCGCGAGCAGCAGAGGAACTCCGATCACCGACGTTCCGGCCATGTTCAGCCCGGGAACGGCTCCGGTGAGGTTCATCGCAACGATCATGAAGAAGAACGTCGTGAGGATCGGCAGGAAGCGCTTGCCATCCTTCTTGCCGAGCAGGTCTTCCGCGATGCCGACCCGGACGAAGTCAAGGCCCATCTCGATGAGCGACTGGGTGCGACCGGGAACAACCTTCATGCGCCGGGTTCCGGCCCAGAAGACGACCATGATGACGATGGCGACGAGGATCCGGATGAGCATGACGCGGTTCAGCTCGAACGGCGTACCGGCGAAGAGCACCACCGGGGGGAAGAATTCGCCGATATTGGGACCGACAAAGCCCCCGCCGGTGTCGCCTTCACTGGCGAGTGGGAGGATCAGATTGAGAGCGTTGAATAGCAGCGCTGACTCCAGAATCGGGGCGTGCAATCACGCGTCGAGAAGAAGGGGGGGCGTTCGGAATACAGCCTATCAAGAGAATGACAGGTTTCGAACCTCTACTCCGGAGCGATGGTGCTTTCGGACGGCTCGGAGGCGACCTCCGGGACGCCGGCACGATGTGCCTCCGCGGTGCTGGAGTCGGTCTCTCCGGGCAGGCTGATGTCGCTCACGTAGGGCATCCGCGAGCGAGCGATGACCACGACATCGACGATCAGCGTGCCGACAACCGCGACGACGACGGTGAGGAAGAGAATCTGGGTCTGAATCCACGGCTGGTCCTTCAGCAACACGATCAGCACGATGAAGATCACCAGCTTGAGCAACCACGCGCCCATGACGATGCCGAAGAACGCGACGCTGAGGAGGTCGCCCTTCGCCACCTTCGTCGCCAGCACGATGCTCGCCGCGGTGATGCCGAGGAAGACCACCGCCATCGCCGTGCCGATCAACGCGCTCGTGAGCCCCACTCCCCCGGCGAAGACCAGTCCGATCACCGAGCCGACCACCGCGATCACGACCGCGAGGATTCCCCCGTAGGCGAGGATGCGCTTGAGGATGGGGATGGCGCTCATGGGGTTTCCTTCGTGCTTGTGGCCTGGCCAGCCGGAGGTTCGCCTTGTGCCGAGTCCCGGGTCAGGGAGGAGAGTGCGACCTCCGATGCGGCCTCGAGTTTCGCCTGCTCATCGGAGTACGCGTTGTAGGCCGCGTCGAGCGGATCGAAGCGGCTCACGTTCGCTCCGCGGGCCTCATCCGGCCTCGCCAGCTGAACGGCGGCCTCGACCAACTTGCGCCGGGTGAGCGGCGCGAGTGTGTAGGCCGTGCAGATCACGAGGCCCACGATCACGAACAGCACGCCCCAGACGGCGTCGAAGAACAGGAAGAGCAGGCATCCGATGGAGACCACGGCCGTCCAGGCATAGAAGATCACCACGGCCTGGATGTCGGAGTGCCCCATGTCGAGCAGACGGTGGTGCAGGTGCTTACGGTCGGCGCTGAATGGCGACTTGCCGGCCCGGAGCCGTCGGATGACCGCGAGTGAGAAGTCAAGCAGCGGGATCAGCAGGATCGCGAACGGCAGCAGGATCGGGATGAAGGCGGGGATGAGCTGCTTGGCGAATTGGAGGTTTGCGATATCCACCTGCCCGGTGACCGAGATCGCGGATGTCGCCATCATGAGTCCCACCAGGAGGGCGCCGGCGTCGCCCATGAACAGCTTGGCCGGATGCCAGTTGAGCGGCAGGAAGCCCACGCAGGCGCCGATGAGCACCGCGGAGATGAGAAGGGCGAGGTTGAAATATTCCGTTGCGGCTATACGCGTGACGAGGATGTAGCTGTAGATGAAGAAGGCGCCGTTGGCGATGATCGCGACGCCGGCGACGAGGCCATCCAGCCCATCGATGAAGTTGATCGCGTTCATCACGAGGACGATCGCAAACACCGTGACGAGGAGGCCAGTGTAGGAGGAGAGCACCACGATGCCGCCGACAATTGGCAGGGTCGTCAGTTGCACTCCCTGCCAGGCCAGCAGCCCCGCGGCGATGAACTGCCCGGCCAGTTTGGTGACCCAGTCGAGGTCCCAGATGTCGTCGGCCACGCCGATGAGAACGATGATGAGCGCGGAGCCGAGGATCGCGAAGATCGGACCGGGCTTGGCGAAGATGAGATAGAACTGCGGCAGTTGCGACGCGACCCCGAACGCGGTGACGATGCCGATGAACATGGCCACACCGCCCAGGCGGGGCGTCGGGTGTGTGTGCACATCGCGCTCGCGGATCGCCGGGTACAGCCGGTACTTCATGCCGAGGCGCGCAATCACCATCGAGAGCAGGAACGTGACGACCGCGGAGAGTCCGCCGGCAGCAACGTAGATGATGAGTCTCACGAGGCGGTCTCGTCGCGCTCACCCTCGGGAACGGTTGCGGAAACCGTCGCGAGAACCGCCTCGATGGCCTCGTCCGGGATGACCCCGTGGCGCACGATGCGAAGGCTCCCGCCCTCCCGGAGCAGCCCGGTCGCATCCACGATCGTCGAGCCGAGGCTGGCGTCATCCTTGTAGTCGATGCCGACCTCGCCGCCGTCGAGGTAGATTCCGACGCTGTCCCCCAGCATCCGCACGGCGTCGCCAACGGTGCGGGCGGCCGGTTCCCCGGTGAGGTTGGCCGAGGAGACGGCGAGAGGGCCGGTCTCCGAGAGGAGTTCGAGGGCGATGCGATTGTTCGGCATGCGGAGGGCGACGGTGCCGCCGGTTTCGCCGAGGTCCCAGTTGAGCGACTCGCGTGCCGGCAGGATCACGGTGAGTCCCCCGGGCCAGAACGCGGCGACCAGGGCGCGCACCTCGGGCGGAACGCTCTCGGCGAGGGCGTCAAGGGTCGGGATGCCCGGGATGAGCACCGGCGGAGGCGACTGGCGGGTTCGACCCTTGGCGTCGAGAAGGCGTTGCACCCCGTCCGGGTTGAAGGCGTCAACGGCGAGGCCGTACACCGTGTCGGTGGGCAGCACGACGAGCTCTCCGCGGCCGATGGCGCCCCGTGCGAGTCGCATACCGGTGAGAAGCTCGTTCTGCTCCGAGCAGTCGTAAGTCTTCGCCATGTCGGTAGACATCCTACTTCGACCACTCTGGAAGCCGGCGGCGGGCGGGGGCAACGAACCGGCCTGAGATAATCGGGTGACCGGTTGGAGCAAGGTGGACCTGTATTTCTTCGATTTCGACAAGACGCTCTACGCGTTCGACTTCCGAGCGCGACTCCCGGCACTCAGCCTGCTCTCCGGCGTGAGTCAATACCGCATCGCGAAGAACTGGTGGGAGGGCGGCCTCGAGACACGGGCCGAGGCCGGGGAATGGCCGACGTCCAGCGAATACCTTGCGCAGTTCGAGAACGTGACAGGTGCGCACCTCACGCTCGAGAACTGGCGGGAGGCTCGGGCGCTCGCGAGCACGGCGATTCCGGCCAGCGTCTCGGCCCTGAGGCGGGCATCCACCCTCGGCACCGTGTCGGTGCTGTCGAACAACCCGTCACCCTTCGCGGAGGCGTTCCCCATGCTCGCGCCCGATGTCACCGCCATCGTCGGCGAGAACCGGCTGGTGAGCTGCCAGCTCGGTGTCCGCAAGCCCGCGCCTCGCCTGTTCGAACTCGCCCTCGAACACTACGGCGCGCGCGCGGAGGACACCTTCTTCGTGGATGACTCAGCCGACAACGTCGCGGGGGCACGGTTCGTCGGGATCCACGCCCACCAGCTCGTCTACGTCGACGGAGTCCCCCAGACGGACGACCTCGACACTGCCATCACCCGATTCGCGAACAGGAACGCCTGATGCTGCTCTTCATCTTCGACATGGACGATGTGCTCTACGGCTACGACTGGAGAGTCCGAATGGCCGGGATGACCGAACTCACGGGCCTCTCGCTCGAGCAGTTGCAGGCCAAGTGGTGGCACGAGCACGGGGAGCTCGCCGCCGAGGCCGGAGGATTCGCGACGGCCGGCGAGTACCTCGCCGCCTTCAACGACGCTATCGGCGTCGAAGTGCTCGAGGCGGACTGGGTACGAATCCGGGGATCGGCGATGCAGCCCTGGCGCAAATCGATCGCGGCCGTTCGCCGAGCGGCCGAATTCGGCCGGGTCACCCTGCTCACCAACAACGGACCACTGACCGGCAAGTACCTGGCACAGCTGGCTCCCGAACTCGTGCCGGTCTTCGGCGGCGACCACCTCTTCACGTCGAGCGACTACGGCGCGCGAAAGCCCGAACCGGAGGTCTTCCTCGGGGTGCTCGAGCGCTACGGGGTTGCTGCGAACGACACCTTCTTCGCCGATGACATGCCGGAGAACATCGCCGGCGCGCGCAGTGTCGGGATCATCGCCCACCACTTCACCACTGCGACGGCGCTGCTCGAGGCGATCGAGGAATTCGGCGCCGAACGAACGGCATCGGTCGAACCGACGAAAGAATGGAACTGAGCATGCTCGACCAGGCGACCCTCGACGAACTCTGGCTGTTCGACGACCCGGCCACGTCCGAGGCCCGGTTCCGGCTGGAGCTCGAGCGGGGCGGACCGTGGAATGACTCGGAGCGGGCGGAACTCACCACCCAACTCGCGCGATCCATCGGGCTGCAGGGGCGGTTCGACGAGGCCGCGGCACTGCTGATCGAACTCGATGACCCCTCCGCGATCGTGGGGGTGCGGGTGCTGCTCGAGTCTGGCCGGTTCATGAACAGCTCCGGGCATCCGGATACCGCGGCGGGTCTCTTCCGCCGGGCCGCCGAGATCGCGGCGCGGGCCGGCCACACCTTTCTCGAGATCGACGCCCTGCACATGCTCGCGATCGTGGATGCCCCCGGCGCGGAAGACTGGACCGCCAGGGCCGTCGACCTGGCCGAGGCGTCCTCCGACGACCGCACGAAGCGCTGGCTGGTGTCGTTGCACAGCGATCTCGGCTGGCAGCGGCTCGAGGGTGGGGATGCCGAGGCCGCCCTTGCAGAGTTCACCGAGGCCGGGCGGTGGGCCGCCGCTGTCGGCACGGATGAGCAGCGCCAGTGGACGCTCGAGGCGATCGCGGAGTGCACGGCGGCCATCGAGGCCGCCGAGGCCCAGCCTCACGATTGATCGCTTTCGGGACGGTTGCTGCCGCGCGCCGCGCCACAGTCGCGCCGAAGGGAAACAATCGTGTCGCGGACGCGAATCAGCGCAGGGCTGTCGTCGCGCGATCGCGACCGAGGAGATCCGGATGCGTCGCGATGGCACGCCAGCCGTCGGCGCGCAGCAGGGCGGCGATGTCGGCGGCCTGAAGCTCGCCGTGCTCGAGCACGAACGTGCCGCCCGGATGCAGCAGCCGCCGTGCCGTGCGGGAGACCAGACGCACGACATCCAGTCCGTCGTCGCCGCCGTAGAGCGCGTGCTCCGGGTCGAACAGGCGCACCTCGGGGTCGCGCGGGATCGCCCCGGCCGGAATGTAGGGCGGGTTCGAGATGACGACCGCGACGGTGCCGTCGAGTTCGGGCAGCGCCTCAGCGAGGTCGATGAAGACGGCGCGAGCGTTCTCGGCGCCGCTTTCGCGGAAGTTCCGACGGGTCCAGGGAAAGGCATCCGGAGAGTTCTCCACGCCGATGACGCGCGCGTGCGGCACCTCGGTGGCCATCGCGAGGGCGATCGCGCCGCTTCCGGTGCCGAGGTCGACACCGATCGGCTCTGGGGTGGCCGCCGAGCGGAGGGCGTCAATGGCGAACTGGGCAACCTGCTCGGTTTCGGGGCGCGGCACGAACACCCCGGGGCCGACGGCGAGTTCGAGCGAGCGGAATGGTGCACGGCCGGTGATGTGCTGGAGCGGTTCGCGCGCCGCGCGCCGGTCGACGAGGGCCGAGATGGTGGCGGCGTCGTCCGTCGACACCGTCGTGTCGGTGATCGCCTTCGCCTGCACCTGACCCCGGCTCAGGTCGAGCACGAAGCCGATGAGCAGTTCGGCGTCCGCGTCGGGCGACGCGACGCCCGCACGGGCGAGAAGTTCGGTGGCACCCGACAGCAGGTCGCGGATCGAGCGCAGGGAGGGATCCACTGGCAGCACGGTCAGGAGGCGTCGGTTTCGCCGAGCATGGCGAGTCTTGCCTCTTCATCCGCCTCGATATCGCTCTGGATCACGGCATCGAGCGCGCCGTTCATCACGGCCTCGAGGTTGTAGGCCTTGTAGCCGGTGCGGTGGTCGGCGATGCGATTCTCGGGGAAGTTGTACGTGCGGATGCGCTCTGACCGGTCCATCGTGCGGATCTGGCTCTTGCGCACGACGGAAGCCGCGGCGTCGATCTCCTCCTGCTGACGCGCGAGCACGCGGGCGCGCAACACGCGCATGCCGGCCTCACGGTTCTGCAGCTGGCTCTTCTCGTTCTGCATCGCCACCACGATCCCGGTGGGGAGGTGGGTGATGCGAACGGCGGAGTCGGTGGTGTTCACCGACTGGCCGCCGGGGCCGCTCGAGCGATAGACGTCGATCTTGAGATCGTTCTGGCTGATCTCCACCTCTTCAGGCTCATCCACCTCGGGAAAGACGAGCACGCCGGCCGCCGAGGTGTGGATTCGACCCTGCGACTCGGTGGCCGGCACACGCTGCACGCGGTGCACACCGCCCTCGTACTTGAGGTGCGCCCAGACGCCCTCCGCGGGGTCGCTGGAGTTGCCCTTGATGGCGAGCTGGACATCCTTGATGCCGCCGAGGTCGCTCGAGGTCTGCTCGATGATCTCGGTCTTCCACTTCTTGGACTCCGCGTAGTGCAGGTACATGCGCAGGAGGTCGCCGGCGAAGAGCGCGGACTCGGCCCCGCCCTCCCCCATCTTGATCTCCATGATCACATCGCGACCGTCGTTCTCGTCGCGCGGGATGAGCAGCCGGCGCAGGCGCTCCTCCATCACCTCGAGTGCGGCCTTGATCTTCGGCAGTTCCTCGGCGAACGACTCGTCTTCCGCCGCCATCTCGCGTGCGGCTTCGAAGTCATCGGTGAGTTTCAGCCAACGGTTGTAGGCGTCCACGATTCGACTGAGCTCGGCGTAACGCCGATTGACCTTCTTTGACTTGGCCGGGTTGGAGTGGAGTTCCGGATCGGCGAGCTGCTCCTGAAGATCCGCATGCTCGGCCAGCAAAGTCTTCACTGACTCGAACATGGGTTAGCCCTCTTTGGTACTCGATGCGCCCGGAAGCGACTTCTGGATCTTCATGAGGAACTCGACGTTGCTCGACGTGTCCTTGAGCTGCGTGAGAACGAGCTCGAGGGCCTGCTGGGTCTCGAGACTGGCGAGAGCGCGGCGGAGCTTCCAGTTGACCTTGGTCTCGTCGACGCCCATGAGCATCTCTTCGCGACGGGTTCCGGACGCGTTCACGTCGACCGCGGGGAAGATGCGCTTGTCGGCCAGCTGGCGTGACAGGCGGAGCTCCATGTTGCCGGTGCCCTTGAACTCCTCGAAGATGACCTCGTCCATCTTGGACCCGGTCTCGACGAGCGCCGTGGCGAGGATCGTGAGCGATCCACCGTCCTCGATGTTGCGAGCCGCTCCGAAGAAGCGCTTCGGCGGGTAGAGGGCCGACGAGTCGACGCCTCCGGAGAGGATGCGACCCGATGCCGGCGCGGTGAGGTTGTAGGCGCGACCGAGGCGCGTGATCGAGTCGAGCAGCACGACGACGTCGTGACCCAGCTCGACGAGGCGCTTCGCGCGCTCGATGGCGAGTTCGGCGACCGTGGTGTGGTCTTCGGCCGGACGGTCGAAGGTGGAGGCGATGACCTCACCCTTCACCGTGCGCTGCATGTCGGTGACCTCTTCTGGTCGCTCGTCGACGAGAACGACCATGAGGTGGACCTCGGGGTTGTTCTTGGCGATCGCGTTCGCAATGGCCTGGAGCACGAGCGTCTTGCCTGCCTTGGGCGGTGAGACGATCAGGCCACGCTGGCCCTTGCCGATCGGCGACACGAGGTCGATGATGCGGGTCGTGAGCTTGCCCGACTCGGTCTCGAGGCGCAGGCGCTCCGAGGGGTAGAGCGGGGTGAGCTTGCCGAACTCGACGCGGTCCGCGGCCTGATCGACGGGAAGACCGTTGATCGAGTCGATCTTGACGATGGCGTTGTACTTCTGGCGACCGGAGTTGTCGTTCTCCCGCGGCTGGCGGATCGCTCCGACGACGGCGTCGCCCTTGCGCAGGTTGTACTTCTTGACCTGGCCGAGCGAGACGTAGACGTCGTTGTTGCCCGGCAGATAGCCGCTGGTGCGAACGAAGGCATAGTTGTCGAGCACGTCGAGGATGCCGGCCACCGGGATGAGCACGTCATCCTCGGTGATCTCGGGCTCGAAATCATCGTTGCCACCGGCGCCGCGACGCTTGCGGTCGCGGTAGCGGTTGCGGCCGCTGCGGTCGCCGTCGTCCTCGAGCGACTGCTGCTGGCGGTCATTCCCCTGCTGGCGGTCATTACCCTGCTGGCGGGCGTTGCCGCCCTGCTGGCGCTCCGCCTGATTCTGCTGGTTGCGGTTGTTGGAATTGCGACCATTGGCGCGCTGGCCATCGTTCTGCTCGGCGTTCTGCGCGTTTTGGTTCTGCGCACCCTGGTTCTGCGCACCCTGGTTCTGACTGCCGTCGTTCTGCTGGCGGTCGCCACGGTTGCGGTTGCGGTTGCGCGAGTTCCTGGTCGGCTGGACGTCGTCGGCCACAGCCTCGGCCTCGGCCTCCTGACCGGGAATGCGGTCAAGGCCTTCGGTCTTCTTCGAGTCCGCAACGGCGGCGCGCTCAGCCTCCTGGCCGGGAATCCGGTCGAGCCCCGCACTCAGCGCGGCGTCGGCCAGCGCGATGCGCTCGGCCTCCTGGCCGGGGATGCGGTCGAGACCCGCGGTCTGGTTCGAGTCCGCAACGGCGGCGCGCTCGGCCTCCTGGCCGGGAATCCGGTCGAGGCCGTGCTGCGCACGGTTCGCGTGGTCGGTCACCGACTTCGGCTCAGCCTTGGCTGCGGCACGGGTCGTGGCCGGGCGCCGCGGTTCGCGCTGCGTCGACTCGATGAGGGGCGCTTCCACGGCTCCGGCATCCACGATCGCGGTGCTCGCTCGACGCGATGCGCGCTTCTTCACCACCGGGGCCGCGGCGGCCTCGGCGGATGCGGCATCCGGTGCGACGACGGACGTCTCGGAGGCCGCGGGAGCCTCGGCGACGGACGCGTCGGTAGCGGGTGTGCCGGGGGTTTCGGCGCTGTTCTGGATCTCGGAAATTGCATCCACGAGCTCTCCTTTACGAAGTTTGGACGAGCCACTGAGGCCGAGTTCGGCCGCGAGAGCCTGAAGCTCTGGGAGGCGAAGTTTGGCAAGGGCGGTTGAGTCCGGGCGAGTGGCACGGACAGTGAGGTCAGTCACTAAGAGGGTTCCTTTCCCCTCGCAAGTTCCGCACCTGACAGGCACGACTGAATCTTGCGGGAGAGCTAGACGTTCGGTGCTTTCGCTGCGGGTAGCCCAGATGCGAATTCACGCAACTGCGCGGTGAAACAAGCGTTGTTCACGAAAACAGGGAAGCGATTGCTGGTGATTATGCGTTTCCGGGGCTTTCGACTATGCCGAGTTATCTACCGGGTGCATTGTCACTGTAGCACCTTTGAAGTCCACAGCCAGCAGCAGCGACTGCCACGGCGAGCCGTGGCGCGCGGCCACCAGATCGGCCGCAAGCAGACGCTGGGCCGGGTCGCTGCACAGCACGAGGATCGAGGGACCGGCGCCCGAGACCACCGCCGGCAGCCCGTGGGACCGCAGTTCGAGGATGAGCGATTCGGTCTCCGGCATCGCCGCCGCACGGTAGCTCTGGTGCAGCTTGTCCTCGGTGGCCGCGAGCAGCAGTTCCGGACTCTGGATGAGGGCGGCGATGAGCAGCGCGGAACGCGAGACGTTGAAGATCGCGTCCTCGTGGGGAACGGATACCGGACGAAGGCTTCGCGCGAGCTCGGTCGACATGGTCGACTCTGGCACCGCGATGAGCGGTGAGACGCCGCGGTGCACGATCAGCTTCTTGTGCTGCGGTCCGGCATCCGTCGTCCAGGCGATGGTGAGGCCGCCGAAGAGCGCGGGCGCCACGTTGTCGGGGTGCCCCTCGAGGGCGGTCGCGAGCGCGAGAAGGGTGTTGGAATCGATGTCGACGATGCCGTCAAGCAGTCCCTTGGCCGCCATGATTCCCGAGACGATTGCCGCGCCGGATGACCCGAGCCCTCGCCCGTGCGGGATGTCGTTGCGGGCCACGAGGTCCAACCCCGGAAGCGGCTGGCCGAAGTGGGCGAACGTGTACGCGATGGTCGTGACGACGAGATTGGACTCGTCGGTCGGCACCTCCCCCTCGCCGACGCCGATCACCTCGACCGTCGCGCCCGGGGCATCCCGAACCGTCACCGTGAGCTCGTCGTAGAGCGACAGCGCGAGGCCGAGCGTGTCGAAGCCTGGCCCGAGGTTGGCCGTGGTCGCCGGAACGCGCACAGTCACCGAGCGGCCCGCAAACTGGGCGAGCGTGCCCGCGGGAGTCTCTACTGCGTTCACACCGATGCTTTGGAGAGGCCGAGGACCCCGGCCACCTCGTCCGTGTCGTTCGCGACGACGGTGGGGGTGATCTCCGAGCCGTCCGCCGTGCGGAGCGCCCACTGCGGGTCCTTGAGGCCGTGGCCGGTGACGGTGAGCACCACCGTCGATCCCTTCGGGATCTGTCCGGCCTCCGCGCGCTCGAGCAGTCCGGCGACGCTGATCGCCGAGGCGGGTTCGACGAAGATGCCGACCTCGGCCGACAGCATCCGATAGGCCTCGAGGATGTGCGGGTCGGAAATGGCCCCGAAGTAGCCGTCGGTGAGCTCGCGCGCGGTGATGGCGGGTTCCCACGAGGCGGGGTTTCCGATGCGGATGGCGCTCGCGATGGTGTCGGGGTTCTTGACGACGTGGCCGAGCACGATCGGCGCGCTGCCCGCGGCCTGGAAGCCGAACATTCGCGGCAGCTTCGTTGTGGTCCCGCGGGCCAGGTCTTCGGCGTAGCCGCGCGAATAGGCCGTGTAGTTGCCGGCATTGCCGACCGGCACGATGTGGATGTCGGGCGCGTCTCCCAGCACCTCGACGACCTCGAAGGCCGCCGTCTTCTGCCCCTCGATGCGGTCGTTGTTGACCGAGTTCACCAGGTGCACGGGGTAGTTCGCGGCGAGGTCGCGCGCGATGTCGAGACAGTCGTCGAAATTGCCCTGGATCTGCAGCAGCTCCGCGTTGTGGGCGATCGCCTGGGCGAGCTTGCCGAGCGCGATCTTGCCCTCCGGAACGAGCACGGCGGCCTTGATGCCCGCGTGGGTCGCGTACGCCGCGGCCGATGCCGAGGTATTGCCGGTCGAGGCGCAGATGACCGCCTTCGCGCCGGCCTCGACGGCCTTCGAGACGGCCATCGTCATGCCGCGGTCCTTGAACGAACCGGTGGGGTTCATTCCCTCGTACTTGACCCAGACGTGTGCTCCCGTGCGTGCGGACAGCGCGGGGGCCGGGATGAGCGGCGTGCCGCCCTCCCCGAGGGTCACGATCGGCGTGGCATCCGAAATGTCAAGACGGTCTGCGTACTCGCGGAGGACTCCGCGCCACTGGTGGGCCATTATGAACCTTCTACTCTCAATACGGACGTGACCTGGCGCACGACCCCGCTCGATTCGAGCTGATGGACGGTCGCCGCCAGATCGGCTTCGGATGCCTGGTGGGTGCCAATGACAAGGGTAGCCGTGGGCACAGCGACGGTCGTCTCATTGGCGACCGATTGCGTAACGGTCTCCACCGAGACGCCGTGCTCGCTGAACAGCGTGGCGACCGCGGCGAGGACTCCCGGCTGGTCGACGACGCTGAGCGTGATCTGGTACCGGGTGATCACCCGGGAGATCGGCAGGATCGGCAGGTTCGCATGGGTGGATTCCGCCACGCCCGGGCCGCCGATCACGTGACGGCGAGCCGCCGACACCAGGTCGCCGAGCACGGCGGAGGCGGTCTCGATGCCGCCGGCTCCCGCACCATAGAACATGAGGTCGCCGGCCGCCTCGGCCTCGATGAACACCGCGTTCTTGGCACCATGGACAGCTGCGAGGGGATGATCGCGCGGCACGAGCGCGGGGTAGACGCGGGCCGACACGCCGTCGACTCCGTCGACGTCGGTGAGTCGCTCGCAGATGGCGAGCAGCTTGATCACATAGCCGGCCGTGCGAGCGGCATCCACCTGCGCGGGGGTGATACCGGTGATTCCCTCGCGGTACACCGCATCGAGCGGGACCCTGGTGTGGAAGGCGAGGCTGGCGAGAATCGCGGTCTTCTGGGCGGCGTCGTAGCCCTCGATGTCGGCCGACGGGTCGGACTTCTCGGCGTAGCCGAGTTCGGTCGCGGTGGCGAGCGCGTCCTCGAGGGACTCCCCCGCGGTGTCCATGCGGTCGAGGATGAAGTTTGTCGTGCCGTTGACGATGCCGAGGATGCGCTTGATCCGGTCCCCGGCGAGGCTGTCGCGCAGCGGACGGATGATCGGGATCGCACCAGCGACGGCCGCCTCGTAGTACAGCTGGGCACCCACCTGCTCCGCCGCCTCGAACAGCTCGAGACCGTGGGTCGCGAGCAGCGCCTTGTTGCCGGTGATCACATCCGCACCGGAGTTGAGAGCCTGGAGGATGAGCGTGCGGGCCGGCTCGAGGCCGCCCATCAGCTCGATCACGATGTCGGCGCCGAGGATGAGCGCCTCCGCATCGGTGGTGAGCAGTTCCTTCGGGATCTCGGTGCTGCGCGGCGCGTCGATGTCGCGCACCGCGACGCCCACGAGCTCGAGGCCGGCTCCCGCGCGGTTCGCGAGCTCCGGTCCGTGCTCGATCAGCAACGACGCCACCTGGGCGCCGACAGATCCGGCGCCCAGCAGTGCAACTCTGAGGTTGCGGTACTCGATCATTGTGCTCCGTTCGGGTTGACGCGGATTCCGGCGTCGCGGGAAAGCAGGTCGGCTTCGGTCTCGCCGCGCACGATCACCCGGGCGGCGCCGTCGGAGACGGCGACCACTGCGGGCCTGGCGAGGTAGTTATAGTTGCTGGCCATCGCCCAGCAGTATGCGCCGGTGGCGGGCACCGCGAGCAGGTCGCCGGGGGCCACGTCGCCTGGCAGGTATTCGGCCAGTACGACGATGTCGCCGCTCTCGCAGTGTTTTCCGGCCACGCGCACGAGCGCGGCGTCCGCGTCGGAACGGCGGCTGGCGATCCGTGCGGAATAGTCCGCCGCGTAGAGGGCGGGACGGATGTTGTCGCTCATGCCGCCGTCGATGCTCACGTACTTGCGCACCGCGGAACCCTCATCGAGCGAGACCTCCACGTCTTTGATGGTGCCGACCTCGTAGAGGGTGAAGGTGGACGGCCCCACGATCGACCGGCCCGGCTCCACTGCGACGACCGGGATCGGGATGCCGAGCCTCGCGCACTCGCTCGCCACGATGTCGGCGAATTGCGCCGCGATCTCGGGAACCGGCATGGCGTCGTCGGCGGTCGTGTAGGCGATCCCGAACCCGCCACCGAGGTTGAGTTCGGGGATCGGTCCGCCCGCGAGCAGGGTCGCGTGCAGGGCGAGCAGCCGGGACGCCGACTCGACGAACCCGTCGGATTCGAAGATCTGCGAACCGATGTGCGAGTGCAATCCGAGGAAGGCCAGCGAGTCGTGCGAACGGATCGCGGCCACGGCCTCCGGTGCGTCCGCGATCGTGATGCCGAACTTCTGGTCCTCACGGGCCGTCGCGAGGTATTCGTGGGTGTGCGCGTGAACGCCGCTGTTGAGGCGCAACCGTACCGGCTGCACCCGGGAGTGCCGTGCCGCGGCATCCGCGACCCGTTCGATCTCGATCTCGCTGTCGATCACGATGACGCCGACACCGTCCCGCACCGCGCGGTCGATCTCGGCGAGCGACTTGTTGTTGCCGTGGAAGCCGAGCAGCGCCGGCGAGACACCCGCGGCGAGCGCGACGGCGAACTCTCCCCCGCTGCTGACGTCGATGTAGAGGCCGGCCTCGGTGACCCAGCGGGCGATATCCGTTGAGAGGAACGCCTTTCCGGCGTAGTAGACCTTGGCGGAGGAACCGACGCGGGCGAACTCGCGGTCGAACGCCTCACGCGCGCCAAGGGCGCGGGAGCGGACATCCGCCTCATCCACAACGTAGAGCGGCGTTCCGTACTTCTCGGCGAGGGCGGAAGCGGTGACGCCGGCGACCTGCAACTCGCCGGCGACGGTGCGTGAGGCGTTCCGCGACCAAACCGAGGCGGCAAGCTCGTTCGCATCGTCGGGGTGGGCCAGCCACGATGGCGCGAGCGGATTCACGGTCACGGGCAGGTTCCCTTCGTCGTCAGCAGCGTGTCGTTCAGCAGAAGGGACGAACCGGTGACGGAAAGCTGAACATCCGCGCCGGTCACCGCGACGGCGTCGAGGCGCAGGGCCTTTGGCAGGTACTTCGCGACGCAGATCTTCTGCGGGGCGAGCACGGAGTCCGCGACCAAACCGAACGACGAGCGGATCTCGGCCGATGTGAGGGCCTTGCCGCCGACGGTGACATCGGTGGGGGTGAGCACGAGCTGGCCCTTGTCAGCCGAGGGGGCGAGCGACATCGATATCGGAAGGGACACCCCGAGCACGGAGAACGAGGTTCCCACCTTCACCACGCCCGCGCCGAGAGACAGCGACGAAATGGGCACCGAACCGTAGCCGGCGAGGAGCTTCTGCACCTGGGCCTGGTCGATGGTGAAGACGAGGCGGACGCCGTCGATCGGCTTGCTCTGGTCGATCGGGACGCCGGTGGCCGTGAGCGTGGCGTTGCCGGTCAGGTCGCCGACGTGCAGCGCATCGACTGTGACATCCACCCGCTCGAGGGATCCGGTGGCCAGTTGCGCCAGGACCGAGAAGCCGCCAACGGTCACGGAGACCGGGGTGGATGCCGGAAGCGCGAGGGAGGAGCGCACCTTGGTCTGGATGAGGTTCGCCGCGTACCCGCGTGCGACCCCGTCGAGGAGGACGGCCGCCACGACGAGCGCCACGAGGATGCCGATTGCGATGATGCCGCGCGCGCGGCGGTGCCGACGACGCGGCCGCTCGACGGTGTCGAGCCGTGCAGTCTTTGGCATGGCGCTACATCCGCTCTGGCGCCGAGACGCCGAGCAGTCCGAGGGCGTTGCGCAGCACCGTGCCCGTGGCGTCGTTGAGCCAGAGGCGGGTGCGGTGCACGTCGGTGACCGGCTCGTCCCCGAGCGGGGTGACTCGGCAGTTGTCGTACCAGCGGTGATAGGCGCCGGCGAGTTCCTCGGCATACCGGGCGACGCGATGCGGCTCGCGCAGCTCCGCGGCCTGGGTCACGACACGCGGGAATTCCGCGAGGATGCCGAGCAGCTCGCTCTCGCTCTCGTGGGTGAGCAGCGACGCATCGAAGACGCTGCGGTCCACGCCGCTGTCCGCCGCGTTGCGCGCGACCGAGCAGGTGCGGGCGTGGGCGTACTGCACGTAGAACACCGGGTTGTCGTTGGTGCGCTTGGAGATCAGGTCGAGGTCGATGTCGAGCTGCGAGTCGCTGGAGGAGCGCACGAGCGAATAGCGGGCGGCATCCACCCCCACCGCGTCGACGAGGTCCTCGAGCACGACGACGGTTCCGGCGCGCTTGCTCATCCGCTGCGGCGTGCCGTCCTTCAACAGGTTGACCATCTGACCGATGAGGATCTCGAGGTTCACGTACGGTTCGTCGCCGAAGGCGGAGGTCATGGCCATCAGGCGCTTGACGTAACCGTGGTGATCGGCGCCGAGCATGATCAGGTTGCGCTCGAAGCCGCGCTCGCGCTTGTTCAGGTAGTAGGCGAGGTCGCCAGAGATGTAGGCGGCCTCACCGTCGCTCTTGATCACGACACGGTCCTTGTCGTCGCCGAAGTCGGTGGTGCGCAGCCAGGTGGCACCCTCCTCCCGATAGACGTGACCCAGCTTGTCCAGCCGCGTGATGGCGCGCTCGACCGCACCGGTGTCGTGCAGCTCGTTCTCATGGAAGTAGACGTCGAAGTCGACGCCGAAGTCGTGCAGGCTCTTCTTGATGTCGCCGAACATGAGGTCGACGCCGATGGAGCGGAAGACCTCCTGCTGCTCGTCGCGCGGCAGCTCGGCGAGGTCCTCCGCGTCGCAGGTGGCAACCACGCGATCGGCGATGTCGGAAATGTACTCTCCGCCATAGCCGTCTTCCGGCGTCGTCTCACCGAGATAGCTTGCGAGCAGGCTGCGGGCGAAACGGTCGATCTGGCTGCCGTGATCGTTGAAGTAATACTCGCGGGTGACGTTGGCGCCCTCGGCCGTGAAGATGCGCGCGAGGCTGTCTCCGACGGCCGCCCAGCGCACCCCGCCGAGGTGGATGGGGCCGGTCGGGTTGGCGGAGACGAACTCCAGGTTGATCTTCAGGCCCGCATACAGGCTGCCACGGCCGTAGTCGGGGCCCTGCTCGACGATCGACCTGGCCAGTGCGCCGGCGGCCGCGGCGTCAAGTGAAATGTTGATGAAGCCGGGTCCGGCGACGTCGACGGACGCGACGCCGACGATTCCGCGGATGCCGTCGGCGATGTCGACCGCGAGCTCGCGGGGATTCGCCCCGACCCGCTTGGCAAGCTTCATCGCGATGTTGGATGCCCAGTCGCCGTGCTCGCGATTCTTCGGGCGCTCCACCTTCACGTCATCCAGCGTGAGGCCCGACGTGTCGGCCCCTCGGCGCTCGAGCGCATCGGTGACGATGGCGAGCAGTTGGGCGGAGAGTTCGGCGGGAGTCACGAGCATCGATTCTATCGGGAGCGCCGCCCTGCCCGCCCTGACCGGGTCGAGCCGCAGCGGGCGCGCCCCCCGGCATCCCCGGCCAGACTGGACGAAGATGGATGCATCCACACCAAGGGGGCCATCACCATGAAGAACATCGCTGCCGCGCGGATGCGCACAACCACGCTCTTAATCACCCTCGGGACCGTCGCGGCGCTCGCGCTCACCGGCTGCGTTCCGACATCGAAGGCCGGTCCAAGCGCGCAACCGACGTCGAGCGCGTCGGGCACGCCGAGTGCGACCCCGACTCCGACTGACACCCCGACGCCCACCCCGACGCCCACGGCGTCCGCTTCCCCCGCCATCGCGACGAAGATCCCCTGCGACACACTGATCTCGGCCCAGGTCATGTACAACTTCAACCCCAACTTCGGTCACGACGCCGGGTTCACCCCGAAGTCGGGCACGGCCGCAGCGACGGCCGCGGCCGACGGCGGAACGGCTTGCAACTGGCTCAACCAGACCAGCGGCGACACCATCACTTTCGCGGTCGCGAGGCCCGGATCGTCCGCACTCGCGTCGATCCGCGCCACCGCGGCCACGGGTACGCCGGCGTCCGGCCTTGGCGATGAGGCCTACTTCTCGACCAGTGGCCAGGTCGGCCGCGTCGACGTGTTCCGCGGCGCGTACTGGCTGGTCGCGACATCCGTCTACTTCGGATCGGCGTCCGGCGCGAACGATCTCGTGACCGCGGCGCTCGGCGCCCTCAAGTAGCCCGGCCTCACGCGGCGGTCAGCGCAGCTGAACCTTCTGCTCGAAGCCGTCCACGGGCAATTCGTCGACGATCGCGAGCACCTTGAGGTCGCGCAGCGTGAGGTTCGCCCAGTGGTTTGTGAGGAAGGCGATGTCCGCGGCATCCCGGCCGGTGGAGATGCGCAGCAGGCTCTGGCGCGGCGCGAGCCCGGTGGCATCGACCACGTGCCAGTTGCCGTCGATGTAGGCCTCCGCCACGGCATGGAAGTCCATCGGCGTGAGCCCCGGAGCGTAGACCGCAGCCATGCGGGCGGGCACGTCGATCGCGCGCAGCAGCGCGATCACGAGGTGGGCATAGTCGCGGCAGACGCCCTGGCGCGCGAGCAGCGTGCCGACCGCGCCATCGGTCACCCGGCTCGAACCGGGCACGTAACGGAGATGGTCGTTCACCCACGAGCTCACGGCGGCGAGCAATTCGAAGCCGCGGAGCCCGCGAAACTCCGACTGAGCCGTGGGCAGCAGGGTGTCGGACTCGCAGTAGCGGCTCGGCCGCAGGTAGATGATCTGGTCGAGCTCCTCCGCCACGGCCGCATCCTGCTGCCCGGCCACCTCGGCGGCGTAGTCGATGGTCATGTGGCCCGGTCCGCTGACGAGTTGATGCAGGCGAGACCCGTGCCGGTCGACGAGCTCGGTCGGCTCGATCGGCTCACCGTCGAGCAGGATGTCGAGGTGTTCGGTGGTGACATTCGCCCCGTGAGCGACAGCGAGACTCAGCACCATGTTGGTGCGGCCGGAGATGTCGAGTTCGAGGCGAGCGGCGACGTTACGGATCATCCGTCGATCCTGTCAGACGGGAGTGATCCCCTCCGCCCATTCGGCCATCCGTTCGGGGCCGTCGCCCTGCGACTACGGCGCTACGGCCACAGCAGGTCCCGCGCCCAGCCGTCGCCCTCGCGGCGATATCGCAGCCGCAACTGGTCCCGCTCGCGCGCCGCCTGCCAGAACTCCCACTCCACCGGCCGCAGCAGGTAGGCCTGCCACTGATCGGGCACATACTCGGGATCGGCGTCGATCCGCTCCCGCGCGGCCCGCACGGCGGCCTCGTATTCGGCATCCGTCGACGGCAGCGGCTCGCTCTGCCGCCCACCCGCCGCGATGGCCCGGGCATTCGGATGCCGCGCGAGAAAGTCCATTCGCGCACGCTCCCGCGATCCGGACTCCACCGAGCCGGTCACCCGGATCTGTCGGCCGTGTTCCCGCCAGTAGAGCAGCAGCGCCGCCCGCGGGTTGCCTGCGAGATCCCGTCCCTTCGGACTGCTCGACAGTGTCGCGAACCAGAGGCCCTCCGGCGTGACGTCCTTGAGAAGAAGGGTGCGCACGGATGGCGCGCCCTCGGCGTCCACGGTCGCAATCGCCATCGCGTGCGGCTGAGACACGCCGGTTTCGAGGGCGAAGGACAGCCAGTCGGCCAACAGCTCGGCGGGATCGGCCGGCGCCGCATCCGTGTCAAAGGTCGGCAGCTGTCCGCTGAACACCGGCAACTCTCGGAGTCGGCTCCGCCAGGAATCATCGCTCATCTCTGCAGCCTACGTTTCGGCCGTGCGTGACACTGGTAGCCTAGAGCTGCACTTGGGCCCCCATAGCTCAGGGGATAGAGCACTGCCCTCCGGAGGCAGGGGCGGCAGTTCGAATCTGCCTGGGGGCACCTTGTCGCTTGCCAAGTCATTTCGGATATTGACACGCATTCCGGACAAAACAGGCCGCCACTGCTCCTGCCGCCGTAGTGCCATGGCTGATTAGCAGTACCCAAGCTGGTAGCCGCAGACGATAGTTGGTTGGAATCGCTCTGGTCCGCGCTCAAGCTCTTGTCAGTGC
>JBBSBA010000007.1:0-57869 GCA_038251725.1 Actinomycetales bacterium
ACCCCCGGCGGCCGCTACTTCGACGGCCACACCATCACCCAGCCGAGCGCGGCCGCGCGGGATCCCGAGCGGTCGCGGGCGTTCTGGGCCCTGCTCGAGGAGTGGGCGCCCGCCAAGCGGATGCCGAACTAACCGTGGGCGACGTCGCGCTGGGGCGACCCGCGCGCGCTAACGTACGTCGTCGATGACCTCGTCGAACCACTGCGCGACGGTGTTGGCGTCTCGCGCACGGCCGACCGCGTCCGCCGCATCGGCGCCGTACTGCGCGGCTTCCAGAAGCGCCAGTTGCGCGCGGATCCATGACCGGTTCAGGGGGTCGGTACCCTCCTTCTTCTCCCCGCCGTGATGCACGCCCTCAAGCGCCGCGCCATGCCAGTCCGCCAGTTGCCGATAGACCTGATCGAGCGTCTCCTGACTGCGTTTGAGGCTCTCGAGCAACGCGGTGCTGTCTGACGGCCTCGGGAGATCGCTGGTCGACCGCACCAGCGCCTGGACAGCCTCCTCCACCAGCTCGGCAGTCTTGACCTGATTCGACTTCTGCTCATCCGTCATGATCGTGTGCTCCCATCCTCAAATGGATCTTGACCGGCGCGGCGGAGGAACGTCAGTATCTTTAGTCCCTATCTGCGCCGCGGGCCGGGTCGTACCGTTTCCTTATAACGGCTCGATCACACCTCCGGGAGGCAGCAGCATGGACGAACGCCACGTCGCATGGTTCGAAGAAATCGATATGCGTGATGTGCCGCAGGTCGGGGGCAAGAACGCCTCGCTGGGCGAGATGGTGCGCAACCTCAAATCGGAGGGTGTGCGCGTACCGGACGGCTTCGCAACGACCTCGTCCGCGTACCGCCAGTTCGTCACGGCGAACGACATCGAACCCGCCATGACGGCGCGGCTCGAACAGTATCGCGCCGGCGAGGTTGCCCTACACGCGACCGGGGTGGCCCTGCGCGAGCTGTTCCTCGGCAGCGAATTTCCGGAGGACCTCGCCGAGTCCATCCGCTCCGCCTACCGCACCCTCGGGCTGCGTTCGGGGCAGGCGAATCCGACGGTCGCGGTGCGCAGCAGCGCCACCGCCGAGGACCTGCCGGAGGCAAGCTTCGCCGGGGCGCAGGAGACCTTCTTGAACGTCTCGGGCGAACGTGACCTGCTCGACGCCTGCCTGCACTGCTACGCCTCGCTCTTCACCGACCGGGCGATCAGCTACCGCGAAACCAAGGGGTTCGATCACCTCGAGGTCGCGCTCTCCATCGGCGTCCAGCTCATGGTGCGTTCCGATATCGGCAGCTCGGGGGTGATGTTCTCGATCCACACTGATACCGGATTCCCTCGGGTGGTCGAAATCAGCGCCGCCTGGGGTCTCGGCGAGACCGTCGTACAGGGAAGCGTCAATCCCGACAAATATCTCGTGTTCAAGCCCCTTCTCGCCGATGCCCGATACTCCCCGATCATCGAGAAGAGTCTGGGCACCAAGGCCCGCAAGCTCATCTACAGCAAGGGCGGCAGCGCCCGCACCCGCATGGTCGACACGTCGGCGCGCGAGCGGGAGGCCTTCGTGCTCGGGGATGCCGAGATCCTCACCCTGGCCCGCTGGGCCGTGCTTGTCGAAAAGCACTACGAGCGCCCGATGGACATGGAATGGGCACGGGACGGCGCGACCGGGGACCTGTTCATGGTGCAGGCACGACCCGAGACCGTCCAGGCGCTCAAGAGCGGCACCCGCTTCACCGTGCATCGACTGACGGAACAGGGAACGCCGCTGTTGTCCGGGTCCGCCATCGGCGACTCGATCGTCACCGGGACGGCCTGCGTGATCAAGGACGCCGCCGATATCGCGAACTTTCGAGACGGTGCAATCCTGGTGACCGAGATGACCGACCCAGACTGGGTGTCGATCATGGCTCGCTCCGCGGGGATCGTCACCAACCAGGGCGGTCCGACCAGCCACGCCGCGATCGTCAGTCGCGAACTCGGCGTGCCGGCGGTCGTCGGAACCGGCACCGCCACCGACGTGCTCACGGATGGACAGGCCCTGACGCTGTCCTGCGCGGCGGGCGACGAGGGTCATGTCTACGCTGGGCTCCTCAGCTTCGAGACCGAGGAGATCGATCTGGGAGAACTCCCCACCACGCGCACGCAGGTGATGTGCAACATCGCGAGCCCCGCTGCGGCCTTCCGCTGGTGGCGACTGCCCTCCGCCGGCGTCGGCCTCGCCCGCATGGAGTTCATCATCAACGACCTGATCAAGATCCATCCCATGGCCCTGGTCCACCCGGAGCGGGTGTCCAACCCACACGACCGCCAGCAGATCCGCGAGTTGACCCGCGGCTTCGCCGATCCGACGGACTACTTCGTCGACATTCTGGCGCGCGGGATCGCGAAACTGACCGCTCCCTATCATCCGCACCCGGTGATCGTGCGGTTGAGCGACTTCAAGACGAACGAGTACGCCCATCTGATCGGCGGCGAGGCCTTCGAGCGTCCGGAGGAGAATCCGATGCTCGGTTTTCGGGGTGCATCGCGCTACTACCACCCGCGCTACCGCGAAGGATTCGCGCTCGAATGCCGCGCCCTCAAGCGCGTGCGGGAGAGCATGGGCTTCACAAACGTCATCATCATGGTTCCGTTCTGCCGCACCGCGGACGAGGCGGACCGCGTACTCGAGGTGCTCGCCGAGAATGGACTCGTCCGGGGCGAGAACGGGCTCCAGATCTACATGATGTGCGAGATCCCCGCGAACGTGATCCTCGCCGAGATATTCGCGGCCAAGTTCGACGGCTTCTCCATCGGCTCCAACGACCTCACGCAGCTGGTGCTCGGCGTCGACCGGGACTCCGAGGAACTCGCCGCCCTGTTCGACGAACGGGATGAGGCGGTCACGCGGATGATCAGCGAGGCCATCCACAAGGCGCACGAAGCCGGAATCAAGATCGGCATCTGCGGCCAGGGGCCGAGCAACTACCCCGACTTCGCCGCCTTCCTGGTCGGGGAGGGAATCGATTCCATCTCACTGAACCCGGACAGCTTCCTGAAGACCGTGCGCATCATTGCCGACACCGAGGGCCGGATGACCGGCGTGGGGGCGACGGTGCCTGCCTGAGCCGATGGTCGCTCCCGTATTGTTCGGTCTCGGCGCGCCGTTCAGGCTCCCCGCTGCACCGTTCGGCTTCGGTCCCACGGCAGCGCCCACCCGAGTTCCTCGAACATGCGCGAGAGAACGATGGCGGTGAAACCCCAGATGAGCCGGCCATCCACGGTGAACGTCGGAGAGCGAAAGTTCCGGCCACCGACGAGGTGCTCGGTGCTCGCCCGATTGCCCGGATCGAGCAGGTCAGCCACCGGCACCCGGAACACCTCAACGCTCTCGTCGTGGTCGACGGCGGCGACCGCCGACGGGCGCGTCCACCATGCCGGCACCGGGGTGACGAGATGGTTGCTCACCGGCAACGGCAGGTCGGGAAGCGTGCCGAGCGGCTCCAGCCCGTCCGGATCGAGCCCGGTCTCCTCGACGGCTTCACGCAACGCCGCCGCGATGGGGCCGGCATCCGATGTCTCGAGCCGGCCACCCGGGAAGGCGATCTGTCCAGGATGACTCCCGAGCGTCGCGGCGCGACGCAACAGCAGCACGTCGAGATCCCGCGCGACGTGGCCGCGCACGTGCGCAGGCGTCGACGACCGCGCGGGCACGGAATCCAGCACGCCGAACAGGACGAGCACCGCGGCCCGACGTGCGCGCGACGAGTCAGGCAGCAGCCGGGAGAGATCGGTGTGCCAGTCGAGTCCCCGCTCGCACAGCGCGGCCAGTTCGGCGCGGGGATCTGCGGGCAGGTCGAGCATGGTCCAAACCCTATGTGAAGAAGGGCCTCTGTGAAGAAGGGCGCTGGGGCGGGCGAACCCGTCACTCGATCGTGATGGGGGTTCCGAGCGGCAGCAGGCCCGCCAGGGTAGTGATGTCGATGTTCGACATGCGGATGCACCCGTGACTGACCGCCTTTCCGATGCTCGCCGCGTCATTCGTTCCATGCAGTCCGATTTGCCCGGGTCCCCCGCCGAAGCTCGTCAGCACGGTGGAGAAGGCGGAGAGTCCGAACGCATACGGGCCGTAGCCGGTGTTGCTCGGCGCGAGCAGTTCGGTCAGATAGAACGATCCGTGCGGGGTCGGAGTGCCTCCGGTGCCCGTAGCGACCGAGTAGGTCTTCACCAGCGTGTTGTCTCGAAACAGCGAGAGCGTGTTTTGCTCGGTCGAAACCCGGAGGTCGTACTGGAGGGAGTGGAGGGTGACCTGCGACGCACTGATCCATCCCCGGCTGCCGTTGGGACGATCGGGCAACTGCACCTCGAGCCAGCCGTTGCTCGATTGGAGGACGAGCAAGGTCAACGGTCCACCGGTCGGGCTGGGGTTGGCCAGGGTCAGCTTCACGGTGCCGCCGAGGCTCGCGTAGACGGTGAGTCGCGCAACAGTGGCGGTCGCCGAGGTCCCCACCGCAGGCGGGGGTGCGGGGGTGGCGCTGGCCGCGGGCGTTGGGGTCCCGGAGGCGGCCGACGGAACGACACCGTCGGCGAGCCGCCCGCATCCCGAGAGCAGGGCCGTCGCGATGAGGGCGCCGGCCAGGATCGCTGCCCGGCGTCGGCTATTCATGCTCGTGACCCGCTCGCGGGGATGCGAGACGTGGCGTCCCGACTAGCCAGTGAATCGTGCGCGACCCGGCACCGGGGTGGCCGGAGTTCCGACAGCCGCCGTCACGCAGGAGGTGGGGCGGGTGATCGTGTCGTTGATCAGGGTGACTGCGCCGGTTTGGGCCAGCAGTCGCCCGTTGACTGTTGCCGCATTGTCCACGGAAATCGAAGTATGGGCCATGACCGTTCCGACGAATGACGCGGTGGTGCCGATGGTGGCCGAGCTGGCAACCTGCCAGAAGACGTTGCAGGCGCTCGCACCGCCGAGGAGGGCCACCTTGCTGCCGCTCGCCACAACGAGCCCGCTGGCGGCCTGGAAGATGAACACGTCGTTCGCGGTTCCGTTGAGGGTCAGGGTGCCGCCGTTGAGCGCCAGCGCCCCTCCCGAATACACGCCGGGCACGAGGCTCTTTCCGTCGAGCACGGTGAGTCCGCTTGTCGTTGGAGTGCGGCCGGCAGCATCGTTGTAGGCGGTGACCAGGTCATTCTGCGCCAGGCCGGACAGAGTGTCGGTGGCATGAATGGTCCCGTTGTTGACTGTCCCCGGTGGAAACCCGGTGACCGCCGAGCCGGCATTGACCCCGAGGTCGCCGCTGACGGCCGTGGCTCCGGTGTTGGTGACCGTGCTGGCGGCGAGAACGGCGAAGCTGCCCGCGTTGCCGAGTCCGACCGCGGACTCGGCGGCATTGGCCGCATGGGTGACGGGACTGGTGACGAGACCGACCGAGACGACCAATCCAACCGCGACAATGAGGGGTAGAGCAATTCTCTTCAATGACATGGCCATCTTCTCTCTCGATCCATGATGTGCTGCACGAAGAAACGCCCCCGCTTGCGAAGGGTATCAGCATCCGGTCGCTCGGCGGTCGGCCCCGCGGGCGGAATCCCAGCAGGGGCAGTTGCTCCACCACACGGCGTCGGCCCGCGGGCGACCCGTCACAAGGAAACTGTGCCCACAGAGGAACCCCAGCCTCGCGAGGAAGAGGTAGACCGGAAGGTGCAGGAGCCAAGCCGACGCCACACCGCAAGGCTGCTCCGATGGCACCGACACGTACCCTTGAACGCATGGCCAGAAGCATCGCAACCAACAGCACCGTCGATCTCGACGACATGATCGCCTTCATCCGACCGCGGCACCGGATGCTGCTCGCCACGACCCGGACGGACGGACGACCGCAGATCTCCCCGGTTGCCGGCGGGGTGGACGCCGACGGGCGCATCGTCATCTCCTCGTACCCGAGACGGGCCAAGACCCGCAACGCCGAACGCGACATCCGAGCCTCCGTGCTCGTGCTCTCCGACGACTGGGACGGCGCGTGGATCCAGGTGGATGGTGACGCCGAAGTGCTGCACATGCCGGAAGCATCCGACGGACTCGTCGAGTATTTTCGCTGCATCTCGGGCGAGCATCCGAACTGGCCGGAATACCGTCAGGCGATGGCTGTGCAGGACAAGTCGCTGATCCGGATCACCCCCACCCGATGGAGCCCGATCTGCACCGGCGGGTTCCCCGCCGACGTGGCCGCCCGGCTCGACGCGGTTTAGCCTCCCCCGCCGCGCACCGCGCGCCCGGCGTCGGCCCGGATCATGTGAGGAACAGTATCGTGGCGGCCGTGAGCGCGACGACCACGAGAACGGCGCGCAGCACCGGCGCCGGGAGCCGACGCCCGACGCGGGACCCCACCCAGCCGCCCACTGCCGAGCCGACCCCGACGAGCAGCGCCACCTGCCAGTCCACCCGCCCGCTGGAGATGAAGATCACCGCCGATACCACGTTGGCCACTCCGGCCAGCACGTTCTTCGCCCCGTTCGCCCGGTGCATCTCGGTCGACCACAGGATTCCGAGCAGCGCAAGCAGGATGACTCCCTGGGCGGCGCCGAAATAGCCGCCGTACACCCCGGTGGCAAGGATGCCGAGCAGGAGTCCGGCCGTGAGCGGGCGGGTATCCGAGGTGGCGGCGGTCGAGTTGCGCCGCACGAATCGGGCGACGCGGGGCTGGATGGCGGCCAGTAGCGCCGCGAGCAGCAGCAGGAACGGAATCACCGCGGAGAAGCTTGTCGCGGGCAGCAGCAACAGCAGCGCCCCGCCGACCACCCCACCGAGCGCGGAGAGCGACGCCATCCAGAGCACGCTCCGCCACTGCCCGGCGAGCTCGCGCCGATAGCCATAGACGCCGGTGATCGCGGCGGGCACCAATCCCACGGTGTTCGACACGTTGGCCGTGATGGGCGGGACTCCGAGGGCCAGCAGCACCGGAAAGGTGATGAGCGTTCCGGCCCCGGCGACCACGTTGATGATGCCGGCCGCCGTCCCCGCAAGGAGGATCAGCGCGCTGTCCAATAGATTCATCCGGTCTTCCCGTCTCCGAAGGGCGTCGGCGCGCGGAGACCTCCGGCACTGTCACCGCGAATCCTCGCACGCCGACTCGCGCGCTTACTCATTCACCACGCTCGAAAATCAGGCCTCGCTCATCGCCGTCTTCTCGGCCTGGCCCTTGGCCGCGTAATACGCTGCACGGGCCGCGATGCGCCGGGACTGCTCGGCCTGGCCGGCGTCGAGGATGTCCTGCGGCACCTCCACGTTGGGCACGCGGCTCACGCCGTTGTGCTTCTCGATATAGGCATCCAGCTCGGGGCCCGACTCCCAAGAGGTGATCAGGCAGTAGCGCGGGTCGCTGCCGAGGTGCGTGGCGGCGTGCCAGAGGCGCTGCGTGTCGATGATCAGCTGGGCACCGGCCGGCAGAGCGATGCGGTACTCCACGCTCGGGTCGGTGCGGTTTTCCCGCAGCACAAAGTAGCTGTCCTTGTCGTCGCTGAGGTTGAAGAAACCACGCACGACCCATCCGGTGCCGTCCGGGTTGAGGCGGTTGTTGTCGTCCTGGTGCAGGTTATACAGGCAATCCGCGTAGGTGTTCGGCAGCAGCTCGATCACACGGCAGCGGCCGACGTTCGATCCGGGCTCCTGGGCGCGACGTGTCAGGTTGGGGGCCTTTTCGACCTGCGACGGGATCCACACGCCGTCCTTGTCGGTGCGCGGCGGCGTGTGGTTCCAGAAGCCGTTGACCTCGATCTCGCCGAATGCGCTGGCCAGCGGGGCGAAGCGGGTCTCGCCCGAGGACTTCCAGTCGACGAACTCGATATCGAGCCATTCCTTGGGGTCGAGCTCCTGGTCGTAGCGGTCGAGAACCACGTAGCCGGTCTCTTCGAGAGCGGCCGATTTGATGTAACCCATGATCTAGATCATGTCCTTTCGTTGAGGGCAAGCACGTTTTTACCAGCCCAACTTAGGTGAGCCTAACATTCGGCCGGGTGTCGCGACCGTCACACACCAGCCCGTGCGAATAAGCTGGATTCACATGGGCACAGCCACGAATATCAATGCGACCGCGGTCAATACCATTGCCTGGCTTTCTGCGGCGGAGACGACCATCGTCGTGCCCGTGTACCAGCGCCAGTATCGATGGGACATCGGCGCCTGTGAGCAATTGATCGCCGACATCCGCGCCGTTGCCGACTCGGACGAGCGGCACATGCACTTCATCGGCTCGATTCTGTCCTCGGCAAGCACCGAGCCCGCGGTCGGGACCGGCGGGGGCACGGCCGAGCTCGTGCTCATCGACGGCCAGCAGCGCATCACGACGCTCATGCTGCTGATCGCCGCGGTACACCACAGTGTGCTGAACGATCCGGTGCTCGCCGCAGACCGCGTGCTCACCGCAGACCTCGAAAGGGTGCTGGTACGGGACTCCGACCCGACGCGCACCAAGCTGCGACCGCACCGGGCATGGTCGAACGTCTTCGAGAGCGTCGTGCTCGACCGTCTGCGGGAGGACGACGGGCCGCGCGACTCCCGGTTCGACGACAACTACGCCTTCTTCCGCAGCCAAGTCCCCGCCGCCGAGGCACTGAGGATCTGGCGAGGCCTGCAGCGGCTGGAGCATGTCGCCATCACCCTGGGTGCCGATGCGAATGCCCAGCAGATTTTCGAGAGCCTCAACTCCACCGGAGAACCGCTGCGAGATCACGAATTGATCCACAATTACGTGCTGATGGGCCTATCGCACGCGGAGCAGAGCGAGATCGAGGACTCCTTCTGGGTGCCGATCGAGCAGAACACCGGGGAGTCCATCGCCGGGTTCTGGAAGCACTATCTGGTCATGACGATCGGGCGGGATGTCGACACCACGGGTGGGCGCGGCGCGTACGACGCGTTCCGGCAGCGCTTTCCGCGGCTCGACCTCGAGACCCTGCGCACGCATGCCGCCGAGTGGAGGGAGTGCTCGGCCGTTTACCGCGTCCTGCTGGAGCCGACGCGGGAGCCGGATCCGGAGGTCGCACGACAGCTGACCTTCACCAACACATTCGGACGGGCGATGTACCCGCTCGTGATGCGCGCCTACCGCGATTACTCACGAGGCGCGATGGACGCGAGCGTCCTGATCGGCAGGCTGGAACAGGTGCAGTCGCTCCTCCTTCGACGCACGATCGTCGGTGTGGGCAACGACCGGCTCGTCGGTCGCCTGTGCCGCGCAGAGCAGGACGGGCCGGACGCCCTGACCCGCGCGATCGCCCGGATCGCCCCGTCGGACGAACGGGTTCGTGTGGCGCTGAAATACGGTGACCTTCCTCACGCCGCCTACGTGCTCGGGCGTCTCGCCGGCGTCGACGGCGCGTCTGGCCTGGATGTCGAACACATCTTCCCGCTCGCCCCGGGCGATACCTGGAGCGGCGACGGAACGCGGCAGTGGGCCGAGTACACCGAAGACGAGCAGAACAGCCATCGGGCGCTGACCCAGACGCTCGGCAATCTCACGATGCTCGAGCAGCCGTTGGCCGAGCGCGCGCGCGATTCATCGTTCACCGGCAAGCGCGGCCTGTACGCGAGGAGTTCGATCGCGGTGACGCGAGAGATTGCCGAGGTTCCCGCGTGGGGAACCGCGGCGATCGGTGAGCGAACGGCGCGTCTCACCGCCGACTTCCTGCGCATCTGGGAACGGCCGGCGATGGCCGCCATCGATGACGACGGACTCACACCGATCCTCGACGCCATACGGCGGCGCGGCTGGCCGCGCGGCTGGGAGCGGGAGTTCGAGTACGTCGAATACCGCGGCGAGCACTGGGATGTCTACGACGTCAAGTACCTGTTCAACCGCGTATTCAGAAGACTCTGGGCCGATGCGCGCGATCAGGTCGTCGCCTTCAGCGCACGACGAGGCGGTCCCATCTTCGAGGCGCGGGCCTGGAACGGGCACTGGGACTCGCTGGACGACACCCACTTCCTCTACATGGGCTGGGACTCGAAATACATGCTCACCGCGGTGCAGGGCGTGCTCGAGGAGTCCGGCCTCGCCTCCGAGGTGTTCGTGAAGTACTCCTACATCGGGGAAGTCATGTAGCGAGAAGCCGGCTCGCCGCCCTCGTCAGGGTCTCGGTGATGGATGGGATTGATTCTGCGCCTCACCGGCGGTCTGGGGGTGCCAGCGACCGGGGTCGATGCGACCGTCGTACAGCGGCAGTTCGAGCGGAGGGTCGGACGGCAGAAACTGGGACCACATCCGATTGAACCCGGCGGTGCCGTTTTCGTGGATGCGCGAGACGTCATCCAGATCGAGTGTCGCAACGAGCACCGCGGGCTCACTGTCGACGGAGCCGATCCGGATTTCGCCCTCCGGGTCGATGATGAGGCTCTGGCCCTCGCCGATCGGGCCGGCGCAGTTGACGCTCACGGTGAAGGTCTGGTTGACGATCGAATTCGCCCGGGCGAGGACAACCTCCTGGGCCCGATCGGGCGTGGTCGTCTTGACGACGTTCAGGATCACCTCGGCCCCCATCCACGCCAGATGCCGTGTCACCTCGGGAAACCAGGCGTCATAACAGATCGACAGCCCGAAACGGCCGACGCCGGCCATGTCGAAGACGACGAATCGGTCGCCCGGAACGTAGGGCTCGTATGGACGCCAGGGGAAGATCTTGCGATAGCTCGCCACCAGCTCTCCCCGGGGGGAGAGCACCACCGCGGTATTGAACAACTCGCCGCCCGGCCCGCGCTCACACACGCTGCCGGGGAGCAGCCAGACTCCGGCGTCGCGGGCTATCTCGCCGAGTCGACTGACGAGTGCGCCATCCAAGGGCACCGCCGACGATTGCAGGAGGTCGTTCCGCTGCTCGGGATGCGCGCCCTCGGGGCCGAAGAGATGCAACTCGGGGTAGACCACAAAGTCGATGCCCGGATTGTCGCTCAGGATCTGACGCAGGTGTTCGGCGAAGACGTCCAGAGGAGTCCCGATCGGCAGGGGCACGGCCTGGACAGCGGCAATGCGCACGATTCGCGCCATTGTCATTCCTCTCGGCTTGGTGTCATGCGCGAAGACCTCCGATGCCTCGAACTGGTTGTGTCACCCGTTCGAGACCCGGAGGTCTTCGCTTCGTGAATTCGCCACGCGGTTCAGCGCGCCTCAAAAACGGTGGTGCTAGTCGACGATCACTCCGGCGAGGTCTTCGGCCTCGGGATCCGCGCCCTCCAGCTCCGCCGTCTGCTGCTCGGCCAGTCGCATTTCCGCCGCGACGTCGAGCTTGCGAGTGAAGAGCCAGTACAGCCCCCCGCCGATCGGCAGCCCGATGAACAGCGAGATGTCGACTCCTCCCATGGCCTTGGCGGCGAAACCGGTGTAGAAGCTTCCCAGGTCGAAGAACGGCGTCATGCACACGAACGCGACCAGGTAGGCCGTGATGCCTGCCCAGCCCCAGCGACCGTAGATGCCCCGAGGCTTGAAGATCTCGGCGATCGCATAGTGACCCCTGCGCACGATGAAGTAGTCGGTGAGGTTGATCGCCGTCCAGGGGATGAAGAAGTAAAGCACGAGGAAGAGGAAGTTCGCGAAGTCAGCGGCGAAGTTCGTCGACGCGTAGAGCGCGAAGGTTCCCGACAGAGCAGCGGTGATCACAACGGTGATCACGCGCAACCGAAGCGTCGGCCGCACCTTGCGGATGCTGTCGATGGAGGAGATCAGCGTGAGAGACCCGCCATACATGTTCAGGATCGTGACCGCGATCAGTCCGAAGGCGAACACCAGCAGCGCGATGACGCCGAATCCCGGGAAGAGACTGTTGGCGACGCTCTTGATCGCCGTCACCGGGTTGCCAGCGTCGAAATTCTTTACCGCCGCGGCGAGGAACGCACCGAGGACGATCATCCAGGCCCCACCGACCGCGCTGCCCCAGAAGGTCCAGCGGAAGGTGGTGCGGTTGGAGGTGTTTGCCGGCAGGTAGCGCGAGTAGTCCGACACGTAGATTGCCCAGGAGATCTGGTACCCGGCAACAACGCCCATCTGCGAGAAGAACGCGAGTGGATTGAACTGGCCCAGGTTGAAAGAGCCCGCCGGCAGCTGCAGGTGAATCACGGCGGACAACGTCAACAGTCCGAGCACGAGCACGGTGACGTAGGTGAGGTAACGCTCCATCTTGTGGATGAGGTCATAGCCGAACAGCGCGACGACGGCGGCGCCGATCGTGACCGCCCAGAACCAGAAGGTGCTCGAACTCGACGGAGCGGAGACCGCGGCAATGATGGAATTGCCGGCGAGCACGGTATTGAAAATGTTGAAGCCGGCGTACTGCAGAAAAGCGAAGAGCCAGACCAGAAGCGCACCGATGTAACCGAATTGCGGCCGTGACTGGATCATCTGCGGCAGGCCGAGCTTCGGACCCTGCGAGGAGTGGGCGGCCATGAAGATGGTACCGATGACCAACCCGATGAGGATCGCGATGACCGACCAGAGGAAGTTTCCCCCATTGGAGAAGCTCACGATGCCGACGGCAAGGGTCGCAATTTGCGCGTTCGCCATGAACCAGAGCGGCCCGATGTGCCACGCCTTGCCGTGTCTCTCGTTCTTCGGAATGTAGTCGATCGACCGGACTTCCAGGCCCAAGTTTCCGGGCGTGGATCGAGATTCGCTCACAAATATCTCCTTTGATGTTGGTGACGTTAACACGTCGGCCACTCGACTCGTTGGTCGGGCGCATCGAATTGTCCACCCAGGTGAACCACAGCGCAAATCGTCGGCTAACCCGTGAAAAGCTCGGCTAACGAAGGTGGCGTGTCGGGCCGTCGAAGAGAGTAGTTGCCCTGCCAGATGCCGGCCGTACGTCAACAAGCAGAAGCAGTCGCCTGGCGTCGTAGGGCGCGGCTACCTGCCGGAGGCCGTTGAGAATGGCCTCCGTTCACGTCAGCTGCGGCTTGAGCGCGCGAACGTCAGCGTCTCTCCCCGCGCGCCGCCCATCCACACGTCCTGGCAGGCGACAGCCATTTCATCGAGTCCCTCGACGACCGTCGCGAAGACATTCCCGGGGACCCAACCCTGATCGCCGTTGATCAGCAGATTGTTTCGGCCGTAGAACAGTGCAAGGTCAATGATGTTGTTGAGTTCTCGCGGCCCCTCGCCGTTACCGTACCCGTGCGAGGGCGTGGCCAGATCGTTGGCATCGAACTCGAAGTAACACAGGTCCCCCGGGATCGGGGTGACCGTGGTGTTCTCTTTGCCCGGCTCGACGGCGGCAAAAGCTGGCACCAGATTGTAGATTTCGTTGCGCGCGTACTTGCCGTGAAACACGGCTGACGACAGCGGGAGCGCATCCCAGACGGCCGCGGCGGTGCGAGGCGCCTCATCGTCCAATAGCCGCGCCAGGCAACTGACGCCTCGACTCTCGAGCGTAACCGTGATATAGCGAGCCATAGGACTTCCCGTCTCTTTCTTAGAGAATAGATTGCTTTCTGTAGGATTGTCAACAATAATGAACCTGCGGTGGGCTGCGCGATCACCGTCGATCCGACCGCGCGCAAGCACGGAGGAATTGATGTCAACAGAAGCGACCGTCGGCGGCGTCCCCAGCGGCCCGGCTGTCCAAACGGCGATCGGGGTTGTCTCTCCCTACGACATGGCGCTGGATGCCGAACTGTGGCGGTGGGTCCCCCCCGAAGCGGCGCTGCTCTTTGCGCGGACGCCATACGACCCGCTCCCTGTCACGATCGAGATGGTTGAGCTGCTCAGCGACGAAGACGGCATCCGCGCGGCGGCGCAACAGCTCAAGACGGTGGGGCCCTCCGCCTATGCCTTTGCCTGCACGTCGGGCAGTTTCGTGAATGGGCGCGCCGGCGAGGCCGAAGTCGCTTCGGTCCTGGCTGAGGCGGGAGGAGCTCCGGCTGTGACCAGCTCCGGGGCCATCGTGGCCGCGTTGGCGCACCTGGGCATGAGCAGGGTCGCCATCGCCACTCCGTACGATGCGGAGATCACTGCCCGCCTCCAGGCCTTCCTGACCGAGAGTTCCTTGGAAGTCACGGGTATCGCATATCTCGGTTTGAACTCGAAGATGTGGACGGTGCCCTACCGGCTCACCGCGGAACTCATTCGACAGGCCAACTCGAAGGATGCTGAGGCAATCGTCGTCTCCTGCACCAACCTGCCGACCTACGACCTCATAGCGCCCTTGGAGCGCGAACTCGGCAAACCAATCATCTCGGCGAATCAGGCGACCATGTGGGCGGCGCTCGCACTGTGCGAACTGTCCGCAGTCGGCCCGGGCCAGCGCCTGGTTGGAGGCCGAGACCCGGAGCCTTCCGATCAGTACGCGGTGACCGCCTTCAAGAACCGCTGGGTCCTGTCCTCCTGAGGATTCTTGAAGATCTCCTCCGGCGGCCCCTGTTCGACCACGACCCCCTTGTCGAACATGACCACCCGGTCGGAAATCTCCTGGGCGAACCGCATTTCATGCGTGACCATGAGCATGGTCATGTCGGTCGTGGTGGCGAGCCGCCGAATCACGCCAAGCACCTCTCCGATGAGTTCAGGGTCGAGCGACGATGTCGGCTCGTCAAACAGCATGACCCGCGGCCTCATGGCCAGGGCGCGGGCTATGGCAACTCGCTGCTGCTGACCGCCGGAGAGCTCCGGCGGGATGTGCTTCATGTGCTCCTTCAGCCCCACGAGCTCAAGCAGATCGACCGCACGCTCATTGGCTTCCGCCTTGGAAATGCCGAGAACATGAATCGGCGCTTCAATCACGTTCTCCAAGACGGTCATATGCGGAAAGAGGTTGAACTGTTGGAAGACCATCCCCACCTTGCGGCGAGTGATCTGCGTCTGCCTCGTCTCCTTGTTCTTGACGCCCTCCTTGGCATCCCACAGGATGTCACCGCCGACGGTGACCACGCCAACATCCGGAGTTTCCAATGTCATCAGGATTCGCAGGATCGTCGTCTTGCCCGATCCTGAAGGCCCGATGATCGAGACCTTCTCGCCGGCCTTCACCTCGAAGTCAAGACCACGAAGAACATGATTGTTCCCCCAGGCTTTGCTGACCTTGGTGAAGGAAATCTCAACGTCGCGTTGAGGCTCCTTCGCGTTAAGGGTTTGCAGAATGTCAGTGTGTGGGGACAAAGCGGCGCTCCAGTCTCTTGATTAGTAGTGAAGACGGCAAACTGATCGCCAAGTACATCAACCCGATGATGGTGATGGGCTCGAGGTAGCGGTAGTAACTGCTTCCAATCGACAGCGCCGTTCCGAGCAACTCCATGATGGTGATGGTTGAGAGAATTGCCGAGTCTTTGAACATCATGATCAGATAGTTTCCGAGCACGGGAATGATCGGCCGTACGGCCTGCGGCACGACGATCCGCGCCCAGGTTCGCCACGGAGGAAGGCTCAGCGCGGTCGCCGCCTCCCATTGCCCCTTGGGCAACTGTTCGATCCCGGCACGGTAGACCTCTGCGGTGTAGGCGCTGTAGTTCAGACCGATAACCACGATCCCTGTCGGCAAGGCCGCAAAGGTGACGCCCCAGAGCGGAAGCACATAGAAAGCCACATATGCCTGGACGAGCAGTGGGGTTCCGCGGACGAATGAAACCCAAAAATTGAAAAGCAGCGACAAGACCGGGATCTTCATAAAGCGAACAACGGCGACCAGAAGTCCAACAAGCAAGCTGATGAAGAAGCCGATGAAGGTTATTTGAAGGGTCAGCCAGAGGCCCTTCAGCAAGGCCGGAATAATCGAAACCGCGAAGCTATTGTCCCAGATGGTCATGCGGAGTCCCTCCCGGCGAGTGCCTCGATCGGTTTGGCCTTTGCGAGCGACTTCCGGTCAAGCGCGAAACGCTTCTCCAGGTACCTGATGAGCCAGCCGATGAGCAAAGACAGCAGGTAGTAGAGCACCAGGATGGTAAGAAACAGCTCCACTGTCTGCCCGGTAACGGTGCGGGCGGTCATCGCCCGCCAGGTCAAATCGGCAACCGTCACAAGTGAGACGAGCGATGTGTTCTTGAGCAGGTCGACCATGACGTTTCCGAAGGCGGGTAGCATCGCCGGAATCGATTGCGGTATGAGGATTCGCCTCATTCGAAGTGCCGGTGTCATGCCGAGCGCTATGGCCGCCTCGGTTTGTCCTTTCGCGCGCGACCGAATAGTTCCGCGGACGACTTCCGCCGCGTACGCGCCCTCATTCAGCCCGAGCGCCAGAACTCCCGCGGTCAGCGGGGTCAGCTGGATGCCGAGGAACGGCAGCGCGTAGAAGAACCAGAACATCTGCACGATCAGCCCTGATCCTCGGAAGAACTCAACGAAGATCGAGGATGGCCAGCGGAGCCACCGATGCTTTGACAGCCCACTCAGCCCGGCGGTGAACGCGACGACGAGGGTGAGGGCGGTGCCCAGAACGGTTACGAGTATGGTGACACCCAGGCCCTGGAGCAGGGGCACCGCGTAGTCGAATATGGCAGTCAATCCGCAACCAGCCTTTCCAGAAACGAGAGAGGAGGCAACGGGGCCTCACGAACTACGTCCGTTCGGCCCCGCTGCACGCGAATGGTTGCCTTAGCCCGGGTTCTTGCAGAGTTCGGCAGCGGTGACGCCCTTGGCCGCGTTGGGATCGAAGCCGTACTTGACCATGAGGTCCGTGTATGCCTGTGATGCCTTGAAGGTTGCGAGATGCGTGTTGTATTCGGCAAGCAGCTTCGTGTCACCCTTGCGGAACGCGGCACCGGAACCCGTGCGGGGGGCATCCGAAATGGGCGCGGTCACTGCAATGCTGGCATCCTGTTGGACCAGCGACTTGAGCGAGAGTGTGGGAAGCAGGAAGGCGTCGGCCCGATTGGCTGTCACTGCTTCCATACCGCTCCGGCTGTCCTTGACCAGGACCTGCTGACCCGAAGGAACCTTGGCGTTCTTGAGGATGCCTTCCTCGAAGCCTCCGGAAAGAACGGCGATCTTCAGAGCCGGGTTCGCGAGCACATCGGCGATTGTCTTGATGCCTTTCGGGTTCCCGACCGGGGTGCCGAACGATTCCGTTGAGACGATGACGGGCTCGGAGTATGCCACTGCGGCACAACGGGACTGCTTCATGAACAGGCCAGCGGCGATGACATCCCATCGGTTGGCGTTGAGACCCGGAATCATCGCATCGTATGGCGTGACGATGCCCTGGATCTCAGCGATACCCATGGTCTTCAGGACCGCGCGAAGAATATCGGGTGATGCGCCGTGGAGGGAACCATCGGCGTTGACCTTGGTGTACGGGGGCTCGTTGGCGATGGCCACCCGGAGGTAGCCCTGCTTCTTTCCGAGCGCCAACGTGTCGGCAGCAGCACTCGTAGTCCCGGCTCCGCTGCCAGGCGTTGTTGCTGAACAAGAAGTGATGCTGACCGCGAGAAGCAGACCAGCCGCGGCCACTCCAGCTACTCGCATTAAGGTGCGGCGTGAATCGTGTCGGTTCATCAGTGATTCCGATCTATCGGGGCCCGATTCTGGGCCGTACTGCAGTTTCTCGACGCGGCACCGCGTCGAATCTCCATGGTGTGTGGAATGGTGCTTGGACAAAAACCCAATCACGACATGTAGGAAGAACCTAATCACTCGATGTAGGATTGTCAACAATCATCGAACATATTTCACCCAAAAGAGACCTCACCTGGAGCGGGAAACATGACAAATGCGACACCCAACATTGCCCCCCCGAGCGTCGGACTTCTGTACCCCGGTCTCGGCGCCGACGATGACTTCGGCTTTCTGGAGAAGGCCACCAATGGCGCCATTCGGCTGCCTCTGGTCCATACCGCCGGCGGCGACGTTGCGCATCTGGTCGACGAGTTATTGGCTGTCGGCGGCTCGGAGAACTTACTCAACGGCGTGAGGGAATTGGCCGCCTACTCCCCTGACTCGATCATGTGGGCCTGCACGTCCGGAAGCTTCGTCTACGGCTGGGCAGGCGCGCACGACCAAGCCGCCGAAGTCGGTCGGGCCAGCGGAGTGCCTGCCTCCTCCACGTCAATCGCCTTCGCTCAGGCCTGTCGGTCGCTGGAGATCACATCAGTGGCGGTAGCCGCCAGTTATCCCGATGATCTGGCACAGCATTTCAAGCGATTCCTCGGCGATGCCGGCATCTCGGTCGCCTCATTCCGCAGCAACGACATCGCCACGGCCGGCGAGGTCGGACTGCTCGGAAGGGACGAGATCCTCGAGATGGCGCTGGCCGCAGATCACCCGGACGCCCAGGCAATTCTGATCCCGGACACCGCCATGCATTCACTCCGATTCATCAATGATCTGGAACAGTCGGTGGGCAAAGTCGTTCTGACCGCCAATCAGGTCACCGTCTGGGAGGGACTGCGGATTGCGAATCGCATGCTCACCCTCGACATTCTCGGAACGCTCTTTCGCTAGCGCCCGCTTCGCACATCACCCGATGGGTTGGCCACCGGGAACGAAGCCGAGCTTCTTGTCGACCACATTCAGAAGGGCGCCTCCTCGCACGTAGCGCTCGAAGTTGTCGGAGAATAGTGCCGAGAGCCTCTGCCGCCATCCGGCAGCGTCGCCGCTGAGGTGCGCCGAAATCAGCACATTCTCCATCTGCCAGAGCGGGCTGGAGGCTGGCAACGGTTCTGTGCTGAAGACGTCGAGAGCCGCACCCGTGATGCCGCCCCGGTTGAGCGCATCGAGCAGTGCGCCATCATCGACCAATTCGCCACGACCCACGTTAATCAGACGTGCCGTGGGCTTCATTGCGTTGAGCACGGTCACGTCCACCAGATTGCGCGTCGCCTCCGTCAGGGGCGCAATCAAGATGACGTAATCACTGTCACGGACGACCCCAGCCAGCCGATTCGAGGCGTGAACGGTCCCGAAGTCGGGATCCCCCACCCGCGCAGTGCGGCCGACCCCTTCGACCCTCATTCCGGCGGCGACGAGGAGTCGCGCGGTCGCCCTGCCGATCGACCCGGTTCCAACAATCAGGGCGTTGGAGTCGTCGATGCGCTCCGTCTCGCGATGTTGCCAGATCCCGCTCTGTTGTCTCCGCAGTGATCCCGGGATATCTTTGGCCATCGCCAGGATGCTCCCCAGCACAAATTCTGCAATCGGCCGATCGAATATGCCGCGAGAGTTTGTGACGACGACGTCCGAGTTCCTCAAACCGTCGAAGAGAAGTTTGTCGACTCCCGCCGCCGCCACGTGGATCCACTTCAACGAGTCCGCGTGCTGCCAGACGTCTTCGACTGCCGAGGAAAAGAAGTCCCACAGAAGCAGCGCATCCGCGCCAGGCAGCGCGGTCGCCAGTTCGGCAGCCTTCGTGTATCGGACCTCCGCGGCCGCTTCGATGAGTGTCAGGCAATCGGGCAGATCATCCTCGTACAACACGACCAGGATGGGACGCGCGGCGCTCATGATCGGCCGACCAGCCGGAGGGCGAGCAACGCATAGGCCCGCGCCGCGACGATCAGTTCGTCGATGCCGACAGATTCGTTGGCTTGGTGTGCCTGATCGTGGAGTCCGCCTGGCCCGAGGACGATGCACGGTATACCGACGTCCCTGGCCATGAAGCCGCCATCACAGGCCGCACTCCAGCCCCCGACCGCTTGCCTGCTGCCGCCGGCGTCGACAATCGCGTCCACGGCGCCCTGGACGAGCGGGTCGCCGCGATCCGTCGTGAACCCTGGCATTTCCATTTCGACGACCAAGTCCACGCCAATACCGTCACCATCGATGCCACAGCTGCGAATCTGCTCCAGCAAACGATCGGCGATCGCCTGTGCGCTTTCGCCGGGCATGAGGCGTCGATCCAGCATCACCGAACATTCCGATGCGACGATCGACGCGCCCGTGCCTCCGGCGATGGTTCCCACGCTCCACGTTCCGGACCCGAGCAACGGATCGGGTCTGGCGGTGATCGCCTGGTGGTCCGCCCGGACCAGCTCAAGGACCCGTGCCGCCGCCACGATGGCGTTCCGCCCATCGTGGGGTCGGCCGGAGTGGGCGGCATGGCCGCTGACCGTGAGTTTCAGGTAGCTGTCTCCTCGGCATCCGATGACCGTCTGAAGGTCCGTCGGCTCGGCGACGATGCAGGCCGCGAAGGTGTCGCGAGGAGCGACCGGCTCGTAGGCGCGAATGCCCAGCCCAAAGTCCTCCTCATCGACGGTGCACACGAGCTGGACGGGTCCGCTCAGCGCCCCCACAGAATCACGGATGGCCGCCATGGCGAGCACGATCGCCGCCAGTCCGCCTTTCATGTCGGTCGATCCGCGCCCATACAATCGGCCATCCCGCACGAATGGTTCGAACGGGTCACTCTCCCAGCCGTCCCCGACCGGGACAACATCCGAGTGCCCGAGAAACATGAGCCCGGGAGCCGACCCTCCGGGCAGTGTGGCCACGAGGTTGTGTCGCCCCGGGGCCACCTCGGTCAGCTCCACGGAAAAGCCGTGACGTTCACAGGCCCCCCGGAGCACGGCTACCGTCGCCTCTTCGGTCGATCCGGGGTTTCCGCCACCCGCGGCAATGAGAGCAACGGCCAGCTCGAGCAACTCGGCGATATTGATACCGTCGAAGACCGCCCGCTCCGGGCCGGTCAGCGTAACGGCAGCGTTGGTCAACGGAGCGCCCGTGCGTGATCGAGCGCACGAGTGAGGCGTCGCACGCCCTCCTCGATGCGATCGGGCGTTGATGAGGCGAAGCAGAGTCGCAGCGCGTCATCGAATCTGCCGCTCGGAGACAGCGCCGGACCGGGAATGAAGGCGACGCCCTCGGCCAAGGCAGACTCGAACAATGTCGAGGTCGACGTCAGCTTGTCTTCGCCCTCAAGCGTGACCCAGAGGAAGAAGCCGCCTTCCGGATCCGTCATCGAGACTCGATCGCCCAGGTTCCTCCGCAGGCTCTCGGTCATGGCGATCTTGCGCTCAAGATAATGGGCCTTGATCGTCTCAAGGTGCTCGGAGAAACCGCCGCGTCGGATGAACTCGGCGATCAGATGCTGCGCGGGAACGTTGGCGCACGTGTCCATCGCCTGCTTCGCATTGATCACTAGCTCCCGGATAGCCGGATCCGTGTCGACCCAACCGACGCGGAGACCCGGCGCGAGGATCTTCGAGAATGTGCGCACCGAAAAGAGCAATGGATCCGCCGGGCTGAGGCTTTGGAAACTGGGCAGATCCTCACCGGAGAAACGCAGGAGGCCGTACGGGTCATCGTCGATGATGACCGAGTTCCATTTGTGAGCGAGTTCGAGGAGGAGTTCTCGTCGGCCCGCAGACAACGTCGTCCCGGACGGGTTCTGGAAGTTCGGAATAACGTAGATCGCCTTTGGCGTCCGACCGGCCTTCTCGACCAGCTCGGGCAACGCTTCGACGATGAGCCCGTCGCCATCCATCGGCGCCTCAAGCAGTTCGGCCCCATAGCTCGCCGCTGTGGCGCTTCCGTTGGTATATGTCGGACTTTCGGTAATCACGAGGTCGCCCGGATCCACGAATATCTTGCACGCTAGGTCAAGCCCCTGCATGCCGCCGGCGGTAATGACCACGCGATCGCGCGTTGTGGGCTCCGAGGTCGTCGAGAGATACTCGATAAGCTGGTCGAGCAGTGCCGGCTCCCCCTCGGTCGCACCGTAGGTGAAGCTGCTGTGGTCCAGCCGCGACCCGAGGATGTCCCGAAAGGCCTCAAGCGGCACCGCTTCGTCCGCCGGCGAGCCCATCGCAAAGCGAACGATGTCGTGGGATTGAGCTGCGAGCAGGGACGTGCTCGAGTCAATGATCGACCCCGTCAGCCGGGCGGCTCTGGCCGCGAATGGCAACAGCATGTCCTTGGTCGTCATGGGTTCCCTATCTGAATCAAGTCGCGTGGCAGTTTCGTGAACATCTCGGCGCCGTCGGCTGAAACCCTGAGTGGTTCTGAGAGCTCGTAGCCGTAGTTGTCCATCCACATCCCACAAATCAAGTGGAAAGTCATGTTTTCCTGCAGCACGGTTTCGTCCTCGCTCCGCAGGCTTACTGTGCGCTCGCCCCAATCAGGCGGGTAGCCGATTCCGATGGAATAGCCGATGCGGGAGGGCTTCGCGAAACCGTGTTTGGCCAGGACGGCATCCCACACCCTGGAGAGCTCGCGGGCCTGCAGTCCCGGCCGGATGACATCCACCACCGCCTGTATTCCCTCACTAACCGCACCGACGACCTTCTGGACCTCCTGGGATGGCTTGCCGAGAATGAGGGTCCGAGCCAGTGGGACGTGGTATCGCTTGTAGGCTCCGGCCAACTCGATCACGACGGCCTGATCTTCAGTAAACCGGTCTTCGCTCCACGTCAGATGTGGCGTATCGGCGGCCGCACCGGTGGGCATCATCGGCACTATCGCCGGGTAGTCCCCGCCGAACTCGGCCGTGCCGGAGATCTGGGCCTTGCTGATCTCCGCGGCCACGTCGCACTGTCTGGCACCCACCCTGACGTTCTCAATCGCCGCAGCCATGGCACCGGCCGAAATCTGCGCGGCTGCGCGCATCGATTCGATTTCGGTGGGAGATTTGACCACCCGCACCCAGTTAACCAATTCGACACTGTCGACGAAGTCCCACTCCGGCAGGGCAGTGACGAGCGACAGGTAGGCCTTCGGCGAGAAGAAGTGCGAGTCGAGCTCAAGGCCGATCTTTCCACCGACGGCGCCAGCGACGAGGCCAAGCTCGCGCAGTTTGCCGCTGACCCAGTCAAATGGATGCATGGTCGGCCGCTGCACGAACTCTTCCGGATAGCCGAAGATGTTTTCCCTGTGTAGCCAGGCCGTTCTGGACGCGCCGTTGGCATCCATGTCCCTGGTGAAGAGGATCAGGTCTCCCACCGCGGGCACGAACAGAAACTGCGGAGTGTAGAACGACCACGCGTTATAGCCGCTCAGGTAATAGATGTTCGACGGGTCGGAAACGAGCAGCGCGGACATTCCCTGCGCCGACATCCGCGCACGAACATTCAGGAGACGCTGGTCGTACTCGCTTTCGGAGATATTCACAGAAGCAAACTCTTTTCGTAGATTGTTGACAATCACACTATCCAGCGCGTTGATCGGACGCAAGACTCCCCGGGGAATATCCCTCGCCCATCGTTATCACGCCTTGCCGAGCGGTGGCTCGAGGCTAGGTGAGGCCCGGCTCGTCGACCAACTCATCGGCCCGCATCGAGGCGGTCAGGTCCTGCACGGCCGATGCCATGTGCTCAACGATCGCCTGCCTCAGGCCGTCGGCATCACCGGCGGCGAGGAGGTCGACGAGTCGTTGGTGCTCCTCGACCAACGCCGCGGGTCTCGGATACGAAGACCCCAGGTGCACGATGCAGATTCGCGACTCCGCGGCGAGGGTTGAGTAGATCCTGATCAGCCGGGAATTGTTCGCGCTCTGGACAAACGCCAGATGAAAATCGAGGTCGAGTTCGGACAACCGACGCCAGTCCCCCGGAGCCACGACGGACGCCATGTTTGAGAGGATGGCGGACAGTCGCCCTGCGATGGCGGCGATCTCGCCCGGCTCCAGCGCGAGGATGGCCTTCGCCGCGCCGAGTTCTATTGCCTCCCGGGCGGCATAAATCCCGCGCACCTCCTCGATCGTCAGATCGAGGACGAACACGCCGCGGTTTCGGTGGCTGACCAACAGGCCTTCCTGGCTCAAGCGCTGGAGCGCCTCGCGCACCGGACCCCGAGAAACATGCAATTGTTCGACCAGGTTCGCCTCTCGAATCTGCTCACCGGGCTTGAACGAACCGTCGACGATTCGTTCGCGCAACTGATTCGCGATCAATACCGAAGTCGGTCGGCCTTCCAGCGCCGACAGGCCACCACTAGCAGTCATCATGTCCTCCTTTGAGGAACCATACAGTCACCCCGCCCATGCAATCGCTCGCATCAACGAGGAATCGCCAGATACTTGTACTCCAGAAACTCGTCAATCCCGACCCTGCCGCCTTCGCGGCCCAGACCGGACTGCTTGAGGCCGCCGAACGGCGCTGCCGGGTTCGAAACCAAACCGGTGTTCAGACCGACCATCCCCACTTCGAGCTCCTCGCCCAGCCGCAATGCGCGATCAATGTCCTGCGTGAAGAGATACCCGACGAGCCCCCATTCCGTGTCGTTTGCGAGGGCAATGGCTTCGCCCTCATCGTCGAAGACAACGACCGGAGCCACCGGCCCGAAGATCTCTGCACTCATCAGGGCAGAGTCGGGGCTTACATCGGCAAGCACCGTCGGCGGATAGAAGTAGCCAGGGCCGTCCGGTCGGCTGCCGCCGGACAGGATCTTCGCCCCACGGCGAACCGCGTCATCGACGAAGGACTGAACCTTGTCAAGCCCGGCAGCGTCGATCAGCGGGCCTATATCGGTCCCCGGTTCGGCGCCGTCTCCGACCCGCAGGGCAGACATGCGCGCGGCCAGCTTTTCGGTGAACTCCGCGGCCACTGAGCGATGCACCAGGAATCGATTCGCCGCGGTGCACGCCTCCCCCATGTTCCGTAGTTTGGCCATCATCGCGCCGTCTACCGCGCGATCGATATCGGCATCTGCGCAGACGATGAAGGGGGCATTGCCACCCAGCTCCATGGATGAGCGCATCACGTTCTCTGCCGCCTGGGTCAGCAGGAGCTTGCCGACCTCGGTCGAACCGGTGAAGCTGACCTTGCGGGCGATTCCGCTGCTCATCCATCTTCCGACCACGCTGGATGCCTTTGACGTTGTCACGACGTTGAGCACACCCTTGGGCAACCCCGCTTCGTGCAGGATCTGCACAAGAGCCAATGAGGTCAACGGCGTCTGCGCAGCTGGCTTGAACACCATGGTGCAGCCTGCCGCGATAGCAGGACCGATCTTGCGCGTACCCATGGCAAGCGGGAAGTTCCACGGCGTGATCAGCACGCACGGACCAACGGGCACGCGGGTGACCAAGATTCTGTTCTTGCCGTCACCGGTGGTGGTGTAGTCGCCGCTGATCCGAACGGCCTCCTCGGAAAACCACCGGAAGAATTCGGCCGCGTAGGCCACTTCGCCGCGCGCTTCCGCCAGGGGCTTGCCCATTTCGGCGGTCATGATCGCTGCGAGATCCTCGGTTTTCTCGATGATGAGGTCGTATGCCCGGCGCAGAATCTCACTGCGCTGGCGCGGCGCCGTCTTGGCCCAGTCGGCCTGCGCGACCCCGGCGGCCGCGATTGCTCGATCGGCATCGGCGGAGGAACCGTCCGCGACGTGGGCGAGGACTTCGCCGGTCGCGGGGTTCTCAACCACGAAGGTCTTCCCACCTTCGGCGTCAATCCACTCATTCTCCAGGTAGAGACCCGTCCGGAGCCCGGCGATGACGGCTTGTGTCTCTCGGGAAATTGTTGTCAGGGTCATGGTCATCCTTTGCTTTGATTAGGGACAGGCAGGGGCGGGGAGTCGAGCAATTCGGCCAGATGCAGGGTTGTTCGTGTGGAATCCAGCTGCATGATCTGCATTTGGCAGCTGAACCCGTCGGCCAGGACTGGAACGGTTGCGGGCGTCGTGCGCAGCGCAGGGGCGAGGGCCTGTTCGGCGACATCCATGCTGATATCGAAATGGCTCGCCTCGAATCCAAAGTTTCCGGCGACCCCACAGCACCCGGTGGCCTCGAGGACCTCCCCCACGCCGACGGCCCGCAATGCCGCCATCTGCGACTTCGCGCCGAATACCGAGTACTCGTGGCAGTGCGTCTGCACGGTGACCGCCTTCGGAGCCGTGCCGCCGCGCCAATCGGGACGCCAACCGGCGTCGACGAGCTCGGTCACCATCCCCGCGAAGCTGCGGATGCGACGGGAGACGCGGCGGGCGGCATCCGAATCAACCAGCTCGGGGAGGTCCTTCTTGAAGGCCGCAGCGCAGCTGGGTTCGATCACCACGATCGGCCCATCCGAGCCATCGTCGAGGGCGGCAGCGGCCCGACTCAGTAGTTTCTTCGCCGCGCCGAGCTGGCCGGTCGAAATGAGTGTCAGGCCGCAGCACACGTCGGCGTTGCATTCCACGGTCTTGCCCGCACTGTTGAGCACTCGTTGCGCGGCACCGGCGACGGCTGGTCGAAACCCCTTCGTGAAACTGTCGACGATGAGCGTAATGTCCGCCGACGCGGCACCGTCGGGTCGGCGCCCACCGGCGAGTTCCTGGCGAAGCTGACCGGCGCTGGCAAATCTCGGCAGGGCACGCTTGGTGGTGAGCCCACCGAGCACAGACACCACCTTGCCCAACGGCGACGACACAACGCGATTCAGAAACGGCGACACGTGCACGGTCAACTTGAGCCAGGTCGGCAACCAGCCAAGCGAGTAGTGCGACATGGGGCGCAGCCGATACTGATAGAAGTGAGAGAAGAACTCGGCCTTGTAGGTGGCCATGTCCACGCCAACCGGACAATCGGTCGAGCACGCCTTGCACGACAGGCAGAGGTCGAGTGCCTCGCGCACGTCGTCTGAGCGCCATCCCTGTTCCACACTCGAGGCTCCGCGAACCATCTCCTGGAGCACGCGCGAACGCCCCCGGGTTGAGTCCTTTTCATCGTTGGTGGCCCGAAAACTGGGGCACATGACGCCGCCGGAGTCCGACCGGCAACGCCCAATCCCCACACAGGCATGAACGGCATGCACGAATGGGTCAATCTCATGTTGCGCGGACGCGCTCGTGTGCGGTCTCAGATCGAAGCTGGTGCGCCATTCGCGCTCCGGGACCCCGCTGAGCGCGAGGTTGTCGGTGAACGGATCCGGGCCGACCAAGACGCCGGGATTCAGAATGCCGGTGGAATCCCAGCAATTCTTGAAGCGCGCAAAGGCATCGATCATCGACTGCGAGTACATGATCGGTAGAAGCTCGCTCCTGGCCCGTCCGTCGCCGTGTTCACCCGAAAGCGAGCCACCATGTCGAACCACCAGTTCCGCGGCCGCGCGGATGAAGGCCTCCATCACGCTCCGCCCCGCCTCGGTGCGCGGGTCGAAGGTGATCCGAACGTGCATGCAGCCGGCACCAAAGTGGCCGTACATCACACCCTGCAGGTCGAACCGCGCCAGTAACTCTCGAAAATCGCTCAGGTACGCGGCCAAATTTTCCGGGGCGACGGCCGAGTCTTCCCACCCCGGCCAGGATTCCCCGCCGGTGTGAAGCCGGGCAGAAAGCCCAGCGCCGTCTTCGCGAACCCGCCACAACGAGGCACGTTCTTCGAGGTCAGGGACAACGCGTCCGTCAACCAGCCGACCGTTCTCCCGCAACCGAGCCAGTAGCCGGTCGGCGGTGGCCGCAACCTCGGCGATATTGTCGCCGTCGAGGTCGACGTACAACCAGGCCCTGCCCTGTGGCAGGCCGAGGACCGAATTCGTCCCGCGTCGATACTGCATGGTTTCGACGATCGCTTCGTCGATCCCCTCGATCGCTGCCGGAGCGAATTCGAGGATGGACATGACGTCCTGTGCCGCTTCGACCACATCGTTGTATCCCAGGCTGAGAAGCAACGCGGCAGCCGGAGTGGGAACGAGTTGCACCGTCGCGCTCACCACGATGGCGCAGGTCCCTTCACTGCCGGCGAGGGAACGGGACACGTCGAAACCGTGCTCTGGCAGCAGGTGAGCAAGGTGAAAGCCCGAAACCTGCCGTGGGATCCGCTCAAGCTCAAGTCGAAAATCGCTGAGGCTGTCATCGACCAGTCCGCGCAGGGCGGTGGTCAGACTCGCCGCCTTCGCTTCGGCCGCCTGGTCCCCCGCAGCTGTGGCTTCAATGCCGGTTCGCGTGGCGGTTATCCGAATGCCGTCGGCTGTAACCAGATCGAGGGCGATGATGTGATCGGACGTGCGCCCATATCTGACCGAGTGATTGCCGCACGCATCATTGGCAATCGAACCACCCAGCGTCGCCCGCGACTTGCTGGATGGATCGGGGGCGAAGGTCAATTCGCCCCCGGTTGCCTGCTGCACCAGAGCTTGGAACGTGGTGAGCACGATTCCCGCTTCGGCCGTGGCCTGTCTGGCGTCCTTGTCGATGCGAAGTACTGCGCTCATGTGCCGCGAAAAATCGAGCACAATGCCTGGGCCGATCGCGCCGCCTGCCATCGACGTTCCACCGCCACGGGGAACCACGGGCACAGCGAACGCGTGGCACACGGCGAGGGTCTCGGCTACTTCCTGCGCCGTGCGCGGGAAGATGACCCCGAGTGGTTCCACACGATAATTGGACGCGTCGTACGCGTACTCGGCCAGCCTCCGCGTGGAAGTGTCGAGGTGGATGCCTCTCTCGCGCAGCGCGGCAAGCGGTGCCTCAAGGACTGTCATCGTCATGGGCTTGACCACACTCTCTTTTGCGGGTTTCCTAACCGCCCTGGACGGCCTGCAGTGCAGCACCCAGTCGGTCGAGCCCGGTCGCGACTTCCTCCGTGTCGACGTTCAGGGCGGGAATGATCCGGACGACGTTGCCGCCAGCGCCGCAGGTGAGCAGAAGCAAGTTCTGCGTGATTGCTGCCTGCTGAACCGCGTTGGCCAGTGCCGCGTTGGGTTCGCCGGCCTCCGTCACGAATTCGATTGCCTGCATCAGACCGAGGCCGCGCACATCGCCCATCAACGGATTTTTCAGCCGCAGCGCATCGAGGCCCGCACGCAGTTGATCGCCGCGAACGCGAGCATTCTCGACCAGGTTCTCCTCGCGAACGACATCGAGCGTGGCTACCGCTGCCGCGGCGGATACGGCGTTACCTCCATAGGTGCCGCCCTGCGAGCCCGGCCATGCTTTACTCATCAATTCGGTGGAGGCGGCGATCGCCGAGATCGGGAAGCCGCTTGCCAACCCCTTGGCAGTGATCAGAACGTCAGGGCTAATGGTGCTGTACTGGTGCCCCCAGAACTTGCCGGTGCGGCCAACGCCGGCTTGCACCTCATCGAGGATCAAGACGATGCCGTGACGATCGGCCCGTTCGCGCAGCCCCTCCAGGAACCGCGGCGGAGTGGGTAGATAGCCGCCATCACCAAGCACGGGCTCAATGATGAAGCCTGCCGTGTCGGCGGGCGAGGAGATCGTCTGAAGGAGATAGTCGAGCTCCTGCAACGCAAAATCAATGGTCGTCTCAAGATCCCAGCCATACCGGAAGGCATAGGGGAACGGGGCGATGTGCACCCCGCCCATGATCGGGCTGAAACCGGAGCGAAACTTCGTGCCGGCTGTCGTCAGCGAAGCAGCGGCCACCGTGCGGCCGTGGAACCCGCCGTGGAAAGCAATGATGTTTGGACGGCCAGTGGCCATCCTGGCGAGCCGGATGGCGGCTTCGACCGCCTCCGACCCGGAGTTCGCATAGAAGATGCTGTCCATGCCGCTCGGTAACACCTCACCGAGTTTTTCCGTCAGCGCAATCAGCGGCTTGTGCATGACCGTCGTGTACTGCGCGTGAATGATGATCCCCGCCTGCTCCCGGGCGGCCTCTACAACACGAGGATGACAATGCCCCGTGCTCGTGACGCCGATTCCCGTGGTGAAGTCCAGATACTTCTCGCCGTTGGTTCCGTAAATCCAACTGCCGAGGGCCCGTTCCACAACGACAGGAGTCGCTTGCTTCAATAGAGGACTCAGAGTGGCCTTTTTCAACGACGGGCTAACGGCGGTCATGTAGATATCTCCTCAAGATGGAGTTGCAGATTGTCGACAATATGACACTACGGGCAAGCGCGCCACGATACAAGTCGGATTGTTGACAATCATAATATTCTTCGCTCAGACTGAGGAAATGAATGATCTCGCCGACCTCACCGCCACAGAGCTACTCTCCGGCTATCGCTCGAAGGCTGTATCGCCGGTCCAGGCGACTCACGCCGCCCTGGAACGCCTGAACCGCCTCGACGCGGAATTCAACGCCTTCTGCCTCGTCGACGAAGAAGCAGCGCTGCGCCAGGCACGGGAATCAGAGGCCAGATGGCACGCAGGCGAACCCTTGGGGCTCCTCGACGGCGTCCCCACAAGCATCAAAGACCTGCTGCTCACCCGCGGGTGGCCGACCTTGCGCGGGTCCCGTTTGACCAAAAAGGATCAGGACTGGGCCGAGGATGCTCCCACTGTCGCGCGGTTGCGAGAAGCCGGAGCCGTACTGATCGGGAAGACGACCACCCCGGAATTCGGCTGGAAGGGCGTAACCGACAACCCCCTCACGGGCAACACCGGAAATCCCTGGGATGCCACCAAGACCAGCGGAGGCTCGAGCGGCGGCTCGGCAACGGCGGTCGCCCTCGGCATGGGACCACTTTCGGTGGGTACCGATGGCGGCGGATCGGTGCGGATCCCCGCGGCCTTCTCCGGAATCGTTGGCCTCAAGCCCACCTATGGTGCCATCCCGATCTATCCGACAAGTCCCTTCGGCACCCTCGCCCATGTGGGGCCCATGACCCGCACCGTGGACGACGCTGCCCTCATGATGGATGTCCTGACGGGTTTCGATTCGCGGGACTGGTCGGCGCTGCCGCCACCGACGAAGTCATTCCAGAGTGGGCTCAACAAGGGCATCGCCGGACTGCGCATCGCTTACAGTCGCGACCTCGGTTACGTGAATGTCGACCCTGACGTTGCGGCGTCAGTCGACGCGGCTGTCAAGGTTCTGTCCGACTTGGGAGCCATCGTCGAAGAAGTGGATCCTGGATTCAACGACCCGATGGACGCCTACCATGTGCTCTGGTTTGCCGGGGCCGGCAAGGTGATCGAAGGCTATGCCCCCCAGCGATGGGCAGAGTTGGACCAAGCCCTCCTCGCGGTCGCGCGGACTGGTCAACGGACAACCGCGATGGAATTCCTGGCGGCCAACCAGGTACGAGCCGACCTCGGCCTGATCATGGGTGCGTTCCACGAGAAATACGACCTTCTCGTCACGCCTACCCTCCCGATCGGCGCGTTCGATGTGGGCCTGGAAGTTCCGCGCGACTCCGGCATGACCCGGTGGGCCGAATGGACGCCATTCACGTATCCGTTCAACCTCACTCAGCAACCGGCGATCAGCGTGCCATGCGGGCTGACCTCAACCGGCCTTCCGATCGGGCTCCAGCTGGTCGGGCCTCGTCACTCGGATGCGCTCATATTGAGTGCTGCTGCCGCATATGCCAATGCCGTCCCTTTTGGCAGGCCGCCGGCCCTGTCCAGCTGAAGTCGCTGCGTCACAGCCGTGGCGCCAAGCCCGCAACGAGAGGAAACAATGTCGAAGATAGTGATCGACACGGCAAACGCCCCCCGGCCCGCCGGACCATACAGCCAGGGCATCGTGGCACACGGCTTCCTTTTCAGCGCTGGCTTCGGACCGGTGGACCCGGAGACGGGCATGATCCCAGATGGCGTCGGCGAACAGACGCGACAGGTGCTGCGCAACATTGCCGCAGTACTTGCGGAGCACGACGTCACACTCGATGACGCCGTCAAGGTGACGGCACACCTCCAGAACCTCAAAGCGGACTTCGCCGAGTACAACGAAGCGTACAAAGAGTTCTTCAGCGCACCGTTCCCCGCGCGCATCACCGTCGGCTCGCAGCTGTTCGATTTCCTCGTCGAGATTGATGTCATCGTGGCGCTACCGTCCGGCGGCTAGCCACGGTTCGAAAGCCCTGAGACTGCATCTGTTGCTCCGTGCGCGCGTGGCCGCGACCCGATCCTCCGGCGTGGCGCACGTCGATCGATCGGCCGCTCGGCCAGAGATGCCGCGATGTCTTCGCCCGGGGGCCGCGCTCGTGGTCGCGCGGGGACGGCCAATTCACTAGAGGACAGAATCTTTCGATAGATCACAACTTATGGGTATTTCTGCCGAGTCAAAACACTACATATAGTGTTCCCGAGCGTAGGCTTCTGGCACGACCGACCCCCAAGTCCGGGTGTCGCCAGCACCATGAATACGAGTAAGGATCGTCATTTATGTCATCCCTCAGCGCTCTTCCAATGGGTGTAATCACCCGCACCGGGGCGACCGCGCCCTTTGACGGAGAACGGATTCGCGCGGCCATCGCCGGTGCCGCTCGTGCGACCGAAGAATTATCCGCTGCCGACGTGGAGCGCGTCACGCAATCGGTGCTCGCCGCACTGGCCCCCTCCGGCCTGACCCACCCGACGGTGGAACACATCCAGAACACCGTCGAGCAGACGCTCATCGCCGACTCGTTCACCGCCACGGCGCGTGCCTTCATCTCCTACCGCGACCAGCACGCACGGCTGCGAGACGACACGAAGACCGTCGTCGATGTGGGTAGCTCGATCAACGAGTACCTCGACCGCTCTGACTGGCGCGTCAACGCGAACGCGAACCAGGGCTACTCGCTCGGTGGCCTCATCCTCAACACGGCGGGGAAGGTCATCGCGAACTACTGGCTGTCCCACGTGTACAGCGCCCAGATTGGCAAGGCGCACCGCGAGGGCGAGCTGCATATCCACGACCTGGACATGCTCGCCGGTTACTGCGCCGGGTGGTCGCTGCGCGTGCTGCTGGAAGAGGGGCTCAACGGCGTCGCCGGCAAGGTCGAATCCCGGCCGCCCAAGCACTTCTCCTCCGCCATCGGCCAGATCGTGAATTTCCTCGGCACGATGCAGAACGAGTGGGCCGGCGCGCAGGCGTTCAGCTCGTTTGACACATATATGGCGCCGTTCGTGCGGATCGACAACCTCTCGTATGAGGAGGTGCTCCAATGCGTCCAGGAGCTCATCTACAACCTCAACGTCCCCTCCCGCTGGGGAACGCAGACGCCGTTCACCAACCTCACCTTCGACTGGGTCTGCCCCGAGGATCTGCGCGAACAGGTGCCGGTCATCGGCGGCGTCGCGCAGGACTTCGCCTACGGCGACCTCGCAGCGGAGATGGCGATCATCAACCGTGCCTACATCGAGGTGATGACTGCCGGAGATGCCAGCGGACGGGTCTTCACGTTCCCGATCCCGACGTACAACATCACCGAGGACTTCGACTGGGAGTCCGAGAACGCGGATCGGCTGTTCGAGATGACGGCGAAGTACGGCACGCCGTACTTCCAGAACTTCATCAACTCGGAGCTCAAACCGAACCAGATCCGCTCGATGTGCTGCCGCCTGCAGCTCGACCTGAGGGAGCTGCTCAAGCGCGGCAACGGCCTGTTCGGCTCGGCCGAGCAGACCGGCTCGCTCGGGGTCGTCACGATCAACTGCGCCCGCTTGGGTTACACCAACCGGGGCGACGAGGCTGGTGTGCTCGCCGACCTCGACCGGCTGCTCGACCTCGCCAAGGACTCCCTCGAGCTCAAGCGCAAGGTCATCGACCGACTCATCGTCGAAGGCCTGTTCCCGTACACGAAGCGTTACCTCGGAGCCGGGCTCCGGAACCACTTCTCGACGATCGGCATCAACGGTGTGAACGAGATGGTCCGCAACCTCACCGAGGACCTGCACGACATCACCTCCCCCGAGGGGCACGCGATCGCCGTGCGGCTGCTCGACCACGTGAGGGCGCGCATGCTCGAGTTCCAGGAGGCAACCGGGAACATGTACAACCTGGAGGCGACTCCGGCCGAGGGCACCACATACCGGTTCGCGAAGGAGGACAAGAAGCGCTTCCCGGACATCCTTCAGGCTGGCACCGAGACCAACCCGTACTACACGAACTCGTCGCAGCTGCCGGTCGGATTCACCGACGACCCGTTCGACGCGCTCGACCGTCAGGACGAGCTGCAGACGAAGTACACCGGCGGCACCGTGCTGCACCTCTACATGTCGGAGAAGCTGTCCACCGCGGCGGCGTGCCGCGAGCTGGTCAAGAGGTCGCTGGCCACGCACCGGCTCCCCTACATCACGGTGACCCCCACGTTCTCGATCTGCCCGGACCACGGCTACATCGCCGGCGAGCACGAGAGCTGCACAACGTGCGGAGGGCCGTGCGAGGTGTGGACCCGGGTGATGGGCTACTTCCGTCCGGTCAGTTCGTTCAACATCGGCAAGAAGGGCGAGCACGCCGAGCGCACACATTTCCAGGAGTCGGCGATGGCCCGATGACCGGTCCGGCGCGCGCGGACGACCTGCAGATCGCTGGGCTGGTGGCGCTGTCCACCTGCGACTGGCCCGGCAAGCTGGTGGCAACCGTGTTCCTCCAGGGCTGCCCGCTTGCCTGCACGTACTGCCACAACCCGGGGCTGCTGGACCCGCGCGCACCCGGCACGGTCGGGTGGCAGGAGGTACGCGACCTGCTCGCCAAGCGGCACGGAATGCTCGACGGGGTGGTGTTCTCCGGCGGGGAGCCGACGAGGCAGGCCGGCCTGGCCGCCGCGATGGCGGAGGTGAGGGACCTCGGCTTCGGGGTCGGCTTGCACACCGCGGGGCCCTACCCGAAGCGGCTCGCGGAAGTCCTCCCGCTCTGCGACTGGGTCGGCTTGGACATCAAGGCACCCGAGCACCTGTACGGGGCGGTCACCGGTGTCCCGTCGAGCGCGGGTAAGGCATTCGCGTGCCTGCGGCTCGCGCTCGACTCGGGGGTGGACCTGCAGGTACGCACCACGGTCGACCCGACCGTGCTCACCCCGGGTCACGTCGCCGAACTCACCGCCTCGCTGCTGGCCGAGGGAGTACACGAGCATGTGCTTCAGGAGGTTCGCACCGAGGGCGCTCGGCCAGAGTATGTGGAGCGCCTCATGGCGCTCGCGTAGCACGGTCGGCAATTCCACCATCCCCGGCTGGATCGACGCTCGCGAGCGCCCACTCCCATGAGCCTCGATGGCCCGTGGGATACGATCTCCACGATGATGCGTGCGCAGCCGCTCTCACCAAACGGTGTGGGCGGCTGCGGACGGCCTCCCTGGTCGGGAGACGGCCAAAGCGCAGGTTGCCGGAGGCCACCATGCTCGAAAGCCCACTGCCCGTCGTCATTCAGGGCGGAATGGGGATGGCAGTCTCCTCCTGGAAGCTCGCCCGAGCGGTGTCGCAGACCGGGCAACTTGGGGTGGTCTCGGGCGTTGGACTCGACACTGTGCTCGCGAGGCGACTCCAGGACGGCGATACCGACGGCGACGTTCGTCGCGCGCTCGATCGCTTTCCGGTCAAGGCCATGACGCTGCCGGTGCTGGATCGGTACTTCCTGCCGCAAGGCCGCTCCGCGGGCGAACCGTACCTCCCTGTCCCGAAGCTGTCGCTCGCCCCTTCGCGGAAGCAGCAGGAACTGAGCATTCTGGGCAACTTCGTCGAGGTGTGGTTGGCAAAGGAGGGCCACGCCGGGATCGTCGGCATCAACTACATGGAGAAGATCCAGATGGCCACCCCGTCTGCCGCGCTTGGCGCGATGCTGGCCGGAGTCGACTACGTTCTGATGGGCGCTGGGATACCTCGCCAGATCCCCCGCCTCCTCAACGAGTTGGCCGAGGGACGAGTGGGCAGTCTCACCGTCGATGTCCACGGCTCAGAAGAACTGCACACCGTGAGCGTGGATCCCGCGGAGCTGCTCGGCGCGCTACCGGCGCCGCTTCTGCGCCCGAAGTTTCTCGCCATTATCGCGGCCCACGTGCTCGCGTTCTATCTGGCCCGGGACGAGGAGATACGCCCGGACGGGTTCGTCGTCGAGGGCCCGACGGCCGGCGGACACAATGCCCCGCCACGCGGGCGGCTGACGCTCGACGATGACGACCAGCCGATCTACGGGCCGCGCGACGACGCGGACCTCGAGAAGATCGCGGCGCTCGGCCTGCCGTTCTGGCTCGCCGGCGGAAACGGTTCGCCGCAGCGGCTGGCTGCCGCGCTCGCCGCGGGGGCGACGGGGGTCCAGGTGGGCACCCTGTTCGCGCTCAGTCGCGAATCCGGGTTCACCGACACGGTGCGCGACGGGATTCTGGCACAGCTCGATGACGTCGAACTGTCTGTTCGCACCGATGCAGCGGCCTCCCCAACGGGGTTCCCGTTCAAGGTGGCACAGCTGGCCGGTACCCTGTCAGACCCGGTGTTGTATGCCGAGCGGGTGCGACTGTGCGACCTCAGTTACCTGCGAGAGCCCTACCTGCGCGAAGACGGCGGCGTCGGCTTCCGCTGCCCGGCCGAGCCGGTGCACATGTACGTGCGCAAGGGCGGCGATGCGGCCGACGCGGAGGGGCGCGCCTGCCTGTGCAACGCGCTGACCGCCACCGTCGGTCTCGGGCAGACACGAAAGAATGGTTACCAGGAGTTGCCCCTGGTGACACTCGGCACCGACATCGACGACGCGGGCACCCTGCGTGCGGCGCATCCCGAGGGCTGGGGCGCCGCCGACGTCGTGGACTGGCTCATGTCGGCCGCGACGACACCCCACAGCGACTGATCGGCCCTGGCCGGGTACACCTAGTGGGCGGGTCGGCCGGAACCCGGGGCGCGTTGCGTCTTCTCGCAACACCCGGCCGGGCACTCGTGGCGCCACGGACCAAGCTCGGTCATCGCGGGGCGGCCCTCGAGCGCGATTGACGCTGAACGCTCGAGAACGAGGTCGATGAGGCCGCAGACGAAGGCCGGCTGGACCCCGGGGGTCGACACCCGGACGGCGAAGATGCCGTGTTCGCGTGCGGTCGCGACGGCTTCGGTGTCGAGGTCCCATTTCACCTCCATGTGATCCGAGGTGAAGCCCACCGGCACGATGACGACCGCCTTGGTTCCGTGCTCCGCCAGCTCGGCAATCGCGTCGTTGACGTCCGGTTCGAGCCAGGGCGTACTCGGCGGTCCGGATCTCGACTGGTACGCCAGTGAGTACGACACGGTTGCGGCGCCGACCTCGGCCATGATGACGTCCGCGACCGCCCGATGTTGGGCTTCGTACGCGCCGCCGGGCCCGAAGTCGCGCTCCGGAGGCCCGCTCGCTGCGGCATCCGCGGTGGGAATCGAGTGGGTCGAGAAAAGCACGTGAATGTCCGCCGACGAGATCCCACGCGCGGCCACCTCGGCGAGCGCGCCGCGCACACCGTCGATGAAGGGGGTGACGAAACCGGGGTGGTCGAAGTACGGGCGCACCGTGTCGATCCGCATGGTTCCCTCGAGTCCGGTCTCGGCAAGCGCCTCGGCCAGATCCTCCCGGTACTGGCGACAGCTGGAGTAAGAACTGTAGGCGCTCGTCGTGATCGCGAGGAGCCTGGTGTGGCCGGCGTCGGCCGCCGCGGTGACGGCGTCACGAAGGTAGGGGTCCCAGTTGCGATTGCCCCAGTACACCGGCAGGTCCACGCCACGCGCGGCCAATTCTGCCTCGAGCGCCGCCTTGAGCGCGCGGTTCTGGCCGTTCACCGGGCTCACCCCGTCAAATGCGCGGTAGTGTGCGGCCACCGCCTCCAGTCGCTCCTCTGGGATGCCACGACCGCGGGTGACGTTGCGCAGGAACGGAATGACGTCGCTCTGGCCCTCCGGGCCGCCGAATCCTGCGAGCAGGACGGCATCGTACGCCACCGGTGTCGCGACAGGCTCGGCCCGCGGGGCTCCGGTCACGCGTTCGCCTCGACGCTCTCCTCCGCGATCCCGTGTGCGGGTCTCAGCACAGACGCCGACTCTGCCGGCTGGTAGGCGCAGGCCGGATCCTCCCCCAGCGGGTCGCCGCTGGCGGCGAACGCCCGGGCACGGGATCCTCCGCACAGGTCGGCGTATTCGCATCGGCCGCATCGGCCGGTGAAGTCGGTGGCGCGGATCCGGAGCAGTATCGGGTCATCCCGGTAGATCTCGGCGAGCGGGGTGGTACGCACATTGCCCAGCGGGAGGGGCAGGAACCCCGCCGGGTAGACCTCGCCGTCGTGGGCGATGAAGACGATGCCCTTGCCGTCGCGGGTGGATGCGGTTTGCGCCCTTGGCAATCCGGCCGGAGCTCCCATCAGGGAGACGAGGCGCCCAGACAACTTCTGGTACAGGTCGCTTTCCGGGGCCGGGTCTCCGGCCCGGCGGCGTGTCACCACGCGGCGGAAGAACGGTGCCTCGACCGTGCGGATGATGAAGCCGTACCGCGAGGCGTCGTAGAGGAAATGGCAGATGTCCTCATGCTCGTCCGGACTCACCGCCTCCGTCGCAATGCCGCGCCCGACCTGGACCAGGAAGAAGACCTCCCAGATGTGCGCTCCCGCTTCCGAGACCAGGGCGGCGACATCCGCCAGTTCATCGACGTTTGCCCTCATCACCGTCGTGTTCACCTGCACGGTCAGCCCGGCCTCGGACAGCGCGCGGATCGCCTGCAGGGTCTGCTCGAAGTGGCCATCAATGCCACGCACCCCCTCGTGCGTCGCCGCGACCGCTCCATCGAGGCTGATCGAGACCGCCTTCACGCCGCTCGTGACGATACGCTCGATCATCTCCGGCGTGAGCGATGGCGTGACCGAGGGCGAAAGCGCCACCGGTATGCCGAGGCCCGTCGCGTATTCGACCAGCTCGAACAGGTCCGGGCGCAGCAGGCAGTCACCGCCGGTGAGGACGAGGATCGGGTATGGTCGGCCGAAGCCGGCCACCTGGTCGATCAGCTCGCGGCCCTCGGTCGCGGTGAGCTCTCCGGGCAGCGCCTGCATGGTGGCGCTTGCCCGGCAGTGGCGGCAGGCCAGCGGGCACGCGCGCGTCGTCTCCCAGAAGATCAGCATTGGCCGACGCGAGTAATTCGGGCCTGCACCTCGTGCGGTCTTCCGCACGGTCTTCATGAGTCCACTGGGGTCGAGCGCCGTCATTATGCCACCTCGGTTGTTTTTCGTGCCTCGCCCAGGACTTGGGCGATGTCGTTGGTGCTGCGCTCGGCGTCAGCCACGCAGCTTGCCAGCCCGACGCCGCGATAGGCGGAGCCGGTCAGGAAGATACCGGGCATGGGGCGCAGCGCGGAAGCCAGTGCATCCAGCCGCTCCTGGTGCCCGACCAGGTACTGGGGCATGCCGTTCGGCCAGCGCTGGACGTGCTCGTCTGACGGTCCCTCGGTCAGGGCCATGGCCTCCGAGAGCTCGGCGTGCACCCGGCGCACCAGGGCAGCGTCGTCCATCTCCAGCCAGCGGCGATCGCCGTGGCGACCGACCATGCACCTGATCAGCACGAGGTCGTCATCGGCCAGGTGCGGCCATTTCGCGCTCGACCAGCTACAGCCCACGAGTAGTTTGCCCTCCTGCGGAGGGACAAGGAAGCCCGTTCCGTCCAGCGGGCGCTGCACCGCCCGACGCGGATAGGCGAGGGTGATCGTGGCGACATCGGCATAGGCAAGGCCGGCGAGCACGGTGCCCGCGTCGGGGACGAGGTCGGCCAGCAGCCGGGCGGTGACGAATGCCGGGGTGGCCAGCACGACCACGTCGGCGGGGATGCTCTGCCCATCCGCCAGGTCGACTCGATAGCCGGAGCCGATGCGCGCGACGCCGATCGCCGCGCTCCCCAGCCTCAGGTCGTCATCCGCCAACCGGGCGGTCAGCGCCTCGACCAGCAGGACAAGACCGCCATCCAGAGTGACCAGAGCCGGGCCGCCCGATGCCGGCAGGGCGGCGCGGCGAAGCCGGCGAAGACCGAAGTAGAGGCTGCGGTTCTTGCGGGCGAGGGCTTCGATGTCGGGCGCAGCACTGCGGGCGCTGAGTTCGCTGGCCCGACCGGCGTGCACCCCGCCGAGCAGGGGTTCAACCAACCGCTCGAACACCTGCCGGCCCAGCCGCGGGACGACCAGCTCGGCGATCGATGGGTCGCTCGCGACCTGACGACGCCGCGGCAGGACGAGGTCCATGGCGGCGCGAGCCAGGCCAGCCGGGGACAACAGGCGCGATCTCAATAGCGGCAACAGGCGATCCGGCACCCCGAACAGGGTTCCCGGCGGGAGCCGACGAAGTCGACCGCGCGACCACACGTGCGCTCCCAGCGCGGCAGGAGCCACCACATGGTCGCCGAGCCCGAGGTCGTCGAGCAGCGCAGCCATCGCCGGCGAGCGCACCAGCATCGCGTCCGGCCCGGTGTCGACCAGGTGCCCGCCAAGCGGCTGGGTATCGATCTTGCCGCCCAGCCGCTGCGACCCCTCGACAAGGGTGAGCCGCACATTTGACCCAAGTCGCCGATGCAGATGATGCGCGGTCGCTAGACCGCTGATCCCGCCGCCGACGATGACGACTCGTGGTCTGTCATCGGCGAGGTCGCGGGCCGGATGGACTCTACCGGTGTGGTCTTGCGTGTGATCGCCTACTCCGGTAAGGGACCACTGCTGCGGCAAACGGCGCGCAGCGGGTGGTCTCATGAATTCGTTGTCGTCGCCCATCGGATGCCGAAGAACGCCAACAATTCACGTTATCCCGTGACGAAATCGCCGCGTGGGTCGAAGGTCCCGTGCCCGCCCGCGGGGCAACCGCCCGAGCTAGATCAACCGTTGGTGCCGGCGGGACCGGTCGAAACAGGTGAGGAACTACTTTCGCTTTCGTGCGATTCGGCCACGCACGAGAATCTCGTGGTCGTGTCGGGTGCGCACCGTCGCTAAGATTCCGAAGACTCCGAACACGACGATGCTTCCTATCACCGCTACCAAGGGAACGGACCAACCCGCTGTCGCGTCGTGGAGGCCTCCGATCAGCGTTGGCCCGAAGGATCCCAATCCGTAGCCGAGCCCCTGCACCAAGGCGGAAGTGCGACGCGAGGAGCGCTCGTCGAGGGAGATCGTCACGATGAGGGTGAGTATCGCGGAGATACCCGTGGACTGAGCGAGGCCGCCGACCACAGTCCAGGCGAGCCACGCGTGCGGAGCCGCGATCATCCCCACCAGGAAGACGAGCCAGAGAGTCGCTATGACGGCTACCGTCTTCGCGCGCCCGATGAGAGCCATGATCGCGGGCGCAGCGATAGCGCCCGCGATGCCGACGAGTTGGAACACCGAAGCCCCCGCGCCGGCCGCAGCCGGGCCGAATCCGACCTCATCGCCGAGCAGGGTCGGCAACCAGGCCGTTATGCCGTAGTAGGCGAAAGATTGTCCCGCGAAAGCTATCGCCAACAGCAACGGCGCAACCCACGATGATCGCGAAGCGCTGCTCACGACGTCCGGTGGATGTGGTGGGCCGGCGCAGCGACTGGCTTGCCGAGGACCAGAAGCCAGACGACGCCGGCGAGGAGCACGAACACGAACCAGAAGAGCAACGCGATCTGCCATCCGAATGCGGAAGCCAGCGGTGCGGTTGCCAGCGACGTGAGCATCGACCCCATGTTGAGCGCGGCCGCATAGGTCCCCGTCACCACGCCCACTCGCGAGGTCGTGCGTTGACGGATGACGACCGGCAGGACCACATTGCCGACGGTGATGAACGCACCCATCAGAATGGTGCCGACGAAGATTGCCTGCACCCCGCCCGCGGAGCGCACGATGGTGCCGAGTCCGGTGCCGGCGATCGCAACGAGAACGGCCGTGCGCGGGCCTGTTCGACTCGCCAGGAACGAGGCGAACGGTGTCAAGAGGGCGAAACACAGAACGGGCAAGCCGGTCAGCAATCCGACCTGAACCGCCGAGAGACCCAGGTCGCGCGAGATCGTGCCAGCAATCGGGGCCACCGCGACTATCGGACCGCGCAACATGAATCCCATGGACGCGACCGCCGCGAGGAATGGCCACTCCCTGAACAGAGACCACCGTGCCCCGTCGCTCACAACGCCTCCATCACGATGGACGAAACGCCAACCATGTCATGCACGACGCGGGCGGCGGTCACGGCCAGGCAGGCTCGAGGCTGGGCCGCTCCACCACCCTGGACCGGCTGGCGTTGGAACCCGGATACCAGTGAATTTGCCATCTACCGATTCTCGATTTGCATGGGTCCGCGGGTAACAGCGCCAATTGCCCGGAGCAGCGGCTCCGCCTTCAGGTGGACCTCGTCCAGTTCCTCCTCTGGTATCGAGAGCGCCGTGATCCCGCCTCCGGTCCCAATGGTGGCACCGTCGGGTGTGGACACGATGCTGCGGATTGACATCGCGAGATCAGCGGCTCCGTCCAGCCCCACATAGCCAAAGCACCCGGCATACGGGCCGCGCGATCCGGCTTCGACCGCGTCAAGGATCGACATTGCGCTGCGCTTCGGCGCGCCGGTCATTGAGCCAGCCGGTGCGCATGCCTCCACCGCGTCGATCGCCGAACGGCCCGGGGCAAGCCGCCCCTCGACAGTGCTCACGAGTTGGTGCACGTTCCGATAGCTCTCCACAGCGAAGAGCCGCGTTACCTCCACCGAGCCAACGGCGCACACTCGGGCCAGGTCGTTTCGCACTAGATCGACGATCATCACGTTTTCAGCCGTCTCCTTGTCGCTAGATCGGAGTTCCCGCTTGAGTGCATCGTCCTCGGTCGCCGTGGCGCCCCTCGGGCGTGTCCCCTTAATCGGGCTGCTCGTCACCCGCCCATCGGCTCGAACCTCGAGGAATTGCTCAGGCGACGAGCTCAACAGGGCCATCCCACCGAAGCGCAACAGTCCGCCGTGATGACTCGGGTTGGTCCGCCGGAGACGGCGGTACGCGTCAACGACGTCGGCGATCGGGTCGAGCGTGATCTGATTTGTGAGGCAGAGCAGGTACGCGTCACCCCTCCGGATCGCATCCTTGCAGCGCGCGATCAACGCGAGGTAGGCGGTTGCATCGTGACGCCAGCGCGCCGCCCCCGATACCCTCATCGGCCCGGGAGCCTCCGGCTCGGAGGGCTTAAGACCGAGGAGCCGTGTCGTGGTCTCGCTCACCCACGCCTCGATGCCCTCCGAGGCCGCCAAGTATCGGAGAACCACGGTGTGCGCCACGTGATCGAAGACCAATACACGATCTATGAACATGAACGCGGCATCCGGATGTGGAGACGGGTGGAATGGGCTGCCTACGATCGCCGCCCCCGCTTCGTAGCCGATCCAGCCCACCCATCCAAGCCGGAACCCAACCGGTGAGGGATCATCGCTGCGTGGCACCGGAACGCGTTCGCGCAGGTAGTCGAACACAGAGCCATGCGCACCACGGGCGTCCGCGCCGCCAGTGGTGACGATACTGAGCTCGCGACCCGCGGCATCAGCGAACACGATGTCCGCGGCATCCGACGGCGCACCAATGTAGCTCTGTCCTGCTATCGCGTCGCGTCCGCCGTCCAACCAAAACGAAAACCTGTGTTCGGCGTAGAAAGACATGAAGACTCGCTCCGGATCGACCCAGACACCAAGTTCCAGATCGACGAAGTCCCGATCTGCACACTTCACCATGGCGGGACCATCGCCCACGACGTCGCTGTGTCTTTGTGACGCTCATGACGGAACCCACCGTTCAACATGGCGACCGAGTCCGATCGGGTGTGCCGGACACCGCCGCTCACGCATCAACCATTAGTCAGTTCCCACCACAGATCGTCCTGAAAGCCGTCAGTATCACGTGACACTAGCTGAATTAGCCCACAAAGGCACTTCAGCTGCGACAGCTTCCGTCACGACACGGTCGGCATGCGGTGATTGCGATTCCAGCGATCTCTCAAGGGGTCCCGGCCACCGGCGTGCTAGCTTCAGCCCAGCACCCGACCTTCGCATCGATTTGGTAGGAGCCCGACAATGGCGGAGAAGGAACAGTCAGCGAGGTCCGTGACCGCTCGCGCGTTCGCCGTGTTGGATTCCTTTGATTCGAAACATCGCCGCCAGTCGCTCACGTCCATCTCCCGCAGAACCGATTTGCCGCTGACAACGGTCCACCGCCTCGTGCACGAGTTGGAGAGGAACTCGGCACTGGTCAAGGGCTCCGACGGCGGCTACGAGATCGGCAGCAAGATCTGGCGTTTGGGCATCTTGGCTTCTGTCCATGCTGACCTTCGGGAAGTTGCGCTCCCCTACATGGAAGACGTCTACGAGCTAGGCAACGTTGCCGTTCAGATCGCGGTGCTCGATGGCCTGCGGTGCCTCGTCGTCGAGCGTATTGCTGGCTCACGCACCATGTCCGTCCTGAGCAAGCCCGGGGCACGGCTCCCCTTGCATGCAACCGGCGTAGGCAAAGTACTGCTCGCTTTTGGCAGTCAGGAACTCCGGAGTGCCGTGCTCGAATCTCTGGATCGCTACACCGACAACACCATCACCGACGCTGACAAGCTGAACTCGCAGCTGCGGACGATCAGGTCGCAAGGATTCGCGCACACCCATGAAGAACTGGCCGCGGGCGCGACCTCCGCGGCGGTCCCTCTGCGGGGCAAGGGCGGCAAGGTGATCGCCGCGCTGGGAATGGTCTCCCCCAGTGACAGCAGGGAGATCTCCCGACTGGTGCCGAGCTTGCAAGTGACAGCGGCCGCGCTGTCGCGCAAGTTGGTGGAGAGCGGTTTGGGGCTTGCTTCACGACTCCACGCCGAGTGATCGATGGAGACCGCAACGAGATATTTCCCTTCCGTTGAACGGAATATGCTTTGCGCATCCGGGTGGCATGAAGTTGGCTGAGACCCACGCCGGCGCGGCATTCGAAGGAGAACCATGGCACGAGTAGTCCGAGGCACCCCTCGCACCCCGCTGGAAATCGTCGATGGTCTGGCCGAACTGGGCGTCGCGACGGTTCACGAATCGCAGGGACGCATCGGCCTGTTCGACCTTCGGCTCCGTCCAATCTTCCCCGCGAAGATCGCCGGTAATGCCCTGACATGTGAAGTCGCGCCGGGAGACAACTGGTCGATCCATGTGGCAGTGGAGCAGGCCCAACCCGGCGATATTCTCGTGGTGACACCGACCAGCCCCTGCGACGACGGCTACCTCGGCGATCTGCTGGCAGAGAGCCTGATGGCCCATGGCGTGCGTGGCCTGGTGATTGACGCCGGCGTGCGGGATGTCGCCACCCTCACCGAAATGGGCTTCGCGGTGTGGTCGAAGTGCATCGACTCTCAGGGCACGGTGAAGGCCACGCCCGGAAATGTCCAGACTCCCATCGTCATCGCCAACCAGTTGGTGCACCCCGGCGACGTGATCATCGCCGATATCGACGGGGTGTGCGTGGTCCGGCGCGAGGATGCGGCGACGGTGCTCGAGAAGGGCCGCGCCCGCGAGGCCAACGAGACGGCCAAGCGCGCCCGTTTGCGGGCCGGTGAACTCGGCCTCGACATCTACGGCATGCGCGAGGCACTTGCGGCCAAGGGACTGGTCTACGAGGACTACCAGGAATGACGAACACACAGGCGTCGGTTCCCTGCTCGGTAATGCGCGGCGGAACCTCAAAGGGGCTGTACTTTCTGGCCGAGGACCTGCCTGCCGACCGTGGCGCGCGTGACAGGTTTCTGCTTGCGGCGATGGGTTCACCCGACGTCCGCGAGATCGACGGGATGGGAGGAGGGCACCCGCTCACCTCGAAGGTCGCGGTGGTAAGCCGTTCAACGCGCCCGGGCATCGACGTCGACTATCTCTTCCTGCAGGTCTGGCCCGATCGAGCCGAGGTGAGCGATCAGCAGAATTGCGGCAATATCCTGGCCGGCGTCGGTCCATTCGCCATCGAGAGAGGGCTCATGGCCGCACGGGATGGCGTCACTCCGGTCGCGATCTACATGGTGAACACCGCATCCAAGGCGACAGCATTCGTTGAGACACCGGGCGGGGTGGTCAACTACGCGGGCGACGCGCGCATCGACGGCGTTCCGGGAACTCATGCCCCGATCAATATCAACTTCGAGGATGTCGCCGGTTCGAGCTGCGGATCACTGCTTCCCACCGGAAACGTGGTGGATGTGGTCGACGGAATAACCGTGACCTGCATCGACAACGGGATGCCGGTGGTGTGCCTCAACGCGGCGGAATTCGGCATCACCGGCTATGAAACGCCGGCGGAACTTGAAGCCAACACGGAGTTGAGGGCACGCGTCGAGACGATTCGCCTGGCCGTCGGCCCGATGATGAACCTGGGCGACGTGACGAACAAGACCGTCCCCAAGATGAGCCTTCTGGCACCCGCCCGGAACGGCGGCCTGGTGAGCACCCGCACATTCATCCCCCGTCGTGTGCACGAATCCATCGGAGTCTTGGGCGCGGTCTCAGTCGCGACAGCGTGCATGCTCGAAGGAAGCATTGCCGCGCAGATTGCCGGCCTTGGCAGTGTTGGCTCCAGTCTCGAGGTAGAAGTTGAACACCCCACCGGGTTCTTCACCGTGCAGATGGAAGTCGACAACTCGTCGGGACAGCCGGTCGTCACCAAGTCCGCCCTGCTCAGAACCGCGCGCATGTTGATGTCGGGAAACGTCTATGTAGTCGAATCGGCTTGGGAGAGCGCATGATCATCGATTGCCATGGCCATTACACAACCGCGCCGGAGCTTCACAACAGGTGGCGCATCGACCAGTTGGCTGCCTTCGCGGCGGGCGAACCGAGCCCGGCCTATCCCGAGATCTCCGACGAGATCATCCGCGAGAGCATCGAATCCAATCAGCTGCGGCTCATCAACGATCGCGGCACAGACCTGACCATCTTCTCGCCGCGAGCGTCGGCGATGGGGCACCACGAGGGCGATCAGCGCATCAGTCTCGAGTGGACCATCGCCTGCAACAACCTCATCAAGCGTGTCGTCGACCTGTTCCCCGAGACCTTCGTGGGTGTCGCCCAGCTTCCACAATCGCCCGGCGCCGACCTGTCTGCATCGATCGCCGAACTGGAACGCGCGGTGAACGAGCTCGGCTTCATCGGAGTCAACGTCAACCCGGACCCGAGCGGCGGCAAATGGGAGACCGTGCCATTGACCGACCCGTACTGGTACCCGCTCTACGAGAAGATGGTCGAACTCGACGTTCCCGCGATGGTGCACGTCTCAGCGTCATGCAACCGGAATTTTCACGCAACGGGCGCGCACTACATCAACGCGGACACCACCGCCTTCATGCAGCTGATCCAAGGCGACCTTTTCAAGGACTTCCCAGCCCTGCGTCTGATCATCCCCCATGGCGGAGGAGCGGTTCCCTACCACTGGGGCCGTTACCGGGGTCTCGCGGACATGCTCAAGCAGCCCAGCCTCGATACCCATCTCATGAACAATGTGTTCTTCGACACGTGTGTCTACCACCAGCCGGGCATCGACCTGTTGGTGAAAGTCATCGACAACAAGAACATTCTGTTCGGGTCAGAGATGATCGGAGCCGTGCGCGGAATCGACCCGACGACCGGCCAGTACTTCGACGACACCAGGCGGTACGTCGACGCCGCGGAGATCACGGAGCACGAACGCGCTCACATCTTCGCCGGCAACACCCGCACGGTGTTCCCGCGACTGCACAACATGTTGGAAGCGCGAGGACTGTGAGCCACTCATTCGTTAAGGACCCGGAATGGCTTGATTGGGATCCTGCTCCCAGCAAGCCTCGATTCACGGTGCCTGCCGGGGCCGTGGATGCACACTGCCATGTCTTCGGCCCCGGGAACATCTTTCCCTTCGCTCCCGAACGCAAGTACACACCCTGTGATGCCAGCCGTGAGCAGCTGTTCGCCCTTCGTGATTTTCTCGGTTTCGAACGGAACGTCGTCGTCCAGGCCACCTGCCACGGTGCGGACAACTCGGCACTTCTCGACGTGCTCGAACACTCGAATGACAAAGCACGCGGCGTCGTCACTGTCAAGCCATCCATCACCCAGGCGGAGCTCGCCCGGATGCACGAACTGGGGGTGCGCGGGGTTCGATTCAACTACGTCAAGCGCCTTGTCGAGCCCAAGCCCGACGATTACTATCGCCAGATCATCGAGAAGATCCGCCCGTTGGGCTGGCACGTCGTGCTCTACTTCGAACCCGCAGACCTCCAAGAGAAGTGGGACTTCTTTACCTCACTCAATATTCCGATCGTGATCGACCACATGGGTCGGCCCGACGTGACCAAACCTCTGAACAATCCGGAGTTCGACCTCTTCCTTCGATTCATGCGGGAGAACCCGGATGTGTGGACCAAGGTCAGCTGTCCCGACCGACTCAGCGTTTCCGGATCGCCCCGGTACGCGGACGTCGTACCCTTCGCCACGACCATCGTCGAGGAATTCGAGGATCGAGTGCTCTGGGGAACGGACTGGCCCCACCCCAACATGAAGAAGGAAATGCCGGATGACGGCATCCTCGTCGACTACGTGCCGTCCATCGCAGCAACCGCAACCCTGCAACAAAAACTACTCGTGCATAACCCCACCGATCTCTACTGGAGATGATCATGAAGCCCAACTTTGACCAGTTCAACGACATACCAGGAACGACCATCTTCACCATGGAGAAGGCACGCGATGGTTTCCATCTCAATCAGTTCTGCATGAGCCTGCGTCGCGACGAGAACCGCAAGCGGTTCCTCGCTGACGAGCGCGGCTACGTTGACGAGTGGGAGATGACCGAGGATCAGAAGGATGCCGTCCTCACCAGGGACTTCCAGAAAATGCTCGACAACGGCGGCAACGTGTACTTCCTCGCGAAGATCTTCGCGACCGACGGCCTGTCCTATGTCCAGGCTGTCAGCACGATGACGGACATGAACGTTGAGCAGTACAAGGCGATGATGCTCTCCGGCGGTCGCAACATCGAGGGCTGGCGCTCCAAGAAGGAACGAGGCGAAGCATAATGGCACGCATCACTGCGGGAATCACCACCAGTCATGTCCCCGCCGTTGGCGCCGCCATCGACATGGGACGCACGGAGGAACCGTACTGGAAGCCAATGTTCGACGGCTACGAGTTCTCCAAGACCTGGATGAAAGACCACAACCCGGATGTCGCGATCATCGTCTACAACGATCACGCCTCGTACTTCGGCATGGAGATCATGCCGACTTTTGCGATGGGTATCGCGGATTCCTTCGCGATCTGCGATGAAGGCTATGGCCCTCGCCCCGTGCCCGTCGTCGAGGGAAGCCCCAAGCTCGCAACCCACCTCGCCGCGTCGCTGATTCTCGACGATTTCGATATGACGGTGCTCAACGTGCTCGAGGTCGATCACGGTCTGACCGTTCCCATGTCGCTCATGTTCGGCACGCCGGACAAGTGGCCGACGAAGGTCATTCCCCTTCCGGTGAACGTCGTCATGTACCCGCAGCCTTCCGGTGAGCGTTGTCTCGCCCTCGGCAAGGCAATTCGTCGCGCCGTCGAGCAGTTCGACGAGGACCTCGATGTCCAGGTTTGGGGCACCGGTGGAATGAGCCACCAGATCCAGGGGGCACGGGCCGGACTGATCAACCTGCCATGGGACAAGCAGTTCATGGATGACCTCATCAACGATCCAGAGGTGCTGCAGTACAAGCCGCATCTCGAGTACATGGTCGAGGCGGGCTCCGAAGGCGTCGAGCTCATCATGTGGCTCATCATGCGCGGAGCCCTCGGCGACAAGGTCGATGAGGTCTACAGGTTCAACCACGTCCCGGCTTCGAACACCTCCGTCGGCCATCTCATCCTGACTCCTCAGGGAAATTCATGACCGTAAACCTAGCCGTGGTGGGCCTAGGTGCCTTCGGCCAAAAGCACCTCGATGCGGTCGCCCAGATCCCCGACGCGAACATCCAGTACGTGGGCCACAGCACGATGGACACCGCACAGGACGTCGCGCGGAAGTTCGGCGCCAAGGCCGCCTTCACCGACTACTCCGAGTTGCTCGCGCAGGATGACCTCGACGGGGTCATCCTCGCGACGCCAACACAACTGCACCACGACCAGACCGTCGAAGCGCTGCGCGCGGGCAAGCACGTGATGGTGGAGATCCCCATGGGTGACTCACTGGCCGACGTTCAGGACATAGTGAATGTGCAGCAGGAGACGGGCCTGATCGCCATGGCCGGGCACACCCGCCGCTTCAACCCGTCACACCAGTACCTGCACCACAGGATCCAGGCTGGCGAGCTGTCGATCCTGCAGATGGATGTCCAGACCTATTTCTTCCGGCGCAGCAACATGAACGCGCTGGGCAAACCCCGCTCCTGGACCGACCACCTGCTGTGGCACCATGCCGCCCACACGGTTGACCTCTTCCAGTACCAGACGGGAGAGCGGATCGTTCAGGCCAACGCGATCCAGGGCCCGAAGCACCCCGAACTCGGTATCGCGATGGACATGTCCATCCAGCTGAAGACCGAGGGTGGCAAGATCTGCACGCTGTCGCTGTCGTTCAACAACGACGGGCCGTTGGGAACGACCTTCCGCTACATCGGCGACACGGGAACCTACGTCGCCCGCTACGACGACCTCTTCAGCGGCAAGGATGAACAGGTCGACGTGTCACAGGTCGCCGTGTCGATGAACGGTATCGAGCTGCAGGACCGCGAATTTGTCGCGGCGATCGCCGAAGGTCGCGAGCCCAACTCGAGCGTCGCCCAGGTGCTTCCGTGCTACGTCGTGCTCGACGCGCTGCAGCAGCAGCTGGACTATTAGCCGAGCTTGCTGAACGGGATCTTCTTCCCATGCAGAATGCGCGAATAGTTCAGTTCGATCGCCGCAATCATGGTGCTGTCATACCCGGTGTCGTTGAGCATCTCTACGACATCCATCATTTCGATCTGACGGCGCTTGACATGCTGTGCCGTGCCCGAGAGATACCTCTTGGCGGTCTCGCTCGAGCTTGAATCGAACTCGTTCAGGATCTCCTGGTAGGCCCAGTCCTGGAGTCCCATGCTTTCGGCCGCCCACAGGCAGTCGATGAGCACGCCGGCCATCCCCTTGGCGAGGATGCTGCGAAGGAGCTTGCGCGCGGCCGCTTCGCCCGCGATGTCCGAAACGTACTCGAGGTTCATTCCGAACGGGCCGAGCAGCGTCACGAAACCCTGGGCTCCGGTTCCCGACACCGCCATGGGGACCTTCTCCGCCAGTCCGGGCACGGGCTTCATGATCGCAACATCAGCGAAGGAGCCGTCGGGGAAGAAACCGGCGAGCTTCCTCTTGAGTGCCGGAGTGCCGGTGTTGAGGTCAGCGTAGATCGCGCCCGGCTTGAGCAATGGGGCGATCTGTTGGGCCACCGAGACCGACACGGTGGACGAGTTGATGGAGATAACCAGGTCTGCCCCGGCAACCGCGTCTTCAACCGTCTCCGCGACGGGGACCGTGGGGTTCTGCGGCACAGCGAGGTCAAAGCCGACTACATCGAGTCCAGCAGTGCGAAGGCCTCCGGCAATGAGCGATCCCGCCTCGCCAAGGCCGATCACCGCAATTCTCATGGCCGTAGTCATGGAGTCATTCTCGCAGAACGACGACTTGGTTGCACCGGGACGGCTTCAGCGCCGACCGGCGCTGCCGTCAGTGCCACACGTCCGCTGCGACCTCGACTACCTCGCGTACCTTCGCCCACTGCTGTTCCTCATTCAGGTCGTTGCCGTCCTCGGTCGAGGCGAAGCCACATTGCGGGCTGAGCGCGAGCTGCTCAAGCGGAACGATACTCGCCGCCTCCGCGATGCGTCGCTTCACAAGCTCGCGGTCTTCCAACTCGCCGCTCTTGGTGGTCACCAGTCCGAGAACCACGACCTTGTCCCCCGCGGGCAGATGACGCAGCGGGTCGAAGGTACCAGCGCGCTCGCTGTCGTATTCGAGAAAGTAGCCGTCGTAGTTGCAGACCGCGAGCAGCTGCTCTGCGACCGGTTCGTATCCGCCGGACGAAATCCATGTCGAGCGGAAGTTGCCGCGGCAGACATGCGTCGTCACCGTCATGTCGTCGGGCTTGCCCGCGAGCGAGTCGTTGAGCAGACCGGCGTAGCGCTCGGCGAGTCCTTCCGTGCGGATGCCGCGATCCGCCGCCTTGGCAAGCTCGACATCGGAGCAGAGGTACGCCCACGCGGTGTCGTCGAACTGGAGATAGCGGCATCCGGCGTCGTAGAACGCCGCAATCGCGTCGCGGTAGGCGCGGGCCAGGTCCTCGAAGGTGTCCTCGGCGTCGGCGTAGAACGCCGGGTTCACGGCGCCGTTCTCCAGCCGGAAGTGCAGGACGGTCGGCGAAGGGATGGTCATCTTCGGCATCACGCCGGTCGCGGACTGCAGGAAACGATAGTGCTCGATCATGGGGTGGTCGGTCGGGAAACCGATCGTTCCGTCTACCCGCACTCCGCGCGAGCGTGTCTGGACTCCCTGGAACTGGATGCCGTGGTCGGAATCGACGATCTCGACACCGTCAAGCCCATCGAAGAAATCGAAGTGCCACCACGACCGACGGAACTCCCCATCGGTGGCGAGTTGAAGGCCGACATCGGCCTGTCGCGCCACGACCCGGGTGATCTCTACGTCCTCAACCTCGCGAAGCCCCGCATCGTCAAGCGTGCCGGCCTCATGTCGAGCTCGCGCGTCCTTGAGCGTCTGAGAGCGGAGGAAACTGCCGACGATGTCTGCACGAAAGGGCGGGTTGACGGTCATGAGATCAACGCTACCCCACGGAGTGATTGGCGGGCATTGACGGCTCGCACTCGGTTGCCCGGTGCAGTGTCTCGCCAATCAGCGTGATCGATCCGGTGACGACGATGGCGACGTGGGAATGCACGGTTGCCCCCTCGCGGGCGGCAGCCAGGGCTGCGCTGGAGTCCGCGAAGGCGTGGACGGCGATCCCTGGCGCGACCTCGGCCACGATGCCGGCCAGGCGGCGGTGCCCGATGGCACGCACGGATTCCGACTGGGTGACGTAGAAATCGGCCGCCACGGGTCTCAGCGCCTCGACGATGCCAACGACATCCTTCTCCTCGAGCACGCCGAGCACGAATGAGACTCGGCGCACGCCGGGCCAAACGCGCATCGCGGAGGCGAGGCTGCGAGCGCCGGCAGGATTGTGTGCCGCGTCGAGAATCACCAACGGGTCTCGTCCTATCACCTGCAATCGGCCGGGCGATGAGGCGCGCGTGAGCGCGGCCGATACCGCGGCGGCGGTCATGACGGGACCACCGAGGAAGGAGTCCACGGCCGCCAGGGCCAACGCCGCATTGGCGGCCTGATGGTCACCATGAAGACTGAGCGCGGCGAGCGGGATCGAGGTGCCGTCGATTCGCCGGAGCGCAGCCTCCTGTCCCGTCGGCGTGGGCCGCAACGAGATTCCCCCAAAATCCCGATTGGCGGCGAACACGCGCGACCCGACGGAATTCGCCTTGGCGAGGATTTCGTCGAGCGCGCCCTCGGATTGCGCGGCGGTCACCACCGTCGAACCTGGTTTGATGATCCCACTCTTGGTGCGCGCGATTTCCTCGAGGGTCGACCCGAGCTGGCGGGTGTGATCGAGGGAAATGGGGGCGAACACCGCGACCCGTCCGTCGACGACATTGGTCGAATCCCACTCGCCTCCCATGCCGACCTCGATAACAGCGGCCTGAACGTGGACGCTCGCGAACACCTGGAATGCGAGCACGGTCAGAGCCTCGAAGAAACTCAGGGGCTGCTCTCCGGAGCGCTGCAGTTCGTCATCGACGCGAGCGAGGGTCGGTTGAATGCGCTGCCATTCAGCGCCAAGGACCCCGTCGGCCACGGGAATGCCGTCGAGCGCAATGCGCTCCGCGAAACGAGTCAGGTGCGGGCTAGTGAAGAGTCCGACGCGTAGTCCGTGCTGCCGAAGCAGTTCCGCCGCCATCCTGCTGGTGCTCGTCTTCCCGTTGGTGCCCGTGATGTGGATAGCGGGGAACCGTGTGTGAGGGTCACCGAGCAGCTCGAGCGCCCGTCGCGTCGCCCCGAGCCGGGGCTGGGGGGCGGCTTCGCCGGTGCGAGAAAGAAGCGCCGCGAAGACGCCGGCGGCGTCCAGTTCGCTCACCACGAGGTTGGTCATAGTGGCACCGGTGCCGGAATGCCCGCCTGCATGCGCGCCGCCGCGAGGGTGTTCGCTATGAGGATCGCGATGGTCATCGGACCGACGCCCCCCGGAACCGGAGTTATCCAGCCCGCGCGTTCACGCACCTCATCAAATCGCACGTCGCCGATCAGCCCGTGCTGGGTGCGATGGATTCCGACGTCGATGACAACGGCGCCCTGCCTGATGTGGTTCGCCCCGATCAGTCCCTGTACCCCAGCGGCCGCCACGACCACGTCAGCCGACCGCGTCACGCCCACGAGGTCGCGGGTATGCGAATGCGCGACGGTCACCGTCGCATTCCGCTCGAGAAGGAGGCGACTCATGGGGCCGCCGACGAGCTCCGAACGTCCGACGACCACGGCGGTCGCCCCGTCGAGGTCGATGTCGGTGGAGTCGATCAGGGCCATGACCCCCTGCGGGGTACACGGCCGAAGGCCAGGCTGCCCACGCACCAATCGCCCCGCGCTCAGGGTCGTCAGTCCGTCGACATCTTTGATGGGGGGAATCAAGTCAATGAGCGAGGCGCTGTCCAGCCCAGCGGGAAGGGGCAGCTGCATCAGGATGCCCGACACGGACTCGTCGGCCGCGAGTTCCGCGATCAGCTCGGCGATCGCGGACTGTCCGATGCCGACCTCCAAGTGATGGTGCAGGTCGGCCAACCCGGCTTCGCGTGCCGCAGTGCGCTTGTTACGCACGTAGACCTCGCTTGCGGGATCCTCCCCGACCAGCAGGGTCGCAAGTCCGGGGAGGATACCGGTCGAGCGTCGGAACGCAGCGATCTCATCGCCGACCCTCGCGCGCAAATCGCGCGCAATTCGTGTTCCATCGATGATTTTCGCCGACGCCATCAAAAGACCACGGTGGTGTTGCCCGAGCGCATGACACGGTCTTCGCAGTGCCACGCGACCGCTCGCGCGAGCACCTGCCGTTCGACGTCCGCTCCATACCGTGCGAGGTCGGCAGCGGTTTCGGCGTGGGAGACGCGAACGACGTCTTGTTCGATGATGGGACCTTCGTCAAGGTCTTTGGTGACGTAGTGTGCGGTCGCGCCGATGAGTTTGACGCCGCGCTCTTTGGCCTTCTGGTATGGGGCGGCTCCGATGAAGGCTGGCAGGAACGAGTGGTGAATGTTGATGATGGGAGCGCCGACCTCTTGCAGAAACTCATCGGAGATAATTTGCATGTAGCGGGCGAGCACGACGAGGTCGACGTTTCCCTTGAGCAGACGGAGGTGTTCGAGTTCCGCCTCCTTCTTGTCCCCAGTGACCGGCACGTAGAAGAACGGGATCCCGAACTGGCGCACTTCCTCAGCGAGGTCCGGATGATTCGAAATCACCATGGCGACGTCCATCTTGAGTTCTCCTCGGCGATGGCGCCAGAGCAGTTCGACCAGGCAGTGGTCGGACTTGGATGCAAAGATCGCCACCCGCTTCAGCTGGTGGGCCATCGTCAGGGTCCAGGTCAGGCCCTCGTTGTCGAGTCGCTCCACGAACCTCGCCTCCAGCTCGGGGCGACGGGCGGGCAGGTTGGCGAGATCGAAGACCGTGCGTTGGAAGAAGCTACCCCCCTCGGCGTCGGTCGAGTACTGGTCGAGCGAGACGATGTTGGCTCCGACTTCCTGCAGGATCGAGGAAACGGTGGCCACGATTCCCGGACGATCTCGGCCGGAGATGATCAGATGGCCGGTACGGTCCACCGGACCCTGGTTCGAGTTTCCGCGCACGGCGGTGCGGGGATCGGCGGAAACTGACACGGTTTGCTCCTTTACTTGCCCGTGGGCGTGGTGGTCGGTGATCAATTTGCGTGACGGGAGGTCACGAATTTGGTGAGGTGTGCGCTCCGAGAAGAAGGGCGGCCGCGGCGGTCTCGTTCTGGCCGGAGTACGAGCCCCGCGAGGCAATCGTCATTGTGCGCGCGACCGACTGCCGGACGCCGCGGTCCGAGACGCACCCATGCCGCGCAACCAGCACCACGATTACCCCCTCCGGCGCGATTCCCCCGGTGATCGCGTCGGCTAACTGTTCCGAGAGCCGCTCCTGGAGTTGCAACCGGGACGAGAGCGTCTCGATGGTGCGCACGAAAGAACTGAGACCGGCGACGGGACCACTTGATCGATACATCAGGTGAACGGTCCCATCAAAGGGGAGCAAGTGGTGCTCGCAGACCGACCGGAACGCGATATCGCGGAGAGAGACGACCTGCCCGGCGAAGCTTTCGATCGATGTCAGTGCGGTGAGGTGAACGAGCGGATCCTCGTCCCGACCCGCGAGCAACTCTCCCCATGCGGCCGCCGTCCGTGTCGGGGTCTCGATCAGTCCAGGACGGTCCGCGTCCTCGCCGAGGGCGAGAAGCAACTCGCGGATGGCTGCGCGGACGCGCTCGTGGTCCATGAGTTCACCGGACAGTCCCATACCGGGGCGGAGCGCTCCGACGAGCCCTCCGCCCCGAACTATGGACATTGTCAGCTCGCGCTGCCCGTGCGCCAACCGCCGTGGTACTCGGTCCGCGCGGTGACCGCGTACGGAACCGGGCTGACGACGACGCGCACCTCGCGCTGCTTGTGGGGCTGCGTGCTTGTCTTGTTGGTGTTGGGGTCTTCGCCCCACAGCACCTTAAGTTCCGTTCCCACCTCGACATTCGGGTCGACGGTCGCCAGCGACAGTCCACGCCGCTCGTTCGCGCTGTAGCCGGTGAACAGCGAGGCTCCGACGACGACGCCCTGAGCATCGACCACGGAGTCGAAGTTTGACGACCCGTAATTCGCGTTGGGCAGGTTGAAGAACTGCGCGGCGTTGTCTTCTTCGCCGAGCAGGGAGGTCATGATCTCCCCCAGGTCCTCGGCATTCCAGGCGAGCGTGACCTTCTTACGCTGCTCGGCCGGCACGATCTTCTCCAGCGCGTCCCGGCCGATGAAGTCGTGGTCGAACTTGACGAAGGAACCGTAGCCGAGCTCCCAGGGGTTCAGGTAATAGTCCTCGATCTTGTCCGAGACGAACGAGCCGGCGAGCGCGTTGGTCCCCTCGTAGCCGTCGGCCGGAAGCCACTCGCGGTACGCACGCTCGGCTTCGCTGGTGTAGATCGCAGGCAGCGGGGACGGGATCCAACCCGACTCGAGCGTGTTAGCCGAATACGCGCGCGAGCCAACCGGTTCGAGCCCGAATTCGCGTCCCGCCTCGAGAATCGCATTACGGATGCGTTCGGCGTCCTCGTACGGACCCCACAGCTCGAGGCCCGGAGCGCCGGCCATTCCGTGACGCAGGGTGCGCACCTGGGTGCCGTCGATGTTGAGGTAGCCCATGTGGAAGAACTTCACCTGGTCGACAGGGGACCCGTTGAGCTTCTCGATGATCGGCCAGGCGTTGGGCCCCTGGATCTGGAGACGCCAGTACTTGCGGGTCACCGCATTGCCGTAGGGGCGCGAGGGGGATCGGCGGTCGACCTCGATGTCGACGTCGTAGCCCCCCGTCGTGCCGTGGTAAAGCAGCCAGTTGGCACCCGGCGCCCGTCCGACATAGACGTACTCCTCCTCCGCCTCATGGAAGAGGATGCCGTCGCCGACGACACCGCCGTTGGACGCGACCGGCACGAACTGCTTGGCCGTGTTCACCGGGAAGTTCGCCACCGAGTTGATGCCAGACTCCGAGATCAACTTCAGGGCGTCCTTGCCCCTGATGAAAAGGTTGTCCATGTGGTGCGACTGGTCGAAGAGAACGGCCGCGTCACGCCAGGCACGCACCTCTTTCTGCCAGTTGGTGAATTCCGCGGGCACGACGGGATAGATATAGGCGCCGATCTGAGAGTTGCGCAACAACTCGACGGTGTTGCCAGAGGCATCCAGTAGTTCCTGGAGGTTTTTGTGAGCCATAGTTTCTTTTCTCTTTCTGTCTTGTTGGTCTGTCAGCGGACGGTCGTTGTGGGCTGTCAGGATCGGTAACGTTCGAGCATCTTCAGGCGCCATGCCTCGGTGCCCTCGAGCTCGTTGAAGGTGAAGATGTGGAAGCCTTCGATGTTGTTGTCAGCAGCGCCGATAGCGGGCGTGAGCCCCCGGATGAGCTTGTTCGGGCTGTACCCGCCCGGCACGAAGAACCGCCAGAACATCGACTGCTGCTTCTGCAGGAATTTCAGCGACTCGCCAACCCCGGACGCGAGTGAGATCCGCAGCAGCTTCTGGCGGCTGACCGCTCCCGGCATCCCGACGCGAACCGGCAGCTCGATGCCTTCTGTCTTGATCCTGCGAGCCCAGGACACCGTGGCGTCCGAATCGAAGCAGATCTGAGTAGCGACGTAGGT
>JBBSBA010000008.1:0-56056 GCA_038251725.1 Actinomycetales bacterium
GCACTGCTCGACAAAGTGAAGCAGGCCAAGCCGGACGCAATCGTGGTGTCCGCGCTGATCAACGCCGCAGTGCCGCTCGTGACCCAGGCCAGAGAGCTGGGCATAACCGTTCCGATCGTCGGCGGAAACGGATTCAATTCGCCCGCGCTGATCAAGGACGCAGGTGCTGCGGCGGACGGAGTTATCGTCGGTGCCGCCTGGAACTCGGCCTCTCAGGATGCCCAGAACCAGAAGTTCCTGTCCGACTACAAGGCGAAGTTCAACTCCAGTCCCGACCAGTTCAGTGCTCAGGCTTACGCAGGCATGCAGATCATCGACAATGCTGTTCGCCGTGGCTGCTCCGGTACGCGGGAGGGCATCAAAACGAATCTCTCCAAGGTCAAAGACCTGCCGACGGTCCTCGGTCGTTTCAGCTTTGACGGGAATCGCGATGCCGTACAGACCGCATTGGTCCAGGTAGTGAAGGACGGCAAGTTCGCGATTCTCAAGTAGCGCCCACCGTCAATAGGCAATACAGGTGACTGCGCGTCGTGCGCCGTCCGCTCTTCCCGGGCGCGTCGCACGACGGCAGTAAGGAACTTATTATGCAGCAGTTCATGGATGGGATCTTCCTCGGCTCGATCTATTCCCTTTTCGCCGTTGGCTACACGCTCGTGATCGGCGTGCTGGATCGGCTCAACATGGCCCATGCTTCAGTATTCTCGGCGGGGGCGTTGGTCGGAATCGAATTCGTCACCCGCTTTGGTCTCTCCATCTGGCTGGCCGTGCCGATCGTCATGGTCGTGGGTGCCATTCTCGGGCTGGTCATTGAACGGATTGCCTTTCGGCCGTTGCGAGGCCGTCATGACGCCCACTTTGCGGGACTGATCTCGTCAATCGCACTTGGCGCGGTCTTCATCGCCCTGTTGCAGGCGCGGTATGGACCCGATACCAGCCGATTCCCACCGGAGGCCTTCCCGAGTACGCGCTTTGAGTTCTTGGGCGCCACTGTGTCGTTGCTTCAACTGCTTATCCTGGCCATCAGCATGGGCCTGGTTGTGCTGCTCACCTGGCTGGTGGCGAAGTCCAAGCTGGGGCGGGGGATGCGCACCATCGCCGAGAATCCGCACGCGGCGGCCGTGCTCGGCATCAACGTGGATCGGGTCACAGCCGTCACGTTCGCCATCTCCTCGGCAATCGGCGCGGTCGCCGGCGTGCTCTTCACCCTGAACGTGAACACCGCCAACCTCGGCATCGGGCACGCGGTGGAGCTGAAGGGTCTCGCCGTGATCATTGTGGGCGGCTTGGGGTCGCTGCCGGGCGCACTGGTCGGGGGGATCCTGCTTGGGCTGGCCGAGGTGTATGCGGTCAACTACATCGGCACATCGTGGCGAGACATGGTCGCCTTCGGGCTGCTGTTCCTCATTCTTGTTGTGCGTCCGCAGGGACTCTTCGGCACGAGGAAGACGCGGGAAGTCTGATCATGTTCCAGTACACGGCCTTGATCACTCTGATCGCGCTCGCCGCGATCCTGGCATACAGTTTCTACGCGGTGCTATTGGCGGGGCAACTGAGCCTTGCGCAGATCGGCATCGCATCACTCGCCGTGTTCACCTCGGCTCTGGTCGTTCCGGTTAAGCCGCTTTTCGGCTTCATCCCGCCGCTCGTGGTCGGCATAGTTTTTGGCGTGCTGGTAGGAATGATCACCGCATTCATCCTTGGCCTGCCATTGATGCGATTGCGCGGCATCTTCCTGGCGATTGCGACCCTGGCTTTCGCCGAGATGGTGCGGATCTTCCTGATAAACCAGTCCTGGACGAATGGCGCCCAGGGGCTCTCGTTTCCCAAACTCGTCGGCCCGGGCATCGCCTGGACCGCGCTGATCGTGGTCGCATTCGGTTTCTGGCGCCTTGCCGGGTCTCGGCTGGGTCGTGCGTTCGATGCCATCCGCGAAGACGAACTGGCCGCCACTTCAATGGGAATCAACGTTGCCCGGCACCGGATGATTTCGTTTGTCATCGCTGGCGCCGTTTCCGGTCTCTACGGTGTGCTGCTCGGGTACTTCACGCGCTTTGCCGATCCGAACGAATTCTCGTTCACCGCTGCCGTCGATGGACTGGTCACCGCCGTGGTGGGAGGCGTGGCGCTCTTCATCGGCCCGATTTTCGGTGGCGTCTTCCTGACCGTGCTGCCGGAACTGCAGCGCAGCTTCGGCATCGATGCGAGCTGGATCCGGCCGCTGATTTCCGGCATCTTGCTCCTCGTGGTGATTCTGTTCGTGCCCGGTGGGCTCGCCGGGCTGATCCCGCGTCGGAAGTCCGCGGGCAAACTGGTCACCGACCCAGCGGCGATGCCGACGCTGACGACGCTGCCGACACGTGGCACCCCGCTCGTGAACCTTCGCGGGCTGGGTAAGTCTTACGGCGGGGTGCATGCCGTCCGAGCGGTGGACCTGGAGCTGGTGGCCGGGGAAATTCTCGGTCTAATCGGTCCGAATGGTGCCGGGAAAACGACCCTGGTGAACATGGTCACCGGGTTCACGCGACCATCGGTGGGAACCGGCGAGGTGCTGGGCGCCGCCCTGACCTCTCGCACGAAAGCCCACGCCCTCGCCGGTGCCGGAGTGGCCCGCACGTTTCAGCAGATCAAGCTGTTCGGCCGACTCTCCGCGTTGGAGAATGTGCTCGTCGGCGGTTATCGAATCTCCAAGGACACGCTGTTGCGGCGCTTGATCTTTCTGCCATCGGCGCGCCGGGATGAGCGGCAGTCCATCGCCATGGCATCGGCACAGCTGGCGCGGGTCGGGCTCGCCGACAAGGCGGCGACACCGGCGGGTGACCTCTCGTATGGCGACCAGCGCCGGCTCGAAATTGCGCGCGCCCTGGCTGCGCATCCGACATTGCTTGTCCTCGATGAGCCGGCCGCGGGGATGAACCGCGTCGAGGCCGGCCGACTCTCGGAGTTGATCCGCTCGCTGGCGGCGGATGGCATCGGCATTCTTGTGATTGAGCACAACGTGCGGATGATGCTGGAAACTTGCGACCGAATCATGGTTTTGAACTTCGGCGAGGTTATCGCGACCGGTGCCCCCGCAGATATCGCACGCGATCCCGCGGTGCTGGAAGCCTATCTGGGCGCTACTTCGAGCGAGGCCGGCGACAGAGTCGCCGAACACATGGCACAGGAACTGACCGCCACGGCCGACCAGGCGAACGCCCCGCGGCAACATCCGGAGGGCAGCTGATGAACGACCCGATTCTGAGCGTCGAGGGCCTTCAGGTGAACTACGGTCGCGTGGATGCCGTTCGCAATGTCACGTTCGACGTGTCGGCCGGATCGCTCGTCACGCTCGTCGGCGCCAACGGCGCGGGTAAGACATCTATTCTGGGCGCCGTCTCCGGACTGTTGCGTCCACGTCGGGGCGTGATCCGGTTCAAGGGCGAGGATGTCACCAGCTGGCCCGCGCACAGGATGGTGCAGGCGGGGCTTGTGCAGGTTCCGGAGGGTCGTGAGATTCTGGCCACCCTGACTGTCGCGGAAAATCTGACCCTGGGTGGTTGGCATAGAGGGCGCACGCTCGCCGGCAACGTGGCCCGGATGTACGATCGGTTCCCTGTGCTTGCCGAGCGCAGGAAGCTGCAGGCCGGTGCGCTGTCGGGTGGTGAGCAGCAGATGCTGGCAATCGCACGTGCCCTGATCGCCGAGCCTGAGGTGCTGTTGCTCGACGAGCCGTCGATGGGGCTCGCCCCGAGGATCGTGGATGACGTGTTCGCCGTAATCGAGGAGATCAGGCGCACGGGAACCACGGTCGTGCTGGTCGAACAAAATGCCAGACGCGCCCTCGCCGCAGCCGATTTCGGCTACGTGCTGGAAACCGGCGAAATTACCCACTCGGGTATCGCTGCTGACCTGCTGGCCGACGAGAAGGTGATCGAGGCCTACCTCGGCCTGGAGTAGCCTGGGCGAACTCGCCTGCGAGTTCCCAACACGCCACTATTGGGCTTTGCGGAGGTAGTTCCATTCGCCGTGGAATTCGTGTCGTTCGATCGGGAGGACGGCCATTTCGGTTTCGCTGATTCTGAACCCGGTGGCGTAGGAGTTGTCGTCGAGTTCGGCGTGGACTGTCAGGCCGGCGTCGAGACTGTCGAACTCTCGGCCGACGACGTCGCTTTCGGCGACTGGGTGTGTTGTCGGCCTACTTGTCCCGTCCGTTACCGAGCAGAAGTGTCGCGAGAGTCAGCCGTCGGATCGCCGCGAATCCATGGCAATCCACAGCTCCAGCCTTCAGCTGGAAAAATTTGGGCCTTAGCTTGGAATCACGAAACCGCCCTTCACGAAGTGACCAGCGTTCCCGGCGGAATATGGATTTCCGGAACCACCCACTGAAAATGCGTGGTCAGAGGCGTGTCGGGCAACGAGTTTGACTTCGGATTGCAGCTCGTCCTCGACGGCGTCGCTAAAGTCCAAGCGTGAGAAGGTCTTCAACCGCGGGTTCGCTCGCCGCCGCCGAGAACACCTCGAGCGCAGAGAGGACCGCTCGCTGGTCCTCCGGCGTCATCCTCGAGAGGATTTCGGAAATGGCGTGTCGCCGCCGCTCTGTGACCTCGTCGACGAGGGCGCGACCGGCTTCCGTGTTGCTGATGAGCACCTCGCGTCGGCTGCCGGGGCTGGGCGATCGCTCGACCCATCCGCCTGCCACCATCCGGTCGATCGACCGGCTGAACGTTGAGGAGTTCGCGCCCATCCGCTCGGCCAGGCTCCCCATTCGAAGGGGTCCGGCGCTCGTCAGAACCACAAGCACGCGGAAATGCGGGAGCGTAACGAACTCGAGTGCGGGCGAGACGGATCGAGCCACGACACCCAAGAGCGCGCGAGACGCCGTCAGAATCGCTTCCGTAGTCTGCACGCTGAGCCCAGGTTGTTCGTTCACGGCTCCCCTGCCTCGCAAAATACGGCACTCAAATTGAGTGCACATTAGCAACTGTTGCAAGGTTACACCTCACGTGTGCCTCGCAGGGGGACTCAGCTCGATCGGGGCACGGCCGTCACAGGGGGTCGTCGACGTCGTCGAAATCGGAGAGCAACGCCAGGCCAGCGGCCAGCTGTGTTTCACGTTCAGGCGTGATTCCGACCAGTGCCTCGGTGATGAGGCCCTCTCGAACAGAGTGGAAGTGGCGCACGAGTTGTCGACCATGAGCGCTGATCCGTCTCGGAGATTCGTCGTCCACGACCGCATCGTCGGGCTGCACCCAACCCGCTGCCTCGAGTGCGGCTACTTCCCGCCGACAGCGCGGGACGCTGGTGTCGAGCCAGTGCGCAAGCGAAACCACGGAACGGTCACCGTCGACAGACAGCCGCTCGAGCAACTCGAACTGGATCAGGGTGAGAACATCGGTCAGCCCGGCGATCGAACGGAATGACACGGAGAGCAGGGCCGCCGAGGACGTGACGAACGCATCGACGGGGAGGGATTCACGCTCTTCGATGGGATGCCCATTCCAGCTCGGGGATGCCCGGTTCTGTCCAGTGGCGTGTTCGCCAGCCCGGGGCGATCAGTGCAATACTGCAACGCTTGTAATCATACAGATATGAGCGAAGCTCCTTCGGGTGCGCGGTCGACCGTTACCCAGTCGGTACGAGTGCTCCTAGGGGCAAACGGTGGCAGGAGGAGCTGTGCCGGATTTCGGATCGCCGCTGAGGATCGTCAGCGTCACGGGAGAATCCACGCTCGTGGCGGAACCCGGCTTCGGATCACTCGATGCCACCTCGCAGGCATGGTTCTTGCTGGCCTGCCAGACGAACCCGATCTGACTGCTCGAGAATCCGTGACTGACCAGATCGGCGACGGCCGCCGAACGGGCCTTGCCGACCTCGTCGGGCATGGAGATCGCGAGCGATCCGTCGCTGGTGAAGACGGTCACTGTCGAACCTCTGGAAAGCATGGAGCCGCTGGCTGGCGACGTCTTGACGACCTGCCCTCCGGGCAGTCCGGAAACGACCGTTCCGCCATCGACGAACCTCAGGCCTTGGCTGGTCAGCATCCCGGTGGCTTGGACGGAGGTGTATCCCACCATGTTCGGCACCGGCACCCCCTGCCCGACAAGCAGGCCAGGATCTGGCGGGGGGAAGGCGCCGCCGCGGTACTGCGGGGCCTTGTCGAGAGAGGCGAGGGTGGTTCGGAAGATGTTGAACTTCGTGTTGTAGCCGTTCGTGCCGGCCACGGTGATGCGCCGCAGGTCCTGGTGTCCCGAGATGTTCCCCACCCAGACCGCCAGTGCGACCTTCGTGGTCGTGCCGATCAGCCAGTTCTGGTCGGCCGTGTCGGTGGTTCCGGTCTTGCCGGCCAGCGGCACGCCGTCGCGGGGATTCCCGTACGTGCCGGTTCCTGCTGTCATCACCCCGGCCAGGGCGTAGGCCACGGTGCTTGCCACCTTCGCTGACATGGCTTGGCTACAGGCGTGGCCCTGTCCGGGGAGCTTCTTGCCGCCGGGACCGATTATCGTGTCGATGATGACGGGCGTGCAGAATGTGCCTCCCGCGCCGATGGTCGCGATTGCCCCGGCCATGCTGAGCGGTGCTATCTGGTTGATGCCGAGCACCGACGACGGGTTCACCACGAGTGGGTTCCCGTCTGCCCGATGGACGCCCATGGCCGTGGCGTCATTCCGGATGTCACACAGATCGAGCTGCTGCGCCATCGTCATGAACGCGACGTTCACCGAGTTCTCTGTGGCTCGGAGCACGGACATGAATCCGCCTTCTCTCGGGGAGGAGTTCATCGGGCGGTAGGTCCCCACGAATGGCTTCGAGCAGGATGCTTTGAACGAGTTCTGCTGGAAGGTGCGCACGCTTCCGTTCACGTATTCGTTGAGGCCGTGACCGTTCTGCAACCAGTCCGTGAGCGTGAAAAGCTTGTAGGTGGAACCGGTTTGGAACCCGGACGACCCACCGTAGGCCCTGTCGGTGCTGTAGTTCACCGCCGTTGTCGAGGTGCCACCGCCCAGCGCAGAGTCGTTGAACGCCTTGTTCTGTGACATGACCAGAATGCGCCCGGTGCCCGGTTGCACCGAAACGGCCGATGCTCCCAGTGCGAACCGGGTCTCGGATGCCGGGGCACTCCGCCTGAGGGCGGCCGTGGCGACATCCTGCTGGGCCAGATCGATGCTGGTGAACAGCTGATAGCCCCCGCGGGCCCAATTCGCCTGACGCTCCGCGGCGTTGGAACCGAGGGACGCGAGAGTGGGCACCAACCGCGTGACGTAGTCGCAGGCGACCTTGGCATCGGCGGCGTACAGGCAGCCGTTGCGTTGCGCACTCGGCTTGACCTCGGCTTTGATTGGAGTGGCCAGGGCCGTGTCGTATTGCGCCCTCTTGATGTAGCCCTGGTGGAGCATGTCCGCCAGTATCTGGTCGCGTCGCACCTTGTTCGCGGGATACAGCTTCGGGTCGCCGAGGTTCTGGAGTGACGGCTGCTGGACGATCGCGATGAGGCTTGCGGCCTGCGCGAGCGTCACATTCTTGGCGCTCACGCTGAAGTACTTCTCGGCGGCGGACTCGACGCCATAGGTGTTGCCGCCGAAGCCGACGATGTTCAGATAGCCGAGCAGGATCTGTTTCTTCGAATATGCCTTGTCGAGGCTGATGGCCAGCCTGATCTCGCGGAGCTTGCGGGAGAGGGTGTCGGTGATCGCCGCCTTGTATGCCTTTGCGCGCGCGGTCGGGTCTTCGATCGCGACGGCGTGTTGAACCAGGATGTTCTTGACCAATTGCATGTCGATCGTCGAGCTGCCGCTGGTGATGGCGTGACTGACGACGTTTCCGATCGCTGCGCGGACGATCGACTTGAGGTCGACACCGCCATGTTGATAGAACCTCTGATCCTCACCGGCAACGAGGGCGTTCTTCAGCAGCGGCGACACGTTGTCCCAGGCGACCATCTGGCGGTTCTGGTCGAAGACCGTGGCGATCTTGACCGGCTTTCCGTCCCGGGTGGCGAAGATTTCGTTCTGTTGGGACAGCCGTCCGATGGCGATGGAGGTCGGCAGGTCCTGGAACAGCGAGACCGCGGCTGCAGATGCTCGGCTGGGGATCAGGACCGCGGGCAGCACCAGGGCGGTCACGAGCACTCCGGCAAGCACGCTGAACCCGACGAGGCCCAGCCAGCCGAGCGCGGCTCGACCCGCCCGGTTCCGCGCGGTCATCGGAGCCTCCTCGGGCCGGAGTCGGATGATTCGCTCAGAACTGTCACGAAGGCAACCTTTCTGAAGTCACGGGGAGCGTGCGCACCAACGATAGACATCTGCAATTGTGCAACTATTGCGAGTTTACACAGATGGGTCCTGCGAATTGCCGGTGTCCGCCCCCGTGAAGCCGCGAAACGCCAGGACAGCTCAGGTTTCGACCGGAGCATTGCCCCCCGACCGGCCCCTGCTGCGCCTGGCGTTTCGCTCAGTGACGGACCTGAAAACTACTTGGTCAAACCGTCAACGTAGGCCTGGTTCTTGGCGATCCACTTGTCCACGATCGGCGTGTAGTCAGTGACCGAGCCCTTGATGTTGTACATGTCGTTCTCAAGCGAGAACAGCAGTTTGGACGGGAGCTTGAAGTTCTTGATCCAGCCCGCGAGCTTCGGGAAGTTCTTCTCGAACGACGTGCTCCCGAGCGAGTGGATGGACTCAGCGGATCCGAGGGTGTTCTTCGGGTCCTTGAGGTCCTTGATCGGGAACGCCGCGTAGGCCCACTGCGGACGCCAGAGGGTAACCGCGATGTTCTGGCCCTTGCTGATTGCGGACTTGAGCTCCGCGAGCATGGCCGGCGTCGACGAGGTGACGAACTTCATCTTCTGGAGACCGTAGGCCGGGATGACCTTGTTGGTGACGGCCGCGGTGAGTCCGGCGCCCGGCTCGATTCCGACGATGCGGTTGCCGAACTTGTCGGCGTTCGCCGCGAGCTGGGAGAGCGAATCGATCGGCGCGCTCTTGTTCACCGCGATGGTGAGCTTGGCGTCGGAGTTCCACGCGCCGAGGTCGACGATCTTGCTGCCGTACTTCTTCATGTAGGCCGCGTGGGTGGTCGGCAGCCAACCGTCGAGTGCGAGGTCATAGCCGCCTGTGCTTATGCCGGCGAAGACCGGACCCGCGTTGGCGTACTTGAGCGTAACCGCGTAGCCCTTCTTCTCCAGAATGGACTTCCAGAGGTAGGACGCGGCTTCGCCCTCTGGCCAGCCGTTGAATACTCCGATGGTGAGGTTGGCCTTGTCGCCGTTCGACGGACCCGTTGAGGTGCCCGCGGACGCGCTCGAGCATGCGGTGACGCCGATCAATGTGGCTGCTGCGACGGCGATTGCCGCCAAGAAACTCTTCTTCTTCATGGTTGTGTCCTTTCCTCCCGCTGTGGACCGGGAGATTGGGTTGTTATGCCGCGCTCGGAACGACCGGGGTGGCCGCTTGATCCGAGTTCGGCACGCTTTCGACTGGCTTTTCGCCAGCCAAATTCTTGGGGAACAGACGCTTTCGACCGGACCGCGAGACGCCGAGAGAGGCGGTGAGGCGGTCGAGCAGAATGGCGAGGATGACGACGGCCAGGCCGGCTTCGGCTCCGAGACCGACGTCGATGCGGCTCAGGGCCTGGACGATGTCTCCACCGAGGCCCCCCGCGCCGACCATGCTCGCGATGACCACCATCGACAGCGAGAGCATGATGACCTGGTTGATGCCGGCCATGATCGTTGGGCGGGCCAGCGGCAGCTGAATCTGGCGAAGGATGCGGCCGGGAGACGAACCGAACGCATGCCCTGCCTCGATAACCTCCTGGTCGACCCCACGGATGCCCAGCTCGGTGAACCGCACTCCGGGCGCCATGGCGAAGGCGATTGTCGCGACGATTCCGGGAACGACACCGATTCCGAACAGGATGATTGCCGGGATCAGGTACACGAAGGCCGGCATCGTCTGCAGGAAGTCCAGCACCGGCTTGATGATGGAGGAGACGGTGTTGGACCGCGCCGCCCAGATGCCGATCGGAATGCTGATCACCACGGCGATGAAGGCCGCCACGAGCGTGAGGGCGAGTGTGTCCATCGCATTCGTCCACTGGTTGAGCCCGGCGATGAGGAGGAGTCCAAGGGCCGCACCCCCGCCGAATAACCAGCCTTTGGCGTACACCGACAGGGCGATGAGGACGAGCAGGATCACCCAGAACGGCGGAGTGGCGAGAGCATAGTCGAGGGCGTTGTAGAGGCCTCCGAAGATCGCCCGCACGACGTCGAAGAACCCGCCGAAGTTCGCGGTGATGAAATTGACAATGCTGTTGACCCAGTCGCCGACCGGGATTCTGAAGCCGTTCAATTGAATTCTCCTTCTACGGTCTCGAGGACATCGTTGGCGCGCTGCGCGGTCGCGCGAAGTGTTTCGGTGATGACATCGATGGGGATCGTGGATGGCGGTTCGACCAGCTGGATCTCTGCCGTGGTCGTGGGGATGTTGCCGAGGGCGCTGAGGAGGGTCACTCGCGGAATGACGCCGAGCAGCCGGTCGTTACTGTCAACGACTGCGACGGGAAGCGAGCTCTCGACGGCGGCCTCGAACAGCTCGGACAGCGCGGTCTCTCCGGTGACCGAGCCGACGTCGCGCACGATGGGCGTGAGGTCCGTCTCTGAATTCTTTACAAGACGCATCACATCGCGGTCGCGAACGACACCGAGGAATCGGCGCCCCTCGCCCACGACGAAGACCGAGGAGGTCTGCAGGTCCCGCATCACGCGGAGGGCGGCGCGAGGACCGGCGGTCGAAGCGACGAGCGCCCGGACAGGCTCCATGACGTTCGCGGCGGTGAGCACGCGTGCCCGGTCGACATCCTTCACGAACTGGGCGACGTAGTCGTTCGCCGGATCGGTGAGGATGTCTTCGGGCGTTCCGACCTGCACGATGCGGCCGTCGCGCATGACCGCGATCCGGTCGCCGAGGAACATCGCCTCGTTGAGGTCATGGGTGATGAAGATGATGGTCTTGCCGAACTCCGCCTGCAGCTCGACGAGCTGCTCCTGCATCTCTCGCCGGATGAGCGGGTCGAGGGCGGAGAATGCCTCGTCCATCAGGAGGATCTCCGTGTCGGCGGCGAGCGCTCTTGCGAGGCCGACGCGCTGCTGCATTCCGCCCGAGAGTTCGCCGGGGAGCTTGTCCTCCCAGCCCTCCAGTCCGACTCGCTTCACGACGGTGAGAGCACGTTCGCGCCGCTCGGCGAGGGGAATCCCCTGCACCTCGAGGGCGTACGCGGCGTTGTCGAGCACCGTTCGGTGCGGCAGGAGCGCGAAGTGCTGAAACACCATCGAGATGCTGCGGCGGCGGACATCGCGCAACTGGGTGGGTGCCGCGCCGGTGATGTCGATGCCGTTGATGGTCACCGATCCGGCCGTCGGCTCGACGAGTCCGTTGAGCATGCGGATGAGCGTGGACTTGCCCGAGCCGGAGAGCCCCATCACGACGAAGATTTCGCCGCGCTTGACATCGAACGAGGAATCGATGACGGCGGCGGTCGTTGCGCCGCCGAGGGAATCGCGGGAGGCGCCGCCCTGAAGTCGCTTGACGCCCTCCCGGGGTTTGCGGCCGAAGACCTTGTAGAGGCCTTTCACCTTGACTGCTACGGAATCTGACACGTTTCTCCAGACGCGTGACAGTGATCCGTTGGATCACGAACGCGTTTTATGTACTTGCGACCGGGTCTACGACGCGTCCCGTGAACTCCTACATCAAGCAAATGCAACGGTTACCCGTCGATGCGATCGGAGTGTCACGCTGGTGCGGCCATGGGGCCATACCGACGACGCCAGACCATACGATGACGCCCCACCAAAGTGTGGGACGGGAGCGCGGACTGGGTTCTCTGGGTCATGAAGACCACATCAACAGTAGCAACCGCCGCCGCGCCGCCACGGAGAATAGTGGCCGAATCCCGTGGGTTTCGCGTTTATGCCCCCCCGGCCAAACCCATGTAGGGGCAGGGATCCGGCCTGATTTCATTCCGTTACAGTATCGTTATGTTGCCCGTCGGGCCCGGGGGTGGTCACTCGACGTGCTAGGTTTCATTGTGCATGTATGCAACTATTGCACTTATACAGAGGATATTGTGATGGTGGCGTTTGTGCGGTCGCGTTGGGTGAGCCCCGTGATTCGGTGGTCGGCGAAGTTGAAACCATTCGGTGACCGACTCGGGGTGTCGTCCCTTCAACTGATCGTGCCCGCGGTGATCGTCGGCGCCGGCGCCGGGTTCGCCGCCGTGGGATTCCGGTGGCTCATCACAGCGGCCACCCTCCTGTTCACCGGAACCAAGGACTACTCAGCCACGAGCGGCAATCCAGCCAATCCCTGGATCCCGTGGCTTGGTGGCGCGTTCGTGATCTTCGCCCCTGCCGTCGGCGGACTGCTCTACGGGCCGCTTGTCGACCGCTTCGCCCGTGAGGCTCGGGGCCACGGCGTGCCAGAGGTCATGTACGCGGTCAACAAGCGCGGCGGCCGGATCCCCGGAAAGGTCGCGCTCGTCAAGGCGCTGGCATCCGCCATCACCATTGGAGCGGGTGGCTCGGTCGGTCGCGAAGGCCCCATCGTCCAGATCGGCTCAGCACTGGGCTCGACGCTCGCCCGGGTGATGCGCATGCCCGAATCGCGGGTGCGCACGCTCGTCGCCTGTGGTGCCGCCGGGGGAATCGCCGCCACCTTCAACGCCCCCATCGCCGGCGTCTTCTTCGCTCTCGAGCTGCTGTTGCGCGACTTCGCCGCGACGTCCTTCGGAGTGGTCATGCTGGCCTCGATCACGGCCTCGGTCGTCGGACGATCCATGCTCGGCGACCATCCGTTCCTCACCCTGCCGCCCTTCACGGTCGCCAACCCGTCGCAATTCGTGCTGTTCGCGGTGCTCGGACTGTTTGCCGGGCTCGTGGGAGTCGGATTCACCAAGGTCCTCTACGCCATCGAGGACCTCTGCGACTGGGCCTGGCGCGGACCGGAATGGCTTCGCCCGGTTGCGGGCGGCCTCCTGCTCGGGCTGTTGCTGTTCGCGCTGCCGCAGATGTACGGTGTCGGCTACCCCGTTCTCGAAAAGGGCGTCATGGGCGGCTACGCTCTCGGGGTTCTCATCATCCTGCTGGTCGGCAAGATCATCGCGACGAGCCTCACCATCGGAATTGGCGGCTCCGGAGGCGTGTTCGCCCCCTCGCTCTTCATCGGCGCAATGCTCGGAGCGGCGTTCGGTGACGTCGTCGGGGTCCTGATCCCGAGCCTCGCCGGCCAGACGGGGGCATTCGCCCTCGTCGGCATGGGCGCGGTCTTCGCGGGGGCGACCCGCGCACCGATCACCGCCGGCATCATCCTGTTCGAGCTCACCGGCGAGTACAGCATCATCCTGCCCCTGCTGTTGGCGATCATCGTCGCGACGGGCGTGTCACGCATGCTCACCGGCGACACCATCTACACGCTCAAACTCCGCCGTCGCGGAGTGAATATCGGCACAGCGCCCGCCAACACCGCCCTGCACGTCATGAACGTGAAGGACGTCATGGCATCGCCGACCGTAATTGGGCAGGATGCTCTCGCGAGCGACGGCGCGCGCCTGCTCATCGACTCCGGTCGACCAGCGCTCGCGGTGACGATGCCGAATGGCGAGTTCGCCGGGGTGTTGACGGTCCGGGCCGTCACCGACGCCCTGGCCAACGACGACGACCCGTCGGAGCTCACGGTTGCCGACCTGAGCGAGCTCACCGACTCCGTGCTGCCGGGCTCCACCCTCGACGGGGCGCTCGACACCGTGCTGGCCGCCTCCGAAAACGACGGTGTTCCCGTGGTCGACGAGGCCGGCGTGCTTCAGGGCTGGCTCGGCCAGAATGCGGTGCTTCGAGCGCTTGCGGGCGAACGGTAGCGTCGCTTCCCTCCATTACCGGGCCACCCGCACTTCTCAGGGGGCGCCAAGTGCCGGATCGAAGCTCTTGAGCACGTAATCGAGCTGCTGGGCGGTGAAGGCTCCGGGATGCCGGATGAGCACCGTTCCGGCCGGGTCGAGGATCACGGTGAAGGGCAGCCCGGTTATCTGGAACCGGCCGGCGAGGGCGCCACTCTGGTCGGAGGCCAGCGGGTAGGTGACGCCGGCGTGCGTGGCGAAGGCGAGCCCGGAGCCCGTGGTGTCGGAGACGTCGATGCCGGTGAACTGCACCCGGCCGCCGAATTTCTTGAACTCCGATTGCAGCCGGGGGAGTTCCTGCACGCAGGCGGTGCAGGTGCTTGACCAGAAGTTGATCACCTCGTATTTGCCGGCCGACGCACCGGTGCCGACCATCACGGATGGCGTGCCGAGCTCGGGCAGCTGCGCCGGAGTCGGGACGTCACCGAGCTGGGCCGAGTGTGCAACCGACGCCGTGACGGCGGGGCCGCCGATGGGTCCGCGCTCGTTCGCCGGAAGAAGCGAGACGGCCAGTTGGGCCATGGCGTGGCCGAACAGCGCGGTGCTCGCCGCCCCGGTGCCGAAGCCGCCGACCTGGGCCTGAGCGCCCTTCGGGTCGATGAAGAACAGCTGGGCTCCATGCTGCACCGTCCTGGTCTTCGGATCGAGGGCGATGGGCACGCCGTAGTTCTTCGCTATTGCGGCGAGGTTAGCCGGAGTGCCCGTACCGAAGTACCAATTGTCGGCCGACCCGAGGCCATGAGCATCGGTCCAGGCCTTCACGTCGGCGACCGCCGGCTTGTAGGGGTTCGCATTGATCGACACGAACGCCACATGCTTCGCCAGAGGGCCGAGGTCGCGGTTGGCGGCCGCGACATCCAGTGCGAGCAGGGTGCAGAGATCCTGGCATTCGTCATCGTTGAAGCTGAGCACGACGGCGCGTCCCGCGAACTGCGCGAGGCTGAGGGGCTTGCCGCGCTGGTCGGTGAGGGCGAAGTTCGGCATCGGGGTGCGACTCGTCCCGAGGCCGGCGAGTTCGAGGAGGGATGCCGCTGGCCGGCCGATTCCCGCCGAGGAGGCCGCGGTGGATGACGACGGTGACGAGGGGGAGGACGGGCCGGGAACCAGGCTCACGATGAGCACGACCACCAGGGCAAGGGCAAGCACGCCGCCACTGGTGACCCAGAGGATCCAGCGCGAGCCGCCATCCGGCTCCGGCGACCGTTGCGGCTGTGTCTCATTGTCCATCGGGAGCGTGCCTCATTCTGTCGGGCGCCGGTCGGCGTCGGGTAGACCAGGCGGCGACGGCGAAGCCGGCGAGCACCGTCACACCCAGCGCGCAGCCGATCAGGAGTGGTGAAGCGGAAAGCGCGCCGTTGACGGCACCCTGGATCGTCCCGACCGCCCGGGTTGCCGCCGTGGTCGAGAACGGGTCAATGAGGTCGGTCACCCAGTAGAAGACCAGATAGAGGCCGACGAGCGCCTCGAGGGTGTTCGCAACGGCGGGAACCAGCCGGCTGGCGCGGCGCAGTCGCCGCACTATTTCGCCACTCGCGTGCGCGGTGATCAGGCCGAGGCCCGTGACGAAGGCCCCCATCCCGAGTGCATAGGCCACAAATGTCGCGATGCCGGCGAACAGCCCCAGCCGGGTGAAGGTACCGGCGACTCCCGCGATGAACAGTGGCAGGGCGCAGGTGAGCGAACCGACCGCATAGGCGACGCCGAAACCGGCCATCGCGATCACTCCGTTTCCGGAGCGGAAGCGGATTGCCGGCAGGGTGACCCTGAACTGTCGACCGAACAGCCCGGCGATTCCGAGAACGGCGAGCGCAACCCCGACGATGATCATGAGCCACGGGGCCGCTCCGATGACCAACTGCACCCCGGCAGAGGCGAGCAGTCCGACCGTCGCGAACACGGCGATGAATCCGAGGGTCACGCTGCCCCCCGCCGCAAGGGCCGCGATCGTGCGCGGTCCCCAGCCGCGTCGGGTCTCGCTCCGGGCGAACAGCGCCAGGTATCCGGGCAGGAGCGGGAAGCCGCACGGGTTGACGGCCGCGATCAGACCGAGGGTGAATGCGTAGGCGACCGATGCGGAGACCGTCACTGCGGTTCCCGTCGTGTGAGGGACGAGAGGTACTGGTTATAGGCGACGCGGTCGGCGTCACCGTCAGCGTCGGCCTTGCGGTTCGAGGTGCGTTCGTGGCGTCGTTCGGACTTCTGCCACTGCATAAACAGCACGCCAAGCACGATGAGGGTGGGCAGCTCGGTGAAACCCCAGGCGATACCTCCGCCCAGCGCCTGGTCGCCAAGGGCGGTAATGCCCCAGGAGGGATTCGGGTTGGCATAGAAGTGCACTATGGGGTCGACCGACATCATCACGATCACGCCGAAGAAGGCATGGAACGGCACCGTGATGAAGAGCTCGAAGATCCGCAGCACCGGGGCGCTGAGCCGACGCATTCCCCGGCTCGCCTGTCGGGGCGACGGATCGACTCCCATGATGCCCCAGAAGTAGAGCATCCCGATCAGCAGGAAGTGGATCAGCATGAGGTTGTGGCCCCACATCGTGCTCATCAGAAAGTCGAAGGCTGGGGTGAAGTAGAGGCCGTAGAGGCTCATCAGGAAGAGGGCGATGGTCACTATCGGGTGGGTGAAGAAGCCCGCGAGTCGACTGTGCAGAACGCGCAGGATGACCTTGCGCAGGTTGATCCCGCCCCCGAGCTTTGTCGGTAGCGCCCGCAGCAGGAGGGTGACCGGCGCCCCCAGCACCAGGAACACGGGGGAGAGCATGCTCAGTGTCATGTGCTGCACCATGTGCACGCTGAACAATTCCATGCCGTAGCCGTCGATGCCGGTCGCCGTGACGAGCAGAACAGACACGATGCCGGCCGCCCACCAGATGGTGCGCTGAATCGGCCAGGCGATGCCGCGTCGGCGCAGGCGCAAGACCCCCAGCAGATACAGCGCCAGGATGGCGGCCATGAGAAGGGGGATCACCGGAACCGGTTGAGGATGCCAGGCGAGAAGTCGGGCGAGCGTCGGGGGCAGCTGCGGATGCCACATCGGGCCGGTCATGTTATTCATTGCCCGTCACGCGTCACCCATTCCCGCTTGCAGTGATACAACTGTTGCAAGATTACACTCGAGTGCGATGCGTGTTGCCTGAACGGCGGTGTGCCCGCTCTGGCGGGAATTCACTGCTCGCGCAGGAGCGCCAGAAATTCGTCCGCCATGGCCAGCTGCTCCCGCAGCTTCCCGCGGCGCTCGACCGCCTGGGCGATGAAGCCATCGAGATCCGCGCGTACCGCCGTGTCGACCGACCCTGCGCCGCCCAGCGTCTCGATGATGCCAAGCAGCTTGGTCATCTCCTCAAGGGTGAAGCCGAGAGGTTTCATGCGGCGAATGAGCATCAGCCGGGCGAAGTCGTCGTGGGCGTAGAGCCGGAATCCGCCCTCGGTGCGACCGGTCGGCTTCAGGAGACCCACTTCGTCGTAGTGGCGAATCGTGCGAAGCGACAGGCCGGTCTTCTCCGCGAGTTCGCCGATATGCATCGTCACCACGTCGCGCTCCACGTCACGCCTCCTTTAAGCCAACCTTAACGTTAGGGTAGTGTTGCAGTGCTGGCCGAACGTTGCCGCACACCACCACCCCTCTCCCCATTGTCGAACACGACAGTGCTGGGTCCGCGCAACGGGGCGCTCACACACCTCGCCCATCGGCTCTCACGAGAGAGCCCAACCACGGAGTTCCTCATGGCAATCGCCGAAAAGACCCTCAAACCCAACCGGTATCGGGCCGACCCGTCCGTACTCACGGCGCTCAAGTCCCCGCGTCTGCTCACCCGCGAGGTGCTGGCCGGTCTCGTCGTGGCCATGGCTCTGATCCCGGAGGCGATCTCGTTCTCGATCATCGCCGGAGTCGACCCGCGGGTCGGGCTGTTCTCCTCCTTCGTCATGGCGGTATCCATCGCCTTCCTCGGCGGCCGCCCGGCCATGATCACCGCGGCGACCGGGGCGATCGCCCTCGTTGTCGCTCCGCTCGTGCGGGACCACGGCCTGAATTACCTCATCGTCGCCGTGATCCTGGCCGGCGTCTTCCAAATTGCGCTTGGACTGCTCGGCGTCGCCAAGCTGATGCGCTTCATCCCGCGCAGCGTCATGGTCGGCTTCGTCAATTCCCTGGCGATCCTTATCTTCTCGGCGCAGTTGCCGAACCTGATCGGCGTGCCCTGGCTGGTCTATCCGCTCGTGGCCGTCGGCGTCCTGATCATGGTCGTCATGCCCCGGTTCACCAGGGTGGTGCCCGCCCCGCTCGTCGCGATCATCCTCATCACCGTCGCCGTGGTGGTCACCGCGATCAGCGTGCCGACAGTCGGGGGCGAGGGCGCGCTGCCCAAGAGCCTGCCGCAGCTGTTCATCGTGCACATCCCGATCACCTGGGAGACCCTCGGGTTGATCGCCCCGTACTCGCTCGCCATGGCGCTCGTCGGCCTGATGGAATCCCTGATGACGGCCAAGCTCGTCGACGACATCACCGACACCCACTCAAACAAGACCCGCGAGACGCTCGGTCAGGGCGCGGCGAACATCCTGTCCGGCCTGTTCGGCGGAATGGGTGGCTGCGCCATGATCGGCCAGACCATGATCAACGTGAGAGCCTCCGGCGCCCGTACCCGCATCTCCACCTTCCTCGCCGGGGTGTTCCTGCTCATCCTCGTCGTCGGCCTCAACGGCATCGTCGCGGTCATCCCGATGGCGGCACTGGTCGCGGTGATGATCATGGTTTCCGTCGGCACCTTCGACTGGCACAGCATCCGACTGTCCACCCTCAAGCGGATGCCGAAGAGCGAGACCACCGTCATGGTGGCGACCGTGATCGTCGTGGTCCTGACCCAGAACCTCGCGATCGGCGTGGTGGTCGGGGTGATCGTCGCGATGGTCGCCTTCGCGCGCCGCGTCGCCCACCTCGTCACCGTCGAACGCGTCCTCACGAGCCAGGACGGCCTCGCCGCGGCGCGTTATTTCGTGAACGGCGAACTGTTCTTCGCCTCAAGCAACGACCTCACCACCCAGTTCGAGTATGCGGATGATCCCGCGAACGTGATCATCGACATGTCCGGATCCCACGTCTGGGACGCGTCGACCGTCGCGGCCCTCGATGGGATCAGCTACAAATACGAACGCCACGGCAAGACGGTGACCATCATCGGCATGAATGTCGCCAGCAGCGCCATGCACGCACGTCTCGCCGGCAATCTCGGCGGCGGGCACTGACCGAAAGCCGTTACAGGAAGTAGCGAAGCCAGAGATAGGGCAGGCAGAGGGTCACGGTGACGGCCGTGACGATGAGTCCGTACTTCGTGAAGGTCCAGAACGAGATCGGCTGCCCGTTGCGCTTGGCGATGCCGAGGACCACGACATTGGCGCTCGCGCCGATGGCCGTGGCGTTGCCTCCGAGGTCGGCACCCAACGCGAGCGCCCACCAGAGCGGTTGTGCGGGGCTTCCCCCGGACTGCACCAGGTCATTGGTCAGCGGAGCCAGGGTGGCGACGTAGGGGATGTTGTCCACGATGCCGGAGAAGACCGCGGAGCCGAACAGCAGCCCGCCCGCGGCGCCGAAGTAGTTGCTTCCGACGGCTTGGGTCGCGGCCTGGCCGACCATCGCGATCACCCCGAGGTTGACGAGCGATCCGACCATGATGAAGAGTCCGGCGAAGAACAGTAGGGTCTCCCACTCCACATCGGCGAAGATCTTGCGCGTCTCCAGGCGCGTGATGAGCACGAGCAGCCCCGCACCGAGCAGGGCGACGATCGCCGGCGCGAGGTGGATCACCGAATGGAGTACGAAACCGGCCAGGACCAGCCCGAGCACGATGAGCGCCTTCACCAGCAGCGGCACATCGCGGATCGCCTCACGCTCGTTCAGCTCCATCACGCGCTCGACGCGCGCGGCGTCGTAGGTCAGCTGCTTGCGGAACATCAGCCAGCACAGCCCGATGAACACGACAAGGAGGATGGCGATGATCGGGGCGAGATTGACGACGAAGTCATTGAAACTGAGCCCGCCGCGACTGGCGATGATGATGTTGGGCGGGTCGCCGATGAGAGTCGCGGTTCCGCCGATGTTGCTTGCCATTACTTCGGCGATGAGGAAGGGAATTGCGGGGATCGCGAGCCGTTCGCAGATCAGCAGGGTGACCGGGGCGATCAGGAGCACCGTTGTCACATTGTCGAGAAAGGCCGACAGCACCGCCGTGATGACCACGAGCATGACCATGATGATGAATGGCCGGCCTCGTGCCCGCTTGGCCGCCCAGATCGCCAGGAATTCGAAGACACCGGTCTGTTGCAGAATCCCGACGATGATCATCATGCCCAAGAGCAGGAAGATGACGTTCCAGTCGATTCCGCTGTTCTCCGAGAAGAAGATCCCGTGGTCGTCGGTGGCTCCGATGATGACCATGAGCGCCGCACCGACCAGAGCGACCGTGATGCGCGGCACCTTCTCGGTCGCGATGAGCACGTAGGCGCCGACGAAGACCGCCAGCGCCAGGATGATCTGCACGCTCATGCGGTCGGCGGGCCGTCGAGGGGCGCGCAGAAGGTGAGGATGGCATCCATCACGGTGGAGAGGGTGAGGAACATCGCGGGGGCTCCCGGCTCCCCTCTCACCTGGGCGACCTGGGCGCGGGCATCGGTCATGAGCGCCGCGACTTCCACGATCGTGGCATCCGCATCCACCTTGAGCAGGTCGTTGACATGCACGTGCTCGTCGTCGAGGAGTTCGCCGATGCTGTGGTCACCGGCATGGCCCCAGAGCTCCTCCGCGGCACGCTCGTCAAAGACTCCGGCGAGCGAGACGTCGTCGAGCAGGTAGCCCGGCAGCATGAGCGCGAGCACGTCAACGGCGGACACCACCGCGAGCGGCGTCCCGGAATCATCGGCGACGACGAGTCCGGCCAGGTGGGTCGCGGCGATCAGTCGTGCCGCGTCGAGGGCGGTTGTGTCTCGCCGGACGACCGGGAGATCGGATTGAAGGTCAGATGCGCGCATGATGAGGTCCTCTGTTCGGGCAGCAGAATTACAGTGCCGACCAGACTTCCCGGCTCACCTGCGTCGAGCGTAGACCCTTCCCAACGAACGGGGAAACCGCGCCCTCGGTCACAATCGGGCACGGTCGGCACGCAGCCGCCGATGACCGGCCGCCGGCGTGACGGTCCGCCATTGCGGGATGTGCGCTCGCAATGCCCTGCAGGGCGGCCGTGCAGCACGGTCGGCCATCGGGCTTGGAACCGTGGCGGAATGAGGAATGAATCATGGACATGCGACTCGAACTGGTTCCGCTGCGTTCGAGCGACGTGGATCGCAGCATGGCGATCCCGACGGCAACTCCTGGGCGCTGCAGCAGATCGCGGGCGCGGATTCTGCGAGGAGTTAGAGCGCCTGAAGAATGACCGCGGAGCCCTGTCCGCCGCCGCCGCAGATGCCGGCGGCGCCGATTGCCCCCGGGCCGAGTGCCCCGAGACGGCGTGCCAGGTGGCCGACGATGCGCGCACCGGATGCACCGATGGGGTGGCCGAGGGCGATGGCGCCACCGTGGGAGTTCACGATCTCCGGGTCGATTCCGAGCTCGCGCACGGAGTGCACCGAGACGGCCGCGAAGGCCTCGTTGATCTCGACGGCGACGAGGTCGTCGACGCCGAATGTCGACTTCGCCAGGGCGGCCCGGATGGCGTTCGACGGCTGCGCGTGCAGGGAGACGTCCGGTCCGGCCACGAAGGCCGTCGATACGATGCGGGCCAGCGGGCGGACACCGCGTTCCTCGGCGAGCGACTCCCGCATCAGCACGACCGCGGCCGCGCCATCCGTCAGCTGGGATGAGCTGCCGGCGGTGATGGTGCCGCTCTCGCCGAACGCGGGCCGCAGCTTCGCGAGCGACTCGGTCGTCGTCTCGACCCGAAGGCCGTCGTCGGCCGAGACCGTCAGCGGCTTGCGGCCGCCGGTGGTGACGGGGTCGATCTCGCCGGCCAGGAAGTCGGTCGACTCGGCGAGGGTGCGGTGCGATCGGGCCGCCCATGCGTCCTGGTCAGCGCGAGTGATGCCGAGGGCCCCATTGTGGGCCTCCGTCGAGGCGCCCATCGACTGGTGTTCGAACGCGTCGGAGAGGCCGTCGACCTCGAGGGTGTCGATGAGTTCGATCGCACCGTACCTCGTGCCACTGCGCGCACCTGTCGTGGCGTGCGGGGCGAGCGACATCGACTCCTGGCCCACCGCGAGCACGATGTCGGCCTCGCCGGCCTCGATGAGCCGCACCCCCGCGGCGATCGCCTCCATGCCCGACAGGCATACGGCGTTCACCGTGATTGCCGGAACCGTCAGTGGCACCCCGGCGCCGACGGAGGTCTGGCGGGCGGGGTTCTGTCCGGCGCCGGCCTGGATCACCTGGCCGACGATCACCCGGTCGACCTCGGCACCGTCGACTCCGGCGCGGGCGAGCGCGCCCCTCGCCGCATGCGAGCCAAGGGCGGTCGCCGGTACCTTGGCGAAGGCACCGGTGTACTTGGCAAACGGCGTGCGGGCGAATGATGCGATGACGACGCTCACAGCGCCACCTCCTCGAGGTCGAGAGTGAACGCGGCGCCGGTGCGCTCGCGGATGTGATCGATGCTAAGCCCGGGCGCGATCCGGCGCAGCACGAGGGCGCTGTCGACGATGTCGAACACGGCAAGGTCGGTGATGATCTTCTGCACGACTCCGGCCCCGGTCAGCGGCAGGTCGCACACCTCCACGATCTTCGGGCTTCCGTCCTTGGCGGTGTGCTCGGTGATCACGATGACGAGCGGCGTGCCCGCGACGAGATCCATCGCCCCGCCCATGCCCTTGACGAGCTTTCCCGGGATGGTCCAGTTGGCGAGATCGCCGCGACCGGAGACTTGCAGCGCGCCGAGGATCGCCGTGCGCACGTGCCCGCCCCGGATCATGGCGAACGAGGCGGCGGAGTCGAAATAGCTGCCGCCGGGCTCGAGAGTGACCGTCTGTTTCCCGGCGTTGATCAGGTCGGCGTCTTCCTCGCCCTCGAACGGGAACGGGCCCATCCCGAGAAGACCGTTCTCGCTCTGCAGCGTCACCGTGATCCCCGGGGGCAGGTGGTTGGCCACCAGGGTCGGGATGCCGATCCCGAGATTCACGAATTGTCCGTCCCGCAGTTCCCGGGCCGCGATCGCGGCCATCTCGTCCCTCGTCCAGCTCATGCCGTCGCCCCCACTCGTGGTCGTGTCGTTCGTTGCTCGATGTCCTTCTCGCGCGGAACCGACCGCACGAGCCGGTTCACGTAGATGCCGGGGGTGACGACGACGTCGGGATCGATGAAGTCGACATCGAGAACGACCTCGGCCTCGACGATGGTGACGAGGCCGGCGGTCGCGACGACGGGGTTGAAGTTGCGCGCCGTGTGGCGGTAGGTGAGATTGCCAGCGGAGTCGGCGGTGTGCGCGTGCACGAGGGCGACATCCGCGACGATTCCGCGCTCGAGCACGTACTCGATGCCGTCGAATTCGGCGTGCGGCTTGCCCACGGCCACGAGCGTGCCGACGCCGGTGCGCGTGTAGAAGCCGGGGATGCCCGCTCCGCCGGCCCTCAGGCGTTCGGCCAGGGTGCCTTGCGGCACGAATTCCACCTCGAGGATGCCGTCGAGATACTGCTGGGCGAACAGCCGGTTCTCTCCGACATAGGAGGCCACCACCTTGCGCACCTGGCGATTCTCGAGCAGGAGGCCGAGGCCCTTGCCGTCGATACCCATGTTGTTGGAGACGATCACCAGGTCGGTCGCGCCGGAGTCGCGAAGCGCCTCAATGAGGTCGGTCGGGTTGCCGCACAGACCGAAGCCGCCGACCGCCACGGTGTCGCCGTCGTGCACGGTCGCGGCCAACGCGTCAGCGGCCGAGCGAAAAAGACTGGTCATTACACTCCCTTGTGCCGAGCATCCACAAAGTGGGCGCACTCGAGTAAACAACGACATTGGAATATCCGCTAATAATGGCCAGAATGTGGGTGTCCCCCTCTAGGGTGTCCATATGTTGGAGCTCGAGTAGATGGCCATCCCCGGCGGCCAGGTCGTCTCCCGGGTGGGACGCATTCTCCGAATCGTGAGCGAGTTCGCGCCCCGCGGCGTCACGACGTCGGCGCTCGCGCGCCAGGCCGAGCTGACCCGTCCGACGGCGCATCGTCTGCTCGTGGCGCTCGCCGCCGAGGGCTTCGTCGACCACGACGCCCTCCTCGGCACCTGGGTGCTCGGCCCCGAGTTGTACCTCATGGGATCCGTGGCGGCCGCTCGCTACGACATCGCCGCGGTCGCGTCCCCGAGCGTGCGCGCCCTCGCTCGCGAGAGCTGCGAGAGCGCCTTCCTCTCGGCGAGACGGGCAGACGAGACCGTGTGCCTCCTTCGTGAGGAGGGAAGCTTTCCGCTGCGATCGTTCGTGCTCTCCGAGGGAGTGCGCTTTCCGCTCGGGGTGGCCTCGGCGGGGATGGCGATCATCGCCTATCTCCCCGACAGCGAGGTCGAGGCCTATCTCGACCGCCACAATCTCGAGAGCGAACGGGGGGCGAACCACTCGCGTCCGGCCGTGCTTGAACGCATCGCACTCACCCGGCGCACCGGCTGGGCGCTCAACCCCGGCCTCATCTTCGAGGGCAGCTGGGGCATGGGAGCGGCGATCTTCGATGCAAGCGGCAAACCGGCGTGGGCGCTCAGCATCACCGGGGTGGAATCGCGCTTCAGCGATGAGCGGCAGGGCGAGCTCGGGCAGCTTCTGCTCGAACAGGCACACACGGTCACCCAGGCGCTGCGCTCGACCGCTCGCTCACGCTGAAATCGCTAGAGCCCTGACGCACCGATCGCGGCCATTGCAGCGGTTCGGCATGCGCATCCACGCCAACGAAACTACGATGGCTAGAGCAACGGGTCTCCACGACTAGCGCCGTAATGGCCGCGCCCGATCAGCAAAAGTCAGTTAATTCTCAGAGGTGTTCTCCCGATGTCGTTTGAATCCGCCCCAGCCGAACTGTCGCCACTAGGCAGCACCCTCGAATTATTCATCGCCGACTATTACGAGCACCTCGCAAGTGAAGATGCTCACGAGTACGACTTCGAGGTGCTCCGCGCTCGAGCGGTCGCTCACTGGGAGGTCGCCCGCAACCGGATTCCCAAGACCGCGAAGGTCGACATCCGCGACGGATCGGACTGCAGCGTCGTCTACATCGTCACGGACGACATGCCCTTCCTGGTGGATTCGGTCAATGCCGAACTCGTGCGTCAGCATTCGGCCATTCACCTGGTGGTGCACCCGCTCCTGGTGGTGTCGCGCAACCGGGCGACCCACGAACTCCTCAGTGTGGGACGGATTCCTTCGGGCATTGGCATCTCCAGCGGGGACACCGCCGCGATGCCTGACATCTCTCACCTCCTGGGCGGTGATGACGACTCCGCCCACCTGGAGTCTTGGATCGCGATCGAAATCGACCGCGCAAGCGACGAGGCCAAGGCGGAGCTGATCGACGGACTGCAGCGTGTCCTCGGCGACGTTCGCGCCGCGGTGGAGGACTGGCAGCCAATGTGCGCAAAGGCCGGGCTCATCGCCGACAGGCTCAGCGCGATGCCCCATTCCCAGGGAGTCCAGGATCTCACCCAGACCCAGGAACTGCTTCGCTGGCTCGAGCGTGACAACTTCACCTTCCTCGGCTACCGGGAATACGACCTGGAAACGGTGGGAGGCGAGGACGTCCTGGCGATCCGCGAGGGCAGCGGGCTTGGCCTGCTGCGGTCGTCCGATGACGTGCACCAGCTCCAGCACCTGACCGAGGCCGGGCGGAAGATGGCGCGTGAGCGCCGCGCCCTGGTGATCACGAAGGCGAACTCCCGATCCAGCGTTCACCGTCCCGCCTATTTCGACTACATCGGGATCAAGAGCTTCGACGCGGCAGGAAACGTCGACGGAGAACAGCGCTTCATCGGCCTCTTCGCCGCCAGCGCGTACACCAGCTCGGTCCGCGCGGTGCCTATTCTCCGGGAAAAGGTCGATGCGGTCATGGCCGAGGTGGGCTTTCCTCCCGGGTCGCACAGCAGCAAGGACCTGTTGGGAATCCTGGAGACCTACCCACGGGACGAGCTCTTCCAAATGGACGTGTCCGCACTCGTCACCACGGCGGTCGCCATACAGCGACTCCAGGAGCGGCGTCGGACCCGTCTTTTCCTCCGGCCGGACATCTACGGGCGCTTCATGTCCGCCATCGTCTATCTGCCCCGGGACCGGTACACCACGGCCGTGCGCCTGCGCATCGAGAAGGAACTCAGGGACACGTTCTCCGCGGAGTCCCTGGATTTCGAGGCCCGGATGACGGAATCCACTCTGGCCCGGTTGTTCTTCAGGATCCGGCTGCCGAAGGATGCATCGGTCGAGGAAGTGGACGCTGCGGAGCTCGAGCACCGTCTCAAGATGGCGGTGCGCTCGTGGTCAGAGGGCATCAGCGAGGAGCTGCGCGAACGCACCTCGCCCGAGGAGTCCGAACACCTGTCGAGCCTGTGGGCCGAGGCGTTTCCCGCCAGCTACCGGGTGGACTACGAGATCGAAGATGCCCTCGTGGACATCACGCGATTCGAGGAGAGCTCCGCGGCGGAGGCCCGGCCAACCGGCGAGGGCCCGGCGCATCCGGGGCTCCACGTCTATCTCCCGGCCGATGGCCGAGGCGAGGCGTCCGAGGACGCCCGCGTGAAGCTCTACATGCTGGAGCCCAAGAGCCTGAGCCAGATCCTGCCGTTCTTCCAGAACCTCGGCCTGAAGGTCCTCGATGAGGTGCCGTTCGAAATCGAGACCTCCGATGGACGCGGTTTCTTCCTTTACGACCTTGGCCTGAATTACCCGACCGGTGTCGATCCGGTCGCCACCGGCAAACTGTTGGCCGACTCGTTCGGAGCCGCGGTCACCGGGGCCACCGAATCCGACGGCCTCGACCGCCTGGTGTTGCAGCAGGGCATGCCGTGGCATCGCGTCGTCATCCTGCGCAGCTACGCCAAGTACTTGCGCCAGATCGGCAACACCAACTCCTACGAATTCGTCGCGGACACGCTGCTCGCCAATCCGGACGTCGCCAGCGGGCTGGTGTCTCTCTTCGAAGCGCGGTTCGACCCCGACCTGGCGGAAGACCAGCGCATCCGCCGTACCGAGCAGGTGCGTACCGACCTCGCCGTGGCAATGGAGCAGGTCGCCACCCTCGACGCCGACCGGGTGCTTCGCACGATCATCAACCTGATCGAAGCGTCGCTTCGCACGAACTTCTTCCAGGCGAAGCCGTACCTGAGCATCAAGTTCGACCCGACCGCCGTTGAGCTGCTGCCGTTCCCCAAGCCGATGTTTGAAATCTGGGTGTACTCGCCACGCGTCGAGGGCGTGCACCTCCGGTTCGGCAAGGTCGCCCGCGGTGGGCTGCGCTGGTCGGACCGGCGGGAAGACTTCCGCACGGAGGTGCTCGGGCTGGTCAAGGCGCAGACGGTCAAGAATGCGGTGATCGTTCCGACGGGCGCCAAGGGTGGATTCTTCCCCAAGATGCTCCCGGATCCGGCCGTTGATCGGGCGGCCTGGATGGCGGAGGGTGTCGAAAGCTACAAGACCTTCATCCGCGGGCTGCTCGACCTGACCGACAACCTGGAGGCCACCGCCGACGGCGAGCACGTCGTGCCTCCGGCCAGAGTGGTGCGTCACGACGACAATGATTCCTACCTCGTCGTCGCAGCCGACAAGGGAACGGCATCGTTCTCCGACATCGCCAATGCGCTCGCGGCCGAGTACGGCTTCTGGCTGGGCGACGCCTTCGCCTCCGGCGGCTCCGTCGGATACGACCACAAGGCCATGGGCATTACCGCCCGCGGGGCCTGGGAGTCGGTCAAGCGGCACTTCGGCGAGCTCGGGGTGGACATCCAGTCGGAGGACTTCACGGTCATCGGCGTCGGCGACATGTCCGGTGACGTGTTCGGCAACGGCATGCTGCTCTCGGAGCACATCCGACTCGTCGCCGCCTTCGACCACCGCCACATCTTCCTCGACCCGAATCCGGACCCCTCGGCCTCGTTCGCCGAGCGGCGACGACTCTTCGACTTGCCGCGGTCCTCCTGGGCGGACTATTCCAGCGACCTGATCAGTGCCGGCGGCGGCGTCTTCCAGCGGCAGGCCAAGTCAGTGCCGATCTCGGTCGCGGTCCAAGCTGCCCTTGGCCTGCCGGAGGGCACAACGCAGATGAGCCCGCCGGAGCTGCTCCGCGCGATCCTCACCGCGCCGGCCGACCTGCTCTACAACGGCGGCATCGGAACCTACGTCAAGGCGAGCACGGAGACGTCGGCGCAAGTAGGGGACAAGGCAAACGACGCAATTCGCGTGGACGGCTCGGCCCTCAGGGTCAAGGTCGTCGGGGAAGGCGGCAACCTCGGTCTGACCCAGCTCGGGCGAATCGAGGCTGCCCTGAACGGCGTCATCCTCAACACCGACGCCATCGACAACTCCGCCGGTGTGGACTGCTCCGACCACGAGGTCAACATCAAGATCTTCGTCGACCGGATGGTCGTGGCGGGAAAGCTCGCTGCGGCGGATCGTGCGGAATTCCTCGCGAGCATGACCGACGAGGTGGCGCGGTTGGTTCTGGGGGACAACCTCGCCCAGAACATCCTGCTGCTCAACGATCGAGTGCGGGTCGCCGCCTGGAGTCCCAGCTATGAGCGCCTGATGGACTCGCTGGAGGCATCCGGAGACCTGAAGCGCGACCTCGAAGCGCTCCCGACGACGGCCACGCTCCGGGAGCGCCTCGAACAGGGACAGGGCCTGACCTCGCCGGAGTTGTCCGTCCTTGCCGCCTACGCCAAGATCGAACTGGCGACCGCGCTGCGGGACAGCGACCTGGCGGACGACCCGTGGTTCGGTACGACGCTGCGCGAGTACTTCCCCACGCAGCTGTCGGAGCGGTTCGCCGCCGAACTCGACACCCATCCGCTGCGTCGGGAGATCATCGCCACCGTCGTCGCGAATGACATGATCAACCTCGGCGGGGTGACGTTCGCGTTCCGCGCCATCGAGGAGACGTCGGCCAGCCCGGCCACGATCGCCCGGGCGTTTGTCGCGCTGCGTGAGATCTTCGAGTTGAACGTGATGGTCGATGAGCTTGACGCTCTGCCGTCATCGTTTTCGACGGAGCACTGGACGGCCATCCATCTGGACCTGCGCCGGCTGCTCGACCGGGCGGTGCGCTGGCAGGTCAACCAGGGCGGCGCGCAGCCGGTCGGGACCGTGGTTGCGCAGTACAAGGAGCAGGTCGACCTGCTGCGCGCGCACCTGGTCGACTACGTTCAGGGCGGGGACCTGGAACGGCTCCGGCTGCTGCTCGACAGGGCCGAGAAGTGGGGCCTTCCGGAGAGTCTCGGCCGCCGGTGGAGCGAGCTCTTCGAGGCCTTCGCGCTGCTGGACGTGGCGAAGATCGCCACACGGGAGCAGGCCCCGATGGCGGATGTCGCGGCGGTCTATTACACGGTCTATGACCGTTTCGGGGTGGACGACCTCCTCGAGCGCATCACCAGGTTGCCGCGGAAGGACCGCTGGCAGGCCCTGGCCCGCGCCTCCCTTCGCGACGACCTGTATTCGACCGCTGCCGACATCACCTCCACGGTGCTGGAGACAACCCAGCCCGGGGACGCCGATGAGCGTGTGGCGGCCTGGGTGGCCCTCAACCAGGAGCAGCTCGATCGGGCCAGAAGCGTGTTCGAGGAGGTCAACGCCCTCGGCCAGGACGACATGGCATCGCTGTCCGTCGCGATGAGGCAGTTGCGCTCCCTCGTGCGTCGCTGAGACGCACCGCGCCTGAGAACCGGGACGGCCGTCACTTCAGCGACTGGTGCGGGGCGGTGAAGGCTATGGAGTTCGCTGTCACCCCGACGAGGCCGAGGTTCACCCTCAGGAGCGTTTGCGGCAGTTCGTTGCCCGGGGGCGGCGTCGCCGCACCGAATGTCACCGTGGTGCCGTCACCGAGGGTCGCCGTGATCGAGTCGAGGTAGACGATGACGTTGCCGCGCAGATCCATCAGCGTCGCGTTCGTCACGAGCGACGGTCCCGTCGCCTTTCGCACGTCGAGCATGAAGTCGGTGACCGCCACCTCGTCGGCCTCCAGCCGGAGAACCGGGGTGCGCGTGCCGTTGGCGAGGGGAACCGTCACCACGCTGATGGAGTGGAATCCGATGATCGAGATCGATGATCCGCCGAGCTGGGCGGCAGGCAGGGTGAGTGTCGGGGCGTTCGGATCCGGGACAGCCACGATGGGGACGGTGCTCGGTGCCGGGCCGGTGCCGGGCACCGTCCCCACAGCCCCGAGCGGCGGGATCACTGGCACTGGCACTGGCACCGGCACTGGCACCGGCACCGGCACCGGCGACGTGGTGGGTGACGCCGTCGGGGCACCGGTGCCGCACGGCATCAGCAGCGGGATGCACTCGCTCGCCCCGGCGGCGGGAACCGCAGCCCCTCCGGCCGCCGACAGCGCGATGACGAGGGAGGCCACGACCACCGCCCTCGTGGGGGCGCGTTCCGCGCGCCTGCGCCCCGTGCCGGTCACGGCCGGCTCAGGGCGAAAGGGGGCGGCTCCGCGACGGACCCGTCCATCGGCGGGACGGCATCACGGGGCGTCTCAACGGTCGAGACGCTCGGCTGGGGCGCCGACTGGGGCATCCAGGACACGATCAACACGCCGCCGACCGAGCCGAGCAGCATCCCGATGAAGAATCCGCCCAGATTGACCCCGATCAGGGAGTACACCGACACGGCGAGGGAGATCACCCCGTAGAAGATCCGGTGAACCGGCATCGTCACCGCGAGCACGCCGAGCACGATCAGGAGCACCGGGATGATCGTGGCCTGCAGCCCCTCGATGCCGACCTGCACGTGGATCTTGCCGACGTCGAGCTGACCGGAGAAGAACATCTCCACGCCGGCGAGCACCGTGAGCGATCCGCCGACACAGGGCCTGCCGTGCCGCCAGGCGGTGAGGGCGGGCAGCCGCAGGCGCCTCACTAGAAGCACCCCTTGCTGCCATCGGTGATCTGCAGGTGCATTCCGGTGAGGGTGAACACCGACGCCTGGGTCGACCATGCGGTCTGCTTCAGGTTCACGATCTTCATGGAGTCGGCATCCTGGGCGAAATCGCCGGCCGAGCCCTTGTGGCTGGTGTTCACGGTCGAGGCGTCCACGCCGATGCGGATGTTGTGGAAGGTCGAGTCTCCCTTGAGGTCGGTCATGCCGATCTGGAGGTCGGTCGCGGTCGCCGGCTTGCCCCCACCGCCGGCGGTGATGAGAAGGCCGACCTTGCCGAGCGGGGTGTCAGTGACGACCGACTGGCACAGGTCCGCAAGCGTCGCGGAGGCGATGTTCGCGATCGCGACCTGGTGCGGTTTGCCCGCGGTGTCGTTGCTGACGCCCGCGTACTGGGAGAACCCGGTTCCATCGAGCTGGGAGGCGGAGATCTGGAACTGGCTGCCGGAGACCGCGAACGACACCGGCACGGCGCCGTTGGCCACTCCAGCCATCATGACGGTGCTGACGACCACCACTGGCACGGTGGCGAGCAGGATGCGCCCGGTGTGGGTACCGGTGAGATTGCGGAACTTCATAGATCCTCCTTGATCCAGGGCGAGCGGTGAAACGCGGCACCCCCAATGGGCGCCTTACCGAGGGAGAGTCGCCAGCGGCCGAACTATGACGCGGATCCAAAAAAAAATTGTGCCGGGCGAAAGAGCCCGCTGGCGACGGTGATGGTTGTGCCGGGAGAGCGGCAGGAAACGGGCACGTCCGGCGTGCCTGGCTTCGGCGGACATATTTTCGTTCTCGTCGCGGTTGTCAATGGTGATGACGCCCACTGGCCAGCCGGTGCGGTCTCCCCTCGGGTGTTCGCCCCGTCCCCGGGTAGTCTCGAAGGGTACAGAAACGAGGGCCCCGGCCGATGACCAACATCTCCCCCCACGCTCTTCGGGCGACGCTCAGCGCTTCGGAGATCTCGCGCCTGCGCGCCGACTTCCCCATTCTCGGCACGTCGATGAACGGGCATCCGCTCGTCTACCTCGACTCCGGCGCCACCTCCCAGAAGCCGCTCGCGGTGCTCGACGCCGAACGCGGATTCTATGAGCGCGAGAACTCGGCGGTCCATCGCGGCGCGCACACCCTCGCCGCCCTCGCGACCGAGAGTTTCGAGGACGCTCGGGCAACCGTCGCGCGCTTCATCGGCGCGGCGGAGGACGAGGTCGTCTGGACCTCGAACGCCACCGAGGCCATCAACCTCGTCGCCTACGGCATGTCCAATGCGAGCATCGGCCGCGGGGGCGAGGCATCCCGCCGGTTCAGCCTCGGCGTCGGCGACGAGATCGTGGTCACCGAGATGGAGCATCACGCCAACCTGCTGCCCTGGCAGGAACTCGCCGCGCGCACGGGGGCCAGCCTGCGCTTCATCCCCATCGCCGATGACGGCACCCTCCGCATGGATGAGGCGGCCAAGATCATCACGGCGCGCACCCGGGTGCTGGCCTTCACCCACGTCTCCAATGTGCTCGGGATCGTCAACCCGGTCGCCGAACTCGTCGCGCTCGCCCGCGCGGTCGGTGCCCTCGTCGTGCTCGACGCCTGCCAGTCGGCACCGCACCTGCCTCTCGACGTCGTGGGGCTCGACGTGGACTTCGCCGCCTTCTCCGGGCACAAGATGCTCGGCCCCAACGGCATCGGTGTTCTCTACGGTCGCCGCGACCTGCTGAACGCGCTCCCGCCATTTCTCACCGGGGGTTCGATGATCACGACGGTGACGATGGAGGCGGCCGAATACCTCCCTGCGCCCCAGCGATTCGAGGCCGGAACCCAGCGCGTGTCGCAGGCCATCGCCCTCGCCGCCGCAGCGGACTACCTCACCGCGGTGGGAATGGACCGTATCGCCGAGCACGAGGCCGAGCTCGGCCGCCGTCTCGTCGAGGGACTCAGCGGCATCGACGGAGTGCGCGTGCTCGGGCCACGGCCCGGATCCGAACCGGGTGGGATCGACCGCGTCGGGCTCGCCAGTTTCGACGTGGACGGGATCCACTCGCACGACCTCGGCCAGTATCTCGACGACCGCGGAATCGCGGTGCGGGTCGGCCACCACTGCGCCCAGCCGCTGCACCGCCGACTCGGCGTCACCTCGTCCACCCGCGCAAGCACGTACCTGTACACGACCACGGATGAGGTCGACGAGTTCCTCGCCGGCGTCACCGGGGCAATCGAATTCTTCGGAGTCGACTCATGAGTTCCTCAGAAATGCAGAACCTGTACCAACAGGTGATCCTCGACCACTCCCGCCGCCCGCATGGGTTCGGGCTCGTCGAGGGGGCCGTCGCGAGCTCGCACCAGGTGAACCCGACCTGTGGCGACGAGATCACGCTCGAGCTCCATCTCGAGCCGGGAACGGGCATCGTGACGTCGCTGAACTGGACCGGCCAAGGGTGCGCGATATCGCAGGCATCCGCGTCGCTGCTCAGCGACCTCGCGGCGGGCCTCACCCTTGCGGACCTGAACACCCGCATCGACGCGTTCCGCACCGCGATGCGCTCGCGCGGCGCCATTGAGCCGGACGAGGATCTTCTCGGCGACGTCGTCGTGCTCGGAGGAGCCTCCCGCTACGTCGCGCGAGTCAAGTGCGCCATGCTCGCCTGGGTGGCGGCGGAGCACGCAATCGCGCAAGCCACCGCCGCCTGAGGAGCTGCGTCAGGCGCGGCCGCTACCACGCAGCACCTCGAGCGCGGCCAGTTGGTCCTCGATCTGACCGCCCTCGTGCGCGTTGTACGGCCACACCGCGATGTGGCGGTCGCCCCGATAGGCGTTGAAGGCCGCGAAGACCGTCGACGGGGGACAGGTCGAGTCCATCAATGCGGTGGAGAACCACGCCGGTGCCGTCGCGCGCTTGGCGAAGTTGACTCCATCGAAGTAGGCGAGGGTGTTCTGCACCGTCGCGGCCTTGCCGCGGTGCACGGCCAGGTAGCGGCCGATTTCGCGGTAGGGGTCATTGTCGGTGATGGTCGTCGCGCGCGGGAAGTCACACAGGAATGGCACGAACGGGAAGACCGCGTGCAGGTCGCCGACCAGGCCGGCGGCCGCGAGGGCGAGCCCTCCGCCCTGGCTGAATCCCAGCACCGAGACACGGGCCGCGTCGATCGCGGGCAGTGAGCGGGCCGCCTCGATCGCGCGCACCGCATCCGTGATCACGCGGCGGAAATAGTAGGTCTCGGGGCTCTCGATGCCGCGCGTCATCAGGCCGGGAGCACTGGGCGGTGACCCCTCGGGGTCGGCGGTGTCGCCGGGGCTCCAGATCGAACCCTGGCCACGGGTGTCCATCTGGAAGTGCGCGAAGCCCGCCGACGCCCAGAAGAGGTTCTCCACGGCGTGCCCGCGCCCGCCGCCGTAGCCGACGAATTCCACGATCGCGGGAAGCGGCTTGGCGATGCCGACGGGCAGCCGCAACCATGCCCGGACGGGTTGCCCGTGGTATCCGGCGAAGGTCACATCGAAGACGTCGATCGTGCGCAGCCCGGAATCGTGCGGAGTGACGGTGAGCTCGAGAGGGAACTCACCGGTCGTTTCGAGCGTCGAGGCCCAGAACGAGTCGAAGTCCGGCGGATCGACCTGATCGCTACGGTAGGCGCGAAGCTCGGTCTCGGGCAGGTCGGTGAACATCGATGTCCTTCGCGGCCGGTGCGAACCGTCGCGCCCGGCGGGGGATCAGGCGGTCAGGCGGATGAAGAGGGGGCTTCCCCAGAGGCTGCCCACGTGCTCGACATACCGGCCAGGGCGAGGAGAGTTGTACATGCCGCCGGCGCCGTCGTAGATGCCGATGTGCTGTCCCGGCCAGTAGACGAGGTCGCCGGCAACGGCATCCGCCTTGCTGATGCGCACGCCGAGTCTGGCCTGGTGGTCGGCGCCGCGCGGCAGGCTGATGCCGAAGGCGGCGAAGACGTATTGGGTGTAGCCGTCGCAGGAGAAGCTCGTCTGCGGGGTGTTTCCCCAACCGTAGGGAACCACGCCCACGAACTGGGCGGCGTAGGCGAGCACCGCGGCTCCGCTGTACAACGGCGCCGGCGGGTTGATCGTGATGCCCGAGTACCGGTTGGCGAGGACGGGCTTGCCGACCGCGGCCACGGCCGCGACGGGCCGCGGCACCGTCACCGAGTAGCCGTCACGAGAGGGGGAAACGATCTCCGCGGTGGTGACGAAAGCGACGGACTGGACCGCTGCCGGGGCGGGGGTGACCGCGGCCGCAGAGCCAATGCTGGAGTAGGCGGGAATGGCCACGGTCGCGATGAGAGCGCCCGCTGCCATAAGGGCACCAAGCTTCGCGGCGTAGGAAGTCATTCGGACAGGCTAGCCCAGACAGGCTGAAAAGTCTCGATCAGATAACGGGAAACCCCGGAATCGGGGGTTTTCCGGGCCGAAATCGGCCGGGAAATGACGGTGGCGCGCGATATCGTGAATAAATTCACGACACGCCGAAAACACTAGATGTAGTGGAATGACAGGAGTGTCATTCCGGTTATATAGTGAGAACCCACGACGGAGCCGATCTGAACAACCGGTGACATCGGGACAAACTTTCATACTTTTCGCACACACTTCAAGGAGGTCCCAATGGACAACGACAACAGCTTCATCGGCGGCTATGCGGTTCCCGTCGACCCGATGGATGACCTGCAGTGCGACAGCTGCCAGTAGGCAGCACCTCGTCACTCAAGGCCCCGGCCACCTTTGATGGTGGCCGGGGCCTTCTTCATTGCAGCCCGGCGTCCACACGGTGGGTGTCATTAGGCTTTCGCTGTACCACCGCAACCGCCGCGCCAAAGGAAACCCATGACCGTGAACCAGGAGCTCGTCGGGCGGGTCTTCCCGCCGACCGAGCCGTACCTCGTTGGCAGGGAGAAGATCCGCGAGTTTGCTCGCGCGGTGTTCGCCACCAGCGCGATCCATACGGATGTCGCGACGGCCCGCGAGGCCGGCTACAGCGACCTCGTCGCGCCGCCCACCTTCCCGGTCGTCGTGCAGGAGCTCACGCTGCACCAGCTGCTCGCCGAGCCGGACGCCGGCATCGACTTCACGCGGGTGGTGCACGGTGACCAGCGCTTCAGCTTCACCCGCCCGATCGTCGCCGGCGACGAGCTGACCGCGACCCTCAGCATCGCGAGCATCAAGTCGCTCGGAGGCCATTCGATGGTCACCGCGGAGTCGGCCATCGTCGACGCGGGCGGTGGCCACGTGGTCACCGCGACCTCCACCCTGGTCGTCAGGGGTGACGAATGAGCGTCTATGACGGTTCCGCGCTCGAGGTCGGTCAGGTCGTGGCGGAGGAGGAATACGCGCTCAGCCGCGACTCGCTCGTGCGCTACGCCGGGGCATCCGGCGACTTCAACCCCATTCATTACCGCGACGACGTCGCGCAGTCAGTGGGCCTCCCCGGCGTTCTCGCCCACGGAATGCTCACGATGGGCCTCGCGGTGCAGCCGGTGGTCGAGTGGATCGGCGATCCCGGCAGGGTGGTGGATTACCAGGTGCGCTTCACCCGTCCCGTTCCCGTGGACGCCAACTCCGGCGCGCTCGTCTCGGTCGTCGCGAAGGTGGGCGCCCTCGACGACGGTGTCGCCCGCATCGATCTCACCGTGACGTTCGAAGGCGCGACGGTGCTTGGCAAGGCCCAGGTACGCGTGAGCCTCGCCTGATGGATCTCGCCGAACTGACGACCCTCCGGGTGGGCGGTGCCGCCGATCGCTTCATCGCGCCGGCAACGCGCGCCGAGCTCGTGAACGTGACTCGCGAGGTATGGGCGACCGGCGACGACTGGATCGCGCTCGGTGGCGGATCGAACATGGTCGTGTCCGACGACGGGGTTCCAGGCACCGTGATCCACGTCGTCACCCGCGGCATCGAGCGACTCGAGGGTGACGGGGTGCTGCTCCGGGTCCAGTCTGGCGAGCCCTGGGATCCGCTCGTCGCACACGCGGTCGAGCAGGGCTGGGCGGGCCTCGAGGCGCTGTCCGGCATCCCCGGGTCGTGCGGGGCGGCGCCCATTCAGAACATCGGCGCCTATGGGCAGGAGCTCTCCGCCACCCTCGTGTCGATCGAGTTCCTCGATTACCTCTCCGGCGAGCTGCTTCGGCTGCCCGCCGGTGAGCTCGAGCTCGGCTACCGGCGTTCCGCGCTCAAGGCCGGTCGGGCCGGAATCGTAGTGTCGATCGACCTGCGGCTCGCCGAGAACCCGGGGGGCCTGAGCGATCCGATCGAGTACCCCCAGCTCGCCACCGCGCTCGGCGTCGCGGCGGGCGACCGCCTGCCGGTGAGCGCGGTCCGCGACGCGGTACTCGCCCTCCGGGCGTCGAAGGGGATGCTCCTCGACCCCGCCGACCCCGATTCGGTGAGCGCGGGATCCTTCTTCACCAACCCGATCGTGAGTGAGCAGTTCGCCCGGTCCCTGCCACCGGACGTGCCGCGCTGGCCGGTCGAGGTGACGGACGCACGGCCGACCGTCATGCCTCTCGACCGGTACGACCCCAACCTGCTTCCGGTCGTGGCCAGCGCATCCCGCGGCGTGAAGCTCAGCGCGGCCTGGTTGATCGAACACTCCGGGTTGACCCGCGGCTTCGGCCTTCCCGGATCCCGCGCCGCGATCTCGACCAAGCACAGCCTCGCGATCGTGAACACCGGGGGGGCGACGGCTGAGCAGATCGCCGAACTCGCGCGGTACGTCCAGACCCGGGTTCTCGGTGGCTACGGGGTGGTGCTCCAGCCGGAACCGGTTCTCGTCGGAGTGCACGTCTGACCCGGTCCGCAGACTCCTCCGCACGGCAAACGCGGCGATCGAAGGCGCGAGGGCGACAGCGCCGCCGCTCAGGTGTCCTTGCGGATCCAGCGGAAGGTCAGTCGGCAGGCGACGAGCCCCACTACGAGCCAGATCGCCGTGGCGATGACCACGCCGCCGAGATTCCAGGTGCCGCCCATCTCGAGGGACTTGAACGAGTCGGGGAGGAACACGGACCGCATGCCCTGGGCCAGCCACTTCAGCGGGAAGATGCTCGCGAAGTTCTGCAGCCACTCCGGCAGCTGCGAGAAGCTGAGGTAGACGCCCGAGATGAACTGCAGGATGAGTGTGATCGGGATGATCACGGCCGTGGCGCTCTTACCAGAGCGCGGAAGTGCGCTCAGCGCGATGCCGAGCACGGCGCAGGTGGAGACGCCGAGCAGGAACACCCAGGCGAAGGTGAGCCACCGGGCGGGATCGGCGGGCAGCGCCACCCCGAAGATGGTGGCGGCGACCACGACAAGCAGCGTCGACTGGAGTATCCCGGTCACGATGACCTGGCCGATCTTGCCGATGAAGTAGCTGAAGACCGGAAGGGGAGATCCGCCGAGACGTTTGAGGGTGCCGTCGCTCTTCTCCGTGGCGATGTCGATTGACATGTTCTGCAGCCCGCTCAGCAGCAGTCCCGCGGCGAGCATGGCGGGAAGGTAGAACTCCGCGGCGGTCACCTTGGCGCCGGTCGCGGTCTGGCCGAAGCTGGTGTTACTGAATGCCACAGAGAAGATCATGAGGAAGATCAACGGGAACAGGAAGGTGAAGAACACCGAGTCCCCCTGGCGGAAGTAGACCTTCACCTCGTACCCGATTCGGCTCGCCCCCAGGGCGAGTGTGCGGCCGACGAGCGCTCTCGGAGTGGCGATGGCGCTGCTCATAGTGAACGCTCCAGATGTTCGGTGGTCGTCTTGCGGATGGTGTGGGCCGCGACGAGGTCGAGGTAGACGTCTTCGAGACTCGGGCGCCGCACCTCGAGCCCGGCCGGTTCGCCGCCCGTTGCGGCCAACAGGCGCGCGACGACGGCCGCCGGCTCGGAGGTGCGCTCGTCGTGCGCCCCGTTCTGGTCGGTCCAGCGCACGACGGGGATGCGGGCCTCCGCGCCGCCGATGTCGTCGATCGGGCCGATGGCGATGAGGCGCCCGCTCGCGATCACGCCGGCCCGGTCGCCCAGTTGGGCGGCCTCATCGAGGTAGTGGGTCGTCAGCAGGATGGTTGTCCCCTCCCGCTTGAGCGCACGGATGAGCTCCCAGAACTCCCGCCGGGCCTCCGGGTCGAACCCGGTGGTTGGTTCGTCGAGGAAGAGCAGCTCCGGCCGTCCGATCAGTCCGAGTGCCACATCCACTCGTCTCCGTTGTCCGCCGGAGAGGGACTTGATTCGGGCCTTCGTCTTCTCGGTGAGGCCGACGGCGGCGATGACCTCGTCGACGTCGCGCGGGTGCGGATAGAAGCCGGCGAAGTGGGCAAGCTGCTCGCGAACGGTGACGTTGCCGCTTTCGCCGCTCGACTGCAGCACGATGCCGAGGCGGGCCTTCCACTCCAGCCCGCCGTGCTGCGGGTCGACACCGAGCACGCTCGCCTCGCCGCTCGTGCGGTCGCGGTAGCCCTCGAGAATCTCGATGGTGGTCGACTTGCCGGCGCCGTTCGGGCCGAGCAGTGCGAAGGTTTCGCCGGCCTCGATGTCGAAGCTCACGCCGTCGACGGCGGCGAAGTCGCCGTAGCGTTTGCGCAGGTCGCGCACACTCACGTGGGGATAAAGTGCCATGACACCATAGTCGCGCCCTCCGCATCCCGCGGCAACGGTGCATCGGGCCGGCGTGGGCGGCGGCGCCCAGCTTTGCACCGGGCGAAGGGGTCGCCTACACTGGGGAGTGGTAGTTGAAATCTGCCATCATTCTGTATGCCCATTTTGCCTGACAGGCTCGGTGGACCGCGTGCGGAGGATGCTATTTCTGCTGCGAAGGGCGGTGGCTCAATTGGTAGAGCAGCGGTCTCCAAAACCGCAGGTTGCAGGTTCAAGTCCTGTCCGCCCTGCAGTTCGATTCGTGCACCTGTGCGAATCGGCAGTTTCCGGAAGGTAGTGACAGTGGCGAGAAAAGTCATCGACGAGCCAAGTGAGGACGTCGTCGCGAACGCCAAGTCGGATCGCGGCGCGAGCCGTGGCCCGTTTGGCCGACTCGCACTGTTCCTCCGACAGGTAATCAACGAACTGAAGAAGGTCGTCACCCCGACCCGCAAGGAACTGTTCAGCTACACCGGTGTCGTCTTGGTCTTCGTGGTCATCATGATGGCGGTGGTGTATGCCCTGGACCTTCTCTTCGCATTCGGAGTGAACTTCGTATTCGGTCATGGCACCGGCAAATAGAGCCAACTGATCGACGGAGCCCCACGGCTCCAGCGAAACATCACCGGCGCGACTTCGCTGCGTGCGTGCCCCAAGAAATGGAATGAGATTCACAGTGTCTGGAACAGAACGCGACGACATCGACCTCGCGACTGCCGCTGAGCAGTCCTCCGAGGAGGACGAAGCGCAGGAAGGCAACGAGCTGGCCGCGGATGAGTCATCCGTGGAGCCCGCCGAGAAACTCGCCCTCCACGTCGTCGACGAGAGCGACGATGACGACGTCGAGGCTGACCTCGATGCCGCGCTCGACGCCGTCGCGCTCGCCGCAGACCCCGAGGCCGACAGCATCGTGAAGGACGCTCTCGACGTCGACTCCACCGACGAGGCAGAGGCCGCCGTCGAGGCGACGGATGACGAGGTCGGATTCGTGGACGGCGAGGCCGAGAAGGTCGTACCGTTCGACGACGCGTTCGAGGCGGAGATCGAGTCCGAACTCGCCGAGCAGGCATCCGTCGAGGACGCCGGCGTTGACGAGGATGTCGAGGTCGACCCGTACGAGGAGTTCCGCAAGGAGCTCAAGGCCGCCTACGGCAAGTGGTACGTCATCCACTCCTACGCCGGCTTCGAGAAGCGCGTGAAGCAGAACATCGAGAACCGCAAGGTCTCCATGGCCATGGAGGACTACGTCTTCCAGGTCGAGGTTCCGATGGAAGACGTCGTCGAGATCAAGAACGGCCAGCGCAAGCTCGTCACCCGCGTGCGCATCCCGGGCTACGTGCTCGTGCGTATGGATCTCAACGAAGACAGCTGGTCCGTCGTGCGCCATACCCCCGGAGTTACCGGGTTCGTCGGCAACTCGCACAATCCCACCCCGCTGCGTTTCGAAGAGGCCTTCAACATGCTGAAGAGCCTCGTGCAGATCGTCGAAGCCCCGGTCAAGGCCGGCGTCAAGGGTGGAAAGGCCGTTGGCCGTTCCATCCCGCAGGAAGTCGACTTCGAGATCGGCGAGACCATCACGATCAAGGAGGGTTCGTTCGCGGGCCTTCCCGGATCCATCAACGAGATCAAGGCGGAGAGCGGCAAGCTCATCGTGCTGGTCTCGCTGTTCGAGCGCGAGACCCCGGTGGAGCTCAGCTTCGACCAGGTCACCAAGCTCTAACCCCACAGATCACCGCACCCCGACTGGGGCGCGGGAGCGTCGTCCATCCGGACGGCACGAAACGAAGGAAAAAACATGGCACCGAAAAAGAAGGTCACGGGTCTGATCAAGCTTCAGATCCAGGCCGGCGCCGCCAACCCCGCACCGCCCATCGGGCCTGCGCTGGGTCAGCACGGCGTTAACATCATGGAGTTCTGCAAGGCGTACAACGCCGCGACCGAGTCGCAGCGCGGCAACGTCATCCCGGTCGAGATCACCGTCTACGAGGACCGTTCGTTCACGTTCATCCTCAAGACCCCGCCGGCTGCAGAGCTCATCAAGAAGGCCGCCGGAGTCGCCAAGGGATCCGGCACCCCGCACACCACCAAGGTGGGACGCCTGTCGAAGGACCAGCTCCGCTCGATCGCCGAGCAGAAGATGGTCGACCTCAACGCGAATGACGTTGTAGCGGCAGAGAAGATCATCGCGGGCACCGCTCGCTCTATGGGAATCACGGTGGACGCATAATGGCTACGAAATCCAAGGCATACCGCGCCGCGCTCGAGAAGATGGAAGAGGGCAAGTTCTACACGCCCAACGAAGCCGTCGGAATCGCGCGCGAGACCGGTTCGAAGAACTTCAACTCCACCGTCGAGGTCGCCCTCAAGCTCGGAGTGGACCCCCGCAAGGCGGACCAGATGGTCCGCGGAACGGTGATCCTCCCGCACGGAACCGGCAAGACGGCCCGCGTCGTCGTGTTCGCGACCGGACCGGCCGCAGACGCCGCGATCGCTGCGGGTGCCGACGAGGTCGGTGGCGACGAGCTCATCGAGAAGGTTGCTGCCGGCTACACCTCGTTCGACTCCGCCGTCTCGACCCCGGAGCTCATGGGCAAGGTCGGTCGTCTCGGTAAGGTGCTCGGCCCGCGTGGCCTCATGCCCAACCCGAAGACCGGAACCGTGACCACCGACGTGGCAAAGGCCGTCAGGGAGATCAAGGGCGGAAAGATCGAATTCCGCGTCGACAAGCACTCCAACGTGCACTTCATCGTTGGCAAGGCGGCCTTCCCCGCCGAGCAGCTCGAGGAGAACATCAAGGCGGCGCTCGACGAGATCGTGCGCTCAAAGCCGAGCTCCGCAAAGGGCCGGTACATCCAGAAGGGCACCGTCACGACCACCTTCGGTCCTGGCATCCCGCTGGACGTCAACGTTCTCTAAGCAGGTAATTTCACGAGAGGGGGATCACTTCGGTGGTCCCCCTTTTCGTTTGCCCGCTCGGCTCGCGCTGAAAACGCAGGAGTTTCGCCACCGATGCGCGCGCACCGTGCCGTCGGCGCACATTTCGTGGCCGATATCCTGCATTGTGAGAAACAAGTGGGGGGAGGGAGTGGCGGATGACGGTATCGATACGCACGGCGGAGCCCGGTGAGGGAGCGCTGCTGCACGAACTCGCGGGCGCGACCTTCCCTCTGGCCTGCCCGCCCGGCACCCCGCCAGCCGACATCGTGGAATTCGTCGCGACGCAGCTCTCCGCGGAGCGGTTTGAGCGCTACCTCGCCGATCCGGATCGGCAGGTGCTCGTCGCCACCTCCGACGGCACCGCCGTCGGCTACGCGATGCTGATCGCCGCCTCGCCGACGGATCCGGACGTCGCGGCCGTGGTCACCGCACGCCCGACGGCAGAGCTCAGCAAGTTCTATCTGCTGGCCGACTCGCACGGCAGCGGCGTCGCCGCGGAGCTCATGCGTTCGGCCGCCGAGACCGCGCGGATCGGCGGGGCGAAGACCCTCTGGCTCGGCGTGAACCAGCAGAACGCGCGCGCCAACCGCTTCTACGAGAAGAGCGGGTTCGCCATCGTCGGCACCAAGCGCTTCGCTCTCGGCGGGCGCTGGGAAGACGACTTCGTGCGCGAACGGACGCTCTAGACGAGATCCGAGACGCTCAGCACGATCTTGCCGTGGGTGTGCCCGGTCTCGATCGCGGTGTGCGCCTCGGCGACCCGCTCCAGGTCGAACACCGTGTCCACCGTCACGTGGATGTCGCCGGAGTCGAGAAGCCTCCCGATGATCGCGAGCGTTGCGCCGTCGGGGGAGACTGTGTAGGTGGTGCCGCGCACGCCGGCCGCAGCGGCATCCGCCATGAGGGTCGGCCAGCTTCCGCTCGGCAGGTTGACGAGCAGCCCGCCGGCGCGCAGCACCGAGAGAGAGCGCGTTCCGGTGTCGTCATGCGCGTTGCCGATGAGATCGATCACGACGTCGACGCGGCTCACCACCTCTTCGAAGCGGGTGGCGGAGTAGTCGATGACCTCTGCGGCGCCGAGCTCACGCAACCAGCTCTCGTTGCGGGCCGAACCCGTCGCGATCACATGCGCGCCGAAGTAGGTGGCGAACTGCACGGCGAAATGCCCGACACCGCCACCCGCCGCGTGGATCAGCACCCGCTGCGCTTCGTGGGCCTTCGCGACATCCACCACCATTCCCCAGGCGGTCAGCGCGGCGAGGGGCGCTCCCGCGGCCTCCACGTGGGTCAGTCTGGTGGGCTTGCGGGCGATCGACATGGTGGGCACGGTCACGTACTCGGCGTAGGTGCCGGCCAGGCGCGGCACGGACACCATGCCGAACACCTCGTCACCCGGCCGGAACGAACAGGCCTCATAGGGGCTCTTCACCACGACGCCGCTGAAGTCCGCTCCGAGCACGGCCGGGTAGTTGGCGATGGCGGCGGAATTGCCCCTTCCCGCCCGTGTCTTCGCATCGATCGGGTTAACCCCGGCCGCGATGACCTTGACCAGGACCTCGGAATTCACGGTGGTCGGCATCGGAAGGTCGGCCAGGGTGAAGACCTCGGGTCCCCCTGTGGCCTCGATCACCATCGCTCGCATCGTGGACATGATCGCAGTCAAGCAGACCAATGATTCCCCGGTGTTACGGCGGCGTCAATTGGAAGCAAACTATGCCAGGGCCTAGCATTCAACAATGATGGACGACCCCGCCCTGCGCGTCGTGAGCCGGTCGTGGGAGCTGGCCGGGACGATGCTCGGATCGGCGTGCGTGCTCGCCGCGCTCGCGATCATCTGGGCGGCCCGCATCAGCCAGGGGCATGATCTGTACGTGAGCGAACTCGGGGCACCGGGCCAGCCGACCGCCCACTGGTTCAAGGCGGCACTGCTGCTCATCGCGGCGGGCGGGAGCCTCATCGGCTATGCCGCCCGTGGCATCCGCTCGCGGCTGCCCGTGCTTGGACTCGTGGCGCCCTCCGTCTCGCTCTGGATCGGCTGCGGGTTCTTCTTCGTGGCCTCGCAGGTCACCTGCACGACGGGATGCCCGCTGCCGGTCGGCGCGAGCTTCACCTGGCAGGATCTGATCCACACCGTCGTTGCGGTGCTCGCGTTCGCTGCGGCCTGCCTGGCGATGGCGCAGACCTCGTTCGCCATCGGCCACCGGGGGCTCACGCGACTCTCGCTGGCCTCCGCGGTCGCGGTCGCGGTCGTCGCGGGCGCCGGAGGCATCCTCTCCCTCGCCCGGTTCCAGGTCGGGTTCGGCAGCCGGCTCGAACTCGCCGCCACGACGATCGCCCTCGCGTGGCTGTTCTCCCTCGGGGTGCTGATGGCGCTTCGCCTGCGGCGGCCGGCGCCGGTGACTCTCTAGCGGTTGCGAGCGGTGGCCACGACGTCGAGCACCTGGTTGGCCAGCTGCACGAGCACGTGGATCTGGTTCTCGTCGCGGTCGATCCAGCGGCACTCTGGCTCGGCGTTGGTGGGCACGAAGTCGTCGTGCTGCTCCCAGACCAGCAGCGTGCGCTCGGCCCCGAGCACATACTGCTGCCACCAGACCTGCCTCAGGTAGGAGCGCGGGATCGAGCGCCAGGCCGACTTCGTCGTCTTGATTTCGGCGAGTTCGAGGCTGCCGGATGCCGTGAGCGCGAGTCCGTCCGGCGTGGCCAGGTGGGTGGTCTCTCCCGCCGCGTGGAACAGGGCATCGCTCGAGACGATGCCGTAGCGCCGCTCGACCCAGCGCGCAATCTCGGGCTCCCGGGCACGGCCGTGGTCGGTGTACACATTGCCGCCGAAGCCGTTCCCGTTGAGCTTGTCGGACGCGACGGCCTGCACCGAGGCCGCGCCGGACAACCGCGCGACATCGGTGGCGGTGATGCCGCGGCTGCGGGCGCGAAGCCACTGAATCCGGTCAGCCGCACGAGCCACGATGCGGTCGCGGTGGTCCGGAGCCGGCTCGTCCCAGAGGGAGAGCATGGGCTGGATGACGGTCACCGCTCCATTGTCTCGCGCCAGGCGCGCGGGGTCGGCATTGCTTCGACGGCATCCGCGTTGGCGCTGATGGTGCCGACCTCACTCGGCCGGATGGTGCCGCCCGTTCGCGTCGGTCATCCGCCGCCGCCCTGGCGCCCGCCGAAACCGCCGAGGCGGCCGCCGCCGCCGAAGCCGCCGGTGCCACCCGGCCCGCCGCGGCCGCCGAATCGGCTCTGCTGGGTGCTGGTCGACGCGTTGGATGCAACGCTGCCGATCATGACGGTCTGGCCAGCCGTCAGGCCGCTGGTGATCTCGGTTCCGAGATCGCCGGCGACTCCGACGGTCACCGTAGCGGTTGTTGTGGTGCCATCCGTCGAGACGACCTTCACCGTCGAGACGCCGTTCGCGGTGCTGATCGCCGCCGCCGGAACGTAGAGTGCCCCGGGTCCGGAGGTCTTGGTGGTGATCACGACCTGGGCCGTCTGTCCGAGGCGGAGGCCCGCCGGCACGGCGTCGAGCGTGACGGTGGCCGGATAGGTGACGACGGAATTGCCTGTCGTGGCCATGGGGGAGATGGCGGTGACCTTCGCGGCGGCCGTCACCGCACCGAGGGCGGGGAACTCGACGGTTGCGACCTGCCCGACCGACACGGAGGCGATGTCCGCCTCGGCGATGTCCGCGGTCACGGTGAGCCGCGAGGTATCCGCGATCGTGACGAAACCGGAGCTGCCGCCGCTCGACGCGGTTCCGCTGGGGGTCACCGACGCGGCGATGTCGCCGGCTTGGACGCGGTCCCCGACGGTGTCGGCGACGGCGATGACGAGGCCGGCGATCGGAGCAGTGAGTGTGGCGTCGCCGAGGTTGGCCGTGGCGGCGGCCACCGCATTCTGTGCCGTGCCGACCTGGGACTGGGCCGAGGTGACCTGCGCGTTGGCGGAGGCGATCTGCACCCTCGCGGAAGCGACCCTCGAATTTGCGGCGGTGACCTGCGCGTTGGCGGAGGCGACCCTCGCGGTTGCGGAGGCCACCAGCGCCTCCGCGGAGGCGACGGCATCGGCGGGGGATGTCACCGGCGGGGTGCTGGCTCCGGGACCAGCGCTCGATGTCGTTACCGGGGCGTTAGTGCTCGGAGCGCTCGCGGCGAGGGCGGTCTTCGCGGCGGCGAGCTGGGCATTCGCGCTGGCGAGGGCTGACGTGGCGGCGGCGAGCTGGGCGTTCGCTCCTGGGACGGCCGACGTGGCGTTGGCGAGCTGGGCGTTCGCGCTTGAGACACCGGACGTCGCGTTGGAGAGCCCGGAGTCCGCGTTCGAGAGGGCGGTGTTGGCCGCGGTGAGCGCCGCGGTGAGGGGGGTCGGGTCCAGGTTTCCCAGGGTCTGCCCGGCGGTGACGACGGTTCCCGGGATGACGGAGACGGATGCGATGGTGCCGGAGACCGCGAACGACGAGGCGACCGCGCTGACCGGCGCGATCGATCCGGTCGCACTGATCGTCTTGCTGACCGTGCCCTTCTGCACCGTGCCGGTCAGCTGCACGGCCGCGACCGCACCGCTGGCGGCGAAGGGGTTTGTCACGACGAGCACGCCGCCGCCGACCACCGCCAGGATCACCACCGAGAGAACCACGTTCACAACCACCGGACGAGCGAGTTTCATGGCACCACCGTGTCGTTCGAATCTATGGACAAGCTCTGGGCGGACTGGGCGGACTGGGCGGGATGCTCCAATCGGTGAAGCCTCCCGGGCGCCCGGCTGGCGCTAATTGCTGCCACCGGTCGGCGGGGTCCGGCCTCCGAAACCGCCGGGGAGGGCGCCCTCGGAGACCGAGGTGGCGGTGACATTGCCGCTGGAGTCCTTGGCGCCGCGCACCGTGACCGTTTCCCCGGCGGCGAGGTCGCTGACCTTGCCGGCGGCGGACTTGGTGACGGTGGTGCTCGTGCCGGTCGTGACCTTCACCTTCGAGCCGTCGGTGAGGGTGAGGGTGATGGTGTCGCCGTCGATCGACGAGATGGTTCCGGCGGTGAATCCGCCCCCGGCACCGCCCCCAAAGCCGCCGCCAAAGCCGCCGCCGGCACCGCCGCCCGCGGCACCGCCGAATCCGCCCCGCGTGCCCGCCGACTGGCTGCTGCTACTGCTCGCGGTGCTGTGGCCGATGAGGATGCCTCCGAACAGTCCGATCGCGACGGCCGCGACCCCGGCGAGCACCGGGGTGATCCACCGGCGCGCGTGCTTCGTGCGCGAGGGAGTCGCCCCGCCTCCCGAAAATGCAGGAGTTTCGCCGGCGGGAGCGGCGTTTGCGGGAGCGGGGGCGTCATTCATGGCGAAAGTCCTTCGTTTTCGGATGTGGGTGTGGGGGAGGGGGTCAGATGGCGCGGAGTGCCTGGATGGGTCGCATGGCCGCCGCGCGAGCCGCGGGGTAGACCCCGAAGAACACGCCGATCGCCACGGACACGCCGAGGGCGAGCGGTATCGAGTAGCCGAGGATCACCGGCTGGGTGCCATTGATCTGGTACTGCGCCCCGATGAGGGCGGCGATCACCCCGAGCACTCCGCCGAGCAGGGTGAGAGTGGCTGCCTCGGCCAGGAACTGTCCGAGGATCGCCCCGCGGGTGGCCCCAAGGGCCTTGCGGATGCCGATCTCCCGGGTGCGTTCGGTCACCGTCACGAGCATCACGTTCGTCACCCCGATGCCGCCGACCAGCAGGCTGATCGCCGCCACCGCACCGAGAAGCACCGTGAAACTTGTGGCGCTCGCCGCGGCCGTGGCGAGCAGCGACGACTGGTTGGTGATCGAGTAGGGGAGGTTCGTGGTGTCTGTGACGCCGAGCAACTGGTTGAGCATCACGCCGACCTCACCCTGTGCAGCGGTGACCGAGTCGGAGTTCGTCGCCTCGATCGTGAGAGTCGACAGTGCGCCGTAGCCGGTGAACGACTTCTGGATTCGGGTGATCGGCGCGATGACGATCGAGTTGGGATCGGTGAAGCCCACACTCGACTGGGTGGCGAGGATGCCGATCACGGTGAACGGCGTGCCGTCCACCGAGATCTGCTGGCCGAGCGCCGATCCCGTGGTGAACAGGGTGGACGCGAGGGTCGAACCGATCACCGCGACGTGGGCCGAGGAGGTGACGTCCGCCGCGGTGAATGCGCTGCCGGAGGTGACCTTCGCGGTCGAGACGTTGAAATAGTTGGGGGTCGACCCGACCACCGTCACGCTGGTCGAGGATGCGGCAGCCGACGACACCGTGAGGCTCGTGCTGACGTTCGGCACCACCGTCTTCACGTGGCCGAGGCCGGAGTCGGCGAGTTCGTTGCTCACCGCCATGGTGATGGTCTTGACGCTCGAGCCGCTCGAGGTCGTGGAGCCGCCGCCGCCAGACCCGCTCGGGCGAACCGTGAGCGTGTTCGTGCCGAGTGTGGTGATCGCGTTCTGCACGGTCTGCGCCGACCCGTTTCCCACCGCCAGCAGCAGGATCACCGATCCGACGCCGATCATCACCCCGAGCAGGGTGAGCACCGACCGCAGCTTGTTCGCGGTCACGCCGCGCATCGCCGAGCGCAGAATTTCGAAGAGACTCAATTTTTGCTCCGTGCCAGCGTGGAGGTGGGATGGTCGGAGACGATCAGTCCGTCGCTGATGGTGAGCACCCGGTGGGCGCGCTCGGCGACGTGTTGCTCGTGCGTGATGACCACGATGGTTCGGCCGGCATCGCCGAGCGAGTCGAGGATGGAGAGGATCTCCTCCGTCGATTCGCTGTCCAGGTTGCCGGTCGGCTCGTCGGCGAGAACGAGGGTCGGGGCGGTGACCAGGGCGCGGGCGATGGCCGCGCGCTGCTGCTGACCGCCGGAGAGCTCCTGAGGCTGGTGGTCAGCCCGGTTGGCGAGGCCCACCATGTCGAGGGCCTCGAGCGCGAGTCGCCGACGTTCGTGACGCTTCATCCCGGCGTAGACCAGGGGCAGCTCCACGTTCGCGAGGGTGCTCATCCGTGGCACCAGGTTGAATGACTGGAAGACGAAACCGATCTCCTGGTTGCGCACCCGCGCGAGTTCCTTCTCGCTGAGGGAGCGAACATCGTGCCCGGCGAGTTCGTAGAGGCCGTCGGAGGCGATGTCGAGGCAGCCGAGCAGGTTCATCAGGGTGGACTTTCCCGATCCGGACGGGCCCATGATGGCGACGTAGTCACCGGAATCCACCTCGAGGTCGATTCCGCGCAGTGCGTGCACCACGGCCTCACCCGATCCGTAGACCTGATGGATGCCGGCCAGACGCAGGACGGGTTCGCGAAGAGCCGAAACCGGCTGGGCCGTCGTCGCGGGGATCATCCGTTGCCGCCGCTCGGGCGGGTGCCGCCGAACCCACCGGTGCCGCCGCCGCCGAAGCGCCCGCCAGTGCCCGAAGTGCCGGCGGTTCCCGTGGTGGCGGTCTTCGCGGCGACCGTGCCGATGACGACTGTCTCGCCCGCGGTCAGGCCCGACGTGATCTCGGTTCCCGTGTTGCCCACCACCCCCAGCGTCACGGTCGTGCTCGTGGCCTCACCGGCCGTGAGCACCTTCACGGTGGACGTGCCGTCGGTGGCCGTCGTGATGGCGGCGGTCGGCACATAGAGCGAGTCGGCCGCGGAGCTCGCGGTCGTGATCGACACCTCTGCGGTCTGCCCGAGCCGCAGGCCCTTCGGGATCGTGTCGAGCGTGATGGTCGTGGCGTAGGTGACCACCGAGTTGCTCGCCGTTGCGACGGGGGACACCGCCGTCACCTTCGCCGTGGCCGTCACCCCGGTAAGGGCGGGGAACGTGATGGTGGCAGCCTGGCGGACGGTGACCGAGGCGATGTCCGCCTCGGCGATGTTCGCCGTCATGGTCATCTGCGAGACATCCGCGATGGTCATGAATCCGGAGGTTGTGGCGGTGACGCCCTGACTGCTCGTCGACGACCCGGCCGAAGTCTTCGCACCGACAGCGCCGCCGATCGCGACGACGAGGCCCGAGATGGGCGCCGTGAGAGTGGTCTCGGAGAGGTTCGTCTGGGCGGTGGTGACCGCGGCGGTCGCAGTGCTGACCGAGTTCTGTGCCGAGGTCACCTGCTGCTTCGCGGAGTTGGTCTGGTTGGAGCCGTTGGCCGAGGCGGCATCCGCAGCCTGGGCTGCGGCGAGGCTGGCGTTGGCATCCGCCAACGACGCCTGCGCATTGGCGAGGGTGGTCTTCGCGTTGGCGAGCGCAGTTGCGAAGTCGGTGCTGGTGAGGGTTCCGATCGTGTCGCCGGCCGCGACCGTGGCTCCGAGTGTGGTGTTCACCGTCGCGATCGTGCCGGAGACGGCGAACGAGGCATCCACCGTGTTCACCGCCGCTATCGACCCGCTCGCGGTGATGCTGCTCGAGACGGTGCCGGTCTGCACGGTTCCGGTCAGCTGGCTGGCTAGTGCGGTGGAGTTCGACGCAAACGGATTGGCGACCACAAAGTAGCCCCCGACGAGGGCGCCGAGCACGAGGACAGTAAGCGAGCCGTTGATCAGCACGGGGCGGGTTATCTTCATGGTCCGAAGGTGCCGGTCGAACCTATGGAATGTGCATGAAAAAGCTATGGACCAACAATGAGTCAGGGTCGGTCCGCCGGAGCACGGCCGAGCCGTCCAAAGACCACGCTCAGCAAAGCCATGGATGAAACATAGGCTTCTCATAGAAATCCCGCGATAGTGGGGAATGTGACTTCAAGCGACGCGACCTCAGCCAGCACACGGGCCTCCGCCACTGCGGCGACCGGACCCAAACTTCACCGAGCCGACGGCTCCCCCGTGCGGGTTGTTGTCGTCGATGACGAGGCCGCCCTCAGCGACCTGCTCAGCATGGCGCTGCGCTATGAGGGGTGGGATGTGCGGGCCGCAAGCGAGGGGCGAGCCGCGATCGGGATCATCCGCGAGTTCCAGCCGGACGTGGTGGTGCTCGACGTGATGCTGCCCGACATCGACGGGCTGCAGGTGCTCAAGCGGCTGCGCGACGACGGCATGGAGACCCCCATCCTCTTTCTCACCGCCAAGGATGCGCTCGACGATCGCATCGCCGGTCTCACCGCCGGTGGGGACGACTACGTGACCAAGCCGTTCAGCCTCGAAGAGCTCGTGGCGCGACTTCGCGGGCTCATCCGCCGATCCTCCATCGTGATCGCCGACTCGGCCGACCCGCTCCTGCGCGTGGGAGATCTCGTGCTCGACGAGGAGAGCTACGAGGTGCGCCGCGGGGGTCGTCTCATCGAGCTCACCGCCACCGAATTCGAACTTCTGCGCTTTCTCATGCGGAACCCGCGCCGTGTCATGAGCAAGGCACAGATCCTCGACCGGGTCTGGAGCTACGATTTCGGCGGGCGTTCGAGCATCGTCGAGATCTACATCTCGTACCTGCGCAAGAAGATCGACGCCGGGGCCGAGCCGATGATCCACACCGTGCGTGGGGTCGGCTACATGATCAAGGCCACCGGATGACCTGGCTGCGCTCGCGCGCGTCTGGCGCGGGACGCGCACGCTGGTCGCTTCGCCGCCGCCTCGTGCTGGCAACCGTGGGACTGCTCGCGGCCGTGGCCATCGTCATCGGCTCGATCAGCGTGATCGCCCTGCAGAGCTTTCTCATGGGACGTCTCGACCAGCAGCTGAGCGCCGCCAACGGGCGTTCGCTGAACGGCTTCGGTGCTCCCGGAGGCGAAGCCGGACTGCCCCATCCCGAAGACTTCTCCGCGGGGCGGCTGCAGCAGACGTTCAGCCGGCAGGCGCCGGAGACCGTAATCGGAATCGTCTCCGGCACGACTGTCGCCGGGATCCAGAAGGACCAGACCGGAACCCCGCAGAATCTCACCAGCGCGCAGAGCAAGCCGCTCGCGAGCGTGCCGTCAACCGGGGCGCCGGTCACGGTCAACCTCGGGGACGGTCTTGGCAACTTCCGCGCGGTGGCGGTCCAGTATTCCGATGGCGTGCGGGTCGTCACGGCGCTGCCCCTCGGCGAGGTGCAGAAGACACTGCTGCAGCTCGCCGTGATCATCGCGATCGTGACCGCGGCCGGGCTCGTCGTCGCGGCATTCCTCGGCGCCTGGATCGTGCGTGTAGCGCTTCGTCCCCTCGGACGCGTCGTCGCCACCGCCACGCACGTCGCAGAACTCGAGCTCGATCGAGGCGAGGTGGCGCTCGGGGTGAGGGTTCCCGACGAGGACGCCGATCCGCGCACCGAGGTCGGCCAGGTGGGGGCCGCGATCAACCGCATGCTCGGCCACGTGGCATCCGCCCTCACCGCCCGCCAGGTGAGCGAAAACAGGGTGCGGCAGTTCGTGGCGGACGCGAGCCACGAATTGCGGACGCCGCTCGCGGCGATCCGCGGATACGCGGAGCTCACCCGACGCGGCAACCATGACCTGCCCGTCGACATCATCCACTCGATCGGCCGCGTCGAATCGGAGGCAACACGCATGACCTCCCTCGTCGAGGACCTGCTGCTGCTCGCGCGACTCGATGAGGGGCGCGATCTCGAGAGCGATTCGCTCGACCTGACCCGGTTGCTCATCGACGCGGTGAGCGACGCCCACGCCGCCGGCCCCGACCACCACTGGTCGCTCGATCTGCCCGAGGACCCGGTGATGATCGACGGCGACGACGCACGCCTCCACCAGGTGATCGCGAACATTCTCGCCAATGCGCGGGTGCACACGCCGGCCGGCACCGCCGTGGTCGCCGCGCTGTCCGTCGAGGGATCGAGCGCGGTCATCACCGTGACGGATGATGGCCCCGGCATCCCGGTCGACCTCCAGCCCGTGCTGTTCGAGCGTTTCGCCCGCGGTGACACCTCACGGTCCCGTGCCGCGGGGAGCACCGGACTCGGCCTCGCCATCGTTGCCGCCGTGGTCGAGGGCCATCGTGGCACGGTCGGCGTCGAGAGTGAGCCCGGTCGCACGCGGTTCCGGGTGCTGCTGCCGCGCGCCGCGGCGGTGACGTCGGGGGATCCGGTCCCGGAGACCGAGACTGCCGCGAACTGAGCGAGTCGCGGCCGAGCGGTCGGGGTGTCAGACTGGTTGAACGACACCCAGGAGGAAATCGCCATGAGAATCGCCGTCACCGGAGCCAGCGGAAAACTCGGACGCGCTGTCGTTCAGCGCCTGCGTGACTCCGATCATGAGGTTCATTCCCTGGACATCGTTGGCGAACGGGGTCCCGGGTTCACCAGCGTCGACTTCACCGATTACGGCCAGACCGTGGATGCCCTGTTCGGCATCAACGACCGTCACGACGGTCTCGACGCGGTCGTGCACCTCGCCGCGGCGCCGGCCGGTGGCATTCTGCCCGATTCGCGGACGTTCCACAACAACATGAACTCGACCTTCAACGTCTTCCAGGGGGCCAGACGGGCCGGCATCAAGCGCATCGTCTACGCCTCGAGCGAGACCGTGCTCGGGATTCCGTTCGAGACGCCGCCGCCCTACATCCCGGTCGACGAGGAGTACGAGACCCGGCCGGAGAGCATCTACTCCCTCACCAAGCACCTTGAGGAGCAGCTCGCGATCAAGCTCGTTCGCTGGGACCCGCAGCTCAGCATCACCGGGCTCCGCTTCTCCAACGTCATGGATGTCGCGGACTACGCGGCATTCCCGGCCTATGACGCCGACGCGACGCTGCGCAAATGGAACCTGTGGGGTTACATCGACGGGCGGGACGGCGCCCAGGCGGTCGAGCGCGCGCTCGCGCTGAGCAAGCCCGGGTTCGAGGCCTACATCATCGCCGCGGCCGACACCGTCATGAGCCGGTCGAGCGCCGAGCTTGCCGCCGAGGTCTTCCCGTCCGCGCCGGTCACCCGCGAGCTCGGACAGCACGAGACGCTGCTGTCGATCGACAAGGCGCGCCGGGTGCTCGGCTACGAGCCGCAGCACTCCTGGCGCGATCACGTCTAGAACGCCACCGAGTTGCGTCGCGCCGGTGGCATCCCGTAGTCTCAACGGAGCCAAAGACCGCCGGTTATCGGTGTGCCGCGATTCAGAAATGAATTGCTGTCCCGATCGAAGGTTCGCGAAGCCCCTCACGGGGTGAACGAAAACCTGCGCAGGTGTATTGAGAACTCCCTGAAAAGGTTTTGCTCCGTGCGCTTGCGCCGGAGCTTTTTTCGTTAAGCGAGCTCGGTGGCCGGAAGCGCAAGAAATTACGCACCACCAATCCACCTAGGAGCCACATGGCGAACAAGGAAGCTTCGGTTGCCGAGCTCACGGACAAGTTCCGCGACTCGACCGCCGTTCTGCTCACCGAGTACCGCGGGCTCACTGTCGCGCAGCTGAAGACGCTGCGCAAGAACCTCAGTGAGCACGCAACGTACGCCGTGGTAAAGAACACGCTGACCAAGATTGCGGCGAACAACGCGGGGATTTCGTCTTTTGACGAGGAACTCGTCGGCCCGTCCGCCATCGCATTCGTTCACGGTGACCCCGTCACCGTTGCGAAGGGACTTCGCGACTTTGCCAAGGCACACCCGCTGCTGATCATCAAGGGTGGTTACTTCGACGGTAACCCCCTCTCCTCCGCAGAGGTCATCAAGCTCGCCGATCTCGAGACCCGAGAGGTGCTGCTCGGCAAACTTGCCGGCGCCTTCAAGGCCTCGCTGTTCGGCGCCGCCTATCTGTTCAACGCACCGCTCGCGAAGGCGGTTCGCACCGTCGAAGCGCTGCGCGAGAAGCAGGATTCCGCGTCCTAATTCCCTCATGGGGCTAGGCAGCGCGGCTAACAACACGAAAAACAAGGAGAAAAATCATGGCAAAGCTTTCCAGCGACGACCTGATCGCCGCATTCAAGGAGCTCACCCTCATCGAGCTCAGCGACTTCGTCAAGAAGTTCGAAGAGGTCTTCGAGGTCACCGCGGCCGCCCCCGTTGCGGCTGCTGCCGCCGGTGGAACCGCCGCCCCGGTCGAAGAGGTCGAGGAGAAGGATTCCTTCGACGTCGTTCTCGAGTCCATCGGTGACAAGAAGATCCAGGTCATCAAGGAGGTCCGTGCCCTCACGAGCCTCGGCCTCGGCGAGGCCAAGGCCGTCGTCGACAACGCCCCCGGCGTTGTGCTCGAAGGCGTCAACAAGGAGATCGCGGAGAAGGCCAAGGCTCAGCTCGAAGAAGCCGGCGCCACCGTCACCCTCAAGTAGTCAACGCCCCTCGGGGCGACAGCGTGAAATGATCGACGTCCGATCGCGGATTCCCTCGAGGGAAATCGTGATCGGAGGGCGTCGCCCCGGAACCGGGGCGGCGCCCATCGCGCGTTAACGCTGGGTCGGAAAACTCCACCAACGCAAAACATGAGATTAGTTGCGTTTGCATCAGCGTGTCCACCATAATGAGGACGTGCAATTCCGCTAGATGTAGGGGGTCGCATGATCATGACAGCACAATTTGTACCCCGATTCGACGATCGGTCTAGATGGCCTGACCCTCCGGCTAGCCCGCGCACGCCCAGCATGCAGCATCACCGTCGCGAGATTCACTCGAGGAGTCTCGCGAC
>JBBSBA010000009.1:0-51023 GCA_038251725.1 Actinomycetales bacterium
CCAAGAACGGTGCGGATGCGGTGGTCACGCTGAAGAAGGCGCTCGACAACGTGCGCCCCACCATCGAGGTCAAGAGCCGCCGCGTCGGCGGATCCACCTACCAGGTGCCGGTCGAGGTCAAGCCTCACCGCGCCAACACCCTCGCACTGCGCTGGCTCACCACCTACGCCAAGGCGCGTCGCGAGAAGACCATGACCGAGCGTCTCACCAACGAGATCCTCGACGCGTCCAACGGCCTCGGCGCCGCGGTGAAGCGTCGCGAGGACACTCACAAGATGGCCGACGCCAACAAGGCCTTCGCGCACTACCGCTGGTAACCCCTCTGGCGGCCGAGCTGCGTGTTCTGTGAGGGTGTCGAGACCCTGGACGCTACACGATCGCAGGCGGCCTGCTCGACCAAAAGATTCTTCCTCTTTCACTTCTGATTCGTAAGGACACTCCGTGGCACAAGACGTGCTCACCGACCTGAACAAGGTCCGAAACATCGGCATCATGGCTCACATCGATGCTGGCAAGACCACCACCACCGAGCGCATCCTGTACTACACGGGCATCACCCACAAGATCGGTGAGGTGCACGATGGTGCAGCCACCATGGACTGGATGGCGCAGGAGCAGGAACGTGGAATCACCATCACGTCCGCCGCGACGACCTGTTTCTGGAACAAGCACCAGATCAACATCATCGACACCCCCGGCCACGTGGACTTCACCGTCGAGGTGGAGCGTTCGCTCCGCGTTCTCGATGGTGCCGTCGCCGTCTTCGACGGCAAGGAGGGCGTTGAGCCCCAGTCCGAGACCGTCTGGCGTCAGGCCGACAAGTACGACGTTCCGCGCATCTGCTTCGTCAACAAGATGGACAAGCTCGGAGCCGACTTCTACTACACGGTCGACACCATCATCAAGCGCCTCGGCGCCAAGCCCCTCGTCATCCAGCTCCCGATCGGATTCGAGAACACCTTCGAGGGTGTCGTCGACCTCGTCGAGATGCGCGCGCTGACCTGGCGCGGAGACTCCAAGGGTGACGTCGAGCTCGGCGCGAAGTACGACATCGAAGAGATCCCGGCCGACCTGGTCGAGAAGGCCAACGAGTACCGTGCGGTCCTCCTCGAGGTCGTCGCCGAGACCGATGACGCGCTCCTCGAGCGCTTCATGGAGGGTGACACCGACTTCACGGTCGCGGAGATCAAGGCCGCGATCCGTAAGCTCACCATCTCGAGCCAGATCTACCCGGTGCTCTGCGGTTCCGCATTCAAGAACCGTGGTGTGCAGCCGATGCTCGATGCGGTCGTCGACTACCTGCCGACCCCGCTCGACGTGCCGGCCATCGAGGCGCACGACCCGCGCGACGAAGAGAAGGTCATCCTGCGTCACCCGGATGCGACGGAGCCGTTCGCGGCTCTCGCGTTCAAGGTCGCGGTGCACCCGTTCTTCGGTCGTCTCACCTACATCCGCGTGTACTCCGGTCACGCCGACTCGGGTGCGCAGCTCGTCAATGCGACCAAGGGCAAGAAGGAGCGCATCGGCAAGATCTTCCAGATGCACGCCAACAAGGAGAACCCGGTCGATTCCGTCACCGCCGGGCACATCTACGCGGTCATCGGACTCAAGGACACGACCACGGGTGACACCCTCACCGACCCGACGAACCAGGTTGTTCTCGAGTCGATGACGTTCCCGGAGCCGGTCATCGAGGTCGCGATCGAGCCGAAGACCAAGGCCGACCAGGAGAAGCTGGGTCTCGCGATCCAGAAGCTCGCTGAAGAGGACCCGACCTTCCGCACCGAACAGAACCAGGACACGGGCCAGACGGTCATCAAGGGAATGGGCGAGCTTCACCTCGACATCCTTGTCGACCGCATGAAGCGCGAGTTCGGCGTCGAGGCGAACGTCGGAAAGCCGCAGGTTGCCTACCGCGAGACGATTCGTCGCATCGTCGAGAAGCACGACTTCACCCACAAGAAGCAGACCGGTGGTTCTGGCCAGTTCGCCAAGATCCAGATCTCCCTTGAGCCGATGGAGGTGACCGTCGACAAGACATACGAGTTCGAGAACAAGGTCACCGGTGGTCGCATTCCGCGCGAGTACATCCCGTCGGTCGACCACGGAATCCAGGATGCGCTGCAGGTCGGCGTGCTCGCGGGTTACCCGATGGTCGGGGTGAAGGCGATCCTGCTCGATGGCGCATCGCACGATGTCGACTCCTCGGAGATGGCATTCAAGATCGCCGGCTCGATGGCATTCAAGGAAGCGGCCCGCAAGGCCGATCCCGTGCTGCTCGAGCCGCTCATGGCCGTCGAGGTTCGCACCCCGGAGGAATACATGGGTGATGTGATCGGTGACCTCAACTCGCGTCGTGGCCAGATCCAGTCGATGGAGGACGCCACCGGCGTCAAGGTCATCGCGGCGAAGGTACCGTTGTCGGAGATGTTCGGTTATGTCGGAGACCTCCGGTCGAAGACGTCGGGCCGCGCCGTGTACTCCATGACGTTCGACAGCTACTCTGAGGTGCCGCGCGCGGTGGCCGAGGAGATCGTACAGAAGAACAAGGGCGAGTAGCTCCCTCAACCGAGGGCCAGCTGCTCACCCAAGTAAAATATCTACATCCAAACCCCGTAGCGCACGCGGCTCGAAACAATTCGAGCCGCGGGCGTCTGCAACTAAGTCCTGAGGAGGACCAATTGGCGAAGGCAAAGTTCGAGCGGACTAAGCCACACGTCAACGTCGGTACCATCGGTCACGTCGACCACGGTAAGACCACGTTGACGGCTGCAATTACGAAGGTGCTGCACGACAAGTACCCGAAGTTGAACGCTTCTTACGCGTTTGACCAGATCGATAACTCCCCCGAGGAGAAGCAGCGTGGCATCACGATCAACATCTCCCACGTTGAGTACCAGACCGAGAAGCGCCACTACGCACACGTAGACGCCCCCGGTCACGCTGACTACATCAAGAACATGATCACGGGTGCCGCGCAGATGGATGGCGCGATCCTGGTCGTCGCCGCCACTGACGGTCCGATGCCCCAGACGCGTGAGCACGTGCTGCTCGCCCGCCAGGTCGGCGTGCCGTACATCGTTGTCGCTCTGAACAAGACCGACATGGTCGACGACGAGGAGATCCTCGAGCTCGTCGAGATCGAGGTCCGCGAGCTGCTCTCGAGCCAGGAGTTCGACGGGGACACCGCTCCCGTCGTGCGTGTCTCCGCGCTCAAGGCCCTCGAGGGCGACCCGGTCTGGGCCGCCACCGTTGCCGACCTCATGGACAAGGTCGACGAGTTCGTTCCCGAGCCCGTCCGCGAGACCGAGAAGCCCTTCCTCATGCCCGTCGAGGACGTCTTCACGATCACCGGTCGTGGAACCGTCATCACCGGCCGTGTCGAGCGTGGAATCCTCCACCCGAACGACGAGGTCGAGATCGTCGGCATCAAGGAGAAGTCCTCCAAGACCACCGTCACCGCCATCGAGATGTTCCGTAAGACCCTCGAAGACGCACGCGCCGGTGAGAACGTCGGACTCCTGCTCCGTGGAACCAAGCGTGAAGACGTCGAGCGCGGCCAGGTTGTCGTCAAGCCCGGTTCGGTCACGCCTCACACCGAGTTCGAGGCGAACGCCTACATCCTTTCCAAGGATGAGGGTGGCCGTCACAACCCGTTCTACGCGAACTACCGTCCGCAGTTCTACTTCCGCACCACGGACGTCACCGGCGTCATCTCGCTGCCCGAGGGCACCGAGATGGTCATGCCTGGTGACACCACCGAGATGACGGTCAACCTGATCCAGCCGATCGCCATGGAGGAGGGCCTCCGCTTCGCAATTCGCGAGGGTGGCCGCACCGTCGGCGCCGGCACGGTCATCAAGATCCTCAAGTAGCACCTGTTCCACGAGAAGGGCCGCACCTCCGGGTGCGGCCCTTTGTCGTTGCCGCGCCGCTCCACCCCGATTGGTCCTCCCGGTCCGGAATGGTTCTTCTCGACGCGGCACTCACCTTCCAGGCGGGAACAAAACTCCGTCGGGTCCCCTCCATCACCGCGGCCCAGGGGGAGGGACTGCCCACGAAAAGGCAGCGCGGGACGTGCCGCGGGACGGGTGTGCCCGATCATCGTCGGCATGGCACCCTCCACCCGGCTCGTCCTCGTCCGCGAACTGCGCACATTCGACGACACGCGCCAGCGACATGCAGCGCGGGCGGCTCACGGCACGGAGGTGCGGATCGCGCGGGGTGCCTACGTAGATGAGCCGTATTGGGCCGGGCTGGGCGCGCGCGAGAGGTACGTCCTCGCCATCCGCGCCGTGGCCGAGACCCGTGGTACCCGCCCGGTCCTGTCGCACTGGAGCGCGGCGGCGATCCACGGCCTGCCCATCATCGGTCCCTGGCCGGACCGGGTGCACCTGACCCAGGATGCGGCGAACGGCACGCGTAGTCGCGGCATGGTCGTGCGCCACTCGCTTCCCATCACGGGTGCGGATGTCGTTGAGCTCGATGGACTTCTGGTCACGTCCATCGCGCGCACGGTCATCGATCTCGCAGTGGTGGCTCCCGGTGTGAGCGCTGTGACATCGATGGACGCTGCCCTTCACGTTGATCGATTCCACCACCGGCCGCCCCTGGTGACGCCGGACGAACTCGGGGAGTCCTGGGCCGCCCGACTGCCGTTTCGGGGTCATGCCCGAGCCCGTGACATCATCGACTTCAGCGTGACGAACGCGGATTCCCCGATCGAATCGGCGAGCCGATGGAATATGCGGCTCGTGGGGTTGCCGGCTCCGATCCTCCAGCAGTCACACTTCGACGATCGGGGGTTCATCGGCGACACTGACTTCTCCTGGCCCGACCATGGGGTCGTGGGCGAGGCCGACGGCGACCTCAAGTACCTCGATCCGGCCTTCCGCGGAGGGCGATCCGCCGACCAGGTCGTGCTCGATGAGAAGATCCGCGAGGATCGGCTTCGCGCGCTGCCCAGGGTCGTCGCCCGATGGCGCTGGCCCGTGGCGCTCAGCCCCGAACGGCTCCGCTACACCCTGTCCGCGGCGGGGCTGCCCCTCGATGCCGCTCGTCGCCGTCGGTGATTGTTCCCCGTGGGCGCGTCTGGTCCGTTTCGAGGGGGAACCATTCTGACGTGGGGGAACAATCCGGATTGGCGCGTGCTGGGGGAGGTGCCGCGCACACCACGGCGGGGCCGGGCTGCGCCGCGATCCGCGCGTCAGCGGCGACACGCCCAACGTGACACGCCCGGGTTGCAGACACTCCAAACCTGTGGCAGACTCTCCTAGTTCAACAAAACCGGCTTTGCGCCGGGATCACTGCCAGGCAGTGCACAGATGTGAGACCGAGTCGTCAAGACTCAGCGTCACCATCTGGGCCGCGGGTAGCAGAACGCGACTTAATCGGATCCTTCGAACTGGTGTCACAACCATGTTCCGCAGTCGGGCGACACGCCCGAGCGCGGGGGCCGGTAATTCCCCAGCGGTAATTGACACAAAAACAGTGGTGAGACAGCAGCTGTGCAGCAACCAGGCACGAACTGAGCAAACCGAGCATCCAATAGCCGAGCGCTAGTCGCAAAGCCACGATGCATTAAAGAGAGTGAGTCACACATGGCGGGACAAAAGATCCGCATCCGACTTAAGTCGTATGACCACGAGGTCATCGACAGCTCGGCGCGCAAGATCGTCGACACGGTCACCCGTGCCGGTGCTACTGTCGTCGGCCCGGTGCCCCTTCCTACCGAGAAGAACGTGATCGTCGTGATCCGCTCCCCTCACAAGTACAAGGACAGCCGCGAGCACTTCGAGAAGCGCACCCACAAGCGCCTGATCGACATCATTGACCCCACGCCGAAGGCCGTCGACTCGCTCATGCGTCTCGACCTGCCGGCCGACGTCAACATCGAGATCAAGCTCTAGGGCCCCGGCTTTTAGGAAACATGATGACTACTACTAAGACAAGCAAGGGACTGCTGGGCAAGAAGCTCGGCATGACCCAGGTCTGGGACGCGAACAACAAGCTCATCCCCGTGACCGTCGTGGAGATCACGCCCAACGTCGTGACCCAGCTGCGCACCCCGGAGATCGACGGCTACAGCGCCGTTCAGGTCGCCTACGGCCAGATCGATCCCCGCAAGGTGAACAAGCCGGCCACCGGCCACTTCGACAAGGCGGGCGTCACGCCTCGCCGTCACCTCACCGAGGTCCGCACCGCCGATGCCGCCGAGTACACGCTCGGCCAGGAGATCGCGGTCGACATCTTCGAGGCCGGCCAGAAGGTCGACGTCGTCGGCACCTCCAAGGGCAAGGGCTTCGCCGGAGTCATGAAGCGTCACAACTTCAAGGGCGTCTCTTCCTCCCACGGTTCGCACCGTAACCACCGCAAGCCCGGCTCGATCGGTGCATCCTCCACGCCTTCACGCGTGTTCAAGGGAATGCGCATGGCCGGCCGCATGGGTGGGGACCGCGTCACCGCGATGAACCTCATCGTGCACTCGGTGGACCTCGAGAAGAACCTGATCCTGGTCAAGGGCGCCGTTCCCGGCGCCAAGGGCCGCATCGTCTTCGTCCGCAACGCAGTGAAGGGAGCGTAAGGCCATGGCCGCCGAAAACAACACAAACGGTACGCTCGACGTCATCGACTCCAAGGGAAAGAAGGTCGGCTCTGTCGACCTCCCCGCCGAGACCTTCGACGTGCAGACCAATGTCCCGCTCATCCACCAGGTCGTCGTCGCCCAGCGCGCCGCGGCTCGTCAGGGCACGCACAACACGCTCCGTCGTGGTGAAGTGTCCGGTGCCGGTCGCAAGCCGTTCAAGCAGAAGGGAACCGGTCGCGCCCGCCAGGGATCGATCCGTGCTCCCCAGATGACCGGTGGTGGAATCGTCCACGGACCCCACCCGCGCGACTACGGCCAGCGCACCCCGAAGAAGATGATCGCGGCGGCACTGCGCGGCGCCCTCTCGGACCGCGCCCGTGGCGGACGAATCCACGTCATCGACTCGCTCTCTGTTGGAGACGTGCCGTCGACCAAGACCATCGTCGCCCTGCTCGAGAGCATCACGACGTCGAGCCAGGTGCTCATCGTCATCGAGCGCGACGACATCGTCAGCCAGAAGAGCGTTCGCAACATCCCCGGCGTGCACGTGCTCACCTGGGACCAGCTCAACGCCTACGACGTCGTCGTCAGTGATGACATCGTGTTCACCAAGAGCGCCTTCGACGGCTTCGTCGCCGGCCCGGTCAAGGCCGTGAAGGTCGAGACCACCGAGGACGACGCGCCCATCAGCAAGAAGCGCGTCAGCCCTGAGCGTGCCGCGGCACGCAGAGAGAAGGCATCCGCATGACCGCGACCCAGAAAGACCCGCGCGACGTCATCCTGTCGCCGCTGGTCTCCGAGAAGAGCTACAGCCTGATCGACCAGGGCAAGTACACCTTCATCGTCGACCCCCGTTCGAACAAGACCGAGATCAAGCTGGCGATCGAAAAGATCTTCAGCGTTCAGGTCGCGTCGGTCAACACCCTGAACAAAAAGGGCAAGACCCGCCGCACCAAGTTCGGCCTCGGCAAGCGCAAGGACACCAAGCGCGCCATCGTCACACTCAAGTCCGGTTCCATCGACATCTTCACCGCTGTCGGCTAGGGATCACAGGAGACAAACTCATGGCTATTCGTAAGTACAAGCCCACGACTCCTGGTCGTCGCGGTTCCTCGGTTGCAGACTTCGCCGAGATCACGCGTTCGACCCCGGAGAAGTCGCTTCTTCGTCCACTGCCCAAGACCGGTGGCCGTAACAACGCCGGTCGCATCACGACCCGTCACATCGGTGGTGGCCACAAGCGCCAGTACCGCGTGATCGACTTCAAGCGCAACGACAAGGACGGCGTCAACGCCCGTGTCGCCGAGATCGAGTACGACCCGAACCGCACGGCGCGCATCGCGCTGCTGCACTTCGTCGATGGCTCGAAGCGCTACATCATCGCTCCGAACAAGCTGAGCCAGGGCGACATCATCGAGTCGGGCGCCGGCGCGGACATCAAGCCGGGTAACAACCTGCCGCTTCGCAACATCCCGGTCGGTACCGTCGTTCACGCGATCGAGCTGAAGCCGGGCGGGGGAGCGAAGATGGCTCGCTCCGCCGGAGCATCGGTTCGACTCGTCGCCAAGGATGGCCCCTACGCGCAGCTTCGTCTGCCGTCCGGTGAAATCCGCAACGTCGACGCACGCTGCCGCGCCACAATCGGCGAGGTAGGCAACGCCGAGCAGTCGAACATCAACTGGGGAAAGGCCGGCCGGATGCGCTGGAAGGGCGTACGCCCGACCGTGCGTGGTGTCGCCATGAACCCGGTCGACCACCCTCACGGTGGTGGAGAAGGCAAGACTTCCGGTGGACGTCACCCGGTCAGCCCATGGGGCCAGAAAGAGGGCCGCACGCGCCACATCAACAAAGAGAGCGACAAGCTCATCGTTCGCCGCCGCAATGTCGGCAAGAAGCGCAAGTAGGAGTTGTAGAGGATGCCACGCAGTCTCAAAAAGGGCCCCTTCGTCGACGACCACCTGTTTCGCAAGGTGGCCAAGGCGAACGAAGCCAGCAGCAAGAGCGTTATTAAGACCTGGTCGCGTCGCTCGATGATCATCCCGTCGTTCCTGGGACACACCATCGCAGTGCATGACGGCCGCAAGCACATCCCGGTGTTCATCACCGAGACGATGGTTGGGCACAAGCTCGGAGAGTTTGCCCCCACCCGCACCTTCCGTGGACACGAGAAGGACGACAAGAAGGGTCGTCGCCGCTAGCGCGGGGACGGAAAGGTAAAGAGAAATGGTTGAATCCATGGCTCGCGTGAAGCATATTCGCGTCACCCCCATGAAGGCCCGTCGCGTCGTCAACATGATCCGCGGCAAGCAGGCCCAGGAGGCCCTGGCCATCCTGAAGTTCGCCCCGCAGGGTGCGAGCACTCCGGTCTACAAGCTCGTCGAGTCGGCAATCGCCAACGCGCGGGTCAAGGCGGATGCAAGCAACAGCTACCTGGATGAGCAGGACCTGTTCGTCTCGTCGGCGTTCGTCGACGAGGGAACGACCCTCAAGCGCTTCCAGCCTCGTGCACAGGGACGCGCCTTCCAGATCCTGAAGCGCACCAGCCACATCACGATCGTCCTGGCAACGCCGGACGAGAAAGAGACGGCTGTCGTTTCCAAGAAGGCAGGGAAGAAGTAATGGGACAGAAAGTAAACCCCTACGGGTTCCGTCTGGGAATCACCACCGACCATGTGTCGCGTTGGTTCTCGGACAGCACCAAGGTCGGCCAGCGTTACAGCGACTTTGTCGCCGAAGACGTGAAGATCCGCAACCTGCTCAAGACCTCGCTCGATCGCGCCGGAGTGGCGCGCATCGAAATCGAGCGCACCCGTGACCGCGTTCGCGTCGACATCCACACCGCCCGTCCGGGCATTGTGATCGGTCGTCGTGGCGCCGAGGCGGAGCGCATTCGCACCGACCTCGAGAAGCTCTCGGGCAAGCAGATTCAGCTCAACATCCTCGAGGTGAAGAACCCCGAGGCCGAGGCTCAGCTCGTTGCACAGGGAATCGCGGAGCAGCTCAGCGCTCGCGTCGCGTTCCGTCGTGCGATGCGCAAGGGCCTGCAGGGTGCCCAGCGCACCCCAACGGTCAAGGGTGTTCGGATCCAGGTGTCCGGTCGTCTCGGTGGCGCAGAAATGAGCCGTTCCGAGTTCTACCGCGAGGGTCGCGTTCCGCTGCACACGCTGCGCGCGAACATCGACTACGGCTTCTACGAGGCCAAGACCACCTTCGGCCGCATCGGCGTGAAGGTCTGGATCTACAAGGGCGACATCACCAACAAGGAGCTCGCTCGCGAGCAGGCCAACGCCAAGTCCACGCGCCCCGAGCGCCGCGACGACCGCCGTGATGACCGCCGCGACAGCGGACCGCGTCGTGGGGCTGCCCCGGCAGCCGCGGCCGCTCCGAAGGCAGAAGCTGCTCCGGCAGCAGTAGCAGTGGAGGCTTGAGGCCATGTTGATTCCCCGCAGGGTCAAGCACCGTAAGCAGCACCACCCGGGCCGTAGCGGCCAGGCGACCGGTGGCACGACGGTGTCGTTTGGCGAGTACGGCATCCAGGCCATCACTCCCGCATATGTGACCAACCGGCAGATCGAGGCAGCTCGAATTGCGATGACGCGTCACATCAAGCGTGGTGGAAAGGTGTGGATCAACATCTACCCCGACCGCCCGCTCACCAAGAAGCCGGCCGAAACCCGCATGGGTTCCGGTAAGGGTTCACCCGAGTGGTGGATCGCCAACGTCAAGCCGGGTCGCGTGCTCTTCGAGCTCGCCGGCGTGAGCGACATCGTCGCTCGCGAGGCTCTGACTCGTGCCATCCACAAACTGCCGCTCAAGGCACGCATCATCAAGCGCGAGGAGGGCGACGCATAATGGCGATCGGTTCCAAGGAGCTCGCCCCAGTCGAGCTCGACACTTTCGAAGACGAGCGACTCGTCGACGAACTCAAGAAGGCCAAGGAAGAGCTGTTCAACCTGCGCTTCCAGTCGGCCACCGGCCAGCTGGAAAGCCACGGTCGCCTGCGCGCTGTCAAGCGCGACATCGCTCGCATCTACACGGTAATCCGTGAGCGCGAGCTGGGCATCCGTGCGACTCCTGCTCCGGTCGAGGCAGCCCCCAAGGCGGCCGCTAAGAAGACCAAGAAGACCGAGGATGTTGCGGAAGCAGCGCCCGAGTCGGCTGAGGAGAAGAAGTAATGCCTACTGAGACCAAGAGCACCGAGGTCGACGCGACCGTGGTCGACCGCGGCCACCGCAAGACCCGTCGTGGCTATGTCACGAGCGACAAGATGGACAAGACCATCGTCGTTGAGGTCGAGGACCGCGTAAAGCACCCTCTCTACGGCAAGGTCATCCGCCGTACCTCCAAGGTCAAGGCGCACGACGAGGCCAACTCGGCCGGTGTCGGCGACCTCGTCCTCATCAGCGAGACCCGTCCGCTCAGCGCCACGAAGCACTGGCGTCTGGTCGAGATCCTCGAGAAGGCCAAGTAGGCCTCGCGCTTACTTCGGATAAGGACACGTAAATGCTTCAGCAGGAATCCAGACTCAAGGTCGCCGATAACACCGGCGCGAAGATGCTGCTCACGATTCGCGTACTCGGTGGCTCAGGCCGTCGTTACGCCGGCCTCGGCGACGTCATTGTCGCCACGGTCAAGGATGCGATCCCTGGCGGAAACGTCAAGAAGGGTGACGTCGTCAAGGCCGTCATCGTTCGCACCAAGAAGGAGACCCGTCGCCCCGACGGCTCATACATCAAGTTCGACGAGAACGCCGCTGTCATCCTCAAGGCTGACGGCGATCCTCGTGGCACTCGCATCTTCGGACCGGTCGGTCGCGAACTCCGCGACAAGAAGTTCATGAAGATCATCTCGCTGGCACCGGAGGTCTTGTAACCATGGCGAACATCAAAAAGGGCGATCTCGTCCAGCTCATGAGCGGCCGCAGCCAGGCTCGCGGTGGCGACCGTGGCAAGCAGGGTCGGGTCCTCGAGGTACTCGTGGAGAAGAACCGCGTCGTCGTCGAGGGACTCAACTACATCACCAAGCACGTTCGCGTCGGCCAGAGCGACCGCGGTACCAAGACCGGTGGCATCGAGACGCGTGAAGCGCCGATCCACGTGTCGAACGTGCAGCTGGTCAACCCCGACACCAAGCAGCCGGCTCGCGTCGGCTTCACGGTCGAGACGGATGCCACCGGCAAGACCACGCGTACGCGCTACTTCAAGGTCTCGCGTCGCGTGCCCGTGAAGAAGTCCGCTGCGAAGAAGGCGGACACCGCGAAGGCCGACACGGTCGACGAGGCCGCCGTCACCGAGGAGGCCGCCGTCACCGACGAGGCTCCCAAGGCGAAGGCCGCTCCCAAGAAGAAGGCCGCCCCGAAGACCACCGAGGCAACTGAGAAGGAAGCCGAGTAATGACTGACACTGCCACCACGGCGACCGAGAAGGCGCCCGCCAAGGCTCTTCCGCGCCTTAAGCAGAAGTACCGCACCGAGATCTCGGCGCAGCTGACCCGCGACTTCGGCTTCACCAACGTGCACCAGGTGCCCGGACTGGTGAAGATCGTCGTCAACACCGGCGTCGGCGAGGCCGCTCGCGACGGCAAGATCATCGATGGGGCCGTCAAGGACCTCACCGCGATCACCGGCCAGAAGCCTCAGGTCACCGCCGCCCGCAAGTCCATCGCGCAGTTCAAGCTCCGCGAAGGCCAGCCGATCGGCGCCCACGTCACCCTCCGCGGTGACCGGGCCTGGGAGTTCCTCGACCGCCTGCTCTCGCTCGCGCTTCCGCGCATCCGTGACTTCCGCGGCCTGTCGGACAAGCAGTTCGATGGCCACGGCAACTACACGTTCGGCCTCACGGAGCAGTCGATGTTCCACGAGATCGATCAGGACCGCATCGACCGGGTTCGTGGCTTCGACATCACCGTCGTGACCACTGCGAAGACCGATGACGAGGGTCGCGCGCTGCTCAAGGCGCTCGGCTTCCCGTTCCGCAACGCGGAGAACACCCCCGTCTAACCAGCAGCACAATCCAAGCAGCACCGATCACTTTAGGTCGGCAGTTCCGTAAGAGCTGCCGAAACCGGGTGAGGAAGGCACCACCATCATGACAATGACAGATCCGGTCGCAGACCTGCTGACCAGACTGCGCAACGCGAATTCGGCATTCCACGACACCGTGTCAATGCCGAACAGCAAGCTCAAGTCCCACATCGCCGAGATCCTCAAGACCGAGGGTTACATCGGGGGATGGAAGATCGAGGACGCGCGCGTCGGCTCGACGCTCACCCTCGACCTCAAGTACGGCCCGAACCGCGAGCGCTCGATCGTCGGAATCAAGCGCGTTTCGAAGCCCGGCCTCCGCGTCTACGCGAAGTCGACCGAGATCCCCCGCGTTCTCGGCGGGCTCGGTGTCGCCATCCTGTCGACCTCCTCTGGACTCCTCACGGACCGCCAGGCGTCGAAGAAGGGCGTAGGTGGGGAAGTCCTCGCCTACGTGTGGTAATCACCCATGTCACGTATTGGACGTCTTCCCATCGAGATCCCTGCCGGGGTCGATGTCACGGTCGACGGCTCAGCCGTCACCGTCAAGGGCCCGAAGGGTGAGCTCGCGCTCACCGTCGCAAGCCCGATCGAGGTCAAGCTCGAGGATGGCCAGCTCCTGGTCACCCGCCCGGACGACGAGCGCAATTCGCGTTCGCTCCACGGCCTGACCCGCACACTGATCGCCAACCAGATCGTCGGCGTCACCACGGGTTACTCCAAGGGACTCGAGATCGTCGGTACCGGTTACCGCGTGCTGGCGAAGGGCAACTCTCTGGAGTTCGCCCTCGGCTACTCGCACTCGATCACGATCGACCCGCCGGCCGGCATCTCCTTTGCCGTCGAAGGCAACAACAAGCTGTCGGTGCACGGCATCGACAAGCAGGCCGTCGGAGAAGTGGCCGCCAACATTCGTAAGTTGCGCAAGCCGGAGCCCTATAAGGGCAAGGGCGTTCGCTACGCAGGCGAGGTAGTCCGCCGCAAGGCCGGAAAGAGTGGTAAGTGATCATGGCTCTCGGAACTAGAGGCAAGAGCAAGTCGGCCGCAAAGGGCCGCAGGCACGCACGTCTTCGCAAGAAGATCGTCGGCACCGAAGCACGACCGCGTCTCGTGGTCACCCGCTCGGCCCGCCACGTCTTCGTGCAGGTCGTCGACGACAGCAAGGGTTTCACTCTCGCTTCCGCGTCGACCCTTGAGGCTGACATGCGCGTGTTCGACGGTGACAAGACCGCCAAGGCCCGCAAGGTCGGCGAACTCGTCGCCGAGCGCGCGAAGGCTGCCGGCGTCGAGGCCGTCGTATTCGACCGTGGTGGAAGCAAATACGCGGGACGCGTCGCTGCCATCGCCGAAGGAGCTCGAGAGGGTGGACTGGACCTGTGAGCGAAACAACGAAAGCAACCGACACAAGCAAGGAGCAGCCCGTGGTTGACGCCGTGGCAACTGAAGCCGAACCGACCGCCACGGTCGTTGAGACTGCAGCCGCAACCGAGCCTGCCGCGAACGAGCCTCGTGAGGCGCGTCGCGGTGGTCGCGAGCGCAACCCGAACCAGCAGCGCGGGAGCCGTGACTCTGAGAAGAGCCAGTTCCTCGAGCGCGTCGTCACCATCAACCGCGTCTCCAAGGTCGTCAAGGGCGGTCGTCGCTTCAGCTTCACCGCTCTCGTCGTCGTCGGCGACGGCAACGGTCTGGTCGGCGTCGGATACGGCAAGGCCCGCGAGGTGCCGACCGCGATCTCCAAGGGCGTCGAGGAAGCGAAGAAGAACTTCTTCCGCGTCCCCCGCGTCGGCGTCACCATCCCGCACCCGGTGCAGGGTGAGGCCGCTGCCGGAGTCGTGCTGCTGCGTCCGGCGTCTGCTGGTACCGGTGTTATCGCCGGTGGGCCGGTGCGCGCCGTACTCGAGTGCGCCGGAATCCACGACGTTCTGAGCAAGTCGCTCGGATCGTCCAACACGATCAACATCGTGCACGCAACCGTCGCTGCCCTCAAGCAGCTCGAGGAGCCGAGTGCGGTCGCCGCACGTCGCGGTCTCTCCGTCGAGGATGTCGCCCCGCCGCGCCTCCTGCGTGCCCAGGCAGACGCAAAGGCAGGTGTCTGATGGCTGCTCGCCTGAAGGTGACCCAGATTAAGTCCAAAATTAGTGAGAAGCAGAACCAGCGCGACACGTTGCGGAGCCTCGGGCTTCACCGCATCGGCGATGTCGTGGTTCGCGAGGACAACTCGCAGAACCGCGGCTACGTTCGCACCGTCGCTCACCTGGTCAAGGTCGAGGAGATTGACTAATGGCTGAAGAAACGAAGGCTGAAAAGCCCGCCGCAGCCCCGAAGAAGGCGAGCACGGCGAAGGCTGCAGCCCCCAAGGTTGCCACGGCGAAGGCTCCGGCCGAGAAGAAGGCCGCTGCGCCCGTCGCCGAGGCTCGTCCGCAGGTTCTCAAGATGCACCACCTTCGCCCGGCTCCCGGCGCGAAGAAGGACCGCACCCGCGTCGGACGCGGTGAGGGCTCCAAGGGTAAGACTGCGGGCCGTGGTACCAAGGGCACGAAGGCCCGCTACCAGGTTCGCGTCGGACTCGAGGGCGGAAACCTGAACAGCATCATGCGTACCCCGAAGCTGCGAGGGTTCACGAACCCGTTCCGCGTCGAGTACCAGGTTGTGAACCTCGAAAAGCTGGCCGAGCTCTACCCGGCCGGCGGTGACGTCACCATCGGTGACCTCGTCGCCAAGGGTGCAGTGCGCAAGAACGAGAAGGTCAAGGTTCTCGGCTCGGGTGACATTGCGGTTAAGCTGAATGTTGCAGTTGACAAGGTCTCTGGCTCCGCTGAGCAGAAGATTGTTGCAGCGGGCGGCTCCGTAAACTAAGGTGACCGCCGGGCTTCGGCCCGGCGATCCCCGTGGTGTAGCCGTCCAGGTGGCCCGAGAGGGCCACCTGCTCCGCCCGACCGTTCTTACCAGGAGGCCTCGTTGTTCAGAGCCGTAGCGCGGATCTTCCGCACCCCCGATCTTCGTAAGAAGATCGCCTTTACGCTCGCCCTGATTGCGCTCTTCCGGCTCGGGTCGTTCATCCCATCGCCGTTCGTCAACTTCGGCAACGTGCAGACCTGTCTCGCCGCGAACTCGGGCACCTCGGGGCTCTACGAGCTTGTCAACCTCTTCAGTGGTGGAGCGCTTCTCCAGCTGTCGATCTTCGCGCTCGGCATCATGCCGTACATCACGGCATCGATCATCGTGCAGCTGCTGCGCGTGGTCATCCCACACTTCGACACCCTCTACAAGGAGGGCCAGTCCGGCCAGGCCCGCCTGACCCAGTACACCCGCTACCTCACGATCGCGCTCGGTGTGCTTCAGTCAACGACGCTCATCACCGTCGCCCGCAGTGGCGCGCTGTTCCCGACCTCCACGGGAACCCCGGAATGTTCCGCCCTCATCACCAACTCCGCCTGGTACGCCATCCTGCTGATGGTCATCACGATGACCGCCGGCACCGGCCTCATCATGTGGATGGGTGAGCTCATCACCGAGCGCGGCATCGGCAACGGAATGTCGATCCTGATCTTCACCTCGATCGCGGCCCGCTTCCCCGGTTCGCTCTGGGCGATTCAGCAGTCGAAGGGCTTCGAGACCTTCCTGTTTGTGATCCTCATGGGCATCGTGATAGTGGGACTCGTCGTCTACGTCGAGCAGTCGCAGAGACGCATCCCCGTGCAATACGCCAAGCGCATGGTCGGCCGGCGCACCTACGGCGGCAACAACACCTACATCCCGATCAAGGTCAACATGGCTGGCGTCGTGCCCGTGATCTTCGCGTCGTCGCTGCTCTATCTGCCGGCGCTCATCGCCCAGTTCAATCAGCCGGCTGCGGGCAAGGCGCCCGCCGCTTGGGTCACCTGGATCTCGGACAACCTGCGCACGGGAGACAACCCGCTGTACATGCTGATGTACTTCCTGCTCATCGTCGGATTCACGTACTTCTACGTCGCAATCACCTTCAACCCGGAGGAAGTCGCCGACAACATGAAGACGTACGGGGGGTTCATCCCGGGCATCCGTGCCGGTCGACCCACCGCGGAATACCTCGACTATGTGCTCACCCGGGTGACGCTTCCCGGCTCGCTCTACCTCGGCCTCATCGCCCTGGTGCCGCTCGTGGCTCTCGGGCTGTTCGGCGCGAACCAGAACTTCCCGTTCGGCGGCGCGAGCATCCTGATCATCGTCGGTGTCGGTCTCGAGACCGTGAAGCAGATCGACTCGCAACTGCAGCAGCGCCACTACGAGGGGCTGCTGCGTTGACCCGCCTGCTGATCGTCGGCCCTCCCGGTGCCGGCAAGGGAACCCAGTCCGCCCGCCTGGTCGCCGCCTATTCGATCCCCGCGATCGCGACCGGTGACATCTTCCGCCAGAACATCAAGGACCAGACCCCGCTCGGGATCGAGGTCAAGGCGATCGTGGATGCGGGCGACTACGTTCCCGACTCGCTCACCAACGCCCTCGTGGCCAGCCGCCTCGACGAGGAGGATGCCCGCGACGGTTTCCTGCTGGACGGGTATCCGCGCACCCTCGAGCAGGTCGCCTATCTCGATGACCTGCTCGCGGGCAAGGGCCAGTCGCTCGACGCCGTCATCCAACTGGTCGCCGACCAGGAAGAGGTCGTCACCCGACTGGGCAAGCGCGCACTCGAGCAGGGCCGCGCCGATGACACAGAAGCGGCCATCCGCCACCGCCAGCAGGTCTACACGCGAGAGACGATGCCCCTGATCGAGGTCTACAGCGCGCGCGGACTGCTCATCGAGGTCGATGGCCTCGGCGAGATCGACGATGTCAGCGGCCGCATCTCCGACGCCCTCGACGCCCGCGGCATCGTTCCCGCACGGCGTTGAGCTTCCGCAAGAACATCTACAAGACGCCAGCCGAGCTTCGGCTCATGCTGGCGCCGGGGCTCGCAACCGCGGCATCCCTCGCGGCCGTGCGCGCCGCCATTCGGCCCGGAACCACGACGCTCGAACTCGATGCGATCGCCGAGAGTGCCATCCGCGCGCTCGGCGGCGTGCCCAACTTCATGAAGGAGCCGGGCTACCGGCACACAATCTGCACCTCGGTGAACGACGACGTCGTGCACGGCATTCCGGGGTCCCGCGTGCTCGAACCGGGCGACATCGTCTCGGTCGACAGCGGAGCCGAACTCGGGGGTTGGAATGGGGACGCCGCGATCACCGTGGTGATCCCGGATGCGTCTCGTCCCGAGATCGTCGCGGAGCGGCAGAAGCTTTCGGATGTCACGGAGCAGTCGCTCTGGCGCGGCATCGCCGCACTGGCCTCCGCCACCCACCTCAACCACATCGGTGACGCGATCGAGGGCTACATCGAATCTCAGGGCGGCTACGGCATCCTCGAGGACTATGTGGGACATGGCATCGGGCGCTCGATGCACGAGGAACCTCCGGTGTTCAACTACCGGGTGCGCGAACGCGGCCCCCAGGTGAAGCCCGGGCTCGTCGTGGCGATCGAGCCGATGGTGACCCTCGGCGGAATCGACACGTTCACCCGCGAAGACGAATGGACCGTCGCGACGGTCGATGGAACGCCGGCGGCCCACTGGGAACACTCGGTGGCCGTGCATTCCGGCGGCATCTGGGTGCTGACGGCGGAGGACGGCGGTGCGGCATCCCTCGCGCCGCTCGGCGTCACGCCCGTCCCGATCCCGTAGCCGCCTGCCGCCTTCTCGCGTTTTTCTGCTGGGCTGCCCGGTAATTCCGGGAGCTCGGGAGTGAAGTATAGGCAGAAGTTGGCAAAACGCCCGGGATTGGCATAAGATCGATCTTTGGTGTCTGCTGGCTGTTTAACTACGCCCAGATCACCACAATCCAACCGCACGACCAGCAATCAATACTTTTAGCGACGAAGAGGCTATGGCCAAAAAAGACGGTGTCATCGAGATCGAGGGTGCAGTGGTGGAAGCTCTGCCCAACGCAATGTTCCGCGTTGAGTTGAGTAACGGCCACAGAGTGCTTGCCCATATTTCGGGCAAGATGCGTCAGCACTACATCCGCATCCTCCCAGAGGACCGCGTGATTGTGGAGCTGAGCCCGTACGACCTGACCCGTGGTCGGATCGTTTACCGCTACAAGTAGTGCCATCCAGGCACGAATGATGCTGGAAAGTAACGACCTCGGCGGTGTGTGACAACACGGCCGCGGTACGACGACAGCGAAAGAAGAAAAAAATGAAGGTCGCCCCCAGCGTCAAGCCCATGTGCGAGCACTGCCGTGTCATTCGCCGCAACGGCAACGTCATGGTCATCTGCAAGAACAACCCGCGCCACAAGCAGCGCCAGGGCTAAGGCTTTGCCGGCCGCGCAGTAAGCGCCGGCGAACGCGTCGAGGCCACGGTCCCGACACGGCCGCAGGCGGACTGCCCGACCAGCACGGACAACTGAATACGCACGCACATGGCAGCACCAGAACCCGCCTCGTTCGAATTCGAACGGCGCGGGGGACACCAGTGGTCGGAGGCCACTGCACAGGTGTTGCTACAGACCTCCACCCATCAACAGGAGAAGCCACAATGGCTCGTCTAGCAGGAGTCGACATCCCGCGCGATAAGCGCGTCGAGGTCGCATTGACCTACATCTATGGCGTTGGCCGCACGAGGGCGCTTAAGACCCTCGCGGACACCGAGATCAGCGGGGAAATCCGCGTCAAGGATCTCACCGACGACCAGCTCATCGCGCTCCGCGACTACGTCGAGGGGAACTTCAAGGTGGAGGGTGACCTTCGTCGCGAGGTCGCCGCGGACATCCGTCGCAAGGTCGAGATCGGCAGCTACCAGGGCATTCGTCATCGCCGTGGTCTTCCGGTTCACGGACAGCGCACCAAGACCAACGCTCGTACCCGCAAGGGCCCGAAGCGCACCGTCGCAGGCAAGAAGAAGGCCCGATAGCGAGCACTGCTCGCATCGCCATATAGGTTTTAGGAGAACACAATGGCAGCACCAAAATCGGCCGCTCGTAAGCCGCGTCGTAAAGAGAAGAAGAACATCGCCGTGGGCCAGGCCCACATCAAGTCGACGTTCAACAACACCATCGTCACGATCACCGACCCAACCGGGGCCGTACTGAGCTGGGCATCGTCGGGCACGGTCGGCTTCAAGGGATCGCGCAAGTCGACGCCGTTCGCGGCCCAGCTTTCGGCGGAGTCCGCCGCGCGCCAGGCGCAGGAGCACGGCGTCAAGAAGGTCGATGTGTTCGTCAAGGGACCCGGCTCCGGCCGCGAGACCGCGATCCGCTCTCTCCAGGCCGCTGGCCTCGAGGTCGGCTCGATCAACGACGTCACCCCGCAGGCGCACAACGGATGCCGTCCGCCGAAGCGTCGTCGCGTCTAGCTGTTTTGTTTCATCGAGTAGCGATCGCGAGCGGTTGTGTCGAGACTCCCCGTCACCTGAGTTTGACAGGGGTCTCGACACGGCCGCGAGCGGCCTACCGGCCACCACACGAATTCTGAACACAATTCAATAGACCGGCGGGCCAGCCACCCCGTCGAACACAAGTGTCAAATAGCGGACACTTCGCCGAAAGGAATCACCAGTGCTTATTGCACAGCGTCCAACTCTTACCGAAGAGAACATCTCCGAGTTCCGTTCGCGGTTCATCATCGAGCCGCTTGAACCCGGTTTCGGTTACACCCTCGGGAACTCCCTTCGTCGCACCCTGCTCTCCTCGATCCCCGGAGCCGCTGTCACGAGCATCCGCATCGATGGCGTGCTGCACGAGTTCTCGACGATCGCGGGCGTGAAGGAAGATGTCACCGAGATCATCCTGAACATCAAGGGCCTCGTCGTCTCGAGCGAGCATGACGAGCCGATCACCGCCTACCTGCGCAAGCAGGGTGCGGGACAGGTCACGGCCGCTGACATCTCGGCTCCGGCCGGCGTCGAGATCCACAACCCCGAGCTCGTCATCGCGACCCTCAACGACAAGGCGAAGTTCGAACTCGAACTCACCATCGAGCGTGGCCGCGGTTACGTTTCCGGCTCGCAGAACCGCAGCGAGTTCAGCGAAGCGGGACAGATTCCGATCGACTCGATCTACTCGCCCGTGCTCAAGGTCACCTACCGTGTCGAGGCCACTCGTGCCGGTGAGCGCACCGACTTCGACCGCCTCGTGGTGGATGTCGAGACCAAGAACGCGATCACGCCCCGCGACGCCATCGCTTCGGCCGGTCGCACGCTGACCGAGCTGTTCGGACTGGCGCGCGAGCTCAATTCGGCCGCCGAGGGCATCGAGATCGGCCCGGCTCCCGTCGACGCCGTGCTCTCGAGCGAGCTCAGCATGCCGATCGAGGACCTCGACCTGTCTGTGCGCAGCTACAACTGCCTCAAGCGCGAGGGAATCAACACCGTCAGCGAACTGGTCGCCCTGTCGGAGACGCAGCTCATGAACATCCGCAACTTCGGACAGAAGTCGGTTGATGAGGTCAAGGACAAGCTCGTCGAGCTCGGCCTCGGGCTCAAGGACACCGTTCCCGGTTTCGATGGCGCTCACTTCTACAGCGGCTATGACGACGTCGAAGAGACCACCAACTAGGCCCTCTGCACCACTTTTCACACCTGGAGAAATAACTAATGGCTGCACCAACTAAGGGACCCCGCCTCGGCGGTGGACCGGCGCACGAGCGCCTCATGCTTGCGAACCTCGCGGCTGCCCTGTTCACTCACAAGAGCATCAAGACGACCGAGACCAAGGCCAAGCGCATGCGTCCCCTCGTCGAGAGGCTCATTACGTTCGCCAAGCGGGGAGACCTCCACGCGCGTCGCCGCGTTCTCGCGACGATCGGCGACAAGACCGTCGTGCACGAGCTCTTCACCGAGATCGCGCCGCTCGTCGAGTTCCGTGAGGGTGGCTACACCCGCATCACGAAGCTCGGCTTCCGCAAGGGCGACAACGCTTCGATGGTGCAGATCGAGCTCGTTCTCGAGCCCGTGAGCCCGAAGCCGAAGTCGGCCAAGAAGACCGCAAAGGCAGAGGCGCCCGTCGTCGAGGTCCCGGTCGAGGTCCCCGCCGAGGAAGAGGCCCCCGTGGTCGACGCCGAGGCCGCTGCGGACGAGGCTCCGGCCGACGACGCCGTGGATGCTGCGGAAGCAGAGTCCAAGTAGCTCCAGCATGTGACGCAACGGCCCCGCCTCCGGCGGGGCCGTTGTTCGTTAAGCGGTCGGCAGGGCACCTACCCCGGCGGTGGACGACAGACGCGGGTCGTGATCGACGAGCCCGGCGCCGCGGGTGCAGCCAGGCAGACGCCGGGAGCCGCGCGAATAGACTTGTCTGGTGGATGAGACTGCGCCGACCGGAGAGACGACGACCCGGGGCGTCACGCCGCAGGGCCTCAGGCGCGTTCGGCTCGACATCGCCTACGACGGGGGTGACTTCCTCGGCTGGTCGGCCCAGCCGGGTCTTCGCACCGTGCAGGGCGAGCTCGACGCCGCGCTCGCCGTCATCTTCGGCAAGCATGGTCCGCCCGGGCCACTCACGGTCGCCGGGCGCACCGACGCCGGAGTCCACGCGACGGGCCAGGTCGCCCACCTCGACATCACCCCCGCGCAGCTGAAGGTGCTCACCCGCCCGCGCGGAAAGTCCGGAGAAGGCTTCGACGGCCCGCAAGCGCTCGGCCGACGCCTCAATGGGATCGCCGGGCTCAATGCCGACGTCTTCGTCTCCCGCGGCTCGTTCGCGCCCGCCGGATTCGACGCGCGGTTCTCTGCGACCTGGCGCAGCTACGAGTACCGGGTGGCGGATGCCACGGCTCCGCGTAATCCCCTCCTGCGCAATCACACGCTCTGGTACCCGGCGGTCCTCGATCTGGATCTCCTGAACGCCGCAGCAGACGCCCTGGTCGGGCTCCACGACTGGGCCGCATTCTGCAAGCCACGAGAGGGGGCGACGACGGTGCGCGACCTGGAGGACTTTCACTGGATCCGTCGCGACGACGGGGTGTTGTCGGCCGTCGTCCGGGCGGATGCCTTCTGTCACAGCATGGTCAGGGCCCTTGTCGGCTCCGCCATCGCCGTCGGCGAGGGAAAGCTGCCCGTCGAGCGACTCATCGAGGTACGCGACCGACTCGACCGACCGAGCGACTTCAAGGTTCTACCGGCGAAGGGGCTCGTCCTCACGGGGGTCGGGTACCCGCCGGATGCGGAGCTCCAGGAGAGAGCGCTCCGTACACGCAATCGGCGCCCCCCGACGGCGACATCCGCCCCTCGCCCGTCGTTTCATGCGCCGTTCGGCCTCGCGGCACTGCGGAGAAGTGCGAGCGGCACCGAACGCGGTTTGACCGAACCGGCGCAAGCAGACTAGTCTTGACCCTTGGTGCCTGCGCTTTGTGGCGCGACACTACGAACTTGAGCCCTCCACCGGCAGCGTTCCGCGACATCGTCTGCGGAACACCCATCGGAGTGGGATTCACGAACACCTCATTTCGACAAAGAAAGCAGTACTACTGTGACGCGCACTTTTTCTCCCAAGCCCGAAGATGTCCAGCGTGACTGGGTCATCATCGACGCGACTGACATCGTTCTCGGTCGTCTCGCAACCCACGCGGCGGTACTGCTGCGCGGAAAGCACAAGGCGACCTTTGCTCCCCACATGGACATGGGCGACTTCGTCATCATCATCAACGCCGAGAAGGTGGCCCTCACCGGCGCCAAGCTGGCGCAGAAGCGGGCCTACCGTCACTCGGGATACCCGGGTGGACTCAGCTCGATGACTTACATCGAAATGCTCGAGAAGCACCCGACCCGCGCCGTCGAGAAGGCCGTCCGCGGAATGCTGCCGAAGAACTCGATCGGTCGCGCCCAGCTCACCAAGCTCAAGGTCTACGCCGGCGCCGAGCACCCTCACGCCGCCCAGCAGCCCAAGACCTACACCCTCGGCCAGGTCGCGCAGTAGCGCGCGCCACAAAAGACATAAGGATTCCCAACATCATGGCGAAGATCGAAGATTCAATCGACGAGGCAGTGCTCGAGAGCTACTCCACCGAGAGCACTCCCGCGACCGAGACCACGGCACCGCGCGCGGTCCTCAACGTTCCCGGTGCTGCCGTCGGCCGTCGCAAGCAGGCCATCGCCCGCGTGCGGATTGCCCCCGGCTCCGGCACCATCACGGTGAACGGTCGCACGCTGGAGGACTACTTCCCGAACAAGCTGCACCAGCAGCTGATCAACGACCCGTTCAAGATCCTCGACCTGCTCGGCAGCTACGACGTGATCGCCCGCATCAGCGGCGGTGGCCCCTCCGGCCAGGCCGGCGCCCTGCGTCTCGGCATCTCGCGCTCGCTCAACCAGATCGACGAAGAGAACAACCGCGCCGCACTCAAGAAGGCCGGCTTCCTCAGCCGTGACGCTCGCGTCAAGGAGCGTAAGAAGGCCGGACTAAAGAAGGCACGTAAGGCTCCCCAGTTCTCGAAGCGCTAACCGGCGCTTCGCTCTACAGAACTGCGTAGCCCGGCTTTCATGCCACGCCTTTTCGGTACCGACGGAGTTCGGGGCCTCGCAAACGACGTCATCACGGTGGAGCTCGCCCTGGGTCTTGCCCAGGCGGCCTCCATCGTGCTTGGCAAGGGTCGCTTCGCCGACGGTCGCCGTGCCTCCGGGCGCCGACCGGTCGGCGTGGTCGCCCGCGACCCGCGCGTGTCGGGCGAGTTCATCGCCGCGGCGGTCATGGCCGGCTTTGCGAGCTCGGGAGTCGACGTGCTCGACGCGGGAATCATCCCGACGCCGGCTGCCGCCTTCCTGATCGCGGACACCAAGGCGGACTTCGGCGTCGTCATCTCGGCATCGCACAACCCCGCGCCCGACAACGGCATCAAGTTCTTCGCCGTCGGCGGCACCAAGCTGCCGGATGTGGTCGAGGACCGCATCCAGGATGCCCTCTCCCAGAAGAAGCTGGCGCCCACCGGCGTTGAGGTCGGCCGCATCCGCCGATTCGCCGACGCGGAGGACCGTTACGTCCTTCACCTGCTGTCGACGCTTCAGCACCGTCTTGACGGACTGCACGTGGTGATCGACTGCGCCAACGGCGCGGCGGCCGGCATTTCTCCCCGGGTGTTCACGGATGCCGGAGCGACGATCACCGTCATCGGCTCGAACCCCGACGGCTACAACATCAACGACGGCGTCGGCTCGACGCACCTCGACGTGCTCGCCGCGGCCGTCGTCGAACACGGGGCGGACGTGGGAATCGCGCACGATGGCGACGCGGACCGCTGCCTCGCCGTCGACCACCTCGGTCGCGTCGTGGACGGCGACCAGATCATGGCGATTCTCGCCGTGTCCATGAAGGAACGCGGCCTGCTCGTGGACGACACGCTCGTCGCCACGGTCATGTCGAACCTCGGGCTCAAGGTCGCGATGGCCGAGCACGACATCGAACTGCTGCAGACCGCTGTCGGCGACCGCTACGTGCTCGAGGCCCTGAACGAGAAGAAGCTCAGCCTGGGTGGCGAGCAGTCCGGCCATGTGATCATGAGCCAGTTCGCGACCACCGGTGACGGAATCCTCACCGGCCTTCACCTGGTCGCGGAGATGGCGCGGACCGGCAGGACACTCGCCGAGCTCGCCTCCGTGATGACGGTCTACCCTCAGGTGATGATCAACGTGCGACAGGTCGACCAGCATGCACTGGCGTCGAATGTCGTGATCGCCACGGCGGTGGCCGCCGCCGAGCTGCGGCTCGGCGAGACCGGACGAGTGCTGTTGCGCAAGTCAGGCACCGAGCCGATGGTGCGCGTGATGGTCGAGGCCGAGGCACTGGACACCGCAGAGCAGATCGCGGAGGCCCTTGCCGTGGTCGTGCGGGAGCAGCTCGGCCGTTGAGTCAGAGCTTGCGCAGCAGCACGCTGTGCACGGCGTGATCCGAACCCTTGCGCAGCACGAGATCGGCCCGTGACCGGGTCGGCAGCACGTTGTGCAACAGGTTCGGTTCGTTGATGGTCTTCCAGATCTCGGATGCCCGGGCCACGGCCTCGTCCTGGCTCAGGCTCGCGAACCGGTGGAAGAATGACTTCGGGTTGGTGAAGGCACCCTGCTGGAGCTTCAGGAACCGTTCCTCGTACCATTTCGCGATGTCGGCGGTGCGAGCGTCCACGTAGACGGTGAAGTCGAACAGGTCGCTGATGGCGAGCCCGTGACCGCTGGCCGGCGGTTGCAGCACATTGAGTCCCTCGACGATGAGGATGTCGGGCCGGCGCACCACGATCTCGGCGTCCTTCACGATGTCGTAGCTGAGGTGGGAGTAGAACGGCGCCCGAACCTCCTCGGCCCCGCTCTTCACCTTGGTGACGAAGCGCAGCAAGGCACGGCGGTCGTAGGACTCGGGGAAGCCCTTGCGCTCCATCAGGCCGCGGCGTTCCAGCTCGGCGTTCGGCAGCAGGAATCCATCCGTCGTCACGAGCTCCACCCGAGGCGTGTCCTCCCAGCGGGAGAGCAACTCGCGCAACAGCCGCGCGCTCGTGGACTTGCCGACCGCGACCGACCCGGCGACACCGATCACGAACGGAGTGGCGGGTGAGTCGCGACCGAGGAAGCGGCTCGTATCGCGGTGCAGCTGGCGGGCGCCCACCGCGTAGAGACTGATCAGCTTGCTGAGGGGCAGGTAGACCTCGGTCACCTCGCGCAGATCCAGACGATCGCCGAGCCCGCGGAGTTCCACGATCTCCGTCGGCGAGAGCGGCAGCTCCGTCGTCGGCGCGAGGGCCGCCCAGTCGGCACGGTCGATTTCCACGAAGGGTGTCGTGTGGGACGACGTCGTGTGGGCATGGTCGGACATAGGCCATCAGGCTACCCGAGAGCGCCCGTGAGCGAGGGCGAACGGGATGCGCCGCTGCCGTGCCGTAAAATCAATTCCCATGTGCGGAATCGTGGGTTATGTCGGAAGCAACCAGAGCGTCGAGGTCTTGCTTGGGGGACTGCGTCGACTCGAATACCGGGGATACGACTCCGCCGGCATCGCCGTGATCGACCCCGCCGGCGAGCTGCACACCCGCAAGCGCGCGGGCAAGCTGCAGATCCTCATCGACGACCTCGAAGCGGACGCGCTCGCCAACGGGGCCACCGGAATCGGACACACGCGCTGGGCGACGCATGGCGGACCGAACGACCAGAACGCGCATCCCCACCTCGGGGACAACGGCAAGCTCGCACTCATCCACAACGGCATCATCGAGAATTTCGCCGAGCTCAAGGCAGAGCTTGTCGCCTCGCATCCCGAGACCGTGTTCACGAGCGAGACCGACACCGAGGTCGCGGCCCTGCTCGTGGGGCTCGAGTACCAGAGGACCGGCGATCTGGCCGAGGCCCTGCGCGCCGTCGTTGGCCGCTTGCACGGCGCTTTCACCCTTCTCGTGCTGCACAGGGACCAGCCGGGTGTCGTCGTCGGCGCCCGCCGCAACTCCCCACTCGTGATCGGGCTCGGTGACGGTGAGAACTTCCTCGGATCGGATGTCGCCGCCTTCGTCGAGCACACCCACCGCGCCATGGCGATCGGCCAGGACCAGCTCGTCACCATCACCGCCGACTCCGTCACGGTCACCGACTTCGCTGGCAACCCGGTCGAGACCGAGGAATTCGAGATCGCCTGGGACGCCTCCGCCGCCGAAAAGGGCGGCTGGTCGAGTTTCATGGCCAAGGAGATCAGCGAGGAACCGGAGGCGATAGCGAAGACGCTGCTCGGCCGCATTGCGGACGGGGTGGTGCGACTGCACGAGCTCGACAGCCTCGGCGACGACGCCCTGCGCAAGATCGACCGCATCGTGATCCTCGGCTGTGGCACGGCGAACTACTCCGGGATGCTCGGCAAGTACGCGATCGAGAAGTGGGCCAGGATCCCCGTGGACGTGGAACTCTCGCACGAGTTCCGCTACCGCGACCCGGTGATCGACGACCGCACGCTCGTCGTCTCGATCAGCCAGTCCGGCGAGACCATGGACACCCTCATGGCGGTTAAATATGCGGTCGCCGCGGGGGCGAAGACCCTCTCCATCTGTAACACGCAGGGCGCGACCATCGCCCGCGAGTCGGACGCCGTCATCTACACCCACGCGGGCCCAGAGGTGGCCGTCGCGTCGACCAAGGCCTTCGTCGCCCAGGTCGCCGCGCTCTATCTGTTCGGGCTCCACCTGGCCCGGCTGCGCGCCACCCTTCCGGCCGCGGAGATCGCCGGTCTCCTCGACGAGCTGCAGGCGGTTCCCGACCAGCTCGCGGTCGTGCTCGAGCAGCACGATGCGGTGCGGCAGCTCGCCGGCTGGATGACCGACACGCGTTCGGTGCTGTTCCTCGGCCGTCACGCGGGGTACCCGGTCGCCCTCGAGGGTGCCCTCAAGCTCAAGGAACTCGCCTACATCCACGCCGAGGGATTCGCGGCAGGCGAGTTGAAGCACGGCCCGATCGCGCTCATCGAGCCCGGACAGCCGGTCTTCGTGATCGTGCCGAGCCCGCGCGCCAAGGACTCGCTTCACCCGAAGGTCGTTTCCAATATCCAGGAGATCCGCGCCCGCGGCGCCCGCATCCTCGCGATCGCGGAGGAGGGTGACGTCTCGGTGCTTCCCTACGCCGACACGGTGTTCCGCATCCCGCTGGCCTCCACGATGTTCGAGCCGCTCTTGGCGGTCGCACCCTTGCAGATCTTCGCGATGGAGCTCGCCGCGGCCAAGGGCCTCGACGTGGACCAGCCGCGCAATCTCGCCAAGTCCGTCACCGTCGAGTAGCCGACAATGATCATCGGCATCGGCGTGGATGTTGTCGATCTCGCCCGTTTCGAGCGCGCGACGACCGGTACCCCCGGCGTGCTGACCCGCCTGTTTGCCGAAAGCGAACAATGGGATGGTGCCGAGAAGAGGTCGCTGAGCTCGATGGCGGCCAGGTTTGCCGCCAAGGAGGCGCTGATCAAGGCGATCGGCGACTCCGCCGGTGTGCGTTGGCACGACATGGCGGTGGTGTCGGACGGACTGCGCAACCCGTCGATCCAGGTCTCCAATGCGCTCGCCGCCATCGTCGCCGCGCGCGGAATCACCACCATCCACCTCTCGATGACCCACGACGCCGGTATCGCCATGGCCTATGTGATCGCCGAGGGCCCGGATGGGGGCGACGGTCGTACCGCCGGAGCCGCCGGATGACGAGGCCGCTGCGCGAGGCGCGTCTCGACCTCGGGGCCGTGGCGCACAATATCCGCACCGTGCGTGCGGCGGTCGACCCGGTGAGGGTGATGGCCGTCGTGAAGGCCCGTGCCTACGGTCACGGCGGCGTTCCCGTGGCCCGAGCCGCGGTCGCCGCGGGCGCCGACTGGCTCGGCGTCGCCGAAATCGACGAGGCCCTCGAGTTGCGGCAGGCGGGCATCGAGGCGCCGATCCTGGCCTGGTTGCACCACCCAGAGCAAGACTTCGACCGGGCGATCGCGGCGGAGGTCGACCTCGGAGTGAACTATCTCGGGCAACTCGACCGGGTGGCGAACGCGACCGGTGTCGCGCGCGTGCATCTCAAGGTGGACACCGGTCTCGGCCGCAACGGTGCCACCGAGCTCGACTGGCCGGAGTTCTTCGCGGCGGCCGCTGCGCACGAACGCGCCGGCCGCCTGGTCGTGCGCGGGCTGTGGAGCCACCTCGCCAACGCGGGGGAGCGACACGACAACGACCAGGTCGACGCCTTCGAGCGCGCTATCGTCGGGGCGCGGGCGGCCGGACTCGACCCGGAGCTGACCCACCTCGCCTCAACGGCCGGGGCGCTGCGGCGACCGTCCGCGCGGTTTGACCTCGTGCGCATCGGCATCGGTACCTCCGGGCTGTCTCCGTTCGACGACACGACCTCTTCCGACCTCGGTCTGCGTCCCGCGCTCGAGCTCAGCGCGGCCGTCGCGTCCGTGAAGCGGGTGCCGGCCGGCAGCGGTGTGTCCTACGGCTACGACTACCGCACGGAGCGGGAGACGACGCTCGCGCTGATCCCGCTCGGTTATGGAGACGGCATCCCGCGCCAGGCCTCGGGCCGCGGACCGGTGTCCATCAACGGACGCACCTATCGTGTCGCCGGTCGCATTGCGATGGACCAGTTCGTGGTCGACGTTGGCGACGAAGCGGTCGCGGTGGGCGACCGCGCCGTGCTGTTCGGGGACCCGGCTCGGGGCGTGCCCGCAGCGGACGACTGGGCCCGCGCAGCCGGCACCATCAACTACGACATCGTCACCCGCCTCGGCGGCCGAATCGAGTGGACCGATGCAAATCGAGATTGAGTCCCCGGAACGGATGGCGCAGTTCGGGGCCCGCCTCGCCCGCGAGCTGCGGGCCGGCGACCTCGTGGCGCTGAACGGCGAGCTTGGCGCGGGCAAGACCACCCTCACCAGGGGTCTCGGCGCGCAGCTCGCCGTGCGGGGCTCGGTCACCAGCCCCACCTTCGTGCTCGCCCGCACACACCAGCGCGTCGACGGCGGCGCACCGCTCGTGCACGTCGACGCCTACCGGCTCGGCAGTGCCGCGGAACTTGATGACCTCGACATCGACTTCGCCGCATCCATCGTCGTGGTGGAGTGGGCGGCTGGCATGCTCGACGGGGTCACCGACGACTGGCTCGAGGTCGACATCCGGCGCCCATCGGGTGCGAGTGCCGGCGCCGTCGAGGGCGACGAGCCGATCGAACCGCGCACCGTCACGGTGACCGGCCACGGTGCGCGCTGGCGCGACCTTAGGCTGGACTGATGCTTCTCGCGATCGACACCTCCGCCGGCACGGGCGTCGCCATCGTCGACCGCGACCGCGGCATCCTCGCTGAGATCGTCGAGTCCGACACCCGCCGCCACGCCGAGGTCATCGGGGAGGCGATCAGCCTGTGCCTCGAGCGGTCCGGCATCCGCGTCGCCGAGCTCTCCGGGGTCGCGGCCGGCATGGGTCCCGGGCCGTTCACCGGACTCCGCGTCGGCATCGCGGCCGCGCAGGCCTTCGCCTTCGGGGCGGGCAAGCCGCTCGTGCGCGTGGTGAGCCACGACGCCGTCGCCTTCGGCCACTACGCCGCGGGCAACGACGGCCCGCTCCTGGTCGTGACGGATGCCCGCCGCCGCGAGGTCTACTTTTCCGCCTACTCCGGGGCCGACGCCGATCGCCTGCCGGTGCGCAGCCAGGGACCCGGGCTCTGCCGCCCCGACGACCTTCCGGTGGCGGTCGACGGCTACGCGTCCCACCTCAGGTTGGACGCGGCCGAGGTCTCCGCCGGATCGGTCGGCATGCTCGCGGAGCGGCTCTTCCAGCACAGGCGTGAGTTCGCGTCCCCCGGGGCGCTCTACCTGCGGGCGCCGGACGTCACGGTCCCCGCCGGACCGAAGCGGGTGAGCTGAGTGAGCTGGCAGCTTCGCCGGGCGACCGTAGACGATCTCGGCCGCATCATGGAACTCGAGACCGGAACCTTCGGCAACGACGCGTGGTCCAGCGACGCCATGCTGAGTGACCTGCACAATCCCCAGTGCTACTACCTCGTGGCGGAACGCGTCGGCTTCCCGGGCGAGATCGACGGCTACGCCGGGCTGTTCGCACCGCACGGCGCCCACGAGGGCGACATCCAGACCATCGCCGTCGCGGGGACCGCCCGCCGGCGCGGCCTCGGCCGCGCCCTCATGCAGGCGCTCATCGTGGAGGCGCGGGCGCGCGGGGCCGCGGAGGTATTCCTCGAGGTGAGGGCCGACAACCCCGGACCGAAGCGTCTCTACGAGTCGCTCGGTTTCGCGGAGATCGCCGTGCGGGTCGGCTACTACCGGCCCGACAACGTGGACGCGATCGTCATGCGGCTGCTCGTGCCGGAGCCCGTGACGCGGCCGGCGGTCGGGCAATGAGCCGCGCGACTGGCGGTCCCCTCGTGCTCGGGATCGAGACGAGTTGCGACGAGACCGGGATCGGCATCGTTCGTGGCACCACACTGCTCGCGAACGTGATCGCCTCCTCGATGGAGGAGCATGCCCGCTACGGCGGCGTCGTGCCCGAGATCGCGGCCCGCGCCCACCTCGAGGCCCTCACTCCCGCCCTCGCCGCAGCTCTCGCGGAGGCGGGCGTCACGCTCGACGCGCTCGACGCGATCGCCGTGACGAGCGGGCCGGGACTCTCCGGCGCCCTCATGGTCGGCGTCGGAGCGGCGAAGGCCCTCGCCGTGGCGCTCGGCAAGCCGATCTACGCGATCAATCATCTGGTGGGGCATGTCGGAGCGGACGTGTTGCGCGACGACGGAACCGACATCGAGCTTCCGACGATCGCCCTGCTGGTGTCCGGCGGTCACACCTCGCTGCTGTTGGTGCGGGATCTGGTCTCCGACGTCGAGCTGCTCGGCGAGACCATCGACGACGCGGCGGGAGAGGCCTTCGACAAGGTCGCCCGCCTGCTCGGGCTTCCCTACCCGGGTGGTCCGCAGATCGACCGGGTCGCCCTCGACGGCGACCCGACCGCCATCCGCTTCCCGCGCGGGCTCAGCCAGCACAAGGACATGGAGAATCACCGCTACGACTTCTCCTTCTCCGGGCTGAAGACCGCGGTGGCCCGCTGGGTGGAGCAGAAGCGCGACGCCGGCGAGGAGGTGCCGATTGCGGATGTCGCCGCGAGCTTCCGAGAGGCGGTCACCGATGTCCTGCTCACGAAGGCCGTTGCTGCCTGCAGTGATCTCGGGGTGCCGCGCCTGCTGCTCGGCGGTGGCGTTGTGGCCAATGCGCGCGTGCGGGAGGTCGCCGCCGAGCGCTGCGCGGCCGCCGGAATCGAACTGCGCATCCCCCCGCTCGCGCTCTGCACCGACAACGGCGCCATGATCGCCGCCATCGCGGCTCGTCTCATCGCGGCCGGCCACGCCCCATCCGGTCTCGGCTTCGGTGCGGATTCCACCCTGCCGGTCACGACCATCCAGGCCTGAGCACCGTTCACAAGCATCCGTGAGCGTGATTGACTTGCCGCGCGGACGGTGGAAGGCTGAGAATTGCCTGACATAGGCAAACGTCTCTCGAAGGAGCAACCCATGACTGACACCGACAACGGTGCCGAGGCGCCGGTACCGCCGCCAGCCTCACCTGTGACTCCGCCGCCCGTGCCGCCAGTGGCACCGCCTGTGGCACCGCCTGCGCCGGCCGCGTCCGTGCCGCCGCCGCCCGCGCCGGCCGCGCCGCCCGCCGCCGGCGGGTACACGACACCGACCCCGGCGTATTCCACGACCGTCGCCACCGGGCCGAAGAAGGTACTGAGCCTGGTCGGGATGGTCGCCGGAATCGTTGGTCTCCTCGGCTTCTGGATCGTCTTCATCCCGATCGTCGGTTCGATTCTGCAGCTGTTCATCCCCGGCGCGGCAGTCGTGCTCGGCATCCTCGGACGCAAGCGCGAGGGACCGCCGGCGAGGGGCTTCTGGCTCACGGCAATCATCACGGGAGTCATCGGCCTCGTCATCGCGGTCATCGCGCTCATCGGCTGGATCGTGCTGTTCGCGATCGGCAACGCTAACGGCGCCTTCACCACGAACCGCTACTAGCCGATCACCCCTCGGCCGTCAGGGTCCGCCTCCCTCGGGAGCGGGCCCTTCGTCGTCTCGCCGGCGGTGATCAGGCGCGTTCGCAGAGCAGCGCTGTGTGCCGCCCGGCCACACGAGTGAGCACGAGGGTCGCGGACTCCGTGCCGTGCAGCGAGAGCTTGCGGCGGAATGCCGCCGGGTCGATGTCGACCCCTCGCTTCTTGATTTCGAGCGTGCCGATGCCGCGGGACGCGAGTTCTTTCCGGATCCGACGCTCATCGAGCGGGAGGGACTCGACCACCCGGAAGCGTGAGGCGAAGGGCGTGTCCACCGCCGTGTCCGAGCTGAGGTAGGCGATGCCGTCGCTCAGCATGGTCGCGCCGAGACGCCGGCCGAGGTCGCCGATGAGGCGGGCGCGGATGACGGCGCCGTCCGGCTCGTAGAGGTACCGTCCGAGCGTGCCGGTCTCGACATCCGCACTGTCCTGGCTCGACACGAGCTCCGCGGTGCCATGGTCCCCGATCAGCAGGGCGGAACGGCGGATTTCCGGCCGGGCGACCGCGCCGAACCAGAGCCCGAGCTCCACCACCTCGTGGTCGACGGACACCCATTGCGCCTCGGCCCCGGGGGGGATGATGTCGCGATCGATTCCGGGACCGAGCTTGATTCCGGTCGGCAAGCGCTCGGCGATTCCGAAGGCGAAGTCGAGCGGCGGCGAATAGTCGGCCGGGTCGGTGAGCCGCGAGGTGTTCTGGTGCCCGGCGGTGCGGCGGGCCGGGTCGATGTAGACCCCGTCGAAGTCGGTGAGGTCGAATTCCGTGCCGTCGGCATGCTCCACCGAGGCGTTCGGCCAGAGCGCGAGGTTGTAGGCGGCGATCGCGGCGGTGACCTCGTCGCGCTCGACCGCCGTCACCTGGAGGTCGAGCGAGGCCATCGCCAGGGCGTCCCCGCCGATGCCGCAGCCGAGATCCGCGACGCGGGTGAGTCCGGCGGACCGGAAGCGCCCCGCGTGCACCGCGGCCACCCGGAGCCGGGTCGCCTGTTCGAGGCCGGCCTCGGTGAAGAGCATCCGGGCGGCGAACGGGCCGAACTTGGCCGCCGCCTTCGCGCGGAGCTTCGACTGGCTCAGCACGGCGGCGACGAGGCCGGGGGAGTGCCCAGCGCGACGCAGCTCGCTGACCGTCTTGAGCACATCCGTCGTCGATTCCCAGCTCGGAAGGGAATCGAGCAACCTCAGCCCGTCGCTGGAGAGAAGTTCGACGAGCTCGGAGGAATCCACCCGGCAACCGTATCAAGTGCGTCGCCCGGTCCGGGCCGGGGCAATTGGCACTCGCCTTGCAGGAGTGCTAACGCGCGGCTAAGCTACATCTGGCACTCTCCTCTGGAGGCTGCTAACCCTGAGATTTCGAAGTTCTTCAAGAAAGAGGTCAACCGTGGCAGTCTCCATCAAGCCGCTCGAGGATCGCATTGTCATCAAGCAGGTCGAGGCCGAGCAGACCACTGCTTCCGGGCTCGTCATTCCGGACACGGCGAAGGAGAAGCCCCAGGAGGGCGAGGTCGTCGCCGTTGGACCGGGTCGCATCGACGACAACGGCAACCGGATCCCGCTGGACATCGCCGTCGGCGACAAGGTCATCTACTCCAAGTACGGCGGAACCGAGGTGAAGTACGGCGGGGAGGACCTGCTCGTGCTTTCCGCTCGCGACGTGCTCGCGGTGGTCACCCACTAGCTTTCAGCTCCACCGGTGAAGGGCCCGTTTCGATTCGTCGAAACGGGCCCTTCATTTTTTGCCGTAACGTCTGGTCAGTGTCCAATTCGCCTGCTGTCTCCCATCCCTCCGAGAACCTGACGGAGCGATCGGGTGTCGTCTTCGCCGTAGCCGCGTACATGCTCTGGGGAGGGCTTCCGCTCTTCTTCCTGTTGCTTCAGCCCGCCGGTGCGTCCGAAATCGTGGCCTCGCGCATCCTGTTCTCGCTCGTCTTCTGTGTGGTCATCATCACCGTGACGCGAAAGTGGCGGGCCCTCACCGCGATCCTGCGGCGGCCTCGCATCGTGTTGACGATGGGTGTGGCCGCAGCCTTCATCTTCATCAACTGGCAGGTGTATGTCTTCGCGACGCTCAACGGCGAGGTGATCGAGGCGGCGCTCGGCTACTTCATCAACCCGATCGTCACCGTGCTGCTCGGCGTGGTCTTCCTGAGGGAACGACTGCGCCGCGCACAGTGGGTCGCCGTGGGCATCAGCGCCATCGCGGTCGTGGAACTCGCCGTCAACTACGGGGCGCTGCCCTGGGTCGCCCTGGCGCTCCCCATCTCCTTCGGTGTTTACGGCCTCATCAAGAAGCGGGTGGGTGGGGCGGTGGATGCCGTGAGCGGCCTCACGCTGGAGACCGCCTGGCTGGTGCCCCTCGCCGTGGTGCAACTCGTGGTGGTCGGTGCCACGGCAGGACTCACCTTCGGCACGGTGAGCGTCGCGCACTCCCTGCTGCTGGTGAGTTCCGGAGTGGTCACCGCGGTGCCGCTGCTGCTGTTCGCCGCGGCGGCTCGCCGCCTCCCGCTCGTCTACATGGGCCTCATCCAATACCTCACTCCGGTGCTGCAATTCACGGTCGGGGCCTTCGTGTTGGGGGAGGCGATGCCGCCGGCTCGGTGGGCCGGATTCGGGCTGGTCTGGATCGCGCTCGCCATCCTGAGCATCGACCTGCTGGCCACCGGCCGCGGTTCGCGCCGTGCCGCGCCCTCCCCGGTCTGACCGGACCGAAAAGCGGCAGTCCCCGGTTCGGGCGAGGAATTCGTGCCGGCGGCCGCCCGCGAGTTGTTGCACCGGAGGCGGGAAACGGAGGGTTTCGGCCGTAGATCGATCCCAAAGTAACGGAAAGTAACGATTCGACCGTGTTACGTGGCTGTAACACGTATGTATTGTTTCTGGTAGCCGGGGGCAATACCTTCAGTTCAGCACACCAATCGATAAGAGTCAGCCGCGACGTCGCGGTCTGGCAGCGTGACAGCATGGAAGGCAGATCCGAAATACATGATCAACAAACGAATTCTGACCAGCGTGGCCGCGGTTGCGACCCTCGGAATGCTGCTAGCGGGTTGCGCTAACCAGCCAGGAGGCACCTCAAGCTCGACACCGCCGTCGAACAAGATCGTGCTGAAACCGCTGACGTCCGTGAGCACGCCGCCCGATGCGGTTCTGCCCAAGGGAGACGGCACCGGCAAGTGTGACCCCAGCACGACGCTGGCGTACATCGGTGCCGAGACCGGCCCGAACGCCCAGCTCGGAATCAACATCTTCAACGGGGTGCAACTGGCGATCACCGAACACAACCAGGCGAACCCTGGCTGCCAGGTGCAGTTCACGAAGTTCGACACCGAGGGCGACCCGACGAAGTCGACGGGTCCGGTCACCCAGGCCGTCAACACTCCGGCGATCGTCGGTGTGGTCGGTCTCCCGTTCTCGGGTGAGTCGAAGGCGACCGGTGGCATCTTCGAGCAGAAGGGCCTCGTTCACATCACGCCTTCCGCGACGAACCCTAGTCTCACGGAGAACGGGTGGACGACCTTCTTCCGCGGCCTTGGCAACGACAGCGTGCAGGGTCCTGCTGCTGCCCAGTTCCTGACGCAGACGCTCAAGCAAAAGAAGGTCTACCTCGTTGAGGATGACTCGGACTACGGTATCGGCCTCGCGACGACCACGTCCGCCGCCCTCGGCTCGGCACTCATCGGCACCGACAAGGTGATCACGGGCCAGAAGGACTTCTCGGCAACGGTCTCGAAGATCATCAACTCCAAGGCAGATGCGGTCTACTACTCCGGTTACTACGCCGAAGCGGCACCGTTCGACCGTCAACTCGTGCAAAAGGGCTTCACTGGCGCGTTCGTTGGCCCGGACGGCGTCAAGGATGACCAGTTCATCAAGCTCGCCGGCTCTTCCTCCTCGAATGCCTACTTCACCTGCCCGTGCATCCCGGGCGAGCTCATCCCGAGCTTCGCTAGTGCGTACAAGGCGGCATTCAACGCCGATCCCGGTACCTACTCGATCGAGGGTTATGACGCCGCGACGGTTCTGCTCACGGGGATCGACAAGGGCAACAACACCCGCCCGACGCTGCTTGACTTCGTCAAGAACTACAACGCAGACGGCCTCAGCAAGCACTACCAGTGGAACGCGAAGGGCGAGCTTGCGACGCCCGCGGTTTACGGCTATGAAGTGAGCAACGGAAAGATTGTCCCGATCGGAGTGATCGGCAACAAGTAGTATCACGCATGGCATAGTTGCCGTGGGGTGGACCGCGTAGGCGGACCGCCCCACGGCACTGTGTTGATCCGCTCACCCCACGCTCGCTTCGAACCAGAGTCGGTTCGACCCCACTCGTATTGAGGGCGCCTTTTGATTCCCATCTTTCTTCTTCACGTCGCAGCACTACACCCCCATCTCGACAACAGTTGGATCAACTTCGACGTTGCGTCGCTCATGCAGAACTTCTGGAGCGCCACCTTCGATGGTCTGACCTTCGGTGCGATCTATGGCCTCGTCGCCCTCGGGTACACGCTCGTGTACGGGGTGCTCAACCTCATCAACTTCGCGCACTCCGAGGTGTTCATCATGGGGTGCTACGGAGTCGTCTTCGTGCTCACGGCACTCGGGTTCGGCCCGGATGCCCCCACGATCTCGATAGTGGCAATAATCGGCGACCTGATTCTCGCGGTCATCGTCGGCATGATCGCCTCGGCGCTCACGGCATTCACCCTGGAGCGCGTGGCATACCGGCCGCTCCGAGCCCGCCGCGCGCCGCGGCTGGCCTTCCTGATCACCGCCATCGGCGCTTCATTCGCCATCCAGTACGGCATCTACCTCTGGCGCGGGGCGAGCCCAGAACCGGCCGTCACCATGTTCGTCCCGGCACCCGTCTTCGACGTGTTCGGCACAATCGTCGACAGCCAGCAGCTGACGATTGTCATCGCCGCGGTAATCCTGATGATCGCGACGGACCTGTTCATCCGCAAGTCGCGGACGGGGCGAGGGATTCGGGCCGTCGCCCAGGATCCGGATACCGCAACTCTCATGGGCGTGGACCGTGAACGTATCATCATGATCACCTTCATCATCGGCGGGTTGCTCGCCGGCGCAGCCGCCCTGTTCTACGTCATGAAGATCCCCTCTGGAGTGGTCTACAACGGCGGGTTCGTGCTCGGCATCAAGGCCTTCGCGGCCGCCGTGCTCGGTGGCATCGGCAACATTCGGGGAGCGTTGCTCGGTGGCCTCCTCCTTGGGCTGATCGGTAACTACGGGCAACTGCTGCTCGGAAATTCTCAGTGGACCGACGTCATCGCATTCGTCGTGCTGGTGCTCGTCCTGTTGGTGCGCCCCGAGGGAATCCTCGGCCAGTCGATTGCGAGGGCCCGCGCATGAGTACGACCGACGGACCGACCCTCATCCCCGATTCTGAATCGGAAAAAGAGGCGATCGACCGCGCGACGGCGCACGGCCGAAAGCATCAGACCGGCTGGGCGCTCGCGGTCGGCAAGTGGTGGAATGAGCGCACGCGCCCGCAGCAATGGGCACTTCTGCTCGTGGTGGTGGTGCTGGCGTATCTGCTGCCGGTGCTGAATCCGCCCATTCTGACCACCGAGCCCGGCAATGACTGGGCGATCGCGTGCTTCCAGATGGCGCTCTATGCACTGATTGCCGTCGGACTGAACGTGGTCGTCGGATACGCAGGACTTCTCGACCTCGGCTATGTCGCGTTCTTCGCGGTCGGCTCGTACACCGCGGCGATGCTCACCAGCCCGGACTCACCCTTCCTGCACATTCCCTACCTGTGGACCGTGCCGGTGGCAATGGCGGTGACGATGTTCTTCGGTGTGTTCCTCGGGATACCGACGCTGAGGCTTCGCGGCGACTACCTCGCCATCGTGACGCTCGGATTTGGTGAGATCGTGCGAATTCTCGCCACGATCATCCCCGCGATGAAGGGCCAGGTCGGTTTCCAGAACGTCGGTCATCCCCCGGGCATCGCCCAGGCGGCGCAAAACGGGCACGCCGCGGTGCCCATCTTCTCGAATTCGAGTGGAACGCCGTGGTACTGGCTCACCCTCACGATCATCATCATGGTCCTGTTGCTTGTCGGAAATCTCGAGCGCAGCCGCGTTGGACGCGCCTGGGTTGCAATTCGCGAAGACGAAGACGCCGCAGAGATCATGGGTGTTCCCGTGTTCAAGTACAAGGTGTGGGCGTTCGCCATCGGTGCCGGGATCGGTGGAGTCTCCGGTGCGCTGAACGCTGGCCAGGTTGGATTCGTCAACAACCAGAACTTCGGCGTGCAGATGTCGATCCTGTTTCTCGCGGCGGTCGTGCTCGGCGGCGCCGGCAACAAGGTCGGGGCGATTCTCGGCGGCGTGATCGTTGCGTACATCCCGCTCCGGTTCACGGCGATTGCCAACTACAAGTACCTGATCTTCGGAATCACGCTCGTTATTTTGATGATTTTCCGCGCCGGTGGCATCCTGCCGGCCAGGCAGAAGCTGCTCGCCTATGGAAAGTCCTTCTACGTGAGAGTCGTGAAGCCGAGCGAGCACCCGCCGTCCGCCGGGCCCGATTCGAAGGAACGGGGAAAGCGATGAGCACTCCAGACCGCACAGGCAGACCGGGCGACGACTCTTTCGACGTTCTCCACATTGACGAGGATGTCGCTGAAGGCGCAGCACCGGAACGTTCCATCGCCGTTGGTGTCGGCGAAAACATCATGGAGATCAAGAACCTCACCGTGAAGTTCGGCGGCCTGACCGCGCTCGATGACGTGTCGTTTAACATCAAGCGCGGTGAGATCCTGGGGCTCATCGGCCCGAACGGCGCAGGCAAGACGACCTGCTTCAACGCCATGACCGGTGTCTACAAGCCGACAAGCGGACAGGTGCTGCTCGAGGGCATTTCCGTCGGCGGCAGACAACGCCACAAGATCACCCGCCTCGGGCTGGCGCGGACGTTCCAGAACATCCGGCTCTTCGGGGAGATGACGGCCTTGGAGAACGTCGTCGTCGGTCTCGATGCCCGGCACAAGACGAGCGTCCTCGGGGCGCTCCTGCGCCTGCCGCGCCACCGCCGGGAGGAGCGCACCGCGATCACGAGGGCGATGGCACTGCTCGAGTTCGTCGGTATCGCCGACGACGCTGCGGTGCTCTCGCGGAACCTGTCCTACGGCCATCAGCGTCGCCTGGAGATCGCGCGCGCACTCGCGACGGACCCCAAGGTGCTCTGCCTGGATGAGCCGGCCGCCGGCTTCAACCCGGCGGAGAAGGAAGAACTGATGACGCTCATTCGCGCCATCAGGGCGGACGGGTACACCGTCCTGTTGATCGAACACGACATGAAGCTCGTGATGGGAGTCACCGATCGCATCGTGGTTCTCGAGTTCGGCAAGAAACTGGCCGATGGGCTTCCCGTCGAGATCCGAAACGACCCACGCGTGGTCGCTGCCTACCTGGGGGAGCCAGAAGATGACGCTGCTTGAGGTAAAGAACGTCGACGTGCGCTACGGCCGCATCGAGGCGATTCACGACATGTCCTTCTCCGTGGAGGAGGGAGAAATCGTGAGTCTGATCGGCGCGAACGGCGCCGGCAAGTCGACAACGATGAAGACGATATCGGGGCTGCTGAACCCCTCGAACGGATCGATCCATTTCGACGGGCGCGACATCACGAAGATGAAGGCGCACATCCGCGTTCTCAACGGGATCTCTCTCGCGCCGGAAGGCCGCGGTGTTTTTCCCGGAATGACGGTGCTCGAGAACCTCGACATGGGAGCCTTCGGTCGTAAGGACCGGAGCGGCATGAAGGAGGACTTCGAGCGGGTGTTCGACCTGTTCCCGCGCCTGGCCGAGCGCAAGAGCCAGATGGGCGGCACGATGTCCGGTGGCGAGCAGCAGATGGTCGCCATCGGTCGGGCGCTGATGGCGCATCCGCGTCTGCTGATGCTGGATGAGCCGTCGATGGGGCTCGCGCCCCAGTTCATCAAACAGATCTTCTCGATCATCACGGAGATCAACAATCAGGGAACGACGATCCTGCTCGTTGAGCAAAACGCGAACCAGGCACTCGCTCGGGCCCATCGCGCGTTCGTGCTGGAAACCGGCACCATCACGCATCGGGGCACGGGCAGGGAACTGCTCTCGAATCCGGCGGTCAAAGAGGCGTACCTGGGCGTGGCGTAGTCTGGCCTCGCAATCATGGTGCGGAGGAATGCCCGCACCGCTGACCCGTTAATGTTGAGTACCGGAGTCTGTCGATGCAGTCCGGTCCCTTAGCTCAGCACGTGCGGGAAGAAAGAGGACACATGGATCAACCAGATCCCTTCGGATTCATCGGACTCACCTACGACGATGTGATGCTTCTCCCGGGGCACACCGACGTGATCCCGAGCGAGGCTGACACGACGACGCGGCTCAGCCGACGCATCACCGTGGCCGCTCCGCTCCTCTCCTCGGCGATGGACACCGTCACCGAGTCCCGCATGGCGATCGCGATCGCGCGCCAGGGCGGCCTCGGGGTGCTGCACCGCAACCTCTCGATAACCGACCAGGCCGACCAGGTCGACCGGGTCAAGCGCAGCGAGTCCGGCATGATCACCAATCCGGTGACCACCACTCCCGACGCCACCGTCGCCGAAGTGGATGCCCTGTGCGGCCAGTTCCGCATCTCCGGTCTGCCCGTCGTCGAGGGTGACGGCCGGCTCGTCGGCATCATCACCAACCGCGACATGCGCTTCGTCTCACCGTTCGAGAAGGCGACGACGCTTGTCAGCGACGTCATGACCCGCACCCCTCTGATCACCGCTCCTGAGGGCATCGACCCGGATGACGCGATCGCGATCTTCGCGCAGCACAAGATCGAGAAGCTGCCGCTCGTCGACGCCGGAGGCAGACTCCGCGGCCTCATCACCGTGAAGGACTTCGACAAGTCCGAAATGTACCCGTTCGCCACGAAGGACGAGTCGGGCCGGCTGCGGGTCGCCGCCGCGATCGGCTTCTTCGGCGACGCCTGGGAGCGCGCCATGCTGCTGATCGATGCCGGGGTCGACGCCCTCGTCGTCGACACGGCCAACGGCGACAGCGCCGGTGTGATCGACATCATCCGTCGGCTCAAGAGCGACCCGGTCGCCAGTCACGTGGACATCATCGGCGGGAATGTCGCCACCCGCAGCGGAGCTCAGGCGCTCGTGGATGCCGGAGCGGACGCGATCAAGGTCGGCGTCGGCCCCGGGTCGATCTGCACCACCCGCGTCGTCGCCGGTGTCGGAGTGCCCCAGGTGACCGCGGTCTACGAGGCATCGCTCGCGGCGCGCGAGCACGGTATCCCCGTGATCGCCGACGGTGGCCTGCAGTATTCGGGTGATATCGCCAAGGCGCTCGTCGCCGGAGCCGACACCGTGATGCTCGGATCGTTGCTCGCCGGCTGCGACGAAAGCCCGGGCGACCTCGTGTTCGTCAACGGCAAGCAGTTCAAGAAGTACCGCGGAATGGGTTCGCTCGGCGCGCTGCAGAGCCGCGGCGAGAAGACCTCATACTCGAAGGACCGCTACTTCCAGGCCGACGTGCCCTCCGACGACAAGCTCATCCCCGAGGGCATCGAGGGGCAGGTTCCGTACCGCGGGCCGCTCTCCGCCGTGGCCTACCAGCTGCTCGGCGGCCTTCGCCAGTCGATGTTCTACACCGGCGCCCGCACCATCCCCGAGCTCAAGGCGAATGGCAAGTTCGTGCGAATCACGGCGGCCGGGCTGAAGGAGTCGCACCCCCACGACATCCAGATGACGGTCGAGGCGCCGAACTACTCGCGGTAGGGGCCGCCGGCGCCGGAATACGTGGCACGGCGCTCGCGCGCCGTCATCGAGGAAAGCGCACTATCGCGGCGCACCAATGACACGGCCGGTAGGCTTGACGCGTGAGTGACATAGAGATTGGGCGAGCCAAGCGCTCCCGCCGGGCGTACGCCTTTGACGACATTGCCATTGTGCCGAACCGTCGCACTCGTGATCCGCAGGACGTGTCGGTGAACTGGGGCATCGACGCGTACCAGTTCTCCATTCCCTTCATCGCGGCGCCGATGGACTCCGTCGTCTCCCCGGCCACGGCCATCCTGATGGGCAAGCTCGGCGGCCTCGGCGTGCTCGACCTAGAGGGACTCTGGACCCGCTACGACGATCCCGAGCCGCTGCTCGCCGAGATCAGCGCGCTGCCGGCGAAGGATGCGATCCGCCGCATGCAGGCCATCTACGCCGAGCCGATCAAGCCGGAGCTTGTGATCACCCGCCTGGCCGAGATCCGTGCCGCCGGGGTGACGGTTGCCGCGGCGCTGTCGCCGCAACGCACCCAGGAACTGCACAAGACGGTCGTCGAGGCCGGCGTCGACCTGTTCGTCATTCGCGGCACGACCGTGAGCGCCGAGCATGTCTCCAAGAATCAGGAACCGCTCAACCTCAAGAAGTTCATCTACGAGCTCGACGTTCCGGTGATCGTGGGTGGTGCAGCGGGCTACACGCCGGCCCTGCACCTGATGCGCACCGGGGCGGCGGGCGTGCTCGTCGGCTTCGGCGGCGGGGCTGCATCGTCCACCCGCGCGAGCCTCGGCATCCACGCTCCCATGGCGACCGCGGTGGCCGATGTCGCCGGCGCGCGCCGCGACTACATGGACGAGTCGGGCGGCCGCTACGTGCACGTGATCGCCGACGGCGGCCTCGGCACCTCCGGGGATATCGCGAAGGCGTTCTCGGTCGGGGCGGATGCCGTGATGCTCGGATCTACGCTCGCCCGGGCCACCGAGGCGCCGGGTGGTGGCTTCCACTGGGGCGCGGAGGCTCATCACAGCGAATTGCCGCGCGGCAACCGTGTCGAGGTCGGCCGGATCGCACCGCTCGAGCAGATTCTTTACGGCCCATCCACCGTCGCGGATGGCACCGTCAATCTCGTCGGTGCCCTGCGCCGATCGATGGCCACGACCGGATACTCCGACCTGAAGGAATTCCAGCGGGTCGAAGTGGTCGTCGCTCCGTACCAGATGAAGTAGGCCGGAAACGGTCGTGCACGGGGGAAACTAGAGGCAGACACCGAACCCACGGAGGCAGGGATGGCCAAGCTCAAGACGGTTACGCGCTCATCGAAACTGGGGCCAGAGGAGCGTGCCGAAGCAATAGCCGCGCTCAAGGACAAGGAACTCGACATCCTCGTCGTCGGCGGCGGGATCGTCGGCACGGGGAGCGCCCTCGATGCGGTCACCCGCGGACTCAGCGTGGGCATGGTGGAGGCGCGGGACTGGGCCAGCGGCACGTCCAGCCGGTCGTCGAAGCTCGTGCACGGCGGCATCCGCTATCTCGAGCAGCTGGACTTCCGCCTCGTCAGGGAGGCCCTCATCGAGCGCGGACTGCTGCTGCAGCGACTGGCGCCCCACCTGGTGAAGCCCGTGCGCTTCCTCTACCCGCTGAAGAAGCGCGTGATAGAGAGGTGCTACGTCGGCGCCGGCATGCTGCTGTACGACATCTTCAGCTACAGCGGCGGCCGATCGCCCGGCGTGCCTCACCACCGGCACCTCACGAAGTCCCAGGTGATGCGCTCCATCCCGAACCTCTCCAAGGACACCCTCGTCGGCGGAATCACCTACTACGACGCGCAGGTGGATGACGCCCGCTATACCTCATCGCTGGCTCGCACGGCATCCTTCTACGGCGCGCACGTGGCGAGCCGCGTTCGCGTGGAGGGCTTCATCAAGGTCGGCGAACGGGTGGTGGGGGTCAACGCGCACGACCTCGAGACAGGTGAGAAGTTCGAGATCCATGCCAAGCAGGTCGTGAACGCGACCGGCGTCTGGACGGATGACACCCAGGCCATGGTGGGCGAGCGCGGCCAGTTCAAGGTGCGGGCCTCCAAGGGCGTGCACCTGGTCGTTCCGCGAGACCGGTTCCAGTCCACGATGGGACTACTGCTTCGCACCGAGAAGAGCGTGCTGTTCGTGATCCCGTGGGGTCGGCACTGGCTGATCGGCACGACCGACACCGACTGGCGCCTTGACAAGGCGCATCCCGCCGCGACGGCCGCGGACATCGACTACATCCTGCATCACGTGAACGCCGTGCTGGCCGTCAAGCTCACCCGGGACGACGTGGAGGGCGTGTACGCGGGCCTTCGCCCGCTGCTCGCCGGTGAATCGGATCAGACCTCCAAGCTCTCACGCGAGCACATTGTGGCGCACAGCGTGCCAGGGCTCGTCGTGGTCGCGGGCGGCAAGTGGACCACCTATCGCGTCATGGCGAAGGATGCCATCGACGCGGCCGCTGCCGCACTCGACGCGAACGTGCCCAAGAGCGTGACGCAGAACATCTCGCTGCTCGGCGCCGAGGGGTACCAGGCGGCGTGGAACAGGCGCGCCAAGATCGCCCGGGCGTTCGGCGTGCACACGGTGCGCATCGAGCATCTGCTCAACCGCTACGGCGTGATGACGGATGAGCTGCTCGACCTGATCCGCGAGGACCCGTCACTCAGCACCCCGTTGCCCGGAGCAGACGACTACATCGAGGCCGAGGTGATCTACGCGGCGACCCACGAGGGGGCGCTGCACCTCGAGGATGTGCTCGCGCGTCGCACCCGCATCTCGATCGAGGCCTGGGACCGTGGTGTCTCGGCCGCACCGGTCGCGGCGAAGCTCATGGGCGGCGTGCTCGGCTGGGACGCGAAGAAGGTCGAGCGTGAGGTCAACAACTACCTCAAACGCGTCCAGGCCGAACGCGACAGCCAGCTCGAACCGGACGACGAGTCCGCCGACCGCGTGCGGCTGGAAGCGCCGGACATCATCTCGGCGAACTAGCCCCTGCTGGCACCCGGGGACCCGCTCCGGGGGCCTCCGATAGACTCGATCCCGTTCATCAGCTTCTCGAAGGGGGCAGTGCAGTGGTCGACGTTCGGCGGGTCAAACTTCCCGGGGTGGGCATGCTGCACACCTTCGTGACCGCCGATGGCGGCAAGGCCGGCGTGATCTCGCACCGGTCCGGCCACAGCGATCTCATCACCTTCGCCGACGCGGACGACGGGTCGGGTGCGAGCAAGGTTTCGCTGCGCCTGAGCGAGGACGAGGCCCACACCCTCGCGGAACTGCTCGGCGGCACCCGCATCACCGAGGGCATCGACAAGCTCGACCAGATCCCCGGCCTCTCGATCGACTGGTTCACGGTGGACTACGACGACCACATTGCCGGGCAGCAGCTCGGAAACCTCGCCTCCCACGGCGTGGTCGGCCTCACGGTCGTGGCTGTCGTGCGCGGCGAGGTCGCCAACCCGGCACCCGCCGACGACTTCAAGGTCTTTCCGGGGGACACGCTCGTGGTCGCCGGGTCGCCGGAGAAGGTCGCCAAGGCGTTCAACTTCTACCGGACCGGCGAACTGTCGCTCGGAACACGGGCGTCCGTCGACGCTCCGCCCGGAAGTTAGCGATGCAGCTGGGCGAAGAGCTTGCGATTCTCGGGGCGCTCCTGCTCATCGCCTACGTGTTCGGCAGGCTGGGCAGGCTCATCGGCCTGCCCTCCATTCCGGTGTACATGCTCGTCGGGCTGCTCGCGAGCCCGCATACCGGATGGTTCCCGCCCGCCTTCGGCTCCGGTCACATCGAGCTGATCGCGGTCTTCGGGCTCATCCTGCTGCTGTTCAACCTCGGGCTCGAATTCGACCAGGACGAGTTCTTCGGCAATGCCGGCAAGCTCATCGTGTCGGGCGGGTCGTACATCCTGGTGAACATGGCCGTCGGCCTGGCCTTCGGATTCTGGGTGGGCTGGGGGACTCGCGAGGCACTGATCATCGGTGGCATCACCGCGACCTCGTCAAGCGCGATCGTCACCAAGCTGCTCATCGAGCTGAACCGGCTGCCCAATCGCGAGACGCCCATGATCCTCGGCGTGACGGTGGTCGAAGACATCTTCATCGCGGTCTACCTCGCCATCGTCGGTGTCGTGCTGAGCGGCGAGACGGCGATCTGGCCGGTGGTCGGAAAGCTCGGCGTCTCGTTCCTGTTCCTCGTCGTGATGTTCACCATCGCCCGCTGGGGCGGCAAGTGGGTGTCCCGGCTCTTCCGCACCAAGGACGACGAGCTCTTCACCATCCTGTTCTTCGGGCTCGCCGTCGCGTTCGGCGGCATCGGCGAACTGCTCGGGGTCACGGATGCCATCGGCGCGTTCCTGATCGGACTCGTGCTCGGCGCAACAAAGTTCCGCGCCCGCATCGAGAACCTCTCGCTGCCGATGCGCGACGTTTTCGGCGCGTTCTTCTTCCTCAACTTCGGGCTCACCCTCGACATCTCCCAGTTCCCCACGGTCATCGTGCCGGTGGCGGGAGCGGTCGTGATGACCTTCCTGCTCAATGTCGTGGCCGGGCAGTTCGTGGCGTGGCTCAACAAGCTCGGGCCGCAGGCGGGCATCAATGCGACCGTGATCCTGCAGAACCGCGGGGAATTCGCGCTCATCCTCGCGACGCTGTCGATCAGCGCCGGCCTCGACTCGCGGATCGTGCCCTTCGCCGGCCTCTACGTGCTGGTCATGTCGATCGGCGGCCCGATCCTGGCGGCCAATTCGGAGAAGATCGGCGCGGTGATCCTGCGCACCAGGAGGAAGTCCGCCGCCAAGCCGATTCCCATCATGGTGGAGGAGAATATCGCTCTGGTGGAGGCGGCGACCGCCGGCCTCGAGGCCGGGGTGCCGGACAGGGCCATTTCGGCCGCGGATCGACTGATTGAACAGGCGATGGCGCAGTCCGACGCGCAGACCGAACGCAAGAGGGATCCGGAGTATTGACAGTGGGGCCTGGATGCTGAACATGTGGGCGGTCGCCCGTCGACCGCGGTGGATCGCAGCGCTCCTCTTCGCGCTGGTGATGGCGGCCGGTTTCGCGGCGCTCAGCCAGTGGCAACTCGCCCGGAGCGTGGCCACGGGAACTGTGATCGCGCGCGACACCGAGTCGATCGTGCCGCTCTCCGCCGTGGCGAAACCGCAGTCGCCGGTCACCCAGCGCGCCAACGCGCAGCTGGTCACCGTCACCGGCCGCTGGAACCCGGACGACTATTCGCTCGTGAGCGACCGGCTCAACGGGGGCGTCGCCGGCTACTGGGTTGTCGGCCACTTCTCCGCCGAACTCGACTCCGGCGCCACCGCCGGACTGGCGGTGGCCCTCGGCTGGACGACGAGCCGACCGGCCGCGGCATCCGTGATGCAGCGGCTCGCGAGCGACGCGAGCAGGGTGGCCGTGCCGCTCACCGGACGGTACATCCCGTCGGAGAGCCCGCAGGGCAGCGACTTCCAACACGGGAAGGTCTCCACGATGTCGCCCGGCGCGTTCATCAACGTGTGGACGGCCACGGATGCCGGGGGCGTCTACGGCGGCTACCTCACCTCCGCGGAGCGGGTGCCCGGCCTCACCATCATCGATTCGCCGAAGCCGTCGTCGACCGTCGAGGTGAACCTGCTCAACGTCTTCTATGCCGTGGAGTGGGTCGTGTTCGCCGGGTTCGCGATCTTCCTCTGGTACCGCCTGGTGCGGGACGCCTGGGAGCGCGAGCAGGAGGAGGCGGCCGAGGCCGCCGCGGCGGCGGCGGACGAAGCCCGCTCCCAACCGACGCCGGTAAACTAGCCCAATGGCGCTTCGACCCCGACTATCCGACATCCCAACTATTCGCGGAGCGGTGAAGTTGTACCGGGTTTCCGCGTACGTCACCGGCACACTGCTGCTGCTGCTCGTGCTCGAGATGGTGCTCAAATACACACCGATCCATCGCGAGATCGAACTCGGTGGACCGCAGGGCGTCATCGCCCTCGTTCCCGACGGCACGGTGAGCGCCGTCAACCTCTCCACGGGCATCCTGATCGCCCATGGCTGGCTGTACGTCGTCTACCTTTTTGCCGACTTCCGGCTCTGGAGCTTCATGCGCTGGCCGTTCCCGCGCTTCATCCAGATCGCGCTCGGTGGCGTCGTGCCCTTCCTCTCCTTCATCGTCGAGCACTTCATCACCCGTCGGGTGCGCCGCGAGCTCGCGGAACTCGAACAGACCGCCCCGGCCCCGGCCGCCCCCTCGGAGGTAACGAATCATTAGCGCCGCACCCCGCGAGACAGACCACCGGCCCGTTCTCGTCGTCGATTTCGGCGCGCAGTACGCCCAGCTGATCGCCCGCCGGGTGCGTGAGGCCAACGTGTACTCGGAGATCGTGCCCCACACGATCACCGCAGAGGAGGTGGCCGCGAAGAACCCCTGCGGCATCGTTCTCAGCGGCGGTCCGTCGAGCGTGTACGACGGGGGGTCGCCGACGCTCGATCCGGGCATCCTGAAGCTCGGCATCCCGACCCTCGGCATCTGCTACGGCTTCCAGGTGATGGCGCAGCAGCTCGGCGGAGAGGTCGCGAACACCGGTCTGCGCGAATACGGCGCGACCGCGGTGACCCTCGCCCCGGGCGACAGCATCCTGCTCGCCGGCCAGCCACCGGAGCAGACCACCTGGATGAGCCACGGCGACTCCGTGTCGAAGGCCCCGGAGGGCTTCACCGTTCTCGCCTCGAGCGCCTCCACCCCGGTTGCCGCCTTCGCGAGCGACGAGAAGCGAATGTATGGGGTGCAGTGGCACCCGGAGGTCAAGCACTCGGAGTTCGGCCAGAAGGTGCTCGAGAACTTCCTGCACACGGCCGCGGGCATCCCCGCCGACTGGAACAGCGGAAGCGTCATCGCCGAACAGGTCGAGCGCATTCGCGCGCAGGTCGGCTCGGGCCGCGTGATCTGTGGGCTGTCCGGCGGAGTCGACTCCGCCGTCGCCGCCGCCATCGTGCACAAGGCCGTCGGCGACCAGCTCGTCTGCATCTTCGTCGACCACGGCCTGCTGCGCCAGGACGAACGCCGCCAGGTCGAGGAGGACTATGTCGCCTCCACCGGGGTGCGTCTCGTCACCGTCGACGCGGTCGACCAGTTCCTTGACGCGCTCGCCGGCGTGACCGATCCGGAGCAGAAGCGCAAGATCATCGGTCGCGAGTTCATCCGTTCGTTCGAGAACGCGGCCGACGCGCTGGTTCTCGAGGCGAAGGGCGACGGCGCCTCGATCGACTTCCTCGTGCAGGGAACTCTCTATCCGGATGTCGTGGAGTCCGGCGGTGGCACCGGCACAGCCAACATCAAGAGTCACCACAACGTTGGCGGGCTGCCCGACGACCTGCAGTTCGCGCTCGTCGAGCCGCTGCGCGCCCTGTTCAAAGACGAGGTGCGCGCCATCGGCCGCGAACTCGGACTGCCGGAGGTCATCGTCGGACGCCAGCCGTTCCCCGGACCCGGCCTCGGCATCCGCATCGTCGGTGAGGTCACCCGCGACCGGCTCGAGCTGCTGCGCACGGCGGATGCCATCGCGCGCGCGGAACTCACCGCCGCGGGGCTGGACCAGGAGATCTGGCAGTGCCCGGTCGTGCTCCTGGCCGACGTGCGCTCGGTCGGTGTGCAGGGGGACGGCCGCACCTACGGCCATCCCATCGTGCTGCGCCCCGTGTCGTCGGAAGACGCCATGACCGCCGACTGGACGCGCCTGCCATACGATGTGCTCGCCAAGATCTCGAACCGCATCACGAATGAGGTGGCGGGGGTCAATCGGGTCGTGCTCGACGTGACGTCGAAGCCGCCGGGGACGATCGAGTGGGAGTAGGGCGCCGCGCCGTCGGCTAGCCGGCGGCGTAGCCGAGATACACGGTGCCGTTGGCGAAGCGGCGTTCGGCCTGCAGCTCCAGCCGTTGGCGGATGCCGTCGGGCGGGGCGCGAGTGCCGCCACCGACGGTGACGGGAGCCAAGGCCGCAGCGGGCAGCAAAGAGGGCCGCCCCGAAGGACGGCCCCGTGGTCACGGTCGCCGAACGACCTTGTCGACCGGCGGCGTTAG
>JBBSBA010000010.1:0-47639 GCA_038251725.1 Actinomycetales bacterium
CCTAGGGCCCTCGACACGGTCGACCGGCGAAGAGGGCTAGTTCGCGTTCGCCTTGAGCCAGACGAAGGGGTCAATCGGCGTGCCGTCTCGGTGAATCTCGAGATGCAGGTGTGCCCCGGTGGAAGCGCCGGTGCTGCCAACCCGGCCGACGATATCCGTGACCTTCACGACCTGGCCGACGACGACCCGCACGGAGCCGGTCATCATGTGGCCGTACACGCTCTGGACCCTCTGTCCCTTGATCACGTGGTCGATGGTCACGTTGTTGCCGAGTCCGCTCGAATCGAACTCAACCTTGCTCACGACGCCGTCGGCGATCGCCTGGATCGGGACGCCGGCTCCCGGCGTGAAGTCCACGCCCTCGTGGAACGTTGAGCAGAAGCCGCAACCCGCCACCTGTCGTGGTCCGAAGCCGCTGGCGATCGGCACCGTCACCGGGAACGGCCATTGGATCGTGCCGTTCGGATCGTTCGTGTAGGCGGCCCCCCGGGCGCCGGACGCGTGCATCATGGCGACCTTCTGCACGAGAGAGACCACCGTGTACGCATCGCGAGTGGGCGCACCGACGGCGACCGCGGCATCCACCTCGAGCTCCTGTGTCGGAACGTTCCCGGTGGTCACGCTCGTTCTCGGAACGCTTGCCGGATTGAAAAATGCATTCGCGGGCAACGAGGTCGAGACCAGAAGCGCCACGGCTCCGAGCATGGCGCCGGCGGACATGAGCTTGCGAAGCAGTCGGCGGCCGGCGTTGCGGTGAAGCGGAGCGGGACGCTCGCCGATGGTGCGCGCTGCCGCCTTACCGGCAACGATCGCCCTGTGGTGCGAGCGACGAGCGACCGGCGAATGCGAGCCGCCGTTCGCGGCTACCACCGGCCACCGATCGTCGGGGCGGAGAACCCTGCGCCGGGCCCGCACGTCGTGCCACTGAATGCTGGTGACATTGGGGTGCTCCTTGCGGCACAGAGCCGATCGGACCATCCGGACCGGCAGGGTTGTTCAGCGGATTCACGACGTCACCGACCATTCGGAAGATAACGATTCAGTGAAGCGTAGCTAAACGACCATCCCTCGGCCACCCCGCAAGCGGGGGTTCGCGTCAGTTCGCGTTCGCCTTGAGCCAGGCGAAGGGGTCGACCGGCACGCCGTTGAGGTGCACCTCGAGGTGCAGGTGGGCGCCGGTGGAGTGTCCGGTGCTGCCGACCTGGCCGAGCTCCTGGGTGACCGTGACCTGCTGGCCGACCGTGACCCGGATGGATCCGGCGATCATGTGGGCGTAGAGGGTCTGCACCTTCTGTCCGTTGATGTCGTGGTCGAGGATCACGTGGTATCCGAAGCCCGAGTCGTAGCCGGCGTAGGTGACGGTTCCGGCTGCGACGGCCCCGATGGCGGTTCCGGCGCCCGGGATGAAGTCCACGCCCTCGTGGAAGCTGGAACAGCCGCCGCAGGGGGAAATCCGCGGACCGAAGCCCGAGCTGATGGGAACCGGACTGGGGAACGGCCACTGGATGGTGCCGTTGACGTCATTCGTGTACCGGAAGTTCTGAAGCCCGAGCTTCATCCGCGACCGCTGGATGAGGTTGACGACCGTATAGGCATCACGAGCGACCGCCGGTTCGACGGCCTTGGCGTTGATTGCGAGCGACTGCACAGTGCTGTGCGAGGCGACCGAGACGGTCGGGGTGGTCGCGCTTGCGGGGTTTGCACGCAGGGCGACCGCGGGAAGCGAGGTGGCCACGAGCAACGCACCCGCGCCGAACATGGCGCCGATGGTGATCAATTTGCGCAGGACCCGACCACTGCGACGCGGTGCGGGCGTCGGCACCGTGCGGGACGACGCGCGGGGAGGGACGGGACGTGGTGCGGCCTTGCCAAGCGAAGTGCGGCGGCGCGAAACGGAGCGGGAGGCGGTGATGTGCGACGAGGCGCTGGCCGTGCGGCCGTTCGCCTTGCGAGCGCTGAAGCTGGACTTGCGGGTCTTCGCGGCCGCCGCGACGCTCTCGCGTTCGCGCAACTCGCGGCGGGAGAGGGCGGGTTGACTCGGGGCGGGTTGACTCGGGGCGGGTGCCGCCGCGGGAGCCTCGGAGCCGTCATCCGGCACGTTCCAACTGAAGTTCGCCACGCCTATCGAGCCTCGCAGGAGATCGAGGGTCGGCTCGCGCGCAAGCACGAAGAAGCGTTGATCACAGTTATGGTCCTCCAACAACGAATACAGCGAGGCGGAGAACTCGAGTACGTCCGTATATCTGAGAATGGTTCGGCCAGACCACGGCAGAACCAGGGTCTTTTCGCCGGTCGCGGCGGGATACCGCATTTATAACGAATGTATAAAGGATAGGCCACTTCCACCGAAACGGCAAACAGGTTTCCGCACCGGTTTCGTCCGATGCCGCACCATCACTGCCGGACGTGCTCGGATCGGCCCTGGAACTCGCGCAGCAGCTCCTCGAGCCGGGCCGCAAGTAACGGCGCGGCGGCGAGGATGAACTCGCGGGAGGCCGGCGCGCCATCCATTCCACCGACACGGGCGCCAGCCTCCGAGGCAATGAGCGCGCCGGCGGCATGATCCCACGGGCTCAGTCCGCGCTCATAGTAGGCATCGAGGCGGCCACAGGCGACCGAGCACAGGTCAAGGGCGGCGGAACCCATGCGGCGGATGTCGCGCACCCGGTGCAGCAGTCCACCGAGCACCAGCGCCTGCTCGGCACGGATGTCGGCGAGGTAGGCGAATCCGGTGCCGACGAGGGCCTGGGAGAGATCGACTGCGGGTGCGACGGTGATCGCCGAACCGTCGAGGAACGCCCCGCCGCCCACGGTCGCGGTGAAGGTCTCCCCGAGGGCCGGGCAGACGACAGCCCCAGCGAGCGCACGCCAGGTGAGCGGATCCGGATCGCCTTCGACCACCGCGATGCTCACCGCATATTGCGGGATGCCATAGAGATAGTTGACCGTGCCGTCGATCGGATCGACGATCCAGGTCAGACCGCTGGTTCCGGCCTCCGCACCGCTCTCCTCACCGTAGAAGCCGTCGTTGGGGCGCAACTCGGCCAGTCGCGAGCGGATGAGCGCCTCGCTCTCGCGATCGGCGAACGTCACGATGTCTTCCACCGACGACTTGCTCGCCGCGACCTCGACACCCTCGGAGCGCCGCCGCCGGGCGAGCACCCCAGCCTCCGTGGCCACCGAGCGGGCGATGTCGACGAGGGACGGGGGCGTGATGGTCATCGGTGCCTGTTCTCGTTCAAGGATTCGGCTCTTCGCAAAACGCAGCGGGGCCCGGCTCAAGAGAGCCGGGCCCCGCTGCGATCGGTGCTGCGCAGTGGCAAGTGCGAGATTCGAACTCACGAAGTCGTAGACGGCTGATTTACAGTCAGATCCCTTTGGCCACTTGGGTAACTTGCCATGCGGGTGCGACGCGAAGCCGAACCTGCGTGTCAAGGATACAGGGTCAGCGGCCCGGGTGAAATCGCTCGCGCCTCGCGCCTGCCAGTAAGATTCAGGCTGTCGCACGCGAAGCACCCGAAGGGGGGTTGCATGGCCGGCATCCAGGAGGTCGCCGACGCCGCCGGCGTCTCCACCGCCACCGTCTCCCGCGCGCTGAGCGGCACCGGACATGTGTCCGAATCGACACGGGCAAGGGTCGAGGCCGCCGCGGCCGCGTTCGGCTACGTCGTGAGTTCCAATGCCTCAAGCCTCGCCACCGGGCGCACCAAGAACATCGGCGTCGTCATCCCGTTCCTCAACCGCTGGTTCTACAGCTCCGTGCTCGAGGGTGCGGAGAGTTCGCTGCTCGGCAACGGCTACGACCTCACCCTCTACAACCTCGGCGGCGGGGGCGACGAGCGACGCAGCGTGTTCGAACATTTTCTGCTGCGCAAGCGAGTGGATGCCGTGATCGCAATCTCACTCGAACTCACGCCAGCGGAACTCGCCGGCCTTCTCGCCATTGACAAGCCGATCGTCGGCGTCGGCGGCCCGCTCATTGGCGTGCGCACCCTGAGCATCGACGACGTCGCCGTCGCCCGGCTCGCCACCGAACATCTGCTGGCCCTCGGCCACGTGTCCATCGGGTATATCGGCGGCGACCGGGACTCGGAGCGAGACTTCCACCTGCCGGCCAACCGCCGGGTCGGCTACCAGCTGGCGTTGGAGTCGGTGGGAATCTCGCCCGACCCGACGCTGTTCAGATCGGCGGACTTCACCATTCGCGGGGGCTATGCCGCCGCGAAGCAGCTACTCGGCAACCCGCGCAACCGCCCCACCGCGGTCTTCGCGGCATCCGACGAGATGGCGATCGGCACGATTCTCGCGGCTCGCGATCTGGGGCTGCGGGTGCCCGACGACATCTCGGTCATCGGCATCGACGACCACGAACTGAGCGATTTCTTCGGTCTGACCACCGTGGCGCAGTTCCCCGAGCTGCAGGGACGCATGGCGGTGGAGATCCTCCTGGAGGAACTGCATCCCGATCGCCGTACCATCGGGTCGCTCAACAGCCCGCTGCACTATGAGCTCATCGTGCGGTCCACGACCGCGCGCCCCTCGGCGCGCTGACCGTTTCACGCCGACCGTTTCGGCGCCGACCGTTTCAGCGGGCCTGCCCGGCGACCTTGGCGTAGTCGAACGAATAGCGGATGACGTCGGAGAGGTACGTGTCGGAGGCGTTATAGGCGAGCACCGCCTGCCGCCACCCGGCCTCGGTGGCCATCTTCTGCGCCCCGGCCCGGCAGAGGTAGTGGGCGGCCGCGAGCGTCTCGTCGTCGATGTTCTGCGGGTTTTCGACACCGTCGAGGTTGGCGTCGACGTGCCAGTTGCGCCAGGCCTCGGGAATCATCTGCATCGGGCCGACGGCACGGTCAATGGTCGCGTCCCCGTCGATCGCCCCCTTGTCGGAGTCCGGGATGTTGGCCACCGCGCCACCGGCGAGCGGAACCCCGTAGACGGAGGGGATCACATCGCCATTGGGCTGGATCGTTCCGCCGAAGATCGTGCCGTGGCGCGATTCGATCTCGCCGATTCCGGCGAGAGTGTTCCAGCCGATGCCGCAGCCGGAGCCCGCCTCCGCCACGGCGATCGCGACGCCGGCATAGGCCTGAAGCGCCCGCGCCGGGATGCCGGTGGCCTTCGCGGTGGCCGCCACCCAGGCCGGGTCGGCCTCATGCGCGACGCCGGGCCCGGTCGGCACGGCGGCGCGCGTCACCGGCGCGGCCGTCACGAACCGGGGCAGCACCTCGGCCCGGCCGGCGGTGGCCTGATGGCGTGGCGCGACGAACACGACGATCGCGGCCACGACGGCGGCCACGACGGCGAAACTCACGACGGCGATCAGCGTGGCGCGCAGAATTGACATTGTCTTCCATCATGCCGTTGCGCGCCCGTTAAACTGCTGGCATGGCTGACCCAACTTTTGACATCGTGAGCAAGGTCGACAAGATGGAGGCCGACAACGCCCTCCATCAGGCGCAGAAGGAGATCGCCCAGCGCTATGACTTCAAGAATGTGGGAGCCGAGGTGGACTGGAGCGGAGAGAAGCTGCTGCTCAAGGCGTCCTCTGAAGACCGGGTGAAGGCGGTGCTCGAGGTGCTCGAGGCCAAATTCATCAAGCGCGCCATCTCACTGCGCAGCCTCGACGTCGGCGAGCCGTACGCCTCCGGCAAGGAATACAGGATCGAGGTGTCGCTGAAGAACGGCATCTCGAGCGAGGACGCCAAGAAGGTGTCGAAGCTCATCCGCGATGAGGGACCGAAGAGCGTGAAGGCCCAGATCCAGGGCGACGAGCTGCGCGTGACGTCGAAGAGTCGCGATGACCTTCAGTCGACGATGGCGCTGCTCAAGGGCGCCGACCTCGACATCGACCTGCAGTTCGTCAACTTCCGCTGAGCCCACCCTTACCCTGACCTCGTGCTCGCCGCACTGATCTCCTTCTTCACCGGTCCCACCTTCACGACCATCACGCTGGTTCTCGACATGGCGATCCGCGTCATCGCCGTCGTCATCGTGCCGCAGAATCGCAAGCCACAGACGGCCATGGCCTGGCTGCTGGCGATCTTCATCCTGCCTCCCATCGGGATCGTGCTGTTCATGGTGTTTGGCAGCAACAAGCTGCCGAAGCAACGCCGGGAGAAGCAGAATGAGATCAACGAATACATCCTCGACAACACCGAGGGGATGGATCGGGTGGAGAAGGAGATCGACTTCCCGGACTGGTTGGAGCCGATCGTCGAACAGAACCGTGCCCTCGGTGCGATGCCCCTTGTCGGAGGCAACACCGCGGAACTGTTCACGGAGTACGCCGAGTCGCTCGCCGCGTTGACCGCCGCGGTCGGCCAGGCGAAGCGATCCGTGCACGCGGAGTTCTACATCCTCTCCTTCGACCAGACCACGGCGCCGTTCTTCGAGGCGCTTGCCGCGGCGGCCGCCCGTGGTGTCACGGTGCGCGTGCTGCTCGACCACGTGGCCTCCCTTCGCTCGCCCGGCTACCACCGCACCATTCGCAAGCTCCGCAGCATCGGGGTGCATTGGCAGCTCATGCTCCCGGTGAAGCCGTTCCGCGGCCACTGGCAGCGCCCCGACCTGCGCAATCACCGCAAGCTACTGGTGATCGATCGGATGATCGCCTTCACCGGCTCGCAGAACATGATCGACCGCAGCTACAACAAGCGGCGCAACCTCCGCCGAGGCCTGCGCTGGAAAGACCTCATGGTGCGCTTCGAGGGACCGATCGTCGCGGGAATCAACGCCCTGTTCGTGACCGACTGGTACAGCGAGACGAACGAGCTCCTGATGCGCGAACCCGCGACCGCCCCAGCCGAAGCGGTCGTGGACGCGATCGACGCCCAGGTGGTTCCGAGCGGACCGGGGTTTGATCTGGAGAACAACCTGCGTCTCTTCAACTCGCTCGTCTACAGCGCCCAGAGCCGGGTGATCATCACGAGCCCCTACTTCGTGCCCGACGACTCCATGCTCTATGCCATCACCAACGCCGCCTACCGGGGGCTGGACGTTCAACTTTTCGCCTCGGCGGTCGCAGACCAGCCCCTCGTGTTCCATGCGCAACGCAGCTACTACGAGGCGTTGCTGCGGGCCGGTGTGCGCATCTGGCTCTACGAGTCACCGACCGTGCTGCACGCCAAGCACTTCACCATCGACGACGACGTCGCGGTGATCGGATCGAGCAACATGGACATGCGCTCCTTCACCCTCAACTATGAGATCTCGGTGATGGTGCGCGGCCGACGCTTCGTTTCGCAGTTGCGCAAGGTCGAGGAGACCTACCGCGCCGAGAGCACCGAGCTGCAGCTCGACGACTGGCTCACCCGGCCGCTCCGCTCGAGGGTGCTCGACAACACCGCGCGGCTGACCTCGGCGGTGCAGTAGCCCAGGGCCCTGGCGGCTCAGCCCTCGTCGCGGGAGACCGCCACCATCTCGTCGCGCGGCACGACCTTGATGCGTTCGCGGCCGACCGGCTCGCCCAACGCCTTCTCGTACTCGTCAAGCCGGTGCCATCCGTCGAGATTCGTGAACTCGATGCCCCGGCTCACCAGCAGGTCGACGACCGACTGCTCGTCGGGATCCGCTGGCCACCACCAGTTGGCCTGGTCGTTGACCAGGTGCTTGATGGTCTCCATGGCGTCGCTCTTGGTGTGGCCGATGAGTCCCACCGGACCGCGCTTGATCCACCCGGTCGCGTAGATCCCGGGCACGATGCGATCGTGGTCGTCGAGCACCTGGCCCTCCCGGTTGGGGATGACGCCGCGCTTCTCGTCGAACGGGATGCCCGCAAGCGCCGATCCGAAGTAGCCGACCGCGCGATACACGGCCTGCACCGGAAGGTCGCGGAACTCGCCGGTTCCGACGACCCCGCCCGAACCATCGGGCGCGGTCCGCTCGTACCGAAATCCCTCGACGTTGCCCGAGCCGGTGATCTCCGCCGGACGGGCGTGGAAGTGCAGGTGCAGACGCCGCGAGGCGGAACCCGCCTCCCTGGCGCGCCACTTGGTGAAGACCTTGTCGATCACGAAGACCTGCTTGTTGGAGGAGATGGCGTTCTTGGAGGCCTCGTCGTAGTCGAAGTCCTCCTCGTGCACGACGATGTCGACGTCGCGCAGCTCGCCAAGCTCGCGCAGTTCGAGTGGCGTGAACTTGACCTGCATCGGCCCGCGGCGGCCGAAGACGTGCACGTCGGTCACGGGCGACGCGGCGAGCGCCTCGTAGACGTTCTGCGGAATCTCGGTCGGCAGCAGGTCGTCCGCGTGCTTGGCGAGCACCCGCGCGACGTCGAGGGCGACGTTGCCGTTTCCGATCACCGCCACCTCCTTCGCCGTCAGCGGCCACTCGCGCGGCACGTCGGGATGCCCGTCGTACCAGCTCACGAAGTCGGCCGCGCCGTAGCTGCCGTCGAGATCGATGCCCGGGATGTCGAGTTCGGCATCCCGCACGGCGCCGGTGGAAAAAATCACGGCGTTGTAGTGCTTCTTGAGGTCATCGAGTGTGATGTCGCGGCCGAAGAGCACGTTGCCGAACAGCCGGACTCTGCCGGTGTCGAGCACCTGGCGCAGCGCCGTGATGATGCCCTTGATGCGCGGGTGGTCGGGGGCCACGCCGTAGCGCACGAGGCCATACGGGGCGGGAAGCTGCTCGAACAGGTCGATCGACACGTCGAAGTGCCGCTCCTCCTTCAGCAGGATGTCGGCGGCGTAGATTCCGGCCGGCCCGGCGCCGACGATGGCGAGTCTCAATTTCGTCATGGGATTCCTTGGTTGGTGCGGCGGCCCCGGCTGACTCGGCCGGCGGTCAGGACTAGTTGGAGCGCTCGACGACGCTCTCGGCGAAGCGGGTGAGTGCCTTCTTGACCGGACCGGCTGGCAGCGCTTCGAGGGCCTCGACGGCCTCGCTCGCCCAGCGGCGCGCCTCATCGAGGGTCTTGCTGGTGACCTCGTGTTCGCGCAGCTCCGCGATCGCCAGCGCGAGCTCCGCTTCGTCAGCCTCGTCCGAATGGGCCGCGCTGACGTACCGTTCGATGCGGGCCAGCAGGTCGGCGGCATCCGAATCGGTCCGCGCGAGGGCGCGCAGGTAGAGCAGTGGAAGGGTCGCGACGCCGGAGCGCAGGTCGGTCCCGGGAGTCTTGCCGGTCTGGTCGCCCCCGGCGGCGAGGTCGATCACATCGTCGATGAGTTGGAACGCGACGCCGATGTTCTCGCCGAAGATCTTCACCGGGATGCGCAACTCCTCCGGTGCGTTTCCGAAGATCACACCCATCTCGGCGGCGGCAGCGATGAGGGAGCCGGTCTTGTCGGCGAGCACCCGGATGTAGTGGCCGATCGGGTCTTCGCCCTCGCGCGGACCGATCGTCTCGTGCAACTGCCCGAGGCACAGTCGCTCGAAAGTGTTGGCCTGCAGCACGATCGCCCGCTCGCCGAGTCCCGACATGAGCTTCGATGCGCGGGCGAACAGGAGGTCCCCGGTGAGGATGGCCACGGAGTTGCCCCACACGCTCTGGGCGCTCGGGACGCCGCGGCGCATGCCGGCCTCGTCCATCACGTCATCGTGGTACAGCGAGGCAAGGTGGGTGATCTCCAGCGCCTGCGCCGCGATCACCACTTCCGCGGTGTTTCCTGTGCCGAGTTGGGCGGTCAGCAGTGCCAGGGTGGGGCGAACGCGCTTGCCGCCGGCATCGAGCAGATAGCGCGTGGTGGCGTCCGCGAGATCATCGGCGAACGCGACCTGGGTGAGGAGCCCCTCCTCGACCTGGCCGAGGCCATCCTCGATGGCTGACGCGAACCGGCGTTCATTCGCGGAGGAGAAGAGCTTCTCGCCGAGGCCGAGTGCCGAATGGAGCGAATTGCGGCGGCGAGCGAGGGGCACGCTGTGGGTCACTGTCTGGGCCTAACCGTCAGAAGCGGAATCGAAGCTCTAGAGCTTCGGAGCGGCCGGGCCATCCGGCGTGGTGTCGGAGGCCGCAGCGGTGGTGGGCTTCGGAGCGGTGGACTTCGATTCTGCCGCCTTGCGAGGCGCGCGGCGGGCGGCCGCCCGCGCGGGCTTGTGGCCGCGATGCAGGGCCACGACACCGACGGTGAGGTTGCGGTAGGCGACGCGCGTGAATCCGGCGCCACGGATCCACTGGCTCAGCGTGCTCTGGTCGGGCCAGTCGCGGATCGAGTCGGCCAGGTAGGTGTATGCCTCCGGGTTCGAGCTCGCCGCGCCAACGATCGAGGGCATGAGGTACTTCATGTACGCACCGTATCCCGCACGGAAGAGCGCGCGGGACGGGGTGGAGAACTCGCAGATCACAAGGCGACCACCCGGCTTGAGCACACGGTACATTTCGGCGAGCGCCTTCTTGGGGTCCTCGACGTTGCGCAGGCCGAAGGAGATGGTGACGGCGTCGAACTCGCCGTTCTTGAACGGCAGGGCCATCGCATCGGCCTCGACAAAGGTGATGCCGGGGTGCTTGAGTCGGCCAACCTCGATCATGCCGGGAGAGAAGTCCGCCGCGACGACCTCGGCGCCGCTCTTGGCCAGGGCGGCCGAACTCGTGCCGGTGCCCGCCGCGATGTCGAGGATGCGTTCGCCAGGGAGGGGCGCGACGGCGCGAGTCGTTGCGGCGCGCCAAATGAAGGAGTTGCCCATCGACAACACGTCGTTCGTACGGTCGTAATGCTTCGCGACCCCGTCGAACATCTCGGCGACCTCATGGGGTTGCTTAGTCAGATCTGCCTTTGCCACGGTCCCAAGTCTAGTTCAGCGTTCCTGAGGATCAGCGGCTCCCAGCGGCGCCGGGATAGTCTTGCCGTCGTGACCGGTTCGGAACTCCCGCAGGACGCGGCGTCCGTGCCATCCCTGTCCGTCGAGACCACGGCCACGGCCGATCTCGGTCCCCTCGTTCCGATGCTCGAGTCCTCGCATCCGCTGCTCTGGATGCGGCGCGGCTTCGGCCTCGTCGGCCTCGGGAAGGCGCTGCGCCTCGAGTTCCGCGGCCCCGGGCGCATCGCGGATGCCGCGGAGGCCTGGCAGCGCATCGTCGCCGCCGCGACGGTCACCGATCCGCTCACCCGGACCGGAACCGGACTGCTCGCCTTCGGGAGCTTCGCGTTCTCCGACCACTCCGGCACCTCGAGCGTGCTGATCGTGCCGTCGCTCATCATCGGCCGGGACAAGGGCCAGAGCTGGGTCACGCAGATCTCCGTCGGCGAGCTACCGCCGCTGACGATCCCGCCGCTCGTGCCCTACGGCGAGCCCTATCACGTTGACCTTGCGCAGGGCACGGTCTCCGGCGAGGGATACCGGGAGGCCGTCGCGGCGGCGGTACAACGCATCCGCGAACGCGAGTTGAGCAAGGTCGTGCTGGCCAGGGAGCTTGTCGGACAGCTTCCAGAGGGCGCCGACATCCGTCGCTCGATCGACGCTCTCGCGCTCGGATACCCGGACTGCTGGACCTTCGCCGTCGACGGCTTCGTCGGATCGAGCCCGGAGACCCTCGTGAGCGTCGACCACGGATCGGTGACCGCGCGGGTGCTGGCCGGCAGCGCCGCCCGTGGACTCGACGCGGCGTCCGACGAAGCGGCCGCCACGGCCCTCGCGACCTCCACAAAAGACCAGGACGAGCATCGCTACGCCGTGCAGAACGTGCTCGCCTCCCTTCGCTCGCACAGCCCGAACGTGATGGCGAGCGAGATGCCATTCACCCTCAAGCTGCCGAACGTCTGGCATCTCGCGAGCGACATCGAGGGCGACCTGACCGACGGCTCGACCTCGCTCGACCTGATCGAGTCGTTGCATCCCACCGCCGCAGTGGCTGGCACGCCGACGGCGGACGCGCTGCGCATCATCGACGAACTCGAGCCGTTCGACCGCGGCCGCTACGCCGGTCCGGTCGGCTGGGTTGGTGCGGATGGTGATGGCGAGTGGGCCGTTGCCCTGCGCAGCGCCCAGTTCGATTCGAACGGTCAGGTCACCGCATACGCGGGCGCCGGCATCGTCGCGGAATCCGTGCCGGAACGCGAACTGCTCGAGACACGGATGAAGTTCCGCCCGATCGTGGAAGCGCTGGACTAGGCACACCCGGGCCCTATTCGCCCAGCAGCCGAGCCTTCTCGGCCGCGACGTCATACTCCGCCACCGGCCACGTGAGGTGCAACCCGCGCAGCGCGTCAAGCAGCAAGTGCTGCACCGCCAGCCGCGCGTACCACTTGTGATCCGCTGGGACAACGAACCACGGGGCATCCGCCGTCGAGGTCCGCTCGAACGCCACCTGGTAGGCGTCCCGGTAGTGCGGCCAGAGGGCCCTCTCGTCGAGGTCGCCCGGATTGAACTTCCAGTGCTTCTGCGGGTCATCGAGGCGGGCAAGGAGACGGGACTTCTGCTCATCCGCGCTGATGTGCAGCATCACCTTCACGATGGTGGTGCCGGCATCGACGAGCTCCCGCTCGAAGTCGTTGATCTGGCCGTAGCGCTGCTCGATCACCGCTGGCTCCGCGAGATTGCGCACGCGGGCGATGAGAACGTCCTCGTAGTGCGAGCGGTCGAAGACCCCGAGCTTGCCGGGGGTAGGCAACTGCCTGCGTACCCGCCAGAGGAAGTCGTGGGCGAGCTCCTCCGACGTCGGCTTCTTGAAGCCGTAGACGTTCACGCCCTGCGGGTCGACCGCACTGACGACGTGTTTGACGATGCCACCCTTGCCTGCGGTGTCCATCGCCTGCAGAACGAGGAGCACGGAGCGCCGTCCGCCGAACCTGCTCTCGGCCCAGATTTGTTCCTGCAGTGAACCGAGTTCCGCGCGACCCGCTTCGAGCAGCTCCTCCCCCGCGGACTCGCCGCCCTTGAATCCCGGTGTCGACGACGAATCGGCGCCGGTGAGGTCGAATCCCGGCCCCACCCTGAGCCGCTGCCCCGGATCCTCGGTCCACTCGGTTTTCTTCATGGCCAGATGCTACTCGCGCGCCCGTCAAGGCGGGGTCACCGGGGAAGCGGCACCTCGACGAGCGTCGGCCCCTCGGATGCCGCGAGCGCCTCATCCAATTCGCCACGGTTGCGCGCGATGCGGTAGCCCCACCCGTAGGCGGCCGCGATCGAGCGAAAGTCCACGGACTGCGCTGTGTACTGCACGCGGTCGAACGGCTCGGCCGGGGCTGAGCCCGCCACTTCGAGCCCGTCGAAGATCGTGCCGCCGCCGTCGTTGCCCACGATCACCTGAACTCGCGGGCGCGGCTCCCCGCCGCCGAACAGCAGCGCGCCGATGTCATGCAGCGCGGTGAGGTCGCCCACCAGCACCCGGGTGACCCCGGCGGCACCGCCGTCCTCGCCGTCCTGGCTGGCGAGCGCGATGCCGATTGCGGTGGCGATGGTCCCATCGATGCCCGCGAGTCCGCGATTTGCATGAACCGGTATCCGCTTGCCCGTCACGACTGCGTCGGCCTCGCGGATCAGCCGGGATGCCCCGAGCACGAGCCGGTCGTGCGGCCAGCTCACGCGCCACGCGGCCTCCACGAGCATGCGGCGCGTGACCGGTTCGCGAAAGACCGCCAGTTGCTCGCGGGCGAAGTCGCCCGGGCGTTCGGAGGCTCCCGGTTCGTCGATGGTGGGCGCCTTCACCTGTCCGGCCGCCTGCAGCCGGCGGCTCGCCTGAACCCAGCTTCCGAGCCAGGCGCGGCCCTCCGACGACGCGTCCGCGGTGCCGTGGAAGGCGACCGCCGGATCGATGGTCGCCGCACGGCGCCCCGGGTTGTAGGCGTCGACGGTACGGCCGCGCACCACGTGCACCATCACATCGGGCCGGTCGAGCAGGGCCGGGATCTGACGGCTGAGGGTGGGATGCCCGAACACGACCGCACGCTCGACCCGGCCGCCGAACTCGGCGTCGCCGAGCAGCTCACGGTAGGCCACCACGAGGTTCGGGCCGAATCTCGACCCGCTCGAGACCTCGGCGATGAGCGGAACCCCGAGCGATCGCGCAAACGCCTCCGCCTGCGCTCCGGCGTCGGCGCCGGCGATCACGACGGTATTCGGGGCGCTGTCGATCTCGCGTCCCGGCTCGGCGGGCACCCCGGGCCGATGGCGGTCGCGCAGTTCGGGGAGGGCGCCAACCGGTCCCGACAGCGGCTCGCGGAAGGCGAGGTTCAGCTGCACCGGTCCCGGACGCGCCGAATCGCCGGCCGCCGCGGAGTACGCCTCCCCGGCGAGCCGTTCCGCATCCGGGTGATCGGGGCTCGGCGGCGCGACATCCCGCACCCAGTGGACCGCCGAACCGAAGATGCCCGGCTGATCGGTGGTCTGGTTCGAGCCGATGCCACGCAGTTCGGCGGGCCGGTCGGCGGTGAGGAGGATGAGTGGAATGCCGCAGTGGTGCGCCTCGAGCACGGCGGGGTGCAGATTGGCCACGGCGGTGCCGGAGGTGGTGATGATGACGACCGGCCGCGTTGTCTCCACCGCGAGCCCGAGCGCGAGGAAGCCGGCGACCCGTTCGTCGATGCGCACCCGCAGCCGCACCCGACCGGCCTCCTCCCACGCCGCGGCCGCGAGGGCGATGGCCTGCGAACGTGAGCCGGGGCAGAGCACAATGTCGCGCACGCCGAGGCCGATGAGTTCTCCGAGCAGCGCGACCGAGAACTCAGTGGCCGGGTTGGTCACTTCTCTTTGGGGTCGTTCTGGTCGTCGTCGAGTTCGGCCAGACGGGCCTCGAGCTCACGGATGCGGGCGTCACGCTGCTTGTCCTAGCCGAGTCTGCGCAGGAACTCCGGGTCGTCATCCGGAGCCCGAGAGCGCCGGGCGCCGACCGAGTCCCGTGACGGGCTCGCCTTGCCGAGGGCGAACCAGAGGATGCCGCCGAAGGGCGAGATCAGCAGGATGAGAACCGCCCAGATGGCCCTCGGCAGGGCGCGGATGCGCGACTCCTCGGTGCGGATGCAGTCGATGAACGCGAAGATCGTGAACGCGACGAAGAGCACTATGAGTATCACAGAGATCCTAGCCATGTGCAGATTCTAAGCCGTGTTCCTGCATCTGACGGACGAGCTTCCAGCATCGGGTGCCTAGAATGATCGCCGTGTACAAGCGCCAATGGATCATCTTCTCGCTCGTTCGGTTGGGAACCTTCGCCGCCGCCCTCGCAGTTCTTCTCGTGGTGGGCGTCAACCCATTCCTCGCCGCCGGCGGTGCCGCCGTCATCGGCTTCCTGGTCTCGTACATCTTCCTGCGCAAGCAGCGCCAAGCCATCTCGATGAGCATCGGCCGGTTGCGCACCACCAAGGATCGCGACCTGGACAACGAAATCGAGAACGACGCGCTCGACCGGTCAGAAGAGCCGCGCTGAGTCCTGCCGGGCTAGAAGGCGATCGCCGCACCGAGGCCGACGCCGAACACGAGGGCGGTTAAGCTCGTGAGCTTGAGCGCCAGGATGAACTCCGGCGCCGTCTTGCCGGTGAGGGTAATGATCACGGCCGGGAGCCCCGCCAGCAGCGAAAAGTACACGAGCGGCGCCTTCACGTAGAAGAGCGAGAAGAACACCAGGATCAGGTACGGCACGGCGAGGAAGACCGTGAACAGGATGCGGGCGGCCCGGCTGCCGACCAGCACCGCGAGCGTGCGCTTGCCGGAGGCCCTGTCCTGCTCGATGTCGCGGATGTTGTTGACCATGAGAACGGCGCTGGCGAGCAGCCCGGCGGACACTCCGCCGAGCCAGCTCTCGATGTTGACCGTTCCCACCTGGGTGAAGGTGGTGCCGGCCGTGGCGACGAGACCGAAGAAGACGAAGACGAAGACCTCGCCGAGGCCGTTGTAGCCGTAGGGACGCTTGCCCCCGGTGTACAGGTAGGCGGCGACGATGCAGAGCGCGCCGACGGCGAGCAGCCAGTAGTAGCCGCTGAGCACCGTGAGGGCGAGGCCGGCGAGGCCGCCGATGCCGAAGAACACCAGGGCGACGGTCAGCACGGTGCGCGGTTTGGCCGCACCGGACCCGGTGAGCCGGGATGGCCCGACGCGGTTCTTGTCGGTTCCGCGCACGCCGTCGGAATAGTCGTTGGCGTAGTTGACGCCGATCTGCAGGGCCACGGCGACCGCGAGGGCGAGCAGCGCCCGCACCCAGTGCCAGCCGCCATCGGACAGCAGATGGGCAGCTCCGGTGCCGAGCGCCACGGGAGCGATCGCAAGCGGCAGCGTGCGCACGCGCGCCCCGCCGATCCAGTCACGGGCGGTGGCCTTCCTCACGAGGGCGCGGGGGGCCTTGCCACCGGGGCGACCGCCGTTCGAGCGTGAGATGGGCCGTGTACCGCCCCCCTTCGGCTCGATGCGCCTCTGGACGGGTCTTCCTGCGTTAGCCACCCACAAAGCCTACTGAGCGTGCGGCCGAAGCCCGTACAGGGCGTCTCTCACTGGGTTCGCGTCGCCCCGACACCGCGCGAGGCCGCGAACGCCGTGAGGCCCACCCGATCGGGCTTTCCGTTCGGCAGCTGCGGAAGCTGTTCCACCCGCACGAACGCCACCGGTGCGGATGCGCGCCCGAGCGCGGCGACCACGGTCGCCTTCACCTCGGCGAGCGTGCCCATCCCGGAGCAGAAGACCACCGGCACTTCTCCCCACTCGGCACTCGGCGCTCGCACGACCACGGCATCCACAAGCCCGGGCATGGACCTCACCACCCGCTCGATAGCGTCGAGCGACACCTTCACCCCGCCGGAGATGATCACGCCGTCGAGTCGACCGGTGACGGTCAGCACGCCATCGACGATGTCGCCCGTGTCACCGGTGCGGTACCAGCGGGTCTCGTCGTGGGTGACGAACGCCGCCTCGGTCGCCCGCGGGTCCCCGAGATAGCCTTCGGCGAGCATCGGTCCGGCGAGCTCGATCTGGCCGTGCACGATACGCGCTTCGGCGGTGCCGATCGGCACGCCGTCATAGACGCACCCCCCGGAGGTTTCGCTCGAGCCGTAGGTGCGCGTCACGTTGAGGCCGAGTTCCACGGCCCGGGCGAGCAACCCGACGGGGGTCGCCTGTCCGCCGACCAGAATGCGATCCAGGCGGCGCAGCTTCGCCAGCACCTCGAAGTCCTCCCCCGCGGCATCCACCAGCCGGGCGAGCTGGGCCGGCACGACCGAGGTGAAACGAAGCGGGACATCCATCAGCACGGTCGCGGCGGCGAACTCCCACGCGTCGAAGTGCCCCTCCGGCATCACGATCGGCTCGGTGCCGGCGGCGATCGAGCGCACGAGCACGTTGATGCCGGCGATGTAGTGGGTTGGCAGGGCGAGCAGCCACTGGCCAGGCCCTTCGAGAGCCGATTCGGACGCCCCGGCGCTGGCCAGCAGCGCGTCGGCGCTCAGCGCCACCCGTTTCGGCGCGCCGGTCGAGCCGCTCGTCTCGATTACGACAGCGACGCGCTTCTCGACCGTGGCCGGCACCGGCGTGCTCGGACTGCCCGGGAGGATCGCCGCGCCGCCGGCAAGCGCCTCGCGCAGGGCGGCGAACACCTCGGACGTCTCGACGGTGGGGACGACGCGCAGCAGCCGTGTCATCGAGTGCCCCCGAGCACCGCGAAGAGTCCGACGAGGATCAGCGGGTTTCCCATCAGGCTCACCGGCACGGCGACGGCGCCCCAGCGCCGGCCTCGCCCGGCAAGGATGGCGACCAGGCCGAGGACGAAGGCGACAGCCGAAGAACCGATGATGAACCACGCGAGAACGGTGGCGATCTGCCACTGCCCGGCGCTTCCGATCGCGATGGCCAACGCCTCGAGTGCGACAGCGAGAACGGCGAGCCCCAGACTCGCGACTCCCAGCCGGGCGTGCGGTCCCGATGAGAACGCGGTCCGTTCGGGCACCTCGTGGACCTCTCGCGCGGAGTCGATGGACATGTCCCCAGCGTAATCCGGCGCGAGCGGGTCCGGGACGCTAGCCCTGCGCGATGGAGAACCGCGTCGCTCCGGCATCGTCGATCTGCGCGTCGAGCACCTTGTCGTCGAGCAGGAGGGCGGCGTTCTGTTCGAGATACACCCGGGCCCCGGACGCCTCGATCACGGTGTCGTTCGGTTCGGGCTCGACCGCGACGGCCAGCGACAGATCGGTCGATCCCTCTTCGGAGGTGCTGATGCGCAAGGCGGCTTCGGTCACGTCCGGAGTCTGGTCGATGATCGTCTTGACGACGGTGGCGGCAGAATCGGTGAGAGTGAGCATGGGGTGGTCCTTTCGATCGTGCGAGCGGGTCATGCAAATGAAGGTGGCCACGCTTCCGTACCCGCTGCCGAACCGCAAGTCCGCGGAGCACTTACGGAGGGTTCTCCCACCCGTCGGCTGCGGATCGCTCCCGGCATCCGTGATCGGGCCGAACACTACGACAGACTGGAGTCATGTTGCCATCGCTGCCTGACATGCTCGCTTCCGCACGCGTCGTGGCGCTGCCCCTGCGGCAACGCTTCCGCGGCATCGACACCCGAGAAGTGATGCTGTTCGAGGGACCGGAGGGCTGGACCGAGTTCTCGCCGTTCCTCGAATACGGGGATGCCGAATCCGCGGCCTGGCTCGCCGCCGCCATCGACTTCGGCTGGAGGGCCGCCCCGGCCATCTTCCGCAGCCAGATCCGGGTCAACGCCACGCTGCCCGCCGTCGCGCCCGAGCTCGTGCGGGAGATCCTTGACGGCTTCCCCGGGTGCCGAACCGTGAAGGTGAAGGTGGCCGAACCCGGGCAACTGCTCGCCGAGGACGTCGCCAGGGTGACCGCGGTACGGGAATATCTGGGCCCGGAGGGCCGCATCCGGCTCGACGCCAACGGCGGCTGGAACGTGGACGAGGCCGAGCACGCCATCCACGCTCTCGCGTCCTGGGACCTCGAGTACGTCGAACAGCCGTGCGCCACCGTCGACGAACTCGCGGACATCCGCAAGCGGGTCAAGTACATGGGCCTGCCGATCGCGGCGGACGAGAGCGTGCGCAAGGCGAGCGACCCGCTCGAGGTGGCGAAGGCGAAGGCCGCCGACCTGCTGGTGATCAAGGCTCAGCCGCTCGGCGGTATCCGTGCGGCCCTGCGGATCGTGGATGCCGCCGGCCTGCCCGTCGTCGTCTCGAGCGCCCTCGAAAGCTCGGTCGGCATCTCGATGGGGGCTCACCTCGCCGCGGCCATTCCGGAGCTCGGCTTCGATTGCGGACTCGGCACCGTGAGCCTGCTGGCCGCCGATGTCACCGCCGACTCGCTGTCGCCGGCGAGCGGGCTGATCGACGTGCGTCGGGTGACCCCGGATGCGACCCTGCTCGACCGGCACGCCGCGAGCACCGAGCGCACGCAGTGGTGGCATGCCCGGCTCGAGCGCTGCCTCGCCCTTCTGGGCTGAACGCGGAATATCCCACTGCCGCGACCCGTTAGCAAACCATGCAGACGCATGTATATTGACCTGGGAGACGCGCGATGGCACAGCAACTGGAACTCGGACTCGACACCTTCGGTGACGTGACCAACGACGCGGACGGCACCCCGCTCCCCTATGCCACGGTGTTGCGCAACCTCGTCGCGCAGGGTGCGCTCGCCGACCGCGTCGGCCTCGACTACATCGGAGTTGGCGAGCATCACCGCAGGGACTTCGCCGTCTCCGCCCCCGAGGTCGTCCTCGCCGCCATCGCGGCCCAGACCGAGCGCATCCACGTCGGCACCGCCGTGACCGTGCTCTCCTCCGATGACCCGATCCGCGTGTTCCAGCGTTTCGCCACGCTCGACGGCATCTCCGGTGGTCGCGCCGAGGTGATCCTCGGGCGCGGGTCGTTCACCGAATCCTTCCCCCTGTTCGGCCTCGAGCTCAGCCAGTACGAACAGCTCTTCGAGGAGAAGCTCGAGCTGTTCGCCGCCGTGCGGCAGCAACAGCCCGTGACCTGGTCGGGAACCACACGCGCGCCCGTCGTCGCCAAGTCCGTGTATCCGCCGCTCGAGCACGGCCTGCTGCCCACCTGGATCGGCGTGGGCGGCAGCCCCGAATCGGTCGTGCGCACCGCTCGCTACGGATTCAATCTCATGCTCGCGATCATCGGCGGGGAGCCGCAGCGATTCGCCCCCTACGTCGACCTGTTCCACCGCGCGCTCGCGCAGTTCGGCCAGCCCGCCCCCAAGATAGGCGTGCACTCGCCGGGCCATGTCGCCGAGACCGACGAACAGGCCCGCGAGGAACTGTGGCCGCATCACTCCGAGATGACCAACCGCATCGGCAAGGAACGCGGCTGGGGACCGATGAGCCGCGCCTCGTTCGAGCAGGAGGCCGACAGCGGTTCGCTCTACGTCGGCTCCCCGGAGACCGTGGCGCGGAAGATCGCGACGACCGCGAAGACGCTCGGCCTGTCCCGCTTCGACCTCAAGTATTCCAACGGCACCCTCGCCCACGAGAGGCTCATGTCGAGCATCGAGCTGTACGGCACGCAGGTCGCGCCGCGCGTGCGAGAGCTGCTTGCCGAATCCGACTGACCCGACGGCCGGCGCGATCGCCTAATTCTTCGGTCTCGCGCAGAGCAAATCGGCGGTTCCGCTGTCAGACTGTTGACATGGCGAAACACGGTAGGAAGTCGAAGGACGGCAAGAAGCCGGCGAAGCAGAAATTCGACCCTGAGGAGAATCCGCCGCCGGTCGGCATTCTCGACGAGGCCCTGAGTTACGTGCTGCGGCATGCCGCGGCGACACTGCGGGCGGCGATGGCCGATGCCCTGCGACCGCTCGAGCTCTCGGCGGCCCAGCACGCCTGCCTCGAGCTCCTCGGGCGAAGTCCGGGACTCTCGAGCTCCGACCTGGCCCGCGGCGCCTTCGTGAGCCGGCAGTCGATGAATCTCGTGTTGCGCGGACTGCAGGATCGCGGCCTCGTCACCCGCCCGGAGATCGCCCCGCACGGTCGGGCGCTTCCCACCCGCCTGACCGCCCTCGGCCGCGAGCGGCTGAACGCGGCCAACGCCGTCGCCCGTGTGGTGGAGAAGCGCATGCTCACCGCCGTTCCCGAGAAACGGCGCGCCCGGTTCCGCTCGGATCTGGCCGCCTGCAACAATGCTTTCGCGAACGCCGACTGACCACCGGCAGCCGGATGCGCGTGGCAACCTACAGGCCGGAGTAGGTGTGCAGTCCCTTGAAGAACAGGTTCACGATGGTGAAGTTGAACATCACCGCGCCGAATCCCACGATCGCGAGGTAGGCCGAGCGTGAGCCCCGCCAGCCGCGCGTCGCGCGGGCGTGAAGGTAGCCGGCGAAGAGGGTCCAGATGATGAAGGTCCAGACCTCCTTGGTGTCCCAGCCCCAGTAGCGTCCCCAGGCGTGCTCGGCCCAGATCGCGCCGGCCATGAGGGTGAAGGTCCAGAAGATGAAGCCGATCACGATCACGCGGTAGGCGAGGGTTTCCAGGCTCCCGGCATCGGGCATCGTGTCGAGAAACTTGAGCCCGCTGAAGCGATTCGCCTCGCGCCGGGTCTGGATGAGTTGCACGAGCGAGAGGCCGGCCCCGATGGCGAAGAACGCGGTACCGAGCGTGGCGACGAACACGTGGATGACGAGCCAGTACGACTGCAGTGCCGGCGGAAGCGGCACGACATTGACGTAGAACCCGACGGTACCGAAGCCGAGGATGATCAGCGAAAAGCCGGTGATGTATGCCCCGAGGAACATGAGGTTCTGCCAGAGCTGGACGACGACGAAGACGCCGACGATGATGGCGGATGCGGTGAGCGAGAACTCGAACATGTTGGCCCAGGGCACGCGACCCGCCGCGACCCCGCGCAGCACCGTGCCGAACACGTGCAGCACCCAACCGAGGATGGTGAGCGCGAAGGCGACACGTTCGAATCGGCTGGACTTGCGCCCCACCGGCACAACGACCGGTGCGCGCTCGAGGGTCGCGGTGCCCCCCGCGCGCGACATCTTTCCGACCCGCGCCTCAGAGACGACCGCCGCAACCGGGATCTCCGACGAGCGTTTGGCCAGGTCGAGGGTGAAGGCGATGAAGGCGAAGAGATACACGCCCATCGCGGAGTAGATGACGGTCAGGGAGTACGACGCGAGGGTAGCAGTTGTCACGACATCAGCCTAAGCCCGAGTTGCTGAGAGTGCCGTCTGGCGATCGCCGTGACGGCCGCGTCGAGTGCCGGGTCCTCACCGCGGGCCAGACCAGCGTATTCGAGCCGGAGCCGCCCGTCCGCGAGCTCGACGGCCTTGATCCAGATCCGACGACGGGGGATGAACAGCGAGGTGAGCAACCCGCCGAGCACACAGAGCGCGAAGAAGAGCACCCAGCCCTTGGCTGGGTCACGGTGCACATCGAGCGAGGCGAATCGGGACACGCTCTTTGCCACGTCCGTCTTGTCGGACGCGGGGGCCTTGTTGTCAAAGGTGATGGAGCCGAGGCCTCCCGGGATCTGCGCGGTCTCGCCCGGCTTGAGTCGAAGTGCCATCTTTCCGGATGCCGCTCCCGGCCCGGCGAGCTCGGTCATCTTGTCGGTGTCGAGTGCGTACACCGACTTGGGCACGCCAGCGTTGATGCCGAGGTCTCCCTTGTAGACCACCAGCGACAGCATGGGGTTGCGCAGGTCGGGATAGGTCGAGGCGAGGTCGCCCGCCGCGTTGACGGCGGCCGTGGGATAGAAGAACGCGCGCATTCCCAGCTGCGAGGAGAGACCGTCGGGGACCTTGACGATGCCGAGCGAGAGAAGGTTGGCATTCTGCGGGAGGAACGGCACCGGCTCGGAGTAGACGATCTTGCCCGCCGGGTTCCGCACCGTGATCGACGGCGCATAGCCGTTGCCGAGCAGGTAGATTTCGTTGCCGCCGATATTGAGCGGATCGTTGACCTTGATCACTGCCTTGGTGGGTTTTCCGGCGGCGTCATAGGTCGTCACGTTGGCCTTGTAGTCGATCGGCTGACCGTAGGCGTTGAGGTTGGTCTGTTCGTACTTGGTCGTGAACTTGTTGAGCACGAGACGGTAGGGCTGCAGTTCGCTGTCGCTAAAGAACCGGCCCGGAGTGAACGAATCGAAGGTGAGTCGCACGTTGGCGAACGCCTGGCCCACCACGAGAACCTTCTGGCCGGTGTAGCCGACGCCCCCGCCGATGCCGACGGAGATCAGGATGCCGATGAGCGCGATGTGGAAGACCAGGTTTCCGGTCTCGCGCAGATAGCCGCGCTCGGCGGAGACGGAGAATTCCGAGCCGGAGGGGCCGCGACCGTCGAACAGCTTGACGCGGTAGCCCCCCTTGCGCAGGACGGCGCGGCCGGTCTCGACGGCAGCGGCGGCCGTGAGCGGGACGCCCGCGGCATCCGTCTCACCGGCCTCGATCTCAAAGGCGCTGAAGGCGCCGAGGCGCTCGAGCCGTGCCGGGGTCTTCGGCGGCGCGGACATGAGGGCGCGCGCGTGATAAATCGTGCGTGGGATGACGCAACCGATGAGCGAGATGAACAACAGCAGATAGATGGCCGAGAACCAGGCCGAGGTGTAGACGTCGAAGAGCTGGAGCTTGTCGAGCACCGGCGCCGTGGACGGGTTGTTGGTGAAGTAGAGGGTGACACCGTTGGGGTCGGAGCTGCGCTGCGGGAACAGCGATCCGGGCACCGCGGCAATGGCGAGCAGCAGCAGCAGGAACATCGCCGTGCGCATGCTTGTGAGCTGCCGCCAGAAGAAACGGAGGTAACCGACCACGGTGAGCTTCGGCTGCGCGACGCCATCGTCTTTCTTCGACGGCGCGGGGGATTCGATGTGATCAGAGGGCCGGCTCATAACCCGCGATCACCCCCTGCAGCTTCGAAATGATGATCTGCCAGAGTCCGGAGACCATGAGGATTCCGATGAGAATGAGCAATGACCCGCCGATTATGTTGATGACCCGGATATGACGCTTCAGCCAGGCGACGGATCCGGTCACCCAGTTGAGCCCGAGGGCCACGAGCAGGAACGGGAGGCCGAGGCCGATGCAGTACACGATGCCGAGCAGCACCCCGCGCCAGGCGTTACCGCTGCCGGCGCTGAGGGACAGCACGGCGGCGAGAGTCGGGCCGATGCAGGGGGCCCACCCGAGGCCGAACACGACTCCGAGCAACGGGGCGCCAGCGAGGCCGGTGGTGGTGCGCCACCGCGGCCTGAACTCGCGCTGCAGGAAGCGGAACTGCCCGATGAAGACGAGCCCCATGACGATGAGCACCACTCCGGCGATGCGCGTGATCAGTCCGAGCCAGGGGATCAGCAGCGTTCCGGCCGCCGCCGCGACCAGATTGAGGGCGATGAAGACCGTGCTGAATCCGAGAACGAACAGCGCCACCCCGGTGAGCAGACGACCGCGCTGCTTCGCCCCGCGCACGTTCCGCTCGGCCGGACCGGCGAATCCGCCGATATAGGCGAGGTAGCCAGGCACGAGGGGAAGCACGCAGGGTGAGGCGAACGCGATGATTCCTGCGAGCAGGGCGACGGGCAGGGCGATGGCCAGGTTTCCCCCGAAGACCAGCTGGGAGATCGGGTTGTCCACTACTTTCCTGCGACCGCGTCGGAGATGAGCGTGTTCAGGACGGACGACGACTCGAGCTGCCCGATGATGCGTGCCTCGATGCGGCCCTTCTCATCCAGTACGAAGGTGGTGGGGGTTGCCGTTGGCGCGACCGCGCCGGCGAAGGCGATCCTCGCGGCACCGCTGTCGACATCCATCACCGAGGGGAAGGTGATGCCGTATCGCTTCTCGAAGGAAAGCGCGCTGACGGGCTGATCGAAGACGTTGACACCGATGAAGGCGACGCCCTTCGCCTGGTACTTCTTGTAGAGGCCCTCCAGGATGGGCGCCTCCGCGCGGCATGGGGCGCAGCCGGCGTACCAGAAATTGACGACCGTGACCCGACCGCGGGAGTCGGACGCCTTGAGTGTCGCACCGGTGGCGGTGGTTCCGGTGAACTCGATCGGCTTGGCGCGCTTGGCGGCCGCGATCACGACGGGGATTCCGGAGTCGTTGGTGAAGTTCGTCGAACCGTTTCCGTAGGCTGAGGCGAGCGAATCGTTCGCGCAGCCGCTGAGCGCGAGAACGCCGACGATCGCAATCGCCGCAACAGACAATCTCGCTCTCATACCGCACCCGTATCAATCGACTGGGCCAGCAGGTCGGCGGCGGGATCCTGGTAGCCGGCCTCCACGAACGTGCCGTCGCGTTTTTCGAGCGTCGTGATGCTCGACAGGTGGCAGCGCCGGTGGCGCGGGTCGTGGAACGGCCTCTTGCCCTCGACGAAGCGCTGCACCATCACGATCGGCATCTGGTGACTCACCATCACGACCTCGCCGCCGGCGGCCAGGTCCCAGGCATCGCCGATGGCGGCCATCATCCGGTCGATCACGCTGACATATGGCTCGCCCCAGCTCGGCTTCCACGGGTTCATCACCCAGGGCCAGACGCGGGGCTTCGTGAGCACGGCGGGTCCGAACTCGAACTTCTCACCCTCGAACCGGTTGAACGGCTCGATCAAACGCTCGTCGGTGACGATGTCGAGCCCGAACTGCTCGCTCCACGGACGTGCCGACTCCTGGGCGCGCTGCAACGGGCTCGCATAGAGGGCGGTGACGGGGTGACCGGCCAGCTGCCGGGCGGCGGAGGCGGCCATCCGTTGCCCAAGCTCCGAGAGATGATAGCCGGGCAGACGTCCATAGAGGATGCCTCTGGGGTTGTACACCTCTCCATGCCGGACGAGATGAATCAGGGTTGCAGCCACTCAGACAGTCTACGTTTCTCACAGCTGCGGGATTCCCGTGAAGACGCCCGGGGCGGGCAGCGGGGCGACCAATAGCGGGAGGCCGGGCGGCGGTTCGACCGGCATCGGACAAAGGCCGGACAAAGTGGGGGCGCGGTGCAACCCGGCTAAGCTCGATGACCGTGACGACACGCACCCTCATCAAGAACCTGGCCGCAGCTACTGACGGCACCGTGAGCGTTTCCGGCTGGGTCGAAACGGTGAGGGATCAGAAAAAGGTGCAATTCGTCGTGCTGCGGGACGAATCCGGCGCGGTGCAGCTCGTTCATCCGCGGGCCTTCGCCGAAGACGGTACCCCCCTCGATGACTCGCTTGCCGAGAGCATCTCCGCCCTCACCCAGGGCTCGTTCCTCACCGCCACGGGCGAGCTCAAGCATGACGAGCGCGTGAAGCTCGGCGGAGTGGAGGTCAAGCTCGACGGCCTCGACATCGCCAGCGTCGCGATCGCTGAGACCCCCATCGCCGCCGACTCCAACATCGACAAGCGCATGGACTGGCGCTTCCTCGACCTGCGGCGCCCGGAGCAGAACCTCGTCTTTCGCGTGCAGACCACGTTCGAGCACGCCCTGCGCAGCTATTGGATCGACAACGACTTCATCGAGCTGCACACCCCCAAGCTCATGGCGAGCGCGAGCGAGTCGAAGGCCGAACTGTTCGAGGTCAAGTACTTCGAGGGGAAGGCGTTCCTCGCCCAGAGCCCGCAGTTCTTCAAGCAGATGGCGCAGCCGGCCGGTTTGGGCAAGGTCTTCGAAGTGGGTCCGGCCTTCCGTGCCGACCCGAGCTTCACGAGCCGTCACGCGACCGAGTTCACCTCCGTCGACGCGGAGGTCAGCTGGATCGACAGCCACGAAGACGTCATGACCCTGCACGAGAACCTGCTCGTCGCGGGCCTGAGCGCGGTCAAGGCGAAGCACGGCGACGAGATCAAGGCCCTCTTCGACGTCGACGTGACCGTGCCGACCACGCCGTTCCCGCGCATCCCGCTCGCCGAGGCGAAGCGCATCGTCGCCGAGCGTGGCTACGAGATCCCTCGCGCCGATGACGACATGGACCCTGAGGGAGAACGCCGGATCTCGAGCTACATTGCCGAGGCATTCGGGCACGAGTTCGTTTTCCTCACCGACTATGCCTCGAGCATCCGGCCCTTCTATCACATGCGCCACGAGGACGATCCGAGCATCACCAAGAGCTACGACCTCATCTTCAACGGGGTGGAGATCTCCACCGGAGCCCAGCGCGAGCACCGCATCGAGGTGCTCGAGAAGCAGGCACGGGACAAGGGCCTCGACCCAGAGGAGCTGGCCTTCTACTTGGACTTCTTCCGCTTCGGCGTGCCCCCGCACGGCGGGTTCGGCATGGGCCTCAGCCGCGTGCTGATGCTGCTGCTGCACCAGGCCAACCTTCGCGAGGTCACCTACCTGTTCCGCGGGCCCACCCGACTCCTGCCGTAGCCGCGGGGCGGCAACGGGCCGCGCGATCACCGAGGCGCCGCGGGGGCGCTGGAGCGCCTCCTGAGCTCGCCTTTGGACCGGATGAAAAACTGCTCTCGACCGATCATTGCGTGGCCCCTAGAGTGTTTGCTTACCCGGGCATCGTGGCCCGTCATCGCGCTGGCCCCTGAGGGATACTCCTCCAAGGCGAGTGCGCTCAAGGGCATCGAGTCCGTGCGCAAGAACGCGCCGGAGGCTGCGGTGGTCGAGGTCGAATGACCGAAGCCTGGCCCGGGTCATCCGGCCCAGCCTGATACCGTGACCACCATGAACAACGACTCCTCCGACCCCCGCACGGCCGCGATCGCGGCGGGTCGCGCCCTGCAGGCCATCCTCGAATCCCACATCGCCCTTCTGGCCGGCGGAACGGACCAGGACGACGCCGCTGTCGAGGTCGACCGTGAGCTCTGGGAGGCCGTCGGGGCCTACGGCGACGCGCTCGACGACCTGTACGACGACGAGGAAGACGAGGCGTCGGACGAGACGGATGAACTCACGTTCACCGTGCGCACCCGGTACGACTACACCGTCATCGACGAGAAGGCGTTCCTCTCGGCCGGCACCGGTGTCGGGGCCGCGGTCTTCTCGCTGCTTGAGCGGGCGGGCGGCAAACCGCTGAGCGCCCTCGAGGTCGCCTCCCTCGAGACCGGCAGTGGCATCCTGACCGTTCACCTCAACGGTGAGCCGCTGGTCTCCGCGGACTTCCAGTCGGCGGAGGAGTCGACCGACCTGCTGCTTGTCGCGCCCAACGAGACCCTCGCCTACGTGCTCGACGAGCCGGTCTACGACTCACGGTTCGACGCAGAAGCGGCCGCCAAGCTCCGCGAGGAGTAGGCAGGCGCGTCGGCTAGACGACGAACTGCCTAGACGACGAAGTCGACGACCGCCTGCTGGCTCACGAGCGAGCGGATGTGGGCCCCGACCTTCTGGTGTTCGGGGTGCACCTGGTACGCCTCGAGCCCCGCCTCGTCGTCGAAATCGACGATCAGGCCGAGGGTCCAGTGGTTGGGACCGGTGACGACGGTCGGTCCGACGCTCAGCGAACGGATCGATGGCACCACCGTGACCAGGGACTCGAGGCCGGCGACGATCGAACGGATCTTCTCCGCGCCCTCGGGGCTGGCGGCATCCGCGATCTTCCAGCACACGACGTGTTTGAGCATTCGCTAGACCTCCAGTAGGGCGGCGCGCAACCGTTCGGGGTCGATACGCCAGATGTTGTGGACGCGTCCGTTGATGAGCACGACCGGGATTTCGTCGACGTATCTCTGCAACAGCGTCGGATCGTCGAGGATCGAGAGCTCCTCCACCGAGATCGCGGGAGCGGATGCCTCGGGCGCCAGCTCCTCGACCACCGCGGTGATGGTGTCCCTCGCGACGTCGCACAGATGGCAGCCCGGCTTGCCGATGAGGGTGATCCTGGCCGTCGACACGATCCCATCGTATCCGCCAGGGCCGCGAGAGGGGTGCCACCGGGACGCGCGGGGGCGACAGGCGCCAGAGACACAAAAAGCCAGACCCCACGGGGCCTGGCCATTCGTGACGAGTCGTGCGATTCGCGCGACTCTACTTCTTGTTGCGACGCTGGTGACGAGTCTTGCGAAGCAGCTTGCGGTGCTTCTTCTTCGCCATGCGCTTGCGACGCTTCTTGATTACGGAACCCATAGAGACCTCAACTGTTTATCGAAAAAGACGTCCGAGTCCAGTAAGAACCGCGGAAAAATTGCCTCGGGCTATCCTAGCCGCCCGCGTGTCGGCGTGCGAACCGAGTTCCGCCCACGAGGCGAAAGCGCCAGCACCTTCCCTGCCGGGGAGCGCTAGCCGGCGTCGGCGATGTGGGTGTCGATCGCGGCTTCGACCGCGGACTCCGGCACGCGGAAGGACCGGCCGAAGCGCACGGCGGGCAGTTCGCCGGAATGAACCAGGCGGTAGACCGTCATCTTGGAGACGCGCATCATGTCCGCGACTTCGGCCACCGTGAGAAAGCGCACCTCTGAGAGATCGCGTGCCATGTCCGGTGTCCTTCGATCTGGTTCCAACGATATTGGGAACGAACACACTCGATCGCTCGTGGTACTGGAGTGCTAATCGGTAACCCTAGGGGCTATTGTGACTCGCCCGCAACAGGGCACCGTCCGCGACTACCTGTCTTCTCTTCGAGTGAGCTTCTTCTTGATTGGCTCGATGACGCGGCGCTCGATGTCGTGCGAGGCATCCTGGAGCCGAAATGAGGCCTCCGCGGCCCGCCGGCCGATCGCCGTGCCGGCCTCGATGGGGTGTTGCAGGGTCTCCGCCGCACGCCGGAAGGGCTCGGGAACCTGCACTCCCGACCAGGCGGCGAAGACGGCGGAGGCGTCACCGACCCCGACGTCGAAGTCCGCACTGAGAAACGGGATGAGCCAGTCCTCGAGGTCCTCGAGCGGGCTCGTGTCGAGGCTGTAGTAGCGGTGCTGCCCCTCCTCACGGACCGTGACGAGATCATGGTCCCGCAACACCTTGAGGTGCTTCGAGACGGTCGGCTGGCTCAGTCCGAGCTTTTCGACAATCTCCCCCACGCTGATCTCGCCGTGCGTTGAGTCGGATGCCGTGTACCGGTCGAGCAGAACCTGCAACAGGTCCCGTCGGGTCGCATCGGCAACCACGTCGAAGATGTCAGCCATTCCGACAGGCTACCGGGCGCGGCGCGGCGGTACCATTACAACCTGTCGCGAGGGGACTGATGGCCACCAGACCGGGTTCACGTGGCGGCCTCTTCGGCCGGGCGTTCGATTCCTTCAACGGATTCGCTCTGGCATCACCGGCACGCTTCGCCGTCGGCGTCTTCATCGCGCTGATCGTCGTCTTCACGGGCCTTTTCCTGCTGCCGATCGCGACGGCCGCGCCATCCGGCACGAGCTTCGCCGATGCGGTGTTCACCGCGGTCTCCGTGATCTGCGTCACCGGCCTTTCCACGGTGAACATGGCGACCAATTGGACCGCATTCGGCCATGGGGTCGTGCTTGTCGGGGTGGAGATCGGCGGCATCGGCGTGCTCACCCTCGCCTCGATCCTTGGCCTCGTGATCTCGCACAAACTCGGGCTGAGGGCAAAGCTCATGGTCGCGAGCGACAGCAACCCGCTTCGGATCCAACGCGGTCCGATCGCCGAGGGTCAGGCTGTGCGACTCGGGGAGATCGGCGGGCTGCTCGCCACCGTCGCCCTGAGCACCCTCGTGATCGAGGCGGTTATCGCGCTCATGCTCCTGCCCCGCATCCTGCTCGGCGGTGTCGCCCTGCCCGACGCGATCTGGCAGTCGATCTATTTCGCCGCGATGGCCTTCACCAACACCGGATTCATTCCCATCGCCACCGGCCTCACCCCGTATGCGCACGATTTCTGGTTCCTCGGGGTGCTCATGCTCGGCGTGCTGCTCGGCAGCATCGGCTTTCCGGTGATCTACGTGCTCTCCCGCAACCTTCGACGGCCCAAGCGCTGGTCCCTTCACGCCAAACTCACCCTCGCGACGAGTGGAATCCTCCTCGTGCTCGGGGCCGCCGCCTATTTCGCGCTCGAATTCTCCAACCCCCACACCTTCGGGAATCTGGATGGCGGGCAGCGCGTGCTGCAATCCTTCTTCCTCTCGGTCATGACCCGTTCCGGCGGTTTCGCCACCATCGACATCGGGCAGCTCAACGGCTCGAGCCTCCTCGTCACCGACATGCTCATGTTCATCGGGGGCGGCTCGGCCTCGACCGCTGGAGGCATCAAGGTGACCACCCTCGCCGTACTGTTCCTCGCCGCCTTCGCCGAGGCCCGCGGCAAGGGCGAGGTCGAGGCATTCGAACGCCGTATCCCGACAGACGTGGTGCGCATCGCGGTGAGCGTGGTGCTCTGGGGCGCCACCACCGTCGCGGTCTCGAGCATCATCATTCTTCAGCTCACCCACGAACGCCTTGACTTCGTCTTGTTCGACGTGATCTCCGCGTTCGCCACCTGCGGTCTTTCCTCGGGACTCACCGACAGCCTTCCCGATTCGGCGGTGTACGTTCTCGCGACCACCATGTTCTTCGGGCGCGTTGGTACAGTGACTCTCGCCGCAGCTCTGGCCGCCAGTACCCGGCGACAACTGTTCCACCGAGCAGAGGAGAGGCCCATTGTCGGCTGATTCCATTCCCGCGAACGCCGCCGTGCTCGTGATCGGTCTCGGCCGGTTTGGCACCGCCGCGGCCGGTGAGCTGATCCGGCTCGACCGCGATGTGCTCGCCATCGACGACGACGCCCAATTGGTGCAGACCTGGTCGGAGGTCGTGACCCACGCCGTGCAGGCCGACGCCCGCAACATCGATGCGCTGCGACAGATCGGCGCCCAGGATTTTTCGATCGCGATCGTCGCGGTGGGGTCCTCGATCGAAGCCAGCGTGTTGATCACCGCCAACCTGGTGGATCTGGGCATTCCGCAGATCTGGGCGAAGGCCATCAGCAAGTCCCACGGCACCATTCTCGAGCGCATCGGCGCGAACCATGTGATTTACCCGGAGGCCGAAGCCGGCGAGCGAGCCGCCCATCTCGTGTCCGGTCGGATGCTCGACTTCATCGAGTTCGACGACGACTTCGCCATGGTGAAAATGCGTCCGCCGAAGCCGATCCGTGGTATCCCGCTGTCCGAGTCTGGTGTGCGCAAGAAATTCAGGATCACCGTCGTCGGCGTGAAGACCCCGGGTGAGGAATTCACCTACGCCAGCCCCGACACCGTGGTCTCCGACCAGGACCTGATCATCGTGAGCGGCAATTCCGCCGACATCGAGCGGTTCGCGAACCTGCAGAGGTAACCGCGCGATCTCGACCGGGCGCGCTCAGCCCGCGGCGAGTTCCTTCGCCCGCGCGAGCGCGGCGGCAGTGGCGCGGTCGAAGACGGCCGACAGGTCGGCCTTTTCGAGTTCCCAGATGGCGCGCTCGGTCGTGCCCTTGGGGCTGGTGACCCGGCGACGCAGCTCCGCCGGGTCCTCGCCGGATGCCTCGAGCAGTTCGGCGGCACCGAGGAAGGTGCCGTTCACCATCGTCGCGGCCTCCCGCCAGGTGAACCCGAGCGCCACGGCAGTCTTGGTGAGCTGCTCGATCAGGTAGAAGACGTAGGCGGGACCGGATCCCGAGATGGTGCTGAGCGCGTCGATCTTCGACTCGGGAATCTCGAGCACCTGGCCGACGGTGTCGAACAGGGTGAGCGCGAGCGCGACATCCTCGGGCGTCGCGCGCGAGCCAGGGCTGACCCCGGTGACGGCCCGTCCGACGAGGGCGGGCGTGTTCGGCATCGCCCGCAGCACGACCTGGGAGACGATCGCCTCCATGGTTGCGGTGCTCACCCCGGCGGCCACGCTCACGACGATCGCGTCCTCGGCGAGCGCCGGCCCGATCTCCCGAAGCAGGTCGGCCACCATCGCCGGCTTGACCCCGATGAGCACGATGCGCGCGCCGGCGACGGCGGTCACATTCGCGCCAGGCTCGGTTTCGAGGGAGTAGGAGGTGACGGTGCCGGACCGAAGCGGCGCCGCTTTGGCCTCCGTGCGATTGGTGACGCGGATGCCGCCCTCCACCGTGACGGACGGTGCGAGGAGTCCGCTGAGGATCGCACCACCCATCGAACCGGCTCCGAGAATGGCGATGGTCGGTAGGGTGCTCATGTGCCCATCCTAGGATTGACCACATGAGCACTGAGGCCAGCAAGAGAGCGATCATTGCGGCGATGTCGGCGAATCTCGGCATCGCGGTGGCAAAGTTCATCGCCTGGGGGGTGTCCGGCTCGAGCTCGATGCTGGGCGAGGGGGTGCATTCGCTCGCCGACACCGGCAATCAGGTGCTGTTGCTGCGCGGCGGATCCGTCTCCACGAAGAAGGCCGATGTGGATCATCCGTTCGGATTCGGCCGCGAACGCTACGTCTACGCGTTCGTCGTTTCCATCATCCTGTTCAGTGCCGGCGGCATGTTCTCGCTCTACGAAGGCATCGCCAAGCTGCAGAATCCGCACCCGCTCGAGAACGCCTGGCTCCCGATCAGCGTGCTCGTGATCGCCTTCGCACTCGAGGGCTTCTCGCTGCGCACGGCGGTGCGGGAGTCGAATCGCTCCCGTGGAACGGACAGCTGGGTCTCCTTTGTGCGGCGCGCGAAGGCCCCCGAACTTCCGGTCGTGCTGCTCGAGGACCTCGCCGCCCTCACCGGCCTCGTTCTGGCCTTCCTCGGCGTCGTGCTGACCCTCCTCACCGGAAACGGCGCGTGGGATGCGGTCGGCACGATCTCGATCGGCGTGCTGCTCGTGCTCGTCGCCGTTGTGTTGGGCATCGAGACCAAGAGCCTGCTGGTGGGCGAGGGCGCCACCGCCGTTGACACCCGCCGCATCCGGGACGCGATCAACGCCGACAGCGATGTCGAGTCCCTCATCCACATGAAGACCCTGTACCTCGGACCGGACGAACTGCTCGTCGCGGCGAAGATCGCCTTCCCCGCCCGGATGAAGCTCACCGAGGTTGCGAACGCCATCAACGCGCTCGAGGCACGCGTGCGCGCCGAGGTGCCGATCGCCCGCGTGATCTACATCGAACCGGACGTGTATGTGCCGCCGGGCGAAGAGAACCCGCCCACCGAGGCGATCATCATCAAGGCGGCGGACTGACCGTGCCCACAGCTCTCGTGCTCCGGCACCTCCACATCGCACATCTCGGCAACCTCGAGGGTGTGCTTCGCGACCACGGCTACGACATCCGGTACGTGGATGTGGCGGAGGCCTCCCCCCACGGCCTGCCCGACCCCGACCTCGTCGTCGTCCTCGGCGGCGACATGGGCGTCTACGAGAAGGACGAGCACGGGTTCCTCGAGGGGGAGCTCGCCTACCTGCGCGAGCGGCTCGCCGCCGAACGGCCCACTCTGGGCATCTGCCTCGGCGCCCAGCTGATCGCCGAAGCCCTCGGCGAGACGGTGCGTCGCGGAAAGACGGTGGAGATCGGATTCCGCGAGGTGACTCCCACCGAGGCCGGGCGCGACTCCCCGCTGCGCCACGTCTCCGGCGTGCCGGTGATGCAATGGCACAGCGACACGTTCGGCCTGCCGAGCGGCGCCGTGCGACTGGCCAGCTCCAGCGCCTACAGCAACGAGGCGTTTGCGCTCGGCGACTACGCGCTCGCCGTGCAGTTCCACCCGGAGCTCACGGCCGACATGTACGAGAGCTGGATCTCGGGCGGCCTCGTCGAACTCGCATCCCTCGACATCGACCCTGACCAGCTGAGAAGGGATGCCCTCGCCAACGGGCCGGCCATGGAGGCGGCATCCGTCGCCATGTTCGGCGAATGGCTCGAAGCGCTCTAGCGCTTCGAGCCGAAGAAGTCGAGCAGCACGCGCGCGCACGCCTGTTCCTCGACGCCGCCGTAGACCTCGACCCGGTGCGGCATCCGCCGGTCGCGCAACAGGTCGTAGACCGAGCCCGCCGCGCCGGCCTTCTCGTCCCAGGCTCCGAACACCACGACGGGCACCCGTGCCGCGAGGATCGCGCCGGCGCACATCGCGCACGGCTCGAGCGTCACGACGAGCGTCGTGCCGGTGAGGTGCCAGTCCCCGGTGGCCTCCGCGGCGGCCCGCAGGGCGAGGATCTCCGCGTGCGCCGTGGGGTCCTGGCGCAATTCACGCTCGTTGCGTCCGACGCCGATCGGCGTGCCGGAGGCGTCGAGCACGATGGCCCCGACGGGCACGTCACCGTGCGCTTCGGCCAGCTTCGCGCTGGCGACGGCCTCGAGCATCCGCCGCCGATAGCTGGGGGGCACCACTGTCACCGCACGCCCTCCTCTCAACTAGATTGAGCCTATGCGAGTCCACGTTGCAGACCACCCGCTCATCACCCACAAGCTCACGGTCCTGCGTGACAAGAACACCCGGTCCCCCACCTTCCGCGCTCTCGCCGAAGAGCTGATGACCCTGCTCGCCTACGAGGCGACCCGCAACGTGCGCGTGGAAAGGGTGACCGTTGAGACACCGGTCGCCACCGCGAAGGGACTCGCCATCAGCCTGCCGCGACCCCTTGTCGTGCCGATCCTTCGTGCCGGGCTCGGGATGCTCGAGGGAATGGTCAAACTCATCCCGACCGCCGAGGTCGGCTTCCTCGGCATGGTGCGCGACGAGGAGACGCTTCAGCCCACGACCTACGCCGAGCGCCTGCCCGAGGACCTCTCCAACCGTCAGTGCTTTGTGCTCGATCCGATGCTCGCCACCGGCGGCTCGCTCATCGCGGCGATCAACTTCCTGCTCGCCCGCGGCGCCGTGGATGTCACCGCCGTCTGCCTCATCGCCGCCCCGGAGGGCCTCGCCGCGGTGGAAAAGGCGATGGCGGGCCGTGAGGTGACCATCGTGCTTGGCGCCGTCGACGAGAAACTCAACGAGGTCGGATACATCGTGCCCGGACTCGGCGACGCCGGAGATCGGCTCTACGGGCTCGTCTGAGCGGCAAAAACCGCGCGTCCACCGGTGCGAGCTTGACAAGCCTTCGCGCCGTGCAAGATAGTTGGTGCATGACTGTGATCTCGCCCGCCCCTACCGCCTCCGTGGCGTCCGGGAGCGTTTGCGCCGTCAGCTGTTGTCGAATGTGTGCCTAACCGGCCCACTCCTTAGCCGGATTCTCCCTCCGCAAGAGACGAGAATCCCCGGGTGCCCGCCCCTCATAACGAGCGGCACCTTCTCTCGCACCACCTGAAGTATCCCGAAGGATCACACCCTCATCATTAGAGGCCCTTCACCCGCTCCCAAGGAATTCGACCCATGTCTCTTGCAACACTCGATCTCGTTCGCCCGACCGCTCCGCGCCGCCTCACCCCGGTGGAGCCCGTCACCGAATCCCCCGCCGAGGCGCCGTCCCGGCTTCGGGCCGTCCCGGCCGGAACCGAGGCTCGCGGCTTCGTGCTCTATGTGGGAGTCGACGAGCTGAAGGCCGCCGAGGCCGGAACCGACCTCGGCCGCATCGTCGAGGCCCTGCGCAGGCTCACCCTGGAACTCGTGCCCACGGCGGGGACCCACGCGGCCGTCGCCCTCGCACCGCAGGGTGCCGGCGGGCGCGACGTCGACGTCGTGCGACTCGCGCTGCAGGATCCCTCAGCCCTCGCCAAGCACCGCCAGCAGCCGGAGCCCGAAGAGAAGCCGCGCGCCGGAGTCGTCGTCGACCTCTCCCGCAAGCGGGTGGTGCTCAACGACGAGCCTGCGGCACTCACCTTCAAGGAGTTCGAACTGCTGCAGTACCTGGTGCTGCGCGAGGGGCGCACGATCGACCGCGCCGAACTGATCGCGTCGCTCTGGTCGGCCGGCGATGACGACGCCCCCAACGAACGCACCATCGATGTCCACGTTCGCCGTCTCCGCTCCAAGCTCGGATCCTACGAAGACATCGTTCGCACCGTGCGTGGCGTCGGCTACCGCTTCGACCGTCACGCGGATGTGTCCATCCGGCACACCACCACGCCGAGCCCCGACGTCTTCTAACCCCCCGGGCCGCTAGAGGGCGGCGGAGACCTTCTCGGTCTCGGGCTTCTTCGTGTTGTTGGCGAGCGCGTCCCGTTCGGCGAGGAGCGAATTGAGGGTGACGTTCTCGAGGCCCGGCGTCACCACGTCATTGAACGGGCTCTCCTGCCCCGTCTTGGCGTGCACGGCGGCGGCATAGGCCGACGCGGCGGCCTGCAGCTTCACGCTGACGCGCTGGGACTTCTTGAGAGACACCCGAGGGCCGCCAACGGCTTCCGCGTGCTTGCGCAGGGCCTTGATGAGGTCCCCGAGCGCGGCATCGATTTTCTTGGACATGGCGCCATTATTCCGCATGGAAGTGCACGGAGCCCCAGCGATCTCGCTCTGGGACGCCGCTGGGCAAATATTCAGGAAAATAACGGTTCGATAACTGGCGCTTCGTTACCTCTCTGTTATACAGTTCAAGAGCAGAAGTTGTTTGCTGTGGCAGCTTCTGCGGAATGTGATTGCAGGACACTCTTGGTGCAAGGGAGAGGGTCGGTTTCTCGCCTCTGAAACCGACCCTCAATCCTCATTTAACGGGCCGTTCGCCCCTCGGGACCACGGTTCACACCGCAACATCCGCCTCATCCGGCGTCCACCTTCCGTAGAGTTGCTCTCGGAATCGAGAGGATGCCCGTGAGCGACACAAAGACCGCCGTCGCGGCCTGGGAGGCGCTGTTCCGCGCGCAGGTGTCCGTGATGCGCTACCTGACGGCCGAGTTCCCCACGGGTGAGATCTCCCTCAACGAGTACGACGTGCTCTTCAACCTCTCGCGGCAAACCGGACGGCAGCTTCGCCTGAAGGACCTCAACCGCCACCTGCTGCTCACCCAGCCGAGCGTGAGCCGCCTCGTCGACCGCCTCACCGCCCGCGGGTACCTGGCGAAGTCGCACGACAAGGACGACGCTCGCGGCGTGATCGTGACGCTCACCGACACCGGGTTCGACCTGTTCCGCCAGGTCGCGCGCAGCCACATCGAATCGATCGCACGCAAGGTGGGTGGATCGCTCAGCACCGAGGAACTCGAGCGCCTCACCGTGCTCTGCGACAAGCTGAGGCTGGCCGAGGACCCCTAGCCCTCGCTCGGGCGTCAGCCCGGGCGCGTGCGTCAGGGACCTCGTACTGTGGAATCCATGCGGCATCCCGAGAACACCGGCCATCGCTCGTCGATCGTCTGGCTGCGCGACGACCTTCGACTCGCCGACAACCCCGCGCTGGCCGCGGCGGTCGACCGTGGCCTGCCGATCGCGGTGCTCTACCTTCTCGACGAGGTGAGCGACGGCATCCGCCCGCTCGGGTCGGCGAGCCGCTGGTGGCTGCACCACAGCCTTGCATCGTTGGGCGGCGCGATCGCGGCGATCGGAGGCTCGCTCGTGCTGCGGCGCGGGCCCGCCGCGACCGAGCTCCCGCGACTCGCGGCCGAGCTGGGTGCCGGAGCGGTGTTCTGGAACCGTCGGTACGGCGGTCCGCAGCGCACCGTGGACGCGGCGCTCATGTCGAGCCTGCGCGATGCCGGACTCGAAGTGCAGAGTTTCCAAGCCAACCTGCTGCACGAACCATGGACGATCACGACGGGCGCTGGCACTCCATTTAGGGTGTTCACCCCGTTCTGGAAGTCCTGCCTTGCCGCACCGCCTCCGCGCGAGCCGCTTCAGGCCCCGGCGACCATCGACGGCGTGTCCGGGGTTGACGGCGACCCGCTCGCCGACCTGGCACTGCTGCCCGCGAGCCCGGACTGGGCTGGCGGCCTCCACGCGACCTGGACGCCCGGGGAGTCGGGGGCGAACGCCCGGCTCGAGCGGTTCGTCTCCGAGGACCTCGCCGACTACGACACCGCCCGGGATTCCCCAGGACAGGACAGCACCTCCCACCTGTCTCCGCACCTGCGGTTCGGCGAGATCAGTCCGTTCCAGGTCTGGCAGCGAACCCAGCGGGGTGAACTCGACCCGGCGGCGCGACGCAATGCCCCCCGGTATCTCAGCGAGATCGGCTGGCGGGAGTTCAACTGGAACATCCTCTTCCATGCGCCCGAGCTGCACGAGAAGAACTTCCGCCCCCACTTCGATGCCTTTCCGTGGCAGGAGCCCGAACCTGCCACGCTGGAGGCATGGCGGCGGGGCCGCACCGGCATCCCGCTCGTCGACGCGGGAATGCGCGAGCTCTGGCAGACCGGCTTCATGCACAACCGGGTGCGAATGGTCGCCGCGTCGTTCCTGATCAAGAACCTGCTCGTGGACTGGCGCGTCGGCGAACGGTGGTTCTGGGACACCCTCGTCGACGCCGACGAGGCGAGCAACCCGGGAAACTGGCAATGGGTCGCCGGTTCGGGGGCGGATGCCGCACCCTATTTCCGCATCTTCAACCCGCTGCTGCAGGCCGAGAAGTTCGATCCGCACGGCGACTACCAGCGCCGCTACATTCCCGAGCTCGGAACGGATGCCTACCCCGAGCCGATCGTGGACCTCCGCTCGTCGCGGGCGGACGCCCTCGCGGCGTACGAATTCGTCACACGCTCGACCGACCCCCGATAGTCGCGACGGAGACCGCGGGAGGGGGCTCGTCCATCTCGGTTGTCGCGATCCGCTCGCGCCGCATCACCGTCCCTTCGGGACCGCACGTGCACTCCGGCGCCCCGTCATCCATTTATGCTGAAGCGGTGCTCACCGTACTGATCCCCTGGCGACCGCAGCCCTCCCGGCTGGCGGCCATCGATGCCGTCGTCGACTGGTACGTGCACAACGTCGCCGACGTCGACATCCGCACCATCGATTCCGACGACGAGATCTTCAATCTCGCCCGGTGCCGCAACCTCGGAATCGACTCGATCGAGGATGCCGGCCAGGTGGTCATCATCAACGACGCCGACACGATCCCCCAGCTCGCACCGCTGCTGCAGGCGGTCGCCGCGGCCGAGCATTCCGGGCTCGTGCACCTGCCCTACACGGACTACCACTGGCTCGGTGCCGCCGGCACGGCACAGTTCGACGCCGGTGCGCCGCCGGCGGACTGCGACTTCGAACTGGTTCGCGGCGCCTGCTCCGGTGTCTACGTGACCACCCCGCGCAGCTGGTGGAGCCACGGCGGCCAGGACGAACGGTTCCGCGGCTGGGGCTTCGAAGACGCGGCCTGGTACGTCGCACACGAGACCCTGCTGTTCGAGCCCCCGCGTCGTCACGCCGGGGCAGTGTACGCCCTTCACCACGTCGGCCAGTCCCGGGAGGGCACGCAATATGACGCCAACGCGGCGCTCATGGAACGCTATCGTGAGGCCCGCACGAGCCCGGTGGCGATGCGTCAGCTGGTGGGCGCGGACCCGAGCGCCGAGAAGGCCCGGCGGCTGCCCGGGTTCTGACGCAGCGACGCCGAGAGGGTGTCGAGGGCGCCGCGAGCGCCGTCGGGAAGCGCGAGAACGCGGGTCAGCGCATCCGCAATGTCGGCGACCGTCGCCGTATTGGGAGCGAGGGCCACGGCGAATCCGGCGTCTTCGAGCGCGGCCGCACCCGCGAACTGGTCGGTCGAGAACGGAAGCACGACGAGCGGCACTCCGCGGCTCATCGCCTCGGTGACGCTGTTGTTCCCGCCGTGGGTGACGGCGGCCGCGGCCCGCTCGAGCAGGCTGACCTGCGGGAGAAACTCACGCACGAGCCACGATTGGGGCAGCTCGCCGAGACCGGCCCGATCAGCCGAACCGATCGCGATGGCCCCCCGCACGCCGACCAGCTCGAGCGCCGCCGCGACGCGCGCGAGAACGTCCCCGCGCACGGAGAGAAAGCTTCCGAAGCTCACATAGACAAACGGCTCGCCGCTCGCGGCCAGCCAGTCGGCGACCTCGGCGTCCACCGGCTCGGTTCGCACCGCCGACCCGAGGAACTCGTGCGGCGGCAGGATCGCGGTCCGGCCGGGCGACGACAGCTCGGCCGGGTAGTTGAGAAGCAAGAGGTCGCCGTGCTCACCGAATGCGCTCGGCGAGGGCGGGGCATCCGGGGCCAGTTCGGCCAGAGCCGCATTCCACTCGGCGGTGAAGGACGCGCTCACCCGCTCGCAGAGATCGCGCAGCCCGGCGAGTGCCGCCGTGGACGGCCGGAACGCGTGCGGCCAGGCCGACGGGAATCCGTAGATCTCCTCTCCGACGGGAAGGGCCGTGGGATGCCCCAGCACGACATCCGCGTGGGGATGCCCTCCCGCCACGAGGGCGAGCCGCGCACTGAAGGCGAGGTGGTCGACGATGATCGCATCCGGTCGCACCTCGGCCACCACGGCCTGCACGGCACGAGCGGTGCGAACCGGCTCCCACATCAGATCGCTCAGCCGCGCCTCCGCCTGGAAGGCGAGGGTCTCGATCATGCCGTGTCGGGTGGCGTCGAAGAAGCCGCGGAGGGCGACGTCCTCTCCGGCCGGCTGCTGTTCGGCGCGGATGACCCCGGGGTTGGAGCCCTTGCCGAGCTGGAGATTCGCCCGCTCGAAACCGAAGGACTCCACGATGTCGGCGGTGGCCGGCCCGGTGGCGACCACGACCCGCTCGCCCGTCTCACGCCAGGCCACGCCGAGGGTGGCGAGGGGAAGCAGGTGGGAGGCGTAGTCCGGACAGATGATGAGGAGAGTCACGGAATCAATTCACTCACGACGGGATCGATCACAGCGCCGCGAATGACCAACCCCGCGATTCACTCTCCTCCTCGTGCACTCCCCGGTACACGCTCGACAGAGAGCGCGCCATCGCCTGGATCGTGAAGCTCCGCTCGACCGTCTCGCGGGCTTGCGAGGCGCGTTCGGCGGTGGTCTCGGCGACGGACACGTCGAGGGCCTCGACCATCGCAGCGCGCAGCATTCGCACGTCCCAGGTGGGCGCGAGGAAGCCGGTGACCCCCGGTTCCACGAAGGTCGCCGGGCCGCCCCCGTCCGGAGCAACCACGACGAGGCCCGATCCCATCGCCTCGAGCAGCGCGATGCCGAACTCCTCCTTGAGGCTGCCGCAGACGTAGACGCCGCGCGGCGCGGCCAGGCCGGGAAGGCCGAAACGCGCGGCCGCCACCCAGCGGGCGACGGTGTCGTTGCGGCGGTGACCGGAGAGCACGAGTCCGGCAGCGAAGCGCTGCTCGGGGGCGACGATCTGGTTCATCAGATCGAGTTGCTCGCGCTCGTCGGCGGAGGGGTCCACGAGGTTTCCGCCGATGAGGAGCAGGTTGGCGCGATCCCGCAGCGGGCCGTTCGACCACGCGTCCACGATCGTCGCCATGCCCTTCACCCGGTGGAATCGCCCAACGCTCACCAGCAGCGGCAGGGTGCGGCGCTCGGGCGACAGTGGCTGCAGCAGGTCACGCAACTCCTCGAGCGGCGGGGTGGCCGGTTCGCCGGCAGCGTGGTCGGCGCTCTCGGCGACGGCGCGGTCGATGACCTCGAGGTCGATCCCTTCCGGCACGATCGTGTGCCGTTCGGGGCGCGAGGTGATGTCGATTCCCACGAGTTCGCGCATGTCGCGCCCCAGGTGCGGACGCGGAAACAGCACGGTGTGGGCGGCGTTCGCGGCGAGCTGCTGCACGAGGTGGGCTCGGTACCAGAAGTGCTCCACCTCGTCGACCTCCCCGAAGTTCTTCCGCGTCAGCTGGCCCGAGAGATCGAGGGAGTGGATGACGGCGTGTGGGTCGGGCGCGACGGTGAAGACCACCGGGATGTCCAGCTCGCGCGCGACGTCCGCGGCGGCGAGACTGCCGACATCCGCCATCCGCAGGTGGATCAGGTCCACGCCGCCGGTGGCGCGAAGAATGCGACGGATGCCGCGACGCGCGGCCACTCGAAGCGGCCAGGCGTTCGCGGACTGCACCGGCGCGCTCAGCAGCGGCACGCGACCGTAGCTGTGGCCGGTTTCGGCCGCGCTGATCTCGGAGACGCTCTGCAGGGCATCTGCCACGGAGCCGCGCGACAGCGTGACGACCCGCTCGATGCCCCTCTCCTCTGCTGTGACCAGCGCGTCCCCGAGCCGCACCAGAAGCGTGGCGATTCCGCCGTTGTCGCCACTGCCGGCCTGGGTGAGCCCGGCGTCCAGGTCGGCGTGCAGGAAGAGCTGCGCGATGGTGAGACCGTCGCGGTCATCCTCGGTGAGGGCGACCCCGCCCGAGAGATCCACGAGCGCCAGGCGCGCGACGTCGGAGAGGTGGCCCGCGCCGACCCCCAGCGCGTCGAGGAAGGCGATGATTTCGCGGTCACCGCTACGTTGGCCGAGGGCGGAGACGGCCGCGACGCGAACCAACTCGTCTTCGGCGCTGTCGCCGGCGATGCGCAACAGCGCTGGAGTCGCTATCGACTTGCGCACGAGACCGAGTGTCTCCACGAGGCGATAGCGGGCGGCGGGGTCCTCGACTCCGAGCAGCGCCGACTCGAGCCCGATGGCCACATGTTCGCCCACCGCGGAAGACCACTGCTCGAGGGTGCGCTGGGCGAGCATTCCGCCGAAGCCACCGGCGGAGATGAGCCCGATCAGGCGCCCGATGGCGTCGAATCTGGGGAGGCGGAGGCTGAGCGCCCCCGCCGCATGCTCGCGCATGAATCCCCGGCTGCTCGACAGGAGCCGGGAGAGCGCGACGTCGGCCTGCTCGTCGAAGATCTGCGCGAGGGCGTGTGCCGCCGCGATCGCGGTCACCTGGTCCTCGCTGTTGAGCGCCGCGGTGAGCACCCGGATGGTGCGGGCGCCGCCGTCCCGGCTCGCCTCGAAGGCCAGCTCGTCGGCAAGCCGCATCGAGTCGACGAGCCGGTCGGCTCGCCGCACTGCGTCTAAGGATGCCTGGATGCCCACAGACCCGATGATAACGCTCAGCCGACTGACAAAACGAGGGGCGTCTCCCGCACGAGTGCCTCGTGATACTTCGACTAACGTGAAGTGGGCTCGCGGTGCGCGATGCCGCCAACGAGACCTGCGGAGAAGTTGCGTGCATACAGTGGCCATCGGCGATATCGGCGTGCTCGACGACATGATCCACATCGGCGACGAGGCGATGTTCGAGGCCTTCGTCGACGAGGCGCGCAGTCGCGGGCTCGGCGACGTGATTGCCGTCTCGGCCAATCCCGCTGAGTCCAGCGAGCGCTACGGACTGAAAAGCATCCGCGGTATCGGCTTCGCCTTGCTCGACGGGCGCGCCGCGCAGGAGGACCGGCTCGATCGGGCGGTGCGCACGGCCGCCGGGGAAGGCGGCCTGCTGCCAGCCGACGACACCGTGCGCGACGTGATCGAGGCGATCCGTGACAGCGGCGGCGTGGTGATCACCGGCGGCGGGAACCTCGCCTCCACCTGGCCATCCCATATCTTCGAACGCCTCACCATCGCCGCGATCGCCGAAGCGCTCGACAAGAGAGTCGTCGTGACCGGCCAGACCATCGGGCCGTTCGTCACACCGGAGGACGCGGTGCTGCTTCGGCGCCTCTTCTCGATCGCCCGCCTTGTGGGTGTGCGGGAGAGCCGCTCGCTCGCGCTCGCCCGGCAGCTCGGAGTTCCGGCGGAGCGGCTGCACCACACCGCCGACGACGCGAGCTTCCTCGCCGGGGAGGCGACACCGCCGACCCTTCCCTTCTGCGTTGTCACCCTCGCCAATCATGTCGGGGATGCCGACCGGGAGCAGGTGATCGCAGCGATCGCGGACTTGCTCGACGAGGTCGTGGCGATCACCGACCTCGACATCGTGTTCCTCGCCCACTTCGGCTCGCTCGCCGAGGGGCAGGTTCGCGGGGACTCCGTGGTGCACAAGCGAGTGATAGCCCAAATGCGCTCCCGGCGGGTTCTCGCCGTGGTTCCGGCGGATGCCGCGGCCGCGGCCCGCCTGGCCCGCTCGGCCTCGCTCGTGGTCACCGGCCGCTACCACCCCGCCGTCTTCGCTGTGCCGGCCGGTGTTCCGACGATCGGCATCCCGGTGGACGACTACACGACCGTGAAGCTCACCGGTGCGCTACGGAACTTCGGGCAGGACGGCATCCTGCCGGTCGCCGAGCTTCTCTCCGACGGTGGCCCGGCGCTCGTCGAGCGGCTGTGGGCATCGCGGGATGAGGTGCGCGCGAACGGCCGCGACCGTGCGGTCGAGCAGCGCGCCGCCTCCGCCGAGTGGTGGGACCTGGTTGCCGCCGTGCTGGCCGGCCCGTAGCACCGGCCTTCGCGCACCGCCGCCGGGCGATCCTGCGATCCGCTCAGCTGGCGATCGCGGGAATGATCGCGCCCGAGAACACCTGCCACGCAAGCGCCGTCTTCGCGATCAGGCTCAAGGTGATGTAGGTGCGCTCGCCCTGAAGATAGCTCTTCCACTTTCCGACCCGCTTGTACTGGAGCCACTGGTTGATGGCGAAGGTGTTGAAGAACAGGAATAGCGAGATGACGATGCCGACGACGAAGCCGGGGGCCGAGACATCACTGGCGCTTCCCGGGCGCAGGAAGTAGATGAGGATGAGGATCCAGGGGACGATTCCGACCATCGACCCGAAGATGAAGGGAAGCAGCCCGCCCGAGCCGGGCTCCTCATATTTCTCCTGCAGCGCACCGAAGAAGATCATGGCGGCGTTGACAGCAAACACGGCGAAGAGCGCACCGATGTCGGTGACCCCGTTGATCGCGAGGATGAGCCAAATCATGATGGACGAGCTCAGGGAGTATTCGACCCAACGGAAGTAGTTGCGATTGTGGTGGAGCCCGTTCTTGTAGCGCCGGAAGAACCAGGGGCTTGAGATGAGGAAGTGGAAGAACGCGCTGAGAGCGAGAAAGGCGACGACGCCGACGCCGATGTTGACCTCGAAGAGCGTCACTCGCTCCGGCGGCACCGGAACCCCGGGAGGCCCCGCCAGATAGTCCGCGGTCACGCCGAAGAGGACCTGCTTACTGAGGAGTGTGAGAATCACCGCAAAGCCGATGGCCTGCAGAAGGTGCAGGCCCCCGGCGACGAGGTTGTAGATGCGCAGCCGATCAATTTGCTGGTCGGGCGTGAAGACCTTCTTGGCCATGAGCCAACCCCTTCGTTCGGCGTGAGGCCGACGATAGCACCTCCGAGTGCCGGTGCGGAGGACTTCTCGGGGAGCGGTCACGCCTCTCTAGCGGGGTTCGACTCCACCCAACGAACTGCCGCCCTTGTGCTGGTCGAGTTTGCCGAAGGTCGTGTCGAGCACCTGCCTCATCTTCCTGAGGGCGCCGCTGACGGCCCCGTCGACCGATGAGGCATTGTCGGTGGCGAATTCGGGATTCCGACCCTCGGGGCGAGCCTCGAGCCGACAGCTGATGTCATCGCCGGTGCTGCGGCCGGCGCTCCCGTCGCTCAGGTGTACCTCCACCCGGGTCAGGTGGGAGCCGAAATGCCCGAGCTGGGTTTCCACCTGGGACTCAATTTCGCCGATCGAATCCTCGCTGAGGGGGATGTTGTGATCAGTGTTGACGATGACTTGCATGGTCGCCTCCCGGCAATTGTTGCCCACCGCGCGCTGCCCTTTGACGAGAGAACTCTGTAAGACGCCCGGTGGCGCATCCACTACCCATGCTAGATCGCAAACATGTGCGCGTGTCGGATCTGCCACTGCCGCGCGGGCTTCCGGTCAGGAGCCGTTCGCTCAAGACTTGCGAATCCTGCAGCCAGCTCACGTCGTAGTGGGGCACCGCGGTCCGCCCGCGCTGCAGCGACGGCAGCACCGCGAAGTGACCGAGCCTGCCCGCTTCCTCGCATCCGGTTTCCCAATGAGCGCACCAGATGCCGAGCGCGACGGGTGCGTAGTAGCGCGACGACGTCGACGCGTAGAAGTCGAAGCGCGCCGCTCGTCCATGGCCCGCATCATCGATTCGACCAACGCATCGCGTCGGCTGCGCGTCGAAGGACGACGGTGACCACTGGCACGCCTCGTAGGTGCGACCGGACGCGTCGAATGGCGCCGCCGCGATGTCCAATGGCTGCTCGAGGCCGGAGTCGGCGAAGAACAGCGAGCTGATCGGGAGTCGACGGTGCTGGAAGAGCTGAATCACCTTGATGAGGGTGGGAAGGTAGAACGATTTGTAGCCCACCGCGCACACGCAGACGAGGTGATCGCGTTGTGGATCGAAACGATCGCCGAGCGCGCTGCGGATGCTGTCGTGATCGGCGCCCGGCCCGATCCAACAGGTCGCCACCCCCCAGCGCGTCGCATCAAGCACGACGTGCTCCAGGCTTCGGCCGACGTCGACGACCGCCATTCGGTCGTACTGGCTCGGGGCGATCGCGACGAGGAACTCATGACCTCCGACCGTGGGCCACACCGTCAGCTCGGCGGCGGTACGGCACGAAGGCCGCGCTCATCGGCTCAGCCCTGACTCACAAGCTGTCGCAGTCTTCCTTCGCGCGGTTGCACCCCAGCGACGATGTGAGGGCAGATCTCACGGCGATCGCTGCCGCCTACGACGAGACCAATCGCGCCTACGGTGGCGCGGTCATGACCCTCTTTGCCGAGGTTCCCCGGCATCCAGAGTTGCGTGCGGCGATGGCCGCCCTCCGGCCGAATCTTCTGAACGCGTCGAGCATCATCGCCGCGCATCAGGCTCGGGGCGCCATCGGTGCGGGCACGCCGTTCCACCTGCTCATCACCCTCCTCGCGCCCCTGGCTGCCGTCGGCATGTGGTCCCGGGCGAATTCGGAAGCGGCCCTCCTCGATGCCGCGCCGGCGGCTGTCGTCGACGGGTTTCTCGACGGGCATCGCGGTGGGCAGCAGCCGACCGATCGCCCCCGACCTATTGATCCGTAGTCGAAAGCCGGATGCCCGGAACCATGCGGAAGTTGCCGGAAGTCCCCCAAAACACTGGTGACTGCGCGCGATTTCGATGCCACGAGCTGACCACGATGTTCTCCAAGTGTGGGTGAAATGTGGGCGCGAACTGCGAGGTGAGCTGATACATAACATGAGGTGAGCTGGAAGAAGAAGCTGGAAGAAGAAGCAGTCGCCGCTGACA
>JBBSBA010000011.1:0-47380 GCA_038251725.1 Actinomycetales bacterium
CGGCACCGGCGGTCTGCCAGAACACGTTCTTGGCCTGAACGCCGCCCACGAGGGTCACGGTCGTTGCCGCCGCCTCGGAAAGGTTTCCGGAGATCTGGAAGATGAAGACGTCGTTCGGTCCGCCAGAAAGCGTGACGTCATGTGAGATGGAGACGTCGGTGTTCCAGTTATACAGTCCGGGCAGGAGGGTGAGCCCGCCGATTTCACCGGCGCCCAGGTTGACGAAATCGGGGTTCGGGCGCCCGGCGGCATCCGTGTAGGCGGTGCCCATGTCGCCGACGGCGGTGGTGAGCAGCGTGGCGTCGGTCACCTTGCACGCGGGGCCTGCGGCGTCGACCGAGAAGATCCTTCCGGTTACCTCCGGGCAGGTCAGCAGAGTGGCGGCACCGGTGATCGGGCTCGCCCCGACGTTGCCCGTGACGGCGGATGAGGGGACATCCGTCACCCCGGTCTTCGACAGAATGGCGAATGTACCGGCAACGCCGGGAGCCACGGGCGCCTGGGGAAGTGCGTCGGCGACGGCTCCTCCGCCAATGCCGACGCTGCCGATTCCGACCACTGCGACGGTCAGCAGGGCGGCCAGAAGTCGTTTGCGCGCGGTGGACGAACGCTGGAGTTTTGTCATGGTGCTTTTCCTCTCGATGGATTCGCAGAATGCGGATCTCGGGGCAGTGCCGCAGTGGGGCGGTCTCCGACGCCGCACATCGGGCTTCTGGCGCCGGCCAGGTTCACCCCTGGCGTCATTCGCCCAAGGAAGGAGAGCCCCCGGTCCCACGATCGACAGGCATCCACTACGCGCACATGTGCACGCCCCACGGGACGGGTTCCAACGAATCAAATAGGTCTACCCCCGCTGTAGGGGGTGTGCTACCCGGGCCGGGCCGGGCGGGGCGGGTGTGGGCGACGAAGCGTTCGTGGGAATCGAGTTCGCGAGCGCCGCGGCGTTCGGAGTGCCCGAAGCGTGATCGAACCGGGTCTGCCGGCAGCCACCCCGGAGGGGGTCGGTCACCAGGCGTTTGCGGGGGCCTTCACCTCGGGAACCGGGGTGGTGTGCCAGCGTGACCCGTAGCCGTAGTGGCTGGACGCCCACGGTGAAGCCCAGATGGCCCGCTCCGTGATGGCGGTCGGTGCCGAAACCGCGAAGGCGGCGACGATGGTCCTGTAACTGGAGTTGAGGCGGAGGTTATCGGCGGCGGCCTGGGCGGCGATCTCGAGATTGTTGTAGCTGCCATATCCGCCGCCGCCGCCCGAACCGTAGCCGTTGTTCATCGGGTTGTTGCGGTTCCACCAGCTGTTGGTGCCGTTTTCCTGCCGCATCCAGCGCACCATCACCGTGACGTTGGCGTTGGTCCTCGGCCAACCGCCGAAGAGGAGCACCAGCCGAGCCCAGTCGTAGTTCGTGCCGCTCGAGATGAGGGAGAGGACGCCCGGCGAGGAGGAGTAGTTGTCCCGGGACGGGTCGGAGACGGCGGCGGCGTCGGAAACAGTCGCCGACTGCGGGTGGGAGGAGATGTACGACTCGAGTTGCGCGGCGGCATCCGGGGGAGATTGCGGCGCGATCGTAAAGGTGGCGACGAGCGAGAGCACCGCGAGAGCCGCGCCGAGGGAGAGCCTCGCCTTTCGGGTCGGCAGCGCACGTCGCGGCCACAGCGTCGCGAAGGCGACGTTTCTCCCGCGGGCGCGCGGCGGTGCGCGGTGGGCGCGATGGGCGCGGTGGGGTGAGCGAGTAATGGCCATAAGTTGTGGTCCTGCTGATGGCGTTGGTCCGCCCTTGGGCGAGGCGAACCGGTCAGATGGACCAGCCGCGAGGTTACCAGAGCGCTCCTTAAACGCCCCTGAACGGCGACCGGTGCCTGAATCGACTGCCGTCGCATTCTGTCAAGCGCTGACCGGCATCGCCCGGTCATTCCGGTTTCACCTCCCGCGGGTTCTTGTCCGGACGCCAGCCTCGCCAGCTCGACTGTCGCAGCCGCCCGGTGGGCGTCCATTCGGCGAACGCCACCTCGCCGACGAGCAGCGGCTCGACCCAGTGAACCCCGCGGCCCTCCGCGCCGGCGAGTCCCTCGAGCGACGGGGTGTCCCGGTGCAGCGGGGCCAGTCTCTTGTGAATCTCGTCACGCTGCCGATCGGTGAAACCCGTGCCGACACGGCCGACGTAGCGGATCGTGCCGCCCCCGGCTCCCACATCGTCCGGGATGCCGAGAACGAGCGCCCCCACCCGGTCGGCCCGGCGTCCCCGGCCGGCGGTCCAGCCCCCGATCACGACCTCCTGCGTGCGGTGGTGCTTGATCTTGACCCAGGATCCTCCGCGCGCTCCGGCCCGGTAGGCCGAGCCGCGGCTCTTGGCCACGATGCCCTCGAGCCCGAGCTCGCGGCTGGTCTCCAGGGCGCCGGAGAGGTCGCCGGTGAAGGCCGGGGGAAACTGGATTCGCCCGCCCGGAATCCCGTGGAAGATGCGGGCGAGGTGCGCCCGGCGTTCGTCGTAGTCGCGGCCGACGAGGGAGTGCCCGTCGACGGCAACGAGGTCGAACAGCAGAAAGTGCACGGGAACGGATCGTGCAGCCCGCTCGATATCCGCCGCGCCGGTGAGGTTCATCCGGGTCTGAAGCAGTGAGAAGTCGGGCCTGCCCCGGGGATCGAGCGCGACGATCTCCCCGTCGACAACCGCGCTGGAGACCGCGAGTGCATCCGGCAGACCGGCCAGCTCGGGATAGGTCGCGGTGAGATCGGTGTGGTTGCGGCTCGTGAGGGTTGCGCGGCCGTGGTCGATGGTGCCGATCGCACGGATGCCATCCCACTTCATTTCGAACGCCCAATCGGCCTGGTCGGCGATGTCGCCGGGGGAGCCGAGGGCGGCGAGCATCGGGGGGACCCATTCGGCCGGGGCGGGGTCCTGCGCTGGTGGCAGAGCCGGTCGCGGAGCCGGTGAGGGGACGGTGGATCGTCGGGCCGCGGCGGCGTGCATCGCGCCGGGCTTCATCAGGTGGATCAGCCAGTTCTGCTCGCTGCGGTTCGCGTCGGTGCGTGCGCCGCTTCCCGTGTGGATGAGTGCGAATCGTCGCGGGCCGCCGAGGCCCCGGTCCGCGCGACCGTGCAGGGTCACGATCACTTCCTCGCCGTCGCGCCACTTCTCGAGGTCGTAGCTGCCGGCATCCCAGATGGTCACCTCGCCGGCTCCGTATTCGCCCGCGGGGATCGTGCCCTCGAACGAGCCGTACTCGAGCGGGTGGTCCTCGGTCTGCACGGCGAGATGGTTTCTCTCCGGTTCGTTCGGCACTCCCTTGGGCAGCGCCCAACTCACCAGAACGCCGTCGTGCTCGAGCCGGAAATCGTAGTGCAGGCGCCGGGCCCGGTGTTCCTGGATCACGAAGGAGCGGCCGTCGGATGCCGGGCCGTGGCTGTCGGGAACCGGCTCGGTGGTCTTCGCCGCATCCCGCAAGCTCCGATAACGGGTGAGCCGGTCGCCGCCGGCCGGCACGAACGTCGTCATCCGCTCGGCCGTCGGCTCCAGCGACTCGAGGTGTCCTCTGACGAGGCCGGCCAGCGGGTCTCCCCGTCGACGCACCCGGCGCAGTACCTCCCGATAGTCGAGCTGCTCGAGGCCGGCGGCGGCGAGTTCCCGCCAGGTGCGCGGCGCGGCCACCGTCGGGGTCGGGCGCCCGCGCAGCGAATACGGGGTGATCGTGGTCTTGGCTGCACTGTTCTGGCTCCAGTCCACCAGGACCTTTCCGCCACGGATCGCCCTCTTCATGTCGCTGACCACGAGATCGGGGTGGTCGGCCTCGAGGGCGCGAGCGAGCTCGTGCGCCACTGCGGAGACCTGGTCTGAGGTTTGTTTTCCGTCTAGCGCGGCATAGAGATGGATGCCCTTGCTCCCGCTCGTCAGGGGCATGGCGGTGAGGCCCATGCCGGTGAGGATCGCGCGCACCAGCCTGGCGACCTCGGCGCACTCGGCGAGCCCGGCTCCGTCGCCGGGATCCAGGTCGAGCACGAGCCGGTCGGGGTTGCGCCGCTGGCCGGTGCGGCCGAACTGCCACTGGGGCACGTGGATTTCGAGGGTGGCGATCTGGCCGAGCCAGATGAGGGTCGCCTCGTCGTTGACCAGCGGGTATTGGTTGGTGTGCTCCTTGTGTTCGATGGACCGGCGCTTCACCCAGTTGGGCGTTGACCCGTCGAGGTTCTTCTGGAAGAAGTAGGCGCCGGGTTCTTCGACGGTGCCGACCCCGTTCACCCACCGTTTGCGCGTGGCCGCGCGATTGGCGGCGTGGGGGATGAGCACCGGGGCGATCTCGGCGTAGTAGGCGAGGACATCCGCCTTCGTGGTGCCGGTGGACGGGTAGAGCACCTTGTCGAGATTGGTCAGGGTGATGCGATGGCCCCCGACGGAGACGACCTCGGACTTCGGTGTGGACGCCATTGCTCCTCGCGATGGTCGGTTGGGGTGTTGTGCAACGCTCCCAGCGCCGAATCTACTCTCAACAATGATGCGATCAAGCCCTGACGCACGGCCTCGATTGGGTGTGGAATGGGGGAATGCGAGCAATCTGGACCGGTGCGATCACCTTCGGGCTCGTCAACGTGCCGGTCAAGGTCTACAGCGCCACCGAAGACCATGACATCGCGCTGCATCAGGTGCACGGCACGGATGGCGGACGCATCCGCTACCAGCGCCGTTGCGAGGTGTGCGGCAAGATCGTGCCATTCGACCAGATCGACAAGGCCTACGACGACGGGGAACGCACCGTCATCATCAGCGAGGAGGACCTCGCCGCCCTTCCCGCGGAACGCAGCCGGGAGATCGAGGTCGTGGAATTCGTTCCGAGCGACCAGCTCGATCCGATCATGTTCGACCGGAGCTATTTTCTCGAGCCCGATTCGAAGTCGCCGAAGGCCTATGCGCTGCTGCGGCGCACGCTCGAGCAGAGCGAGCTCACCGCAATCGTGCATTTCGCGCTGCGGCAGAAGACCCGGCTCGGGGCGCTGCGCGTGCACGGCGAGGTAGTGATGCTGCAGTCGCTGCTCTGGGACGACGAGGTGCGCGAGGCAGACTTTCCCGCTCTGCGTGAGGCGACGCCGGTCTCGGCGAAGGAACTGGAGATGTCCTCCGCTCTCGTCGAGAGCTTCGCCGCCGACTTCCACCCCGACCGATTCAGCGACGAGTACCAGCAGGAACTGCGCAAGCTCATCGACGCCAAACTCGCTCACGGCGATTCGCTCGACACCGCCGAAACCGTTGGCGAGGAGGAGAAGCCCGCAGAGGGCGGCGGCGAGGTGCTCGACCTGATGGAGGCACTTCGCAGGAGCATCGAGAGGAACCGCGCCGCGGCGAGCCGTGTCGTGGGAACGGGATCGGGTGGTGCGGCCTCGGCCTTGTCCTCGATGGAGTAACGGCGGTGTCTGCGGCCCGTCATCCTGACAAATCGCCGTGAGCCCCTAGAATTTTGGGCATGGAGACTGACGACGAGGCCCGGGAACAAGGGATCGCCGAGTCCGCCGGCGAGTCGGGCGGCCCGCGTCCGAGGACGTTCCGTCCGCCCTCCCCGAGCGTCCCGAAGCGTCCGGTCGAGGCCGAAGAGGACCACTACGACGACGACGCGCTCGCGAACGCGATGGCCGACGAAGTGGTTCGGCTCGGACTCAGCGGGGTCATCTCGATCGCTGCGCCCCCTGCCGCTGCGCCCCCTGCCGCTGCGGACCCTGCCGCTCAGCCGGCTCCCGATCAACCCTCCGTGCCGGCCCCGACTGGCTCACGGTTCGCGCCCCCGGCACCGGACTCGGTCGTCGACCTTCCGCCGCCGACCGTCCCCTCGTCGTTGTTTGAAACGGCCTCGCCGGCGCCGTCTGCCTTCGTGCAGCCCTTCGCCCCGCCCGTCGCGCCGGTGATCCGCGTGACCTCGCCCTTTGAACCCGCACTCGACGACCCGGCGACCGCTTCAACGCCGCCCGTTCACGAGCCGACGAACTCGGACGTGATGCCTCCGACCCGTCGCTCCATCCGGGATGCCGAGCTGGCACGCGTCCGCGAGGAGAAGACGGGGCGTGCCGGCCGACGAGCGGGTCCAGCGGCTCCCGGTGCGGTGGAGTCGCTGACTGCTCCTGACTCGACAGGGGTTCCCGGGGGAGATTCGGGGGAACCGGTGAGCATCGAAGCGAATCACCAGCCCACCGCCGTCGATGGCGTCGCGTCGCTGTTCGAAACCGGCGAGGTCGGTACCGTCGATGCAGCCGGGGATCCGCCACGCGCGCGGGACCAGCCGGTCTACGATCTCGTGGAACCGGTCGGGCGGTCCGCGTCCATTGCCACCGTCTTCCCGTTTGCGCTGTCCTTCGAGGGGGAGGCCGCGGCCAGTGTGGCTGCGCCCGATCTCACCGATCTGACCGATGAACCCGCTGCGACTGATGCTCCCGAGGATTCCGCCCTCGTCGACGAGCCCGTCTCCGCCGGCCAGCCGTCCGAGCCGCAGAGCACGCCGGTCGCGAACGAAATGCCCTCGCCAGTGGGCGACCGGTTCTCGGACGACGAGATGCTTCCACGGTCCACGAACAACCCGTGGCTGTTTCCCGTCACGCAGGCGCCGGTCGAGGTCGCCGTGGTGCGGCAACCCCTCCTGGTGCCCGAGAAGAGCGGCGCGCAGCCCACTCCGCTCGATCAGCGCGTTGGCCGGGCGTCCCGACTGTTCTGGCTCTGGTTTGCCGCCAACTCCTCGGTCATCAGCCTGGCCTTCGGCGGGGCGCTGTTCTCCCTCGGCATGAGCCTGAGGCAGGCCATCGTCGCCGCGTTCGTCGGGGTCGCGGTCTCTTTCCTGCCGCTGGGGCTCGGAACGCTGGCAGGCAAGTGGAGCGGCCAGCCCATCATGATCGTGTCGCGAGCCACGTTCGGCCTGGTCGGCAACGTGGTTCCGGCGGTCATCGCCCTGGTCACGAGGCTGTTCTGGGGCGCGGTGCTGCTCTGGATGGTTGCCGTCTCCACCGCTCGCATCGTTATCGGCGCGAAGGCCGGTGGATCCCTCAGCGAACTTCAGGTCACGGTGATCGTGATGGCTATCGGATTTCTGCTCGCGCTCGCGGTCGCATTCTTCGGCTACCCGCTCTTCGCGCGCATCCAGCTCGTGTTGAGCGTCGTCTCAGGCGCTCTCATTGTCACCCTCGTGGCGGTCACCTGGCGGTCGGTGGACTTCCAGAAGGCGCTCACGGTGGCTGACGGCCCGGTGATCCTCGTGGTGACCGGAGTGGTGCTCGTTTTCAGTTTCGTTGGTCTGGCCTGGGCCAACAGCAGCGGCGACATCGCGCGCTACCAGGCGCCGGAGAGTTCCGGCGGTGCAGGCATGCTCTGGGCGTCGTTCGGAGCGACCCTGCCGGCCTTCCTTCTCATCGGCTACGGTGCCGTTCTCGCCGCCTCAAACCCGGCGACCGCCACGGGGCTCAGCAACACTCCGCTCGACACCATCGCCGGACTGCTTCCGGGCTGGTACCCGATCCCGCTGGTCCTCGCGACCGGCCTGAGCCTGCTGTCCGGCGTGATCCTCAGCATCTACTCCGGCGGCTTCGCGCTCGGAGCTGTCGGTGTGCGCGTCTCACGCGGCTGGGCAACGGTCATCGTCGGAGCACTCGTCTTCGCCTCTGCGATTGCCCTCGGTTTCACCGTGAGCACCGTCGTGATGGTGTTCCGTGACCTCGCGACGACGCTGGCGGTGCCCGTCGCGGCCTGGGCGGGGATCTTCGCCGCCGAGATGATCATCCGTCGTCGCAGATTCGACTCTGGGTCCCTGCTGAAGCGAGGCGGGGTGTATCCGGACGTCAACTGGCTCAACCTCTCGATGCTCGTCGTCTGCTCGGTGATCGGCCTCGGATTCACCACGGCCACCATTGCCGGTCTCGGCTGGGAGGGCTACCTCTTCCGCGCCGTCGGTGTGCCGCTCTCGAGCGATCTCGCCGGCACGGATGTCGGGGTGCTCATCGCGCTCTTTCTCGGTCTGCTCACCCCGCTTGCCGCCGGTGTCCCCACTATCCGGCGGCAGGAGCGCGGCCAGGCCTGATCGCGTCGTGCCTGACGTGAGTGCCCCGGTCCGGTCTTCCGCGCCGGCCCCCCGCGCCGCCGAAAGTAGACTGGCCCCATGCCTCACACCGTTGCCGACATCAGCGCCGTGGTCGAGCGACTCTGGCCGCTCTCCGGCGCCGAGGGCTGGGATGCCCCCGGTCTCCTGAGCGGAGACCCCGCCTCGCCGGTCACCTCGATTCATCTCGCCGTCGACGCCGTTCCGGAGGTCGCCGGTGAGGCGGTCGATGCCGGCGCGGAACTGTTGCTTGTGCACCATCCGCTCCTGCTCCGCGGCGTCACGAGCGTGGCGGAGGACCGCTACAAGGGTGTCGTTCTCGCGCGGCTCATCCGTGGCGGGTGCGCATTGATCGCCGCCCACACCAACGCGGATGTCGTCGAGACCGGCACGTCCGCCGTGCTGGCCCGGCGCCTTGGGCTCGTCGACGCACGACCGATCACCGTCGGGGAGACCGAGTCTCGTGGAATCGGGCGGGTCGGCCGGCTCGCCGAGCCGACCACGCTCGGCCGGCTCGCCCGACTGCTCGCCGCGACGCTGCCGGCGACGGCCTCGGGCATCCGCGTCTCCGGCGACTACGGCCGGGTGATCGAGACCGTCGCCCTCTGCGGGGGTGCCGGCGATTCGTTGCTCGCGGAACCCGCGGTGCTCGCCGCCGACGTCTACGTGACGAGCGACCTGCGGCACCACCCGGCGTCCGAGGCCCGCGAGAACGCGAAGCTCGGGGCGGGTCCTGCCCTCATCGATGTGTCGCACTGGGCCAGTGAATGGCTCTGGCTCGAGACCGCGGCCGAAGAATTGCGCACCGCGCTGCCCGGAGTGAACGTCACGGTGAGCGACCTGCGCACCGATCCCTGGGATTTCACAATCGTCCAATGACCAACCGAATGAGGCACCAATGGCACTGAAGGCCAGCCCGAATGACCAGGCTCACCTGCTCGAGCTGCAGGCGATCGACACCCGCATCCAGCAGCTCGATCACAAGGCGAAGATGCTGCCGCAGTTCGCCGTGCTGGCCACGCTGGAGAGCGAGTCGACGGCACTGCGCGGCGAACTTCTGAGTTCGGCCGGGGGGCTCGAAGACGCGCAACGCGAGCTCAAGCGCATCGAGTCGGATGTGGCCGTCGTCGAGGCGCGGATCAAGCGTGACACCGAGCGGTTGCAGGCGTCGTCGTCGGTGAAGGACGTCGCGGGCCTCGAGAGCGAACTCGCCGGCCTTGCCCGGCGCCAGCTCGACCTCGAAGAGATCGAGCTCGAGGTGATGGAGAGGGTGGACGGCCTCGAGGCCGCCGTGCGCGAGCTGCGTTCCCGCCACGATGACCTGCGAACCGCCATCGACGGGGTGCTGGCCGAGCGGGACGAGTTCCTCGCCGCCATCACGAGCGAGCGCGCCCACGCCGTGGCCGACCGCACGACGCTCACCGGGAAGCTGCCGAACGATCTTCTCGCGCTCTACGAGAGCCAGCGCGCCCGCTATGGCCAGGGGGCGTCCCTGCTCAGAGGAGGCGTATCGAGCGCGAGCGGACTGAAGCTCAACGAGTACGACATGGCGGCGATCCGCGCGGCGGCGCCGGACGACGTCATACTGTGTCCCGAGAGCAGCGCGATCCTGGTGCGCACCGCGGAGTCTGGTCTCTGAGCTAGGCTTTCGACTCGAATGGGTCGGCAAGACGGTCGCGTTATCCCCCCGGGGGTACCGAGGAACGTCCGGGCTCCGCAGAGCAGGACGGTGGGTAACTCCCACCCGGGGTAACCCGCGAGAAAGTGCAACAGAAAGCAGACCGCCACCGGTTTCGACCGGGGGTAAGGGTGAAACGGTGGTGTAAGAGACCACCAGCGGCCCGCGTGATCGGGTCGGCTAGGTAAACCTCGTCCGGAGCAAGGTCGAACAGGAAACGTTACGGGTGGCTCGCCCAGTTTCCGGGTAGACCGCTAGAGGTGTGCGGCAACGTACATCGTAGATAGATGGCCGTCGATGGTGTGCGCTTCGTAAGGGGCACGCACCGGGACAGAACCCGGCGTAATAGCCGGCCCATTCGCCCCCTACTTGCCCGAGGCGAGCGCCGCCGCGCCGAGGATGCCCGCATTGTTGCGCAGCGTCGCCGGAACGATGGGCGTGTCGAGCTTGAGCAGACCAAGAAAGTCTTTGTGTTCCTTGGAGACGCCTCCGCCAACGATGAAGAGGTCGGGATGGAACAGGGCTTCGAGCGCGTCGTAGTACTTCTGCAGGCGCGAGGCCCAGTCCTCCCAGCTGAGGTTCTCGCGCTCTTTCGCCGCATACGACGCCTTGGTCTCCCAGTCGACGCCCTCGAGCTGCAGGTGGCCGAGCTCCGCGTTCGGGATGAGCACGCCCTTGTAGATGATGGCCGTGCCGATTCCGGTGCCGAGGGTGGTGACCAGGATGAGGCCGTCGTTCCTCGCCGCCGAGCCGTAGAGAGACTCGGCGTAGCCGGCTGCATCCGCGTCGTTGACGAAGGTGATCTTGCGGTCGAGTGCCTTCTCGAACAGCTTCTCGGCGCCGAGCCCGATCCACTTGTCCGACACGTTGGCGGCCGAGAGGGTCTTGCCATTGACGACGACCGCCGGGAAGCAGACTCCCAGCGGGTACTTCTTCTCGGCGACACCGAGGTTCGCGAGCACCTCCCGCACCGTCTGCACGATGTCGTCCGGCTCGCCTCCCGCGGGTGTCGCGAGCTTCACCCGATCGCTCAGGAGTTTGCCGGTCGCGACGTCGACGATCGCCCCCTTGATTCCGGTGCCGCCAATGTCGATGCCTACTGCTTTGTCGGCCATCTCGCCATTCTTCTCATGTGTTGCGCCGGGCTGGCACGGATCGAACGAACCGGTCAGGGGAGGGTGAGCACTTCGGCACCGCGCTCGGTCACGACCATGGTGTGCTCGAACTGGGCGGTGACGCCGCGGTCCTTGGTGACCACGGTCCAATCATCCGCCCACATCTCCCACTCGATGCCGCCGATGGTGAGCATCGGTTCGATGGTGAAGACCATGCCGACCTCGATCTCGGTGGAGTAGGAGGGGGCCGCGTCGTAGTGCGGGATGATCAGGCCGGAGTGGAAGGCCTCGCCGACTCCGTGCCCGGTGAAGTCGCGAACCACGCCGTAGTCGAATCTCTTGGCGTACGACTCGATGGCGCGACCGATCACGTTGACCTCGCGACCCGGCGCGACCGCCCTGATCCCGCGATTGAGGGACTCGCGGGTGCGTTCCACGAGGTCGGTGACCTCCCGGGTCGCGGTTCCGACGATGAACGTCCGGTTGCTGTCGCCGTGCACGCCGTTCTTGAAGGCCGTGATGTCGATGTTGACGATATCGCCCTCTTCGAGAACGGTGTCATCGGGGATGCCGTGGCAGATGACCTCGTTGACCGAACTGCAGATCGACTTGGGAAAGCCGCGGTAGCCGAGCGTCGACGGGTACGAGTCGTTGGCGACCATGTAGTCGTGGCCGATCACATCCAGTTCGTCGGTGGTGATGCCCGGACGGACGCTCGCCCCGACGAGCGCGATGGCGTCGGCCGCGATCCGGCCGGACTCGCGGATGCGCGCGACGGCCTCGGCGGCGTAGACATCCGACCCGGTGAATGTGGAGGGGGCTGGCTTACCGACGTACTCGGGGCGGGCGATGTGCTTCGGCACGAATCGTGTCGGGGAAATACGCCCCGGCACCAGGTGACCGCTCGAATCCTTGGGCATAGGAGTAATTTTAGGGGCGACAAGGAGTCGAAATGACGCAGTGGTATTACAACACCCGCACGAATGAGGTGGAAGAGGGCAGGCAGTCGCTGGCCTCGGAGCTCGACGGTCCGTTCGAGACCCGTGAGGACGCGGCCCGCGCACCCGAGATCATCGCCGAGCGCGCGCGCAAATGGGCGGAAGACGACGCGCGGAACGACCGCTGAGCCTGCCGCGGCGGGTCGCTACGGATTTCGCCAGGCGATCCGCGCCGGTTCCCTGAGGCTCAGTCCGTGTACTCGTGCTCTGGCCCAGGGTAGGCGCCGGCCGTGACATCCGTCATGTAGGCCTTCGCCGCATCCGTCAGCACGCCGCTGAGGTTGGCGTACTGCTTGACGAACTTGGGAATGCGGCCGACGGTGAGTCCGGCCCAGTCGGTCCAGACGAGCAGCTGGCCGTCGACGTGCGGGCCGGCACCGACACCGATCGTGGGGATGCTCAGCTCCTGTGTCACCCGGGCGGCCGCGGCCGACGGCACCATCTCGAGCACCACGGCGAATGCGCCGGCATCCTCGACGGCGTGCGCGTCGGCGAGCAGCTGCTCGACACCCTCGCCGCGCCCCTGGATGATGTGCCCGCCGAGGCCGTGTTCGCTCTGCGGGGTGAAGCCGATGTGAGCCATCACCGGGATGCCGGCCGCGACGATGCGGCGGATCTGTTCGGCGCTGCGCACCCCGCCCTCGAGCTTCACGGCATGGGCGTGCGTCTCCTTCATGAAGCGGAACGCGGTGTGAAGCGCCTCATCGGGGCTGGTCTCGTAGGAGCCGAAGGGCATGTCGGCGATGACGAATGCCCGGGAAACTGCGCCGGCGACCGCTCGGGTGAGGGGGATCAGGTCTTCGACGGTGACGGGAAGGGTGGTCTCGTAGCCGAAGACGTTGTTGCCGGCCGAGTCGCCGACGAGCAGGAAGTCGACCCCCGCCGCGTCGAAGATGGATGCGGTCAGCTGGTCGTAGCTGGTGAGCCCGGTGATCTTCACACCGTTCTCTTTCGCGCTCTGGAAGTGGCGGGTGCGCACTCGCTTGAGATTGGCCTGGGTTGCCGCTGCGGTGGGGTCGGTCATGCGCGCAATCCTATCCGCGCCTGACAACTAGCGAGTCGGGCGGTAGGTGATCGGCAGGCGGCGGTCGCGGCCGAAGGCCATCCCGCTGATCTTCGGCCCGATGGCACCCTGGCGGCGCTTCCACTCCGAGAGGTCAACGAGCCTGGTGACGAAATCGACCGTCTCAGCGTCGAATCCGAGGGCGATAACATCCTCACGCCCCAGTGCGCGGGTGATGTAGGCGTCGAGGATCGCGTCGAGCAGTTCGTAGGGTGGCAGCGAATCCTGGTCGGTCTGGCCTGGCCGCAGTTCCGCGCTCGGCGGCTTCTCGATCGAGTCCGGCGGGATTGGCGCCGCCTCACCACGTGCCAGCGCGAACTCGTTGCGCCAGCGGGCGAGTTCCCAGACCAGCGTCTTGGGCACGTCCTTGATCGGGGCGAAGCCGCCGGCGGAATCGCCATAGATGGTGGAGTAGCCCACCGAAAGCTCGGTCTTGTTCCCCGTGGTGAGCACGAGGTGGCCGTCGAGGTTCGAGAGCCCCATCAGGATGATTCCGCGGATGCGCGCCTGCACGTTCTCCGCGGCGGTTCCGGTCAGCCTCAGCTGGGTCTCGATCGGCTGCACTAGGTCGGCGATGGCCTGCGTAGAGTAGTGCAGGCCGATGGCGTCGGCCAGATCGTCGGCGTCGGAGCGTGAGTGCTCGGAGCTGTAGCGGCTCGGCATGCTCACCCCCCACACCCGGCGCGCTCCGATCGCGTCGGCGGCGATAGAGACGCAGACGGCGGAGTCGATGCCACCGGAGAGTCCGAGGATTACCGAGCGGAAGCCGTTCTTCTCGACATAGTCGCGAAGGCCGAGCACGAGGGCGTTCCACAGCTGCTCGCGGTCGTCGGGCAGCGTCGCGATGTCGGGCGCAAGCGGCTCGCGTGCGCCGACGGCGTCAGGGGCGTCGGCAAGGGTCACGCGGGCGATGGTGTCGGACGGTACGGCATCGCCTGCCGTGGCCACGTCGAGGTCGACCACGAGCAGGTGCTCGGAGAATTGCGGCGCCCGGGCGAGGATCTTTCCGGTTCCGTCAACGACGACGCTGTCCCCGTCGAAGACGAGGTCGTCCTGGCCGCCGACGATGTTCACGTAGGCCACTGTGGTGTCGGTCTCGATCGCACGTCGGGTAACGAGGGGGAGCCGCACCTCGTCCTTGTCCCGTTCGAACGGAGAGGCGTTGATCACGACGAGAAGGCCGGCACCGGCCTCGAGTACCCGGGCGAGCGGGCCCCCATCGCGCCAGAGGTCCTCGCAGACGATGACCGCGACCTCCGCCCCCTTGATGCGCAGCACGAGAAGCTCGTCGCCGGGGATGAAGATGCGGTACTCATCGAATACCGAGTAGTTGGGCAGGTGGTGCTTGGCGTAACGCGCGGCGACGTGGCCGTGCTGGAGCACGCTCGCGCAATTCTGGGCGATCGCGGTCGGCGCGTTGCTTGTGCCGAGCAGCCGTGGCTCGAACGGGCCGTCGGGGTGCCCGACGATCACCGCGAGTTCGCCGAGGCCGGCATCCTGCAGTTCCTTGGCCAGCCGCACGACGGCTGCGCGGGCATCGGCGAGGAAGCTCCCACGACACGCGAGGTCCTCGATGGGATAGCCGCTGATCGCCATTTCCCCGACGGCAAGCAGGTCGGCGCCCTGGGCAGAGGCACGTCGGGCGGCAGCGATGATCTGCCGCGAATTGCCCGCCAGATCGCCGACAATGGGGTTGGTTTGGCCCAGCGCCAAGCGGAGTCGGGGCATAGCCACTAGCCTAATAGCCGGGGAAGTACTGCCCCGAACGGGCAGCGTTAGAGGAGCCAATGGACAAGCAGCGTGACTTCGTTCTGCGAACCATCGAAGAACGCGGCGTCAAGTTCATCCGGCTCTGGTTCACCGATGTCGTCGGCACCCTGAAGTCTGTCGCGATCGCCCCGGCCGAGGTCGAGGGAGCGTTCGCCGAGGGTCTCGGATTCGATGGCTCGGCGATCGAGGGGCTGACCCGGTCCTACGAGGCCGACGTGCTCGCGCATCCCGACCCCGCTACCTTCCAGATCCTGCCGTGGCGCGGTGAAACCGATCCGACGGCCCGCATGTTCTGCGACATCAGCACGCCCGACGGCCAGCCAGCGGTCGCCGACCCGCGAAACGTGCTCAAGCGAACGCTCGCGACCGCGGCCGAGCGCGGCTTCACCTTCTACACGCACCCCGAGATCGAGTTCTACCTGCTCAAGGACTCGCAATTCGGAATAGACGGCCCGCAGCCGGTCGACCGCGCCGGCTACTTCGACAACGTGCCCGGCGGCACAGCCCACGACTTCCGCCGCCGTTCGGTGCGCATGCTGGAGGATCTCGGCATCTCCGTCGAGTTCAGCCACCACGAGGCCGGCCCCGGCCAGAACGAGATCGACCTGCGCTATGCCGACGCCCTCACGACGGCCGACAACATCATGACCTTCCGCACGGTGATCAAGGAGGTAGCTATCGAACAGGGCGTCTACGCCACGTTCATGCCGAAGCCGCTCTCCGGCGAGCCCGGCTCGGGCATGCACACCCACATGTCGCTCTTCGAGGGCGACACCAACGCCTTCTACGACGGTGCGGGCCAGTACCAGCTGTCGAAGATCGGGCGGCAGTTCATCGCCGGACTCCTGCGCCACGCGCCGGAGATCACGGCCGTCACCAATCAGTACGTCAACTCCTACAAGCGCCTCTGGGGCGGCTCCTCGCAGAACAAGCTCGGCGAGGCTCCGAGCTTCGTCACATGGGGCCACAACAACCGTTCCGCGCTTGTCCGCGTGCCCCTGTACAAGCCCAACAAGGGGCAGAGCGCACGGGTCGAGTACCGCGCCATCGACTCCGCCGCGAACCCATACCTCGCATTCTCGCTGCTGCTGGCAGCCGGCCTCAAGGGGATCGAAGAGGGCTACGAGCTTCCGGCCGAGGCCGAGGACAACGTGTGGGAGCTCTCGGATGCCGAACGTCGCGCCCTCGGTTACAGCCAGCTTCCCGCGAGCCTCGACCACGCCGTCTCCCTCATGGAGGAGTCGGAACTCGTGGCCACGACCCTCGGCGAGCAGGTCTTCAACTTCGTGCTGCTGAACAAGCGGCAGGAGTGGCGCGAGTACCGCTCCCAGGTCACGCCCTACGAGCTGAAGAGCAACCTGGAAATGCTGTAGCGGCGACGCAGGTCGTCGCGCGAAGGGTCACAGGGCTATGCCGCGCGAACAATCCATCCTGAGCGATCTGGCAAGGCTGGGTTTCGCGAGCCTCGACACCACGAATGCGCTGTTGGGCGAGGTCGCCGAACTCGTCGGTGCATCCGCGTCGGTGGAGACGATCCTGCCGCACTTCGCGCACGCCGCCGACCCCGATCAGGCACTGCGCATGCTCACCGCGCTGCTGCGGCAGGCGCCGGTTGAGACCATTGCGTTGCTCGAGCACCCCTCCGGGGCAGACCGGCTCGTGCGGGTGCTCGGGGCCTCGAATGGTCTCGCCGAGTTCTTCCTGCGGCATCCCGTTCAGCTGTCTGCGCTCGTGGAGACAATGCGCCGCCCGCCATCGGCCGAGTTCTACCGGCTCGACCTCGCCGCGTCCGTCGCGGAGACCGACACTGCCGATGAGGAGCGGTTGTGGGATGCCCTGCGCGTGCGCTACCGACGGCACCTGGCCCAACTGGCGGCATGGGACCTCGGCCAGGCGCACCCACTCGACGGGCTCGACAGCGTCGCCGCGGCACTCGCCGATCTCGCTGCGGCCGCGCTCGACGCCTCACTTGCGGTCGCCCGTGCTACCGCCCGGTTCCCCGCGGCGGAGGTCGCGGCCACCCGGCTCGCGATCATCGGCATGGGAAAGGCCGGCGCCCGCGAACTCAACTATGTGAGCGACGTCGACGTGATCTTCGTGGCTGAGGGCTCCGAGGAGCTCGCAGACGACCGGGCCGTGGAGATCGCCACGAGACTGGCGATGGCCACCATGCGGGGCATGCACGACTTCTCGCGCGAGCCGGCACTGTGGGAGGTCGACGCCAACCTGCGCCCCGAGGGAAAGGACGGCGCGCTCGTGCGCACGCTCGACTCCCATCTCGCCTACTACGACCGCTGGGCTAAGAGCTGGGAGTTCCAGGCGCTGCTCAAGGCCCGAGCCCTGGCCGGCGACCTGGAGCTCGGTGAACGGTACGTCGAGGCCGTAGCGCCCAAGGTGTGGTCGAGTGCCTCTCGCGAGAATTTCGTCGAGGGCGTGCAGCGGATGCGGGAGCGCGTCACCGACAACATTCCGAGCGCCGAGCTCGACTACCAGCTCAAGCTCGGCCCCGGGGGGCTGCGCGATGTGGAGTTCACCATCCAGTTGCTGCAGCTCGTGCATGGCCAGACCGACGAGCTCGTGCGGCAGCGGGCCACGCTGCCCGCGCTCGTCGCACTCGCGGAGCAGGGCTACATCGGGCGCGTGGAGGCCGCGGAATTCTCCCGCTACTATCGCTTCCTTCGCCTGCTCGAGCACCGCCTGCAGCTCGCCCAGCTGCGGCGGACGCACCTGATGCCGAGCGATCGGGACGAGCTACGCGTACTCGCCCGCGCGAGCGGTATCGCCACGAGCGCGACCGACCTCAGCGAGCAGTGGGGACGAACGAAGCTCGAGGTGCGCAGCCTGCACGAGCGGCTCTTCTACCGGCCGCTGCTCTCCGCGGTCGCGGCCCTCCCGGAGGAGGGCCTCGCCCTCAGCAGCGAGCAGGCGGTGGCGCGGCTCGCGGCGATCGGCTTCCGCGATCCGAAGGGAGCCCTCGCGCATATCGGCGCGCTCACCGGGGGAGTGTCCCGCCGGGCGACCATCCAGCGTCACCTGCTGCCGGTGATGCTGCAGTGGTTCTCGGACGGTGCCGATCCCGATTACGGGTTGCTCGCGTTCCGGCGCCTGAGCGACGACCTGGGGGAGTCCTACTGGTTCCTGCGCATGCTCCGCGACTCGTCGGGCGCGGCAAAGCGGCTCACGAGCGTGCTCTCCGCGGCGCGTTTCGTCGGCGTGCTGCTCGAACGCATCCCGGAGGCCGCCGCGTGGTTCGACCACGAGGAGGAACTCACCGCTCGGCCGCTCAGCGCGCTGCTCGACGAGACCGCCGCGACGCTGGCCCGGCACGACGACGTTGCCACGGCCTGCCTCGCCCTGCGCACTGCGCGCCGCCGGGAGGTGCTGCGACTCGCGATCGGCGCGATCCTCGGGCGCATCGATGTTGAAGAGCTCGGATACGCCCTGTCCGACGTCGCCACGGCGCTCCTGACCGGTGTTCTCGGCGCCGTGCGTGGATCCGACGACGGCATCGAGTTCGCCATCATCGCGATGGGGCGCTACGGCGGCCAGGAGCTCGGCTTCGGCTCCGATGCCGACGTGATGTATGTCTACCGTGCAACAACGGCGACGCCCGAGGAGGCCGCGGCGCGCGCCACCCGTCTGGTCGCGGAACTCGCGCGCCACACCGAGGACCTGCGGCTGCCCTTCGATCTCGACATCGACCTGCGGCCGGAGGGAAAGAACGGCGCCGTCGTGCGCTCGCTTGACTCCTATCGCGCCTATTACGCGCGCTGGTCGCTCACCTGGGAGGCCCAAGCGCTGCTCCGGGCGCGCGCCGTGGTGGGCGATTCCGTCCTCCTGGCCGACTTCGAGTCGCTCGCCGACGAGGTGCGATTTCCCACCGCGATCTCGGACCACGACGTGCGCGAGGTCAAGCGCATCAAAGCGAGGGTGGAATCCGAGAGGCTCCCGCAGGCCGCAGACCCGGCACGCCACCTCAAGCTCGGGCGCGGCTCGCTGAGCGATGTCGAGTGGTTCGTGCAGCTCATCCAGTTGCAGAACGGCGCGCGGATACCCGGGCTCCGCACGACCTCCACGCTGGTCGCCCTCGAGGTGGCGCGGCACGAGGGCTTCATCTCCGATCCCGATGCCGAAAAGCTTCGCGCCGCCTGGATCCTCGCCTCGCGGGTGCGCTCGGCCATGGTGTTGTGGATGACCCGCACCACCGACGTGCTCCCCACCGACCGCCAGCAGCTCGAGGGGGTTGCGCGACTGCTGGCATATCCCCCCGGCTCCGCGAGCCACCTCGAGGAGGATTACCTCCGCATCACCAGGCTCGCCCGGTCGGTGTTCGAAAGACGGTTCTACGGCGTCGCGTCGGTACCCGGCCCGACGACCGGCTGATCCGAACCCCAGACGCCGGTATGACGGAAGGGCCGCGCCCCTCGCGGGGCGCGGCCCTTCCGGGATCCGATTCGGTTAGACGCTGAAGTACAGCTCGTATTCGAACGGCGTCGGACGCTGCGCGGCGGGGATGATCTCCGCCGAACGCTTGTACGAGATCCAGGTCTGGATCAGGTCGGGCGTGAACACGTTGCCTGCGGTGAGGAACTCGTGGTCGGCCTCGAGGGCGCGCAGGGCTTCCTCAAGAGACGCGGGAACCTGCGGGATGTTCTTCGCCTCCTCGGGAGGAAGCTCGTACAGGTCCTTGTCGACGGGCTCGTGCGGCTCGATGCGGTTCTTGATCCCGTCGAGACCGGCCATGAGCTGCGCGGCGAAGGCGAGGTACGGGTTGCCCGAGGCATCCGGAGCCCGGAACTCGATGCGCTTCGCCTTCGGGTTCGTGCCGGTGATCGGAATGCGGATCGAGGCCGAGCGGTTGCCGGCGGAGTAGACCAGGTTGACCGGGGCTTCGAAGCCGGGGATCAGGCGACGGTACGAGTTGAGCGTCGGGTTGGTGAACGCGAGCACAGCCGGAGCGTGCTTGAGCAGCCCACCGATGTACCAGCGCGCGATGTCGCTGAGTCCGCCGTAGCCCTTTTCGTCGTAGAACAGCGGCACGCCATCGCTCCAGAGCGACTGGTGCGTGTGCATGCCCGATCCGTTGTCGCCGAAGAGCGGCTTCGGCATGAAGGTCGCGACCTTGCCCCACTCGAGGGCGGTGTTCTTGACGATGTACTTGAACTTCAGGATGTCGTCGGCCGCGTGCACCATCGTGTCGAAGCGGTAGTTGATCTCCGCTTGACCGCCGGTACCGACCTCGTGGTGCGCGCGCTCCAGGATGAGGCCGGAGTCGATGAGCTTGAGGCTGATGTCGTCGCGAAGATCGGCCTGCTTGTCGACCGGGCTCACCGGGAAATAGCCACCCTTGTACGGGGTCTTGTTGGCGAGATTTCCGCCCTCTTCGACGCGGCCCGAGTTCCAGGCGCCTTCTTCGGAGTCGACGAAGTAGGAACTGGAGTTCTGGCGAACGTCGTAGCGGACGTCGTCGAAGATGTAGAACTCCGCCTCGGGGGCGAAGAACGCGGTGTCGGCGATGCCGGTGGAGGCGAGGTACTTCTCGGCCTTCTTGGCAACCTGGCGCGGGTCGCGGGCGTAGATCTCGCCGTTGCGCGGGTTGTAGATGTCGAAGATCATGATGAGTGTCTTCTCGACGCGGAAGGGGTCGACGTAGGCCGTGGTCACGTCCGGGATGAGCTGCATGTCCGATTCGTGAATCGACGCGAAGCCGCGGATGGACGAGCCATCGAATAGCTGACCGACCGAGAAGAACTCTTCGTCGACGGTCGAGGCGGGGATATTGAAGTGCTGCTGCACACCGGGGAGATCGGTGAAGCGGATATCAAGGAACTTGACGTTCTCGGCCTTGATGAACTTGAGCACCTCTGAAGAATCACTGAACATGTGACTTGACTCCAATGGGTTTTGGAACTGGTCGGCAGCAAGCGCAGCCAACTCGAACGCTAGACGAGGGGAGTTTCGCGACGGTGTCGCTATTGTTTCCTACATGTTACGTGGGCAGGGCGAACGTAAGATCGTTGCTATGGCCGAGCCCCGCACATCCACCGTCGAATCCGATTGGCCCGGTCGGCACTTTGACCTTCCCGCGACGGGTCCCCGGTCGATCGCACGGTTCGGTCGGCGCCTCGGGGCGTTCGCGATCGACATCGCGCTCGGCGCACTGATCTCCTACGCCTTCTTCGATTACGGCCGCTGGGCCAGCCTGATCATCTTCGTCGTGCTCCAGGTGCTGTTCATCGCGCTGCTCGCGGGGAGCATCGGGCATCTGCTTCTCGGAATGCGCGTGGTTCCGCTGTCGGGCGGCTGGATCGGCCTGTGGCGTCCGGCCGTGCGAACGGTGCTACTCAGCCTGCTCGTGCCGGCGTTGATCTGGGACCGGGACAGGCGCGGCCTGCACGACCGCTTCGCCGGAACGGTGCTTGTTCGGCGCTAAGCCGATGTCCGGCCGCGAGTCGGAGCCCTGGCCTCGGCCAATCGTCGGCGTCGGCGTCGGCGTCGGCGTCTAGCGTGGGCGCGGGGCGCGCGCCTTCGTCGGGTCGACGCCCTTGGGAATCGGGAGCTGGTTCTTGCCGAGGGAGCTCAGCCGGTTGGTCACGGCGTAGATCTCCGACTTGTTGAGCGAACGCTTGAAGCGCGCCATACGGGCGGCCAGCTTGTGCAGCGGAACGGAGTCGGCATCCGGTCCGACCTGCAGGAAGTGCACGCTCACGTTCGGCAGGATGCGGGCGACGCGACGTCGCTCCTCGTCGAGCATCTTCTGCGTGCGGCTCTTCGGGCCCTCACCGATGAGTACGATGCCACCATTTCCGACGGCGCGGTAAACGGCATCCTGGGTCTTGGGGCTCACCGCGATGGGCATCTCGCTCGCGGTCCAGCCGCGGCGGAGGGAGCTCTTGAGTACGGCACCGACGGCTCCGGGCTGTCCCTCGATCTGCGAATACGCGGCCCGCTCGGCGAGGCGTCCCAGCACGATCAGGAAGAGCAGCACGCCGCCGAGGACGCCGGCGATGAGCCACAGCACGAACCCGAAGACGGCATTGGTGCCAGAGAGGAGGAATCCGGCGACGAGACCGACGAGGGTCGGACCGAGGAAGGCGAGGAGGAACCACCAGATCGCGTTCGAGTCGTAGCGGCGGGTCATCTGGAAGACCTGGTACATCTGCTTCAGACGACCGGGCTCCTTCGGGGGTTTCGGAGCCGAATTCTGGGTGCGTGCCATGAGTCAAGGATACGGCCTGACCCGGCGGAGCGCCGCACGGCGGCCGCGGCCGCCTCCACCCGCCAACAGGGCCTCGGGTGACACCGTTTTCCACGGACCAGCCGGCTCGGTTCGACGGTGGCGTGACGACGCCCACACTCGGAGGCATGGAGACCATCGGAGGGTATCGACTCGTGCGCACACTCGGCGTGGGGGAGCGAGCCGAAATCCACCTCGGCCATGCCGGCGCCCGCGAGCCACCGGAAAGTGATCGCGTAGCGGCGATCAAGGTCTTTCGGCCGCACACGCCCGAGGCGAGCATCGACAGCGAAATCGGCGCGCTCGCGCGGACCTCATCGCGGCACCTGCTGGAACTGCGGGACATCGCGACCGGCGCGGATGGGCGACCGTGTCTCATCCTGCCGCGCCTCGGATCGGGGACTCTCGCGCGCCTGCTCGCCCTGCGTGGCACGATTCGACCGGGCGAGGCTGTCACCCTGCTTGTGCCCCTCGTCGAGGCGGTGCGCGAGCTGCACCGGGTGGGGGTGGCGCACGGGGCAGTGCGCACGAGTTCGGTGCTGTTCGACGACCACGGTGCGCCAGTGCTCGCACGATTCGGCGGGGCGTCCCTCCTCGGCGAGTTCACCGTGGGCGACGATGCCCGCTCCCTCACCGCGGCGCAACTGGACGAAGAACCCAGGGTGCTCGACGACCGCCGCGGACTCGCTGTGCTCGTCGGTGCGGTTCTCGACCGGCTCGGCGACGGGGGCTCCACTGCCGCCGTTCTCGAACTTCGGCGGACCCTCGACGCCGCGTCTGCAGCGCCGGAGCGCCTCGCCAGCCTCGGCGACCGGCTCGCCGAGCTGCTGTTCGACCTTGCTCCGGCGCTGCCCGTCCGGTTCGAGGGCGCCCTCGGGCAGGGGGCCTCGGCCTCCGAACCGGCGCGGGTCGGGCTATCAGCGCCGATTGCGGGACCGATCCGGCTAGCGGGCCATCCGCTGATTCCGGACGAGACGATGGCCGGTGAACCGAATGCCCGCGGGCGTGGCCAGGGTGAGTTCGGTGCCGACGGGTTCGGTGCCGACGGGTTCGGTGTTGACGGGTTCGGTGCCGACGGGTTCGGGGTTGGTGCGTTCAGCGGCGACCCGCGGCATCAGAATCCGTTTCTCGCCCTTCGCGACCGCTTGCTGCACCTCCTCGCCCCTGTGCGGAAGTCGTTCTGGATTGCCGGCGGTGCCGGTGCCGGGGCGCTCGTGCTTGCGCTGACGGTGGTTCCCTCGGCGCACTGGGACACTCCGGGCCGCGCTCCGGGGTCCAGCGCGCCGGTCGCGTCGGCTTCGGACGGTGCCGCCCCCCGAGCGTCCACGGGCTCCGCCCCGACGGGGCTGTCCGGCGCCCCGGAGCCGACCGCGGCGCCGGCTCCGCTGTCGGGCAACGCGGCCGACATCGCCGGTGAGGATCCGCTCGCGGCTGCCCGGGCACTGCTCGCCGAGCGGGCCCTGTGTTTCACGAAACGCGCGGCCACGTGTTTCGCGGGCGTCGATCAGGCCGGATCGGCCGTGCTCGAAGCTGATCGCGAACTCGTGCGGCGCCTGAAGGCGGGAGCGGCCCTCCCTGTGGAGGCGACGCTCGACGGGTTCACGCCGCATCTCGTTCAGCAGCTCGGGGACTCGGCCATCATCCAGCTCATCGCGGAGGACGGCAGCGTGGTGGCACAACTGAATCCGGCCCCGCTCCTCGTGGTGAGGAGCGGAGCCGGATGGAGGATCAGGGACCTGTCGGTCGGCTGAGCGCTCCGCGTTTCAGTGCGGTGTTCGGATCAGTACCCGAGGTTGCCCGCGAAGTCGCCACCCTCGAGGCGGTCCTTCACCGCGACGAGGAAGCGAGCGGCATCCGCCCCGTCCACGATGCGGTGATCGTAGGAGAGCGCGAGGTAGACGGTCGAGCGGATGGCGATTGCGTCGAGTCCGCCGCTCGAGACGACGACCGGCTTCTTCGCCACGATTCCGGTTCCGAGAATCGCGGACTGCGGCAGGAAGACTATCGGGGTGTCGAAGAGCGCGCCGCGCGATCCGGTGTTCGTCAGGGTGAACGTGCCTCCGGCGAGCTCATCGGGCTTGAGCTTGTTGTCGCGCGTGCGGGCGGCGAGATCGGCGATCTGGGCGGCGAGTCCGGCCAGATCGAGCGAGCCGGCATCCCGGATCACCGGAGTGAGCAGGCCGCGCTCGGTGTCCACCGCGATCGAGATGTTTTCCTGCGCCGGGTAGACGATCGTGTCGCCGTCGATCGTCGCATTGATGATCGGGAACGCCTTGAGCGCCTCGGCCGCGGCCAGGGCGAAGAACGGCAGGAAGGACAACTTGGTGCCCGTCTTGGCGAGGAACTCGGCCTTCACCCGGTCGCGGAAGTTCGCCACGAGGGTGACATCCACCTCGACGACGGAGGTGAGTTGTGCCGAGGACTGCATGGAGATGACGGCGCGCTCGGCGATGACCCTGCGCAGTCGTGACATCGGCACGGTCGTTCCGCGCAGTGGCGAGGTCTCGAGTGCGGCTGCGGCGGGGGCGACCGGGGCCGCCTCCGGCTCGGTGGTGGCGGTCAGCACATCCTGCTTGCGGATGCGCCCGCCGACGCCCGATCCGGCGATGGTGGAGAGGTCGATGCCCTTCTCGTTCGCGAGCTTGCGCACGAGCGGGGTGACGTAGCCGGCGTTCAGGTCGGCGGGTGCGGAGGGAACCGCGGCGGGGGGTGCCGCCGGAGTTGCGGCGGGCGGTGCCGCCGGAGTTGCGGCGGGCGGTGCCGCCGGAGCTGCCGGAGCGGGCGTCTCGGCCACCGGCGCCTGTACCGGTGCGACCTCGGCCTGGGCCGCCTGAACTGGGGCCGCCTGAACTGGGGCCGGCTCAACTGGGGCAGCCTGAACGGGGGCCGCCTGGACCGGTGCTGCCTGAACTTGCTCGACGGGGGGAGCGGCGGGTACCTCGACCGGAGCCTCGGCCGCCACGGGGGCCGCCTCGAGCGGAGCCTCGGGAGCTGCGGGGGCCGCCTCGGTCGGAGCCTCGGGAGCTGCGGCGCCAGCGCCGTCACCGATGGTCACGAGCGGGGTTCCGACCTCGACGGTCTCATCCTCGGCCACGAGGATCGCCTCGATGATTCCGGCGATGGGAGAGGGGATCTCCGTGTCGACCTTGTCGGTGGAGACTTCGAGCAGGGGCTCGTCCACCTCGACGTGGTCGCCCACGTTCTTCAACCAGCGGGTAACCGTGCCCTCTGTGACACTCTCTCCGAGTGCTGGGAGGTTGACGGATTCGCTCATCAGTGATGCTCCTTTAGGCCAGTTCTGTTTGTTTAGCTTAGTTTGGTGCGGCGTGCTCGTCTGGCGACGATTACATTGCGTGGAGCGGCTTGCCTGCGAGGGCAAGGAATGCCTCGCCGAGTGCCTCATCCTGCGTGGGGTGCGCGTGGATCAGCGGTGCGATGTCCTCCGGGTAGGCCTCCCAGTTGACGACGAGCTGCGCCTCACCGATGAGTTCACCGACGCGCGCGCCGATCATGTGCATCCCGACGATCGGACCGTCGTTGACCCGCACTACCTTGATCGAACCCGCGGTGCCGATGATGTGGCTCTTGCCGTTGCCGGCCAGGTTGTAGTCGTAGCTCGTCACCTTGTCGGAGCCGTACTTCTCCTGCGCCTTGAGCTCGGAAAGCCCGACGGAGGCGACCTCCGGGTCGGAGTAGGTGACCTTGGGGATGTTGATGTCCTCGATGACGATCGGGTTCAGTCCGGCGATCTCCTCGGCGACGAAGATTCCCTGCTGGAAGCCGCGGTGCGCGAGCTGAAGGCCGGGGACGATGTCGCCCACGGCGTACACGCCAGGGACGTTCGTGAGCAGGCGCTCATTGGTGAGCACGAAGCCCCGGTCCATTGTCACGCCGACCTCTTCGAATCCGAGGTTTGCCGTTGCCGGGCCGCGGCCGACAGCCACGAGCAGGAGTTCGGCTTCGAAGGTCTGGCCGTCTTCCAAGGTGACGACGACCCCGTTCTCGTCCTGGGTCACGCTCTGGAACCGCACGCCGAGGCTGAAGTTGATGCCGCGCTTGCGGAACGCGCGCTCGAACTGCTTGCTGATCGATTCGTCCTCGTTCGGAACGAGGTGCGGAAGCGCTTCGACGATTTGAACGTCGGTGCCCCAGGATTTCCACACGCTGGAGAATTCAACGCCGATGACGCCGCCGCCGAGCACGATGACCTTCTTCGGCACGAAGTCCAGCTCGAGCGCCCTCTCGGAGGTGATCACCCGGCCGCCGATCTCGAGGCCGGGGAGCGAACGGGAATAGGAGCCGGTGGCGAGGATGACGTTCTTGCCGACCAGCGTCTGGTCGCCGACCGTGACGGTGTTGGCAGCCACGAGGCGCCCCTCGCCCTCGATCATGGTGATGCCGCGTGCCTTGATGAGGCCCTGCAGGCCCTTGTACTTGCTTGAGACGATTCCCTCGCGGTAGGCGGTGACCGCCTGGATGTCGATTCCACCGAAGGTGGAGGTCACGCCGTACTTGGCGGACTCGCGGGTCACATCCGCGACCTCGGCCGAGTGGAGCAGCGCCTTGGTCGGGATGCAGCCGACGTGCAGGCAGGTGCCGCCGACCTTGCCCTTCTCGACCAGGGCCACGGAAAAGCCCAACTGGCTCGCTCGCAGGGCCGCGGCATATCCGCCGCTTCCTGCTCCGAGAATGACGATGTCGAAGTTCTGCTCAGGCACCCGGCGGCTCCTTGGGTTTCTTTGGTGGTGTGCGTTGGTCCGACCCAGCAAGTGGGTGACAGACCGCCTGGCCCGATAATTTGCGAGCCACAAAGACCTTACTACGCGCGGGAAATCTCCTCAGCCAACGCGATCAGCGTTCGCACAGCAACGCCGGTCGGTCCGGTGCCAACGAAGCCGTACCCGCCGCCGGAATTGGTGGCCGGTCCGGCGATGTCCACGTGCGCCCAGGGAATGCGGCCGGAGGAGGGTTCCTGCCGCTGTCCGACGAATTCCTGCAGGAACACCCCGGCGAGCAGCATTCCCGCCGCGGTGTTTCCGATCTTCGCGTTGGCGATGTCGGCGACAGACGAGTTGAGGAGCGCGCGAAGCTCTCCCGGCAGCGGCATGGCCCAGAACTGCTCGCCGACGGCCGTCGCCGTGGTGGTGAGCCGGCCGACGAGGGCCTCATCGCCCATGACGCCCGAGTAGCGGTCGCCGAGCGCGGCGCGCTGGGCCCCGGTGAGTGTCGCGACGTCGATGATGGCGTCCGGATACTCCTCGCTCGCGGCGACCAGTCCGTCGGCCATGACGAGCCGACCCTCGGCATCGGTGTTCAGCACCTCGACGGTGGTTCCTCCGCGCATGCGCAACACGTCGTTCGGCCGGACCGCCGACCCCGACGGCATGTTCTCGGCGATGCAGAGCCAGGCGGTGAGTCGCACGTCGAGGCCGAGCCTCGCAGCGGCGAAGATCACCGCCATCACGGTGGCCGCCCCGGTCATGTCGTACTTCATTCCGACCATGCTGGCCGGCTGCTTGAGCGAGAGACCGCCGGTGTCGAAGGTGATGCCCTTGCCGACGAGCGCGAGGTGTTGTCGCGCTGTGGTCGGGGAATAGCTGATCTTCACGAGGCGCGGCCCACGCGTCGACCCCGCTCCGACGCCGAGGATCCCGCCGAAGTCGCCGGCGATCAGCTCGTCTTCCGCGAGCACTTCCACCTGCACCGGCAGGTCCTCGGCGATCGAGAGCACCGCATCGGCGAAGCTCTCCGGGTAGAGATCGGACGGGGGCGCGTTCACCAGATCCCGCACCTCATGGATGGCCCCGGCGACGATCGCCGCGCGGGCCGCGAGTTCCGGGCCGTCCTCGATGCTCGACGCGACGGTGATCTCGGTTGCCGGCAGCTTCGTCGCGTCGAGCGATGTTGAGCGGTAGGCCGTGTAGGAATAGGCTCCGATCGCGGCGCCCTCGAGCACGGCGAAGAGTTCGTCTCCCGAGCTGGTGGGGAGCGCGATGACCAGCGAGGCGACGCCGGTCACCCTCCGGCTGGCCGTGCCGGCCGCGTAGCGGAGAGAGTCGACGGTGGGCGCAGAGCTGCCGAGGCCGACGAGGGCGATGCTGCGGGCGGCTCCGGATGCCGCGGGCAGCCGCACGACTTCGTCCCGGCCGCCGGTGACACCGATCGCCGCAAGGCTCGAGGCGAGGTCGGAGAACCCGGCGTCGTCGCTGAGCAGCAGCGGCCCGTCATCGGTGAACCGCACCCCGAGCACGAGCACATCCGTGTCGATCGAGCGTGCCGAATGGGGGCTGATCGAGAGTGAGGGTACGGTCATTCCACAATCGTATCCGCCGGTCATCCCGGGTCGCACCGGCGCTTCTTCGGCTGGGTGTTCGCTCTGGGCATCACGGCGAGCCGCCCAACGCCTCGCACGCGAGAGTGGGTCGCGTTTAGAGTTAATAGATGCAAAACCCCGATGGTCTCTACGAGCTGAACCCGGACGTCGTCGACGTGCCCGAAGGTCTTCATCTCGTGGCGGGCCTCACGGGCTTCGCCGACGCCGGAGGCGCGGTGACCCAGTTGAACGAGTACCTGCTCGACACCATCGACCACCGCGTGGTGGCGACCTTCGACGCCGACATCCTGCTCGATTACCGGGCGCGCCGCCCGACGATCTACTTCGACCAGGACCACCTGAGCGACTATCGTCCGGCCCGCCTCGCACTGTATGTGGCCACCGATGAGATCGGCCAGCCGTTCCTGTTCCTCACCGGATTCGAGCCCGACTTCCAGTGGGAGCGCTTCGCCGACGCGGTGATGCACCTCATTGCGAAGTACAAGGTGAAGACCACCACCTGGGTGCATGCGATTCCCATGCCCGTTCCGCACACTCGCCCGATCGGCGTGACCGTGAGCGGCAACCGCACTGAACTCATCGACGCCATGTCGATCTGGAAGCCGCGCACGCAGGTTCCGGCCAACGCCCTGCATCTCGTCGAATACCGTCTGCAGCAGCAGTCGCATCCGACTGTCGGTTTTGTGCTGCTCATCCCGCACTACCTCGCCGACACCGAATACCCGGATGCCGCAGTCAAGGCTCTCGAGTCGATCAGCGCCGCCACCGGGCTCATCTTCCCCACCGACGCCCTCCGGGAGGAGGGACGTGACTTCCTGACGAAGATCGACAGCCAGGTGGAGTCGAATCCGGAACTCGCCCGACTCGTCGGCACCCTCGAGGAACGCCACGACTCGTACATGGAGGGCAACCCGCTGCGGTCCCCGCTGACAGACATCGACGGAGAGCTGCCGTCGGCCGACGAGATCGCCGCCGAACTCGAGAACTTCCTTGCTGCCCGCCGTAACGGCGAAGACAACCAGCCCTTTTCGCTCTAGACGATCGCGCCGACGGCCAGCCCGCCGGGCAACGTGACGGCTTTGGCTAGGGTTGAATCGTGAATTCGCGACGCGCCTGGCTCATCTGGGCGGTCGCGGTCTTCGCCTACATCGTCTCCGTCATGCAGCGCACGTCGCTCGGGGTATCGGGGATCGACGCCGCCCATCGCTTTGATGTCTCAGCCTCCGTGCTGTCGAGCCTCGCGGTGGTGCAGCTCATCGTCTACGCGGGACTGCAGATTCCGGTAGGCGTGCTCGTCGACCGGGTCGGTCCGAAGGCCCTCATCGCCGCCGGGGCGGTGCTGATGTTCGTCGGCCAGTTGACCCTGGCCCTTGCGCCATCGATCGGAATCGCGATCCTCGGCCGGATCCTCGTCGGCGCTGGCGACGCGTTCACCTTCATCTCGGTCATCCGGCTGCTCGCGTCCTGGTTCCGCGGACGACTGCTTCCCCAGGTCTCCCAGTGGACCGGCAACATCGGCCAGCTCGGCCAGGTGCTCTCGGCCATTCCGCTGTCCCTCGTACTGCACCGCTTCGGCTGGACGCCGGCATTCCTGTCCGCCGCATCCCTCTCCCTCATCGCCGCCGTGCTCGTGATCGTGCTGCTCTCGGACGGGCGCGCGCCGGCGACGGGCGCCGGGCATCCCGAGCGTGCAACGACCTGGGCTGCGGCCTCCCACCAACTTCGAGACTCGCTGCGGCGGCCGGGCACGCAGCTCGGGTTCTGGTCGCACTTCGCCACGCAGTCGTCGGGCACCGTCTTCTCGCTGCTCTGGGGCTTTCCGCTGCTCACCGCGGGGCTCGGCTACTCCTCGGCGGTGGCTTCCGGCCTGCTCACCCTGATCGTGGGGGCTGGGGTGGTCAGCGGGCCGATCCTCGGCATCCTCACCGCCCGGTACCCGATGCGCCGCTCGAACCTCGTGCTCGGCATCGTCACGATGATCGGTGTCACCTGGACCGCCGTGCTCGCGTGGCCCGGTGAGCCGCCGTTCTGGCTCGTCGTCACGCTCGTGGTCGTTCTCGGCATCGGCGGTCCCGGCTCACTCATCGGTTTCGACTTCGCCCGCACCTTCAATCCGATGCGCAGCCTCGGCTCGGCCAACGGCGTCGTCAACGTTGGTGGGTTTCTCGCGAGCTTCGTGATGATGTACCTGATCGGGGTCGTGCTCGACCTCGAGAACTCGGCCCGCATGGCCGGGGGAGCACCGAGTGAGATCTTCGCCTGGGACTCGTTCCGGATTGCGCTGCTCGTGCAGTACCTGGTGATCGGCGGCGGGGTCGCGATGCTCATTCACGCCCGTCGGCGAACGCGACTGCAATTGCACGCGGACGAGGGAATAGAGGTCGCGCCGCTGTGGGTCGCGCTGGTGCGGTCACGACGACGGCGCAACATATAGCGATTTGCCCACTTTGGCAAGGGGCATCTTCAATCCGTGCAATAATTGCCGTAAGGCCCGTTCAGGTCTCGTGACTCGTACGCACATTGGTTGTGCGATGATTTCGAACTTGACATGGGTCTTAGTGCTGCCCGAAAAGTTGCCCGTGTAATCGTGGGCGGCGCGGCGGCCCTACCCGTGATGGGCGTGTAACGCCTGATGAGAATCTAGTGAAAGGTGTCCAGATGGCCACCCGAACCAAAACCACCGCTGCCGAGGCGCCGGTCGTCGCAGACGAGGTCAGCGTCGACCCCGAGGCGCCCGCAGCGAAGAAGGCACCGGCCAAGACGACCGCAGCCAAGGCCGCTGCCGCGAAGACCGCTGCCGCGCCCAAGGCAACGGCGAAGGCCGCCCCGGCCGCCAAGAAGGCCCCGGTGAAGCGCGCCACGAAGGCCAAGTCCTCGGATGAGGATGAGACCGAAGTCGAGGACGCGAAGGACGCGAAGGACGACGACGCCAAGGACGAGACCGCCGAAGACGACGACAAGGAAGCGGAGGCGCTGCCTTCGGGGGCCCTCGTGCTCTCGCCCGTCGACGACGAAGACGAGGTACCGGTCTATTCGTCCGCGATCACCGGCGCGACCGCCGACCCGGTCAAGGACTACCTGAAGCAGATCGGTAAGGTCGCTCTGCTGAACGCGGCCGAAGAAGTAGAGCTCGCCATGCGCATTGAGGCGGGGCTCTTCGCCGAAGACAAGCTCGCCGTCATGTCGCCGGCCGAACTCAAGTCGCAGCTTGGCCGTGAGCTCAGCTGGGTCGCAAAGGACGGGCAGCGCGCCAAGAGCCACCTGCTCGGAGCGAACCTCCGCCTCGTGGTCTCCCTCGCCAAGCGCTACACCGGTCGCGGAATGCAGTTCCTGGACCTCATCCAGGAGGGCAACCTCGGCCTCATCCGCGCGGTCGAGAAGTTCGACTACACCAAGGGCTTCAAGTTCTCCACCTACGCCACCTGGTGGATCCGCCAGGCGATCACGCGTGCGATGGCCGACCAGGCCCGCACCATCCGCATCCCGGTGCACATGGTCGAGGTCATCAACAAGCTCGCCCGCGTGCAGCGCCAGATGCTGCAGGACCTCGGTCGCGAACCAACGCCGGAGGAGCTGAGCCGCGAGCTCGACATGACGCCGGAGAAGGTCATCGAGGTGCAGAAGTACGGCCGCGAGCCGATCTCACTTCACACGCCCCTCGGCGAGGACGGCGACAGCGAGTTCGGCGACCTGATCGAAGACACCGAGGCCGTCGTGCCCGCGGACGCGGTGGGCTTCACCATGCTGCAGAAGCAGTTGGAGTCGCTGCTCGACTCGCTCTCGGAGCGGGAGGCCGGCGTGATCCGTATGCGCTTCGGACTCGGAGACGGCATGCCGAAGACGCTCGACCAGATCGGCGACACCTTCGGTGTCACCCGCGAACGAATTCGCCAGATCGAGTCCAAGACTATGGCCAAGCTGCGACACCCGTCGCGGTCCCAGTCGCTGCGCGACTACCTTGAGTAAGCCCACCGGCCTGAAGTATCTGATCCCGGTAGTTCTTGGAAAGGCCGTTCGCGGTCTCGCGAGGCTCCGCGGTGGCGGGTCGGCCTTCCCCGGCTATGTCACCACCAAGCTCGCGCCGAACTTCCTCAGGGATGTCACCGGCCAGTTCCGCTACGGCATCGTGTACGTGCTCGGCAGCAACGGCAAGTCCACCACCACGCATATGCTCACCGAGGTGTTGCGCGGTCACGGGCTCACGGTGTTCACCAACCCCTCCGGCGCGAACCTTCCCCAGGGAATCGCCTCGTCGATCCTCGCCGAATCGAGCGTTCTCGGGCGGCTCGACGCCGACATCGGTGTTCTCGAGGTGGACGAGGCGTTCGCGCTCGAGTTCGCCGCGACGGTTCCGCCGTCGACCGTGCTTGTGCTGAACACCCAGGTCGACCAGCTCTACCGCTTCTACGAGACCGAGCGTGTGGCGGACATGATGCTTGACACGGCGCAGCGGGCCGCGTTGCACATCGTGACCAACCGCGAGGACCCGTACCTGTCCAAGATCGCCCGCCGCTACCCAGCGGGGGATGCGACGTCCGCTCCCGACATCACCTACTTCGGTGCGTCGGAGGACGTGATCGCGAAGGCACCGCACGGGCTCTTCAACGCCACGGACTACCGCGATTCCGTGGTCGGCCCCGAGTCGCACCACTCCCTCGCCGAACTGCTCGCCACCGACCGCACCGGCGCGAAGATCCAGGTCGCCGGTGCAGTGATCGACGTGACTCTGCCGGCCAAGGGACTGCACTACGGAATCGATGCCGCCGCGGCTCTCGCGACGGCGGCCGTCGTGCTCGGTGACCGGTTCGACGCCGCCGCCTCGGCGAAGGCGTTCGCGGCGATGAAGCCAGCGTATGGTCGAGGAGAACTGCTCGACTTCACGAATCGTCACGGCGAGAACGAGCAGGTCGAGTTCGTGATGTTCAAGAACGCCGCGAGCCTGCAGCTCAACCTCGACGCGCTGCCCGAACCGCCGGAGCAGGTGCTGCTCGCCATCGACGAGGGAACCCCCGACATCTCGTGGATCTATGACATCGATTTCGCCGCGCTCGATCACGTCGACGTGATCACCGGAGCGAAGGCGTGGCAGATCGCGCTGCGTCTCGAGCACGAGGGCATCACGATCGGCGCCGTCGAACCCGACCTCCGCAAGGCGATCGACATCATGCGCGGGCTTCCGAAGCCATCGACCGGGCTCAAGACCTGGATCGTCAACTACGAGATCATGATGCTCGCGCGCAAGCAGATCGGTTTCCTCGAACTGGAGAACCAGCGATGACCGCTCTCACGATCGTCCAGCTGTACCCGGATGAGCTCGGTGTCGCGGGTGACCGCGGCAACGTCATGGCGCTGAAGGCGCGCCTCGAGCACGCCGGGCACACCGTGACCGTCGTCGCGCACGAGGTCGGGTCGGAGCTGCCGACCGACGTCGACGTCGTGGTGGTGGGCAACGGCCCGCTTTCGGCGATGCGCAATGTCTACGACGACCTGGTCTCCATCGGCGACGCGCTGCGTGCGCTCCGCTCCCTCGAGGTGCCATTCTTCGCCTACGGCTCCGGTGCCGAGTTGCTCGGGCACTCCCTCACGCTGCTCGACGGATCGACACTCGCCGGGCTCGGCATCCTGCCCTTCTCGGCCCGCCGGGTGAGCGAGCGCGCGGTCGGCTATGTGATCGTCGACTCGCCGTTCGGGCAGATCGTCGGGTTCGAAGACAATGCCTCGACCTGGAGCCTTGACTCGAGGGCGAAGCCGCTCGGCATCCTCGAGGCCGGCGTCGGCAACGGCGAGGGTTCGGTCGAGGGTGTGCTCGACGGGGTGGCCATCGGCAGCCAGGTCGGCGGGCCTGTTCTACCGCTGAACCCACTGCTCACCGACGCGATCATCGGTTTCATCGCGACCCGCCGCGGGTTCACCGTGTCGGCGTCGGACGCCGATTCGAAGTTGAACGACTACGCCACGCGTGCGCGTGAAGTGATCGTCTCCAACGCGAAGCACGTATTCTCGAGAATCTAGGTTCGTGAGAACATTGGGGTTCGTGTTCGAGAGGTGAGGACGCTGCACGGGTCACGCATGCACGGCGCGAGCATCGATCTCTCGGCGATCCGCGACAACGCCGCCGCGCTCGTGGCGCTGGCGGGTTCGCGCAGCGTTGTGGCCGACCTGCGCTCCGACGGCTATGGGCACGGGATCGGGGCGGTGATCGAGGCCGCCATGGCAGGCGGCGCGTTCGTCGATGAGCGCGGACAACCGAACGGTGTCGACGTCGTATCGACCGGAGCGGCCCTCTATGGCATCACCGGTGACGCCGGGTTCCGGCCGGCCATGCGGGTGAGCGCCCGGGTGGTCGGAACGAAGACCATCGCGGCGGGGGAGAGCGTCTCGTACGGCCACAGCTGGACGGCGACGACCCGCACGAATCTCGCGCTGGTGGGGATCGGCTACGCCGACGGAGTCGATCGCATCGCGAGCAACGTCGGATTCCTGCTTCTCAACGGCGCGGCACGACAGATCGCCGGCCGCGTCGCCATGAACGCTCTCGTGCTCGACCTCGGCAGCGACCTCGCTGCGGTCGGTGACGAGGTGGTGGTGTTCGGGGATCCGGCGGCCGGGGAGCCCGCCGTCTGGGACTGGGCGTCCGTTCTCGGCAAGCCGGCCGCCGAGGCGGTCTCCGTATTCGGCAGCCATCTGCACCGGGAGTACCGATGACCGAACCGACAGCCGCGATCGACCTGTGCGCCTACCGCCGCAATCTGGCGCGCCTCACGGCCCGCGTGGCGCCCGCGACCATCATGGCGGTGGTCAAGGCGGATGCCTACGGCCACGGTCTTCTGCCGGTCGCCCGTGCCGCGGTTCAGGCCGGTGTCGGCTGGATCGGCGCCCTCGATATCGAGACGGCACTCGAATTGCGCGAGAGCGGCATCCCGCACGGCGTCGCGGTGTTCGTCTGGCTGCTGGGTGCGGCCGAGGAGTTCGCACCGGCGATCGAGGCCGCGATCGACTTCGGCGTGTCCTCTCTCGCCCAGCTCGAGCAGATCGCGCTGGCGGTCGGCACGACGCGCGCCCGCGTGCATCTCAAGATCGACACCGGGCTGCATCGCAGCGGTGCGAGTGCCGAGGAGTGGCCGGCGCTGGTGTGCCGGGCCCTCGAGCTCTCCGACCGCATCGAGACGGTTGGGCTGTGGACCCACATTTCCGAGGCGTCAAAGCGGGAGGACAGCGTCGCGATCGAGCGGTTCCGTTCCGCGATCGCCATCGCGGAGGGGCTGGGGGCGCCGGTGACGGTACGGCATCTCGCGGCCAGCGCTGCGGCTTTCGAACGAGCGGATGCACGGTTCGATCTGGTGCGAATCGGGGCTTTCTCCTACGGGATCTCTCCGGGCGGGGGAGTGACACCGTCGTCGCTCGGCCTCGAACCGGTGATGACGCTCACGGCCCCGGTTCTCGCGGTGCGCGACGGCCTCGCCACCGTCGGGATCGGCTATGGCGACGGCATCCCGAGCTCCGCCGCGGGAGTGATGCGCGTCGCCATCGACGGAAGACCGCACCGGATCGTGTCGGTCGACCTCGAGACGCTCACCGTGGATGTCGGCGGCGACCCGGTCAGCCCGGACGACTCGGCGGTGCTCTTCGGCGGCGGCGACGGCGAGCCGACCCTGCAGGAATGGGGGGACGAACTCGGAACCATCGGCGAGGAGATCGTCTCCCGACTCAGCCCGCGCATTCCGCGGCGCTACCTCGGGTAACCCACGCTCCGCCGGCCTCGTCAACGACGAAGCGCCCCCGGCCGGAGCCGGAGGCGCGTCGAGGAACGCATGTTACGAGCGGTGGTCCTGCAGCAGGCGGTCTGACTCGTCGTGCCAGTCGCTCGCGATGGTGGCAAGCTTCTCCTGGTACTTCTTGCCGTGGTGAGAGCAGAACAGCAATTCGCTGGAACCGATGGCGACACGGATGTACGCCTGGGCTCCGCAGCTGTCGCAACGGTCGGATGCGGTCAGCTGGTGGCTGGAGTCGAGCTCGCCAACAGCCGCCGTGTCGGGTGCAATCTGAGCCATGAGTCGCTCCTCCAGTTCCGTAGCTAAAAATTCTTATCCCTATCCAAACACGGTCCTGTTGCATCGGGATGACAATTGCCCCGTATTTCGCTGACCGCGTATGCGTTCGGGGCAGGGGGTGTCGGATGCCGGTGTCGTCACCGCTGTCATTAGTCTTGAAGACGGCCCGCTCGCCATCCAATCCCCGGTACCCCTGGTGAGCGCGTCGTGAAGGAGACACACGTGGCGAGTTCCGACTACTCCGCGCGGCACCTGTCGGTGCTCGAGGGGCTCGAAGCCGTTCGAAAGCGCCCGGGCATGTACATCGGCTCCACCGACTCCCGTGGGCTCATGCACTGCCTATGGGAGATTATCGACAACTCCGTCGACGAGGCACTCGGTGGCAGCGGCGATGAGATCAGGGTCGTGCTGCACAAGGACAACAGCGTTGAGGTACGCGACCGCGCCCGCGGCATCCCCGTCGACATCGAGCCCAAGACCGGGCTCTCCGGTGTCGAGGTGGTCTTCACCAAGCTTCATGCGGGCGGAAAGTTCGGCAGCGGATCGTACGCCGCCTCCGGGGGACTGCACGGTGTCGGCGCCTCGGTGGTCAACGCCCTCTCCGAGCGCCTCGACGTCGAGGTGGACCGCGACGGCAAGACCTGGGCAATGTCGTTCCATCGCGGTGAGCCCGGCATCTTCGCCGACGACGGTGCGCCGAGGGCGGACGCCGTCTTCACGCCGTTCGAGAAGAAGAGCGAATTGCGCGTGGTCGGCAAGGTCGGCAAGGGTGTCACCGGCACGCGCATCCGTTATTGGGCCGACCCGCAGATCTTCAGCCGTGGCACGACCTTCCAGACCGAGGAGTTGTCCGCCCGTGCTCGCCAGACGGCGTTCCTGGTACGCGGGCTCGGCATCGACATCACCGACGAGCGCGGCGAGGAGCCGACCAACGAGCTGTTTCGGTTCGACGGTGGCATCGCCGAGTACGTCGATTTTCTCGCCCCCGACACCGCGCTCACCGAAACCTGGCGGATGACCGGCTCCGGCAACTTCACCGAGACCGTTCCGGTGCTCGACGACAAGGGCCACATGGTCGCCACGGAGCTCACCCGCGAGTGTGAGGTTGAGATCGCGCTTCGCTGGGGCACCGGCTACGACACCGTATTCCGCAGCTACGTCAACATCATCGCGACGCCGAAGGGCGGAACCCACCAGAGCGGCTTCGAGGCCGGGATGCTCAAATTCCTCCGCTCCCAGGTGGAGCAGAACGCCCGGCGCCTCAAGGTCGGCACCGGCGCCAACAGCGTCGAGAAGATCGAGAAGGACGACGTCCTCGCCGGCCTCACGGCGGTGCTCACGGTGCGGCTGCCCGAACCACAGTTCGAGGGCCAGACCAAGGAGATCCTCGGCACCCCCGCCGTTCGCAACATCGTGGCGAATGTCGTGGCGAAGACGATGGCCGAGAAGTTCGGTTCGCCCAAGCGCGACGACAAGACGCAGTCAGCACTCGTGCTCGACAAGATCGTCGCGGAGATGAAGTCCCGCATCTCGGCCCGCGCCCACAAGGAGACCCAGCGGCGCAAGAACGCGCTCGAGAGCTCGTCGCTGCCGGCAAAACTGGTCGACTGCCGCAGTTCCGACGTCGCCAACAGCGAGCTGTTCATCGTGGAGGGGGACTCAGCGCTCGGCACGGCGAAGCTCGCCCGCGACAGCGAATACCAGGCATTGCTGCCGATCCGCGGCAAGATCCTCAACGTGCAGAAGGCATCCGTCTCCGACATGCTCGGCAACGCCGAGTGCGCGTCCATCATCCAGGTGATCGGCGCCGGCTCCGGTCGCAGCTTCGACCTCGCGACGGCGCGCTACGGCAAGGTCATCATCATGAGCGACGCGGATGTCGATGGCGCCCACATCCGCACCCTTCTGCTCACGCTCTTCTTCCGCTACATGCCCGACATGATCCGCGACGGGCGGGTGTACGCTGCCGTGCCGCCGCTGCACAGGGTGATCGTGATGAACCCGGGAACCAAGCCGAACGAGACGATCTACACCTACTCCGAGGCCGAGTTGAACGGAGTGCTCGCGGGGCTTGACAAGGCGAAGAAGCGCTACCAAGATCCGATCCAACGCTACAAGGGACTCGGCGAGATGGATGCGGACCAGCTCGCGACGACGACGATGGACCGGCAGCACCGCACCCTTCGCCGCGTGCAGATCACGGATGCGGTGAACGCGGAACGGGTCTTCGAGCTTCTGATGGGCAACGACGTCGCCCCGCGCAAGGACTTCATCATCGCCGGGTCTGACGGACTGTCGCGCGAGCGCATCGACGTGTAGCGTCTACCGCCCGGTCAGCCGACCGGGGTGCCGATCGAGCCGACGGCACCATCGAGCGGCGTTCCGGACGCGTCTCGTCTCGCTCCCGCGTCCGGCAGGGTTCGCACCGAACCATCGGTCCCGACGGCCAGTGCCGGGGCCGGTCCGGCCCAGGCGACGGAGAGCACGTCCTCCCCCTTGAGGAACGAATGGGAACGCACCCCGCCGGTGGCGCGGCCCTTGGCCGGAAACTCCGAGAATGCGGAGACCTTGGCCCGCCCGGTTTCCATCCCGGCGATGGTCGCGCTGCTACTCGACACGGTGGCGACGACGATCTCGGATGCCGGGTCGACGGCTCCGAAGAAGATCACGGTGGCCTTCGCGCCGAGCTTGATTCCCGCCATCCCTCCGGCCGACCGCCCCTGTGGCCGCACTGACGATGCGGAGAAGTGCAGCAACTGGGCATCCGAGGTCACGAACAGCAGTTCATCGGTATCGGCCGACTGGCGCGCACCGACCACCTGGTCGCCCGGCTTGAGCGAGATGATCTCGAAGTCGGGCCGGTTCGCCCAGTCTCCCGGGGTGAGCCGCTTCACGACGCCCTGCCGGGTGCCGATCGCGATCGCCTCAGCGGAATCGAGCGACACGAGCGCGAGCACACGCTCGGTCTTGCCACCCAGGGCGAGATAGTCGGCGATGCGTACCCCCGCGGCGAGCTGGATCGAGTTCTCCGGGGCCACGGGAAGGTCGACGGGGGTGAGGCGGATGAGGCGCCCGAGCGACGTGACCGCGCCGATTTCCGAACGCCGGGTCGTGACGATCGACGAGAGGATCGCGTCGTGCTTGGTGCGGCGGGCGACGCGCTCCGGCAGTCCCGACGGAACATCGGACAGGTCGACCCGGATGGCGCGGCCGGTGGTTGAGAGGAAGACCCGGCACGGCGTGTCGGCGATTTCGAGAACGGCGGCGGCCGCGCGGGCGGCCACGGTCGTGCCGACCGGGGGGCGCGCCTCGGTGAGGAGCGTTCGGCGGGGCGTGCCGAAGCGCCCGGCCACCTCCTCGAGCTCGTCCGAGACGAGCTGGCGCACGCGCTGCGGGCCGGTGAGGAGCTGTTCCAGCGCGGCGATCTCGGCGAGCAACTGGTCTCGCTCGGCCTCGAGCTCGATGCGGGAGAACTTGGTGAGGCGGCGCAGTCGCAGCTCGAGGATGTATTCGGCCTGGATCTGGCTGAGGTCGAAGACATCCATCAGTCGGGAGCGAGCCTGATCGGTGTCATCGCTCGTGCGGATCACCTGGATGACCTCGTCGATGTCGACGATCGCGACGAGCAGGCCCTCCACGAGGTGCAGTCGCTCCTTCTTGCGCGCGAGCCGGAACTGGCTGCGGCGGGTGACGACCGAGATGCGGTGGTCGATGTACACCTGGAGCAGTTCCCGCAGGCCGAGGGTCCTCGGGCCACCGTTCACGAGCGCCACATTGTTGATGTTGAAGGAGTCTTCGAGCGGCGTGTAGCGGTAGAGCTGCTCGAGCACGGCATCCGGGCTGAAGCCGGTCTTGATGCCGACGACGAGGCGAAGGCCGTGCTTGCGATCCGTGAGGTCGGTGACGTCCGAGATGCCATTGAGCTTCTTCGAATTGACGCCGTCCTTGATCTTCTCGATCACCTTCTCCGCGCCGATCATGTACGGCAGCTCGGTGATGATCAGGCCGACCTTGCGCGCGGTGATGTTCTCCACCGACACGCGGGCCCGCGTGCGGAAGCTGCCGCGCCCGGTCTCATAGGCATCGCGGATGCCGGCGAGGCCGACGATGGTTCCTCCGGTCGGCAGGTCAGGGCCGGGCACGAACGACATGAGATCGTCGAGAGTGGCATCCGGGTGGGCGATGAGGTGCCGCGCGGCGCCGATCACCTCGATCAGGTTGTGCGGCGCCATGTTGGTGGCCATGCCGACCGCGATGCCCGACGCCCCGTTGACGAGCAGGTTCGGGAAGGCCGAAGGCAGCACCTCAGGCTGGGTGAGCTGGTTGTCGTAGTTGGGTACGAAGTTGACGACATCCTCGTCGAGGTCCTCGGTCATGGCCATTGCGGCTGCGGTGAGGCGCGCTTCGGTGTAGCGCGGTGCGGCGGGGCCATCGTCGAGGGTGCCGAAGTTGCCGTGCCCGTCGATGAGCGGCACGCGCAGGATGAAGCTCTGGGCAAGGCGCACCATTGCGTCGTAGATCGAGGCGTCCCCGTGCGGGTGGAGCTTTCCCATCACTTCGCCGGTGACCCTGGCGGACTTCACGTGGCCGCGGTCGGGGCGCAGGCCCATTTCGGTCATCTGGTAGAGAATCCGCCGCTGCACCGGCTTGAGGCCGTCGCGGGCGTCCGGAAGGGCGCGTGAGTAGATCACGGAGTAGGCGTACTCGAGGAACGACCCCTCCATCTCGCTGGAGACGTCGACGTTGTCGATGCGTTCCCCGGAGGGCTGCACTGTAGGGGTTTCGGGAGTAGTCATAGGATTGCCACCATGCTACCGGCCACCAAATCACACCGGTTTAGCCTTGCCGATGTCGTTCCAAGTTCACTGCTCGCCATCGGACACCAGCCGAATCCCCTCTCGCTTCCGGCCGTGGACAAGGCCGTGGTCCTTCTCGTGGACGGTCTCGGGGCCTCCGCCCTCTCTGCCCGGGCCGGACATGCTCGCGCGCTGGCTCCGCTCCTGACGGCAGCGAACACCATCGGAACCCGGTTCCCGTCGACGACGGCCGCTGCCCTCGCCACCTTGACCACCGGCCAGATGCCCGGCGTGCACGGACTCGTCGGCTACAGCGTCCTCGACGCCGCCAACGACCGGGTGGTCAACCAGCTGAGCGGCTGGGACGAGCGCCTTGACCCGGCCACCTGGCAACGGGTGCCCACCCTGTTCGAGACGGCACGGGATGCGGGGCTGCCGTCGTTCGCGATCGGAACCGAGCGATACCGGTCGTCGGGCTTCACCCGGGCCGTGCTTCGTGGCGCCGAGTACCGCAGCGGAGCGACCATCGCCGACCGATTCGACGAAGCGAGGCGCGTGCTCGACGAACTCGACCGCGGCCTCGTCTATCTCTATGTGTCCGAACTCGACCAGGCTGCCCATTCCGCCGGCTGGCAGTCGCCGCAGTGGACCGCCGCGCTCGAGGAGCTCGACCGAGCGGTGCGCGGGTTCGCGTCGACGCTCGGCCGCGCCGAAGGCATGCTGCTCACCGCCGACCACGGCATCCTCGACGTGCCGGAGAGTTCGCACGTGCTGTTCGACACCGACCCGCGGCTCGTCGACGGCATCCGCTTCGTCGCGGGGGAGCCGCGGGCGTTGCAGCTGCACTTCGAGCCGGACGCGAGCCCGGAACACCGTGCGAAGGTGCTCACGGCCTGGCGCGAGACCGAGGGACCCCGCTCGTGGATCGTGTCGCGGGGTGAGGCGATCGAATTCGGCTGGTTCGGGCCGTCGGTGGATGGCGCGGTCGTCCCGCGCATCGGAGACATCATCGTCGCGGCGCGCAAGGGAATCGCCTACTACGACTCGCGCGTGAAATCCAAGAGCGGGCGGAGCATGGTTGGGCAGCACGGATCGTGGTCGTCGGACGAACTCAACATCCCGCTGCTGCGCTTCGGCGCTTTCGCCTGACGGCATCCGTTCGAGGCCACACCGTCAGTTGTCTCCACGGGCGCGGCGCGCCCGCTCGGCCGGCAGGTGCTACAGGTCGTCGTCCGAGCGCGCGCCGAAGACGATCTCATCCCAGCTCGGCATGGACGCCCGGCCCTTGCGGGAGGAGGCACGCGGCTGGAACACGTTCGGCTGCGGCGCGGTGTTGGCCGGTCGGTCGTCGGTGTCGTTTCCGAAGACATCGAGCGGGATGTCGACGAGCCGGATGGTGCCGTTAGGACGGTGCGAGGCCTTGCCATCGGTCGCGTCGTCGGTGAAGTTCGCGGACTCGCGCTCGCCCCGGCGGCGGCGCAGCGCCTCAAGCAGGTCCGCCGTCTGGTTGGACTCGTTCTCGTCGGCGGTCGGTGCGCGGTTAATCGCGGCATCCGACACGGCGGGCGGCGCGTCATCCAGACGACCGTAGGCGACCGCTTCGAGGCGTGCTCCGGCCTCACCGCGACCCGGCTCGTGGGGAGACAGGTCCTCGGCGGTGAAGGCGCCGCTGTCGAAGCGGGACTGATCGGGAAGGCGGTCTTCGTCGCCGACCGCGCGGAGCCGGGGAACGAGGGTGCCCGTGGCGTCGCCCTGCTGGGAGAGCGTGATGGCCTCGTTGTTGAGTGGGGAGAGGGCGGCCTTCTTCGGGTCGAAGCGCCAGCGGGCATCACGGTCAATCTGCTCGGCGGTGAAGGCGAGCTTGACCACCCAGCCTCCGCCGACCTCTTTCCAGCTGGCCCAGCGCTCGTCGACCGCGCTCAAGTCATAGAGCCGCTCGCGGATGACCGTCCCGAAGGTTGAGCCGCCGCCAAGCGGGTCGGTTTCCATCGCGGTGTGCACTGGCACGTTGAGGGCGGAGGTCACGACGAACTCGCGCTCGGCGAGCACCGGCCCCTCGAACTTCTGGATGTAGTCGAGCGGGACACCGGTGATCGATGCCACGTCCTGTGCCGACATCCCCGAACGAATATGCGCCTGGATCTCGCGCGGGGCGAGCTTGCGCCCCGACCCGTGATCCGGGATCGCCTGACGCAGCTTCGACTGCATTACTTCGTCGATCGCGATGCGGTACTTGGTACCTTCGTCGGATGCGACGAGCAGCGCGCCGTTCTCTACTCCGATGACTCGCAGGTCTTGCATACTGAACGCCTCTCGCGGTCCGTGATGTCACCAAGAGTCGCACGTCCGACGCTGATATCTCGGGAATAGACCGGGCGTGCCGCAAGTTGCACAGGCGTCGGGTTCACGGCAGTTTGACAGTGGTTTGCTATTCGCAAACTAATCGTGCAAACTATGGCCGCCGATTGAGACCAATCGAAATTTTCAAGAAGTGGATGGGCATGGCAACGGACTACGACGCTCCTCGGAAAACCGACGACGATTCTGAGTCGATCGAGGCACTTAAGGAGCGCGTCCCGGACAAAATGTCCGGCGTTGTCGACGTCGATGACGCCGACAATCCCGGGGGCTTCGAGCTTCCAGGAGCAGACCTTTCCGACCTCGACCTGGATGTCGTCGTGCTGCCCCCGCAGGCCGACGAATTCACCTGCGTCAACTGCTTCCTCGTGAAGCACCGCTCCCAGCTGGATCATGAGGAGAAGCTCGGACCGATCTGCCAGGAGTGCGCCTCCTGATCGAGGGCGACCAAACGATAACGAACGCGAGGATCCCGGCTCAGGCCGGGGTCCTCGCGTTCGTTATGGCCCGCACGAGCGCGTCGGGAGTGCGCGTCGACACGATCCAATACGGCGTCGGATCGTCCGCGTCGTTGAGTTCGACCTTGACCAGCGCCGAGACCCAGCCCCGGATCAGCAGCCAGGCCCGTGCGTCGAGCAGGCGTCCGCGCTGCAGCGTCGCCTCCTCGCCCCAATAGGGCGTCACGGTCCCCACCAGTTCGATCGGCACACTGGCCCGGCCGGCGACGAGCTGCAGCCGCGTGACCTCGATCACGGGCGACATGGCCACGAGCACGAGCACGATGGCGGCGTACAAGACGACAGCGATGATCTCACCGGCGAAGAAGTTGATCGGCAGGAACACCAGCAGGCTCGCCGGTATCACCAGCGCTGTCGTGATGAACACCCAGGCCGAGGGCCAGATCCGCTCGCGATAGAGCGGCGCAGTGTCATTGATCCCTGTGGGGTTGTTCGTGGTCATGGCACCATTCGATCAGACTTTGCACCGCTCTGACGGCACCGGCGTTCTGCACTAGCCTCGTGACGTGCCCGAAAGCGTCGAAGTCCTCATCGTCTCGCAGACGGTTCCCGCCTATGCCCACCCCGGAGACGCGGGAGTCGACCTCACGTCGGCACTGTCCGTCGAGCTCGCTCCCGGCCAGCGGGCGACCGTGCCAACCGGGGTGTCGATTGCACTGCCCGACGGCTATGTGGCCTTCGTCGTGCCGCGAAGCGGACTCGCGTCGAAGCACGGGATCACGATCGTGAACAGCCCGGGGACCGTGGATGCCGGCTACCGCGGCGAGATCAGCGTCACCCTGCTGAACACGGACAGTTCGGTGCCGTATTCTGTCGCGGTCGGCGATCGCATCGCGCAACTCGTGATCATGCCGGTGACGAAGGCCCGATTCATCCCGGTGCAGGTTCTTCCGGGGAGCCAGCGCGGCGCCTCCGGGTTCGGCTCGACGGGCTACGGCGACGGCGCAACCGAAGCCAGCAACAGCAGCGACACACCACAGAGCAACAACCAACAAGGAGAGCTCCCGTGAGCGACACCACCCCGCCGGCCGGCGATAGCACGCCGTCGGACATCAACACCACTCCCGACGCCGCCGAGGTTCCGAGGGACGAGCAGGCGAAGTCCGCCCCAGCCGGGCGCGAGACGGAAGGCCCGCTCGACGAGTCCGAGGCGAACCCGGTCCGTCCGTATGTCGACCTCGGCGGGGTGAAGATCCTCCCGCGGGAGGGCCTACAGCTGCGCCTCGAGGTTGAGGAGAGCAGCCAGCGTGTCGTGGCCGTCGGCCTTGACTACGCGGGCTCGACGCTGCAGGTGCAGCCGTTCGCTGCTCCCCGCACCTCGGGACTATGGCACGAGATCCGGGACCAGATCGCCGACCAGATCGCCAAGCAGGGCGGCACAACGAAGCTCACGGTCGGCCCGTTCGGCCCTGAGCTGCTCGCTGAGATCCCGGCGACGGCGCCGGGGCAGCCGGACACCGTTCGTCTCGCCCGCTTCATCGGAGTTGATGGACCGCGCTGGTTCCTTCGAGGGGTGATCGCCGGTGACGGCGCCGTCGACCAGCAGGCGGCGGCCAAGATCGAGGAGCTCTTCCGCAGCGTCGTCGTGGTGCGCGGCAAGACGCCGATGCCGCCGCGTGACCTCATCCCGCTGCACATGCCGAAGACGGGCATGGCGGCCGGCGAGGCCACCTCGGCGCCGGGAGTCTGATGGCGCAGACCGGCGACCCCACCGGTCGCCCCGATCCGGCGGGGGAGTCCGATGCGGTCCCCGGGTTTCGTGAGGCGTTCGCCGACGCTATGCGCAAGACCGGCCTCGGCCAGGTCGCGCCGGGGGAGGTGCCAACGGCCCGTTCCCTGTTGAAGGCCATGGGTGGCGGCCGCGGACTGGCCGAGTCTCTTCTTCCGGCACTCGGGTTCCTGGTGATCTACACGTTCACCCACAGTCTTATCTGGTCGGTGCTCGCGCCGGTGGCTCTCGCCGTGATCTTCCTGGTCATCCGGCTCGCGACGAAGACCCCGCTCGCGCAGGCCTTCGCCGGCATCGCCGGCATCGCCGTTTCGGCGGTGCTCGCGCTCGCCAGCGGTCGCGCGGAGAACAATTTCGTGCCCGGCATCATCATCAACCTCGTCAGCCTCGCTGTGCTCCTCATCAGCATCCTGATTCGCTGGCCGCTCATCGGCGTGGTCGTCGGGTTCCTCACCAATGAGGGTGTGGCGTGGAAGACGGACCGGGCCAAGCGCCGGGTGCTCACACTCGCGACCTCGCTCTGGGCCGGGCTGTTCGCCGTGCGGCTGCTGGTGGAGGTGCCGCTGTACTTCGCTCGGGAGACGCAGATGTTGGCGGCGACCAAGCTGTTGCTCGGCGTTCCGCTCTATGCGGGGATGCTCTGGGTCACCTGGCTTTTGGTGCGCGCCGTCTATGGCCGGGCACTGGCCGCCGGAGCGCCCGACGAGGACTGATCGGACTCTGCCGATCCGATGAAGCCGCGGCGCGGTATCCGGCACCGGCGGCGTGCTAAAGTATCTTGATGTCAAGATAGTTTTGCCATCGGCACGGTGGCCCGACGGAGCGCTCGAGACTTAGGCTTGCCTTGCTGGCACGCCAGCCGGTCGAGGTTCAGGATGGGCTCCGAACGCGTACCGATCAACGTACGGGCAATCAAGACCCGTTCAGCTCAGCAAGGGAGTCGCGCAATGTCGCAGGTAAACAGCTTCGGTTCGAAGGACACCCTGAAGGTCGGTTCGACCGACTATGAGGTGTTCAGGGTCGACACGGTCCCCGGCTACCAGACGCTTCCCTTCAGCCTCAAGGTGCTGCTCGAGAACCTTCTGCGTACCGAGGACGGCGCCAACGTGACGAAGTCGCAGATCGAGGCCCTCGGGTCGTGGGTGCCGACCGCAGAGCCCGACACCGAGATTCAGTTCACCCCCGCCCGCGTCATCATGCAGGACTTCACGGGCGTGCCCTGCATCGTCGACCTCGCCACCATGCGCGAGGCGATGTCCGCCCTCGGCGGCGACCCGAAGAAGATCAACCCGCTCGCGCCGGCCGAACTCGTGATCGACCACTCCGTTATCGCCGACCTGTTCGGCACCGAGAACGCCCTCGAGCGCAACGTCGAGATCGAGTACGAGCGCAACGGCGAGCGTTACCAGTTCCTGCGCTGGGGCCAGACCGCGTTCGACGACTTCAAGGTCGTCCCGCCGGGAACTGGCATCGTGCACCAGGTCAACATCGAGTACCTGGCCCGCGTCACGATGACCCGCGAGGTGAAGGGTGTCCTCCAGGCCTACCCCGACACCTGCGTCGGCACCGACTCGCACACCACCATGGTCAACGGCCTCGGTGTACTCGGCTGGGGCGTCGGCGGCATCGAGGCCGAAGCTGCGATGCTCGGTCAGCCGGTTTCGATGCTTATTCCGAAG
>JBBSBA010000012.1:0-47343 GCA_038251725.1 Actinomycetales bacterium
GGTGGATCCAAGGGGATTCGAACCCCTGACCCCCTGCATGCCATGCAGGTGCGCTACCGGGCTGCGCCATGGACCCAAGAACGTGCTGTTTCTCGGCAAAACTCCTGATCATTCGAGATATCTCGGAACCAGGTGTTGTGGTTGTTCGAGTATAGCCGAAGCTTTTCGGGAGGTCTGGCAGGGTCTCGGCGGGGAATAAGTGTCGAGCTATCTAATACGGCAAGAGGCGGCATCTGACGCGTCTGCGGCGAGCTTTCGCCTGAGGGACTTGAGATCGCATCCGTGCGAGGTCCATGCATCGCCAGACCGAATCATCGCGTCCTGGTTCGGTTGGATTGCGTCCAATAGCGTGGTGTGGCCCCGGCAGCAGAAGGCACCCTGCCGATACCGCACAGTGCCGAAATGAAGAGCTCAGCAACCTTCCCTACCAAGATCGGAGGGGACATCGTCAGCGCGCGTCACCTACAACTACGATGCCGACACCGCGGTGGGCGACAGAGATACCAGCGAGGCGCTTCGGTCCTCACTGATAGGACGGGATCTGGGCGGTCCACTCCAGCCGGGTGCCGCCTTCCGCGGGACTGGTGACCGTGAAACGTCCTCCCCGACATTCGGCGCGGTATCGCAGGTTAGCCAGACCGCTGTCGCGTATCGGCCCGTCGATGCCGATCCCGTCGTCGGCGACGGTGACGGTGACGACCTCGTCGACCAAGGAAACGGCGATTCGGGCGTGCCGTGCCCGCGCGTGTTTGGCCACGTTGGAGAGCGCCTCCCGCACGACCGCGATGATGCCTTCGGCGAGGTCATCACAGATCCCGAGTCGCAGCGGTCCGGCGAATTCGATCTCCGGGGCGAATCCGAGGGCCTCGGCCTCCTGGTCGAGCACGGCGAGCAGTCGGCCCTGCAGGTTATCGGCATTCCAACGGTGCGATTGCACCGTGAAGATGGTCTGCCGGATGCGGCGGATCGTCTCGTCGAGCGACTCGGCGTATCCGAGAATCTGGGACTGCTGGCCGGGGATAGTCAGGGCGCTTGCGACGTTCTGCAGCCCCATTGCCGTCGCGAACAACTCCTGGATCACATGGTCGTGCAGGTCCGAGGCAATCCGATCCCGCTCCTCGGTGAGCCGCGCCGTCTCCCCGTCCGAGCGGGCCCGATCCAGATCGAGGGCCGCCCCGATCTGGCGGGTGAAGTCCGACAGCAGTCCCACATCCTCCTCGGTGAACAACGGCCGGCCTGCCTTCCGGGCAACACCCACCACCCCGAGCACCTGCCCCGCAACCCCGAGAATGGGAGCACCGATCGCGGCCGCGAAGCGGTGGTTCTCAACGATTTCACGCCGGAGGTCATCGACCAGTTCCGCCCGCGCCGATCGAATGACCCGACCGGCGAGGGTGGGCCCGACGTCCATCGGTTCACCCACCGGGTATCCCGCGTATTCTCCGGCACGGGACCGCATCACCCACTGGCCAGAGTCGGCTTTGAGCGCAAGGTAGGCAACGTCGGCGTCGGCGCACTCAGCCGCGTAACTCACCATCAGGTCAAGAGCCGGCTGCAGGTGATTAGACAGAAGCTGCCGCGTGATCTCGGCGGTTGCCTCAAGCCAGGCACCCCGCTTGTTCGCACGCTGCAGGACCCGCGCCTCCAACGATGTGACGGCAAGCGCCGCCGTCACATCGGTGACCAGTCCGAATGGCCGAACCGAAACCGGGACGGTTCGACCTCGCGGGCGCATCTGTAACGGCAGGCTGAATGGGGTCTCGGTCATCGCGCATCTCCCTGGAATCGGGCGAACACGCGTCTGCACGATACGCTCGCCAGCTTCATCGCTCAGAGGCTGTCATGGCAGCCACCATGGCGTACAACGACTGCTCCGTTGCCATGAAACGGATTCTCGCCTGAGCACACAGAGACCACCCTTGACGGCGGGGCGGGTCTGGGCACCACTACCGGGATAAGCCCACCCTAGGGCGCGGGACCCAAAACCGAAACCCTCTCAGTAAAGTCGGTAACCCGACTCCGGACTGTCGACCCTTACCCCAAACTGTCGAGTTCCATCGACTGGTTCCTCCAGCACAAGTACGCGATACGTGATCAGCTCACTGGCTCGACTTTGAGCCGCTTCCAAGCGAGCCAGACGATGAGCAGCATCGAAAGGACTCCGACGGCCGCGAAGAAGACGTAGTAGCCGGTTGAGGGCCTGTTCAGGTGACGGTGAGCTCGGTGTACGCCCCCGCCGCATAGTGGCCGGGGAGGTTGCAGACCAATTCGTAACGGCCGGGCGGCAGGGACACTGTCACCCAGCTCGACGCACCGGGCACGATGCCGGAACCGACACCCTCGCCACAGGGGGCGGAGGCCTCGGCGAGGCTGCCGGCCTCGGTTACCGTGGCATCGTCGCCAATTGGGCGAGAACCCACGCTCTGGCCGTCCGGCAGCGGCAGCACCAACAGTTCGTGGATCACGCTGCCGCTGTTGATCGCAAGAAACGACACCGTCCCGTGAGGCACAGTGGCGTGATCCGCGCTCAGGAACATCCGGGCGCCGGACGTCATGCGACTGTGTTGGCCGTCAATCATCGCCCCCGTGTCGGTCAGGTCGACGGTCACGACCGTGCCCGAGAGGCTCGGCAAGGTGCACGGCGATCCGATCGGGAGCGTGGCCTCATCGCGGGTCACCCCGCCGCCGAAGCCGCCGACGCCGCCGACGCCGCCGACGGCGAGGATGGACAGGCCGGTCAGCACGAGGGTCGCGACGATTCCGAACACGACCTGTGCGCGATGCGAACCCCCGGAGCGGGCGTTCATTCGGTGCGCCTGAGGGCCGCGCGGCGTGCGGCGTGCTCTGCTTCGTCGATCTCCCCGCGCGCGAACCGTTCGTTCAGAATGTGCTCGGCATCGCGATGGGCCGGGCGGAGCCCGTCTCCGTCAGGTGTTGGGGGGCGTCTGAGCAGGAGTATGAGCGCGGTGACCACGCTTCCCCAGAAGAGCAGCATCACCAGTGTCAGGGCGACCCACGTGCCGATCCCCCAATTGCCTGCGTACCAACCGAACATCGTCTACCTCCGTCGGCGACGCTACCGATCCCCAACCGTCGAGACAGAGACCTTGGTCCCGAGTTCTTGTCCCTTTCGCCTCCCGCTACGTACCCCGGATCGATAGACGGGAGCGGGACCTTCGGCACTGCGGCGTGGGACTAGCCGCGGCTAACGTGAGCGATTGTGGCGTTCTACCACGAGGGTTCAAACCGAGAGGAAACCATGACGAGTCCACGAAGGACCAACCTTCCACCGAATGTATTCCGAGCAGCACTGGCAGTGACGGTGCTCTCGTTCGCCGCCGTGAGTACGGGCGTGGCGGCTCCGGCCAACGCGATCACGACACAGAGCAATTGGACCACGGTAGCCAACAGCAACACCCTTGCTCCAGGGTCAAGCAGCCACTTCAACAGTTTCAACCAGCCGTCGGTGAACGACGCCGGACTCGTGGCATTCCGGGCACGCACGCAGGGGCCCTCACCGGTTCGCGGGGTCTATACGCGCGACACCACGTCGGCGACTTCGCCCGTGGTCCCGGTGGCCGAGGTGGGCGATGCGGTGCCCGACCCCAACAATCTCGCCGGCACCTTCAATGAGTTCCCGGCGTTCCCGAGGATCAGCGCGACAAGTTCGACGGTCGCGACCCGGGGGCAGTCCTCGCCGGTGTGGGAATACACGCTTCCCGACACAACAACCACGAAGGTGGGAACGAGTGGCGTGTACGCCACCGTGAACGGCCAGCTCAAGACGACCGCAAGCCTCCTGGGCGCGGTGCCGGGGCAGGAGCTCTACTCCGTTCCAGGTGCTCCCACGGGCACTCGCTTCGACCAATTCCCCGGTTCGCCCGCGGTCGACGGCACCACCGTCTCCTTCAAGGGCAACTACACGGACGGGACTGTCGGCAAGACCGGAATCTACTTCCGTGACGCGAACCAGCCCAGCGCTGCGATCCAATCGGTCGCCAGTTCCGACACGGTGATCCCCAATGGAGACGGCACCACGAAGTTCGGTTCCACTGCTCCCCCGAGTGCTGCCGACGGTCGACTGGTCTTCCTCGGCCTCGACAATGAGGCCGCTCCGACGATGGGCGGCATCTACCTCGCCCCTACGACATCGAACCCGACGCTGAAGACCCTTGTCGGCATCGGCGACCCGGTACCGGGGGGGAGCGCCACGGACAAATTCACCGGATTCGGCGAAGCGTTGTCCTTCGATGGACGCTACGTCGCATTCTCGGGGTCATGGGGCACCGGGACCACGACGATCACCCTGACCTGCCCGACGGACGGCAATGCCGACCTGATCGCGTACTGCAATAGCAATGGCGGCAACACGACCGCCACGGTTCCGGTTCACCAGGGAATTTTCGTGTACGACACGACGACCGATCAGATCAACACGGTGACCACCACGGGCACGACGTTCAGCGGATTCAACTACTGGGTGTACTCGGGGGCTCCCCCCACGGTCGGCGGTGACGGCTCGGTCGAGCCTCCTCGCTGGCGCTCCTCGTCCTTCGTGGCCGTGTCCGCTCTCAACACCGGCTACCAGGTGGCTTTCAAGGGCACCCCGGTCGCCGGCGGATCCGGCATCTACCTTGGGCAGGGGCCAGGTCCGGTCGAGCACATCGCGACTGTCCTTGACACCACGACGGTAGGATCCAGCATCGATCCTCAGGCGCCGAACGGTTCTGTCGTCACCACGGTCGGTCTTGAGCGTGACGGCTTCCGAGGACGGAATCTGGCGCTCAGTGTCTCAATGCTCAACCCCACCACCACGGAGAGTTTGGCCGGGGTCTATCTGACTACGGTTCAGGCTCTGACCACGTCTCGGTTGTCGGGCGCTGATCGCTTCGCGACGTCGGCGGCGATTTCCGCGGCGAATTTCGAACCGGGTGTTTCGGTGGCGTACATCGCCAACGGGTACAACTTCCCGGATGCGCTTTCGGGTGCTCCGGTCGCGGTGATCAACAAGGCCCCGGTGCTGTTGGTTCAGCCGGGCAGCATCCCCGAGGTAATCAAGACCGAACTGGCCCGATTGAACCCGGGGAAGATCATCATCCTGGGCGGGACCAGCGTCGTCAGCGACGCGGTTTCGGTCGCGTTGAAGGCCTACACAGCCGGAACAGTGACACGGATGTCTGGCGTCGATCGCTTCGCGACGTCAGCTGAAATTTCTGCGAAGAATTTCGATCCGGGTGTTTCGGTGGCGTACATTGCCAACGGGTACGAGTTCCCGGATGCGCTTTCGGGCGCTCCGGTCGCAGGGATCAAGGGCGCCCCGGTGCTGTTGGTTCAGCCGGGCAGCATTCCCGAGGTAATCAAGACCGAACTGGCCCGATTGAACCCGGGGAAGATCATCATCCTGGGCGGGACCAGCGTCGTCAGCGACGCGGTTTCGGTCGCGTTGGAGACCTACACAGCCGGAACAGTGACACGGGTGTCTGGTGTCGATCGCTTCGCGACGTCGGCTGCGATTTCCGCGGCGGATTTTGCTCCGGGTGTTCCGGTGGCGTACATCGCCAATGGGTACAACTTCCCGGATGCGCTCTCGGGCGCTCCAGTCGCGGGGATCAACAAATCCCCCGTGCTGTTGGTTGAGCCGGGCAGTATCCCCGACGTGATCAAAGCTGAACTGACCCGATTGCACCCGGGGAAGATCATCATCCTGGGCGGAACCAGCGCCGTCAGTGACTTGGTGAGCCAGGAGCTGTTCAGCTACTAGTAAGTAACCGTCCTAATCAGAAGCCCGTACGTCCCGGCGACCAAGGTGGCCGGGACGTACGGTCATGCCCTTTGGCTCCTCTCGCATCCCGCCACCATGCCACGTTCGTCCAGCAGCGGGCTGACCGGATCGAGGCGGTGGGGAAGGTGGTCGTGCTTGAGGACGGAACCAGGCTCGCCTACGACTACCTTGTCGTTGCTACGGGGGCGGTGAAGGACTACGACGCCATCCCGGGTTTCCGGGAACACGGCTACTCCGTTTGTGACGACGTCGAGGCGCCCCGTCTGGCTCAAGCGCTTGAACGTTTTTCGGGTGGCCCGATTGTGACGGGGGCGGCCCATAGACGGGGCACGAGAATTACGAACAGCAGCAGGGCGCCGTCTCCAAGCAGGATCCACTTCAGTGCGCCGCTGCGGCGCTCCCGGAATGTGCGCCAGATAGGCAGCGTCCATGAGGTCTCGCGGCTTTTGCTCCATGACCTTCGGGTCCACCTGCTCCGACTCGAACACGACCGAACAGGCCGGGTCGATGATCAGTTCGAGGCGATGGGCGCGTGCAGCAGCACGAGGGGCCATGCGCCGACGAAGACGGGGATGAGCGACATCCCGACGATGGGCACGTGCGCGCCGATGATGTAGGACATCGCCTTGCGAAGCTTGTCGAAGATGCCGCTTCCCTGGCGGATACCGCCGCGCTCGAGGCGAAATCATCGTCGGTGATGACAAGCGTCGCGGACTCGCGGATCAACATGACTGGAGCCGGGGTCAGGACCGCTGCCAGACTCCTCACCGAAGTCGCCGCCAAACACTTCGAGACCTCCGGCCGTCTCGCCGCCTATGTCAGCCTCGCATCCATGACCCGACGATCTGGCAGCTCCATGCGCGGGGAACATCCATCCCGGCGCCGGAACAAGATCCTCAATCGGGCCTTGTTCCTCTCAGAATTCGCCGCACTCCGCGACCCGCTCTCACGCCGGCGAGGCCGCGTCGATCATACGCGCGAGTGCACCTGCATCTCTGCCGAAACGTACTCCACAGCCCAGACCGAGGTGCTCGCGAACGGGCCGTCACGAGGCTCGCGGCGGCCCGAGACGATGCTGTTCAGCTGCCGTATCCCAGCCCCAATCCCAACTCGACCATCTGCGCAACGGTCAGGGTGCCACCGTGCTCCACGGCCGCTTGGAAGAGCGGCAGGTGCATTTCCTGAGATGCCCGACGCAGGTTGGTGAAAACGCGCGTGAGACCGAGGTCGGTCACCTGCGGGAGCAGCGTGTCGAACATCGCCACATTGGCCTCCTCGCCCGCCACCCCTGCCTTGGCCGCGCTCAGGAGGTCGGCGGGAGCGGTGGTCTTGCCGAGGTAGGGATTGGCCGGGACCTCGGCCCTGAACCGCTGCAACTGCCGGACGAGGGCACTGATGTGTTGCTCTTCGGCAGTCTTGACGTTGACGTAGGGCTGGACGGGTCCGAACTTGTCGATGATCGCCCCGTACCGGGCGAGGTTGGCGTATTCGCCGTTTGTGCCCATCAGGGCCTCCCAGGCCGCCGCCGCGGGCGTCCCGGGCGCGGGAGTGGGCGCGGACGCGGAGCCCGACGGGGCCGTGGTGTCGGTTGCGGTCGGGGTGGGCGCCACGCTTGTACCGGTGCTGGTGGCGCTCGGAGAGGGTGCCGTCGTGCTGCAGGCAGCGAGGCTCAGTGCCAAGGCCACCGCCAAAACGATTGCGCCGAATTGCCGGTTCATCATTCTTTTCTCTCTTCTCATCGACTGCCTCGTGTCATCTGCTGCGCTGAGGCTGCGCTCTCAACGAACGGGAGCAAACTCAGGGACCTGTCCGCTCGACCGGATCCGTACCGGAGCAGCCACCGTATTTCGGTCCGGCGTGGAATTCAGAGGCTAAGGTCCCCCGCGCTTTCGTCATGGAGGTCACCCTGGGTGTGTGTCACGCGGTCTCGTGGTGAGGAGGGCGTCGCAACGGGCCGAGCCTGAGCGGAAGGATGCGGGGCAGGTGCGACGAGTTGGCGAAAACACGAATGGTGGTCCTGTTTTCAAACGGGGTGTGCACGCGATTCCGAACCCGCCCGGGAACACCTCGAGGGCATTCGAAAAATGTGAGCACGAGAGCAAAAAGTGTCGAATAAACGTCGAACGGCCATTCCAAATCCCTTGTTCGGGTTCTGGAATGGCCGTCTGACCAGTACTTTCTGTGGATCCAAGGGGATTCGAACCCCTGACCCCCTGCATGCCATGCAGGTGCGCTACCGGGCTGCGCCATGGACCCATGTTCTCCGACCCGGACACTCTCTCCGTGAAGGCAACTCCCCAAGATTACTACAAATCGAGGCGCCGTGTGATCACGTCCCCCTGGAGGGACGGCATCCGAACCGATCTCCGGCGACATAACGCGAGTGGTCTCCCCAACGCAGCAGGAGGGTGGCGGCCGTGGCTCGCGGGAGAACGCCCGACTAGGACCCGAGTCGGGCGCGCAGGGAGCGCATCGCGCCAATGGCCGAGCGCAACTCCTGCAGATGATGGTGGGCATGGAACGACTGGCTGAGCCGCCCAAGATCGCTCGCCGTCGCGCTGGCGCCGACGGTCTCGATCTCGAGTCCGTGCCCGAGCCCCAGGATCTCCACCGCGACGGCCCCCTGGTACGGAACGTAGATCGGCGTCGTCACCTGTAGCACGGAGTTCTCGCCAGCCCGTCGCCGCCGTTCGGCCCAGAACCGGTAGGTGTCGGCGGAATTCGCGCGCCGACCGGCGGGGTCTCCCGACGGTGCCGCGATGACGCTCAGCCGCCGCGTGGGCGACGCCCAGGAAAACTCCCGCCACGAGGTGTTGGGCGTGTCGCGGATGTCCTCGGTCACCCCGGGCGCGCCGAGCGGCCCGAATACCCGGTCCATCCCCGCGACCATCGCGTCGAATTCGTCGTCGCCGTCAACCCCCAGGGCCGCGGCAACAGTGGATTCGTCGCCCGAGAACTCCCGGAACGCGCCGAGGAAGACCACATGGCCAACGACGAGGCCCCGGCTGATCAGCTCGGCGACGAACCGGGGCTTCACGACGCCAGCCCGAACCATGCCACCGGTCATCAGCACGACGTCGTAGGCACCGCGGAGCGGCACCTCGCGGCCCGCGAGGCCGAGTTGCTGCGCCTCCGAAAGAGCGATGCCGGTTTGGGCCGAGGTCAGCGCGCACTGTCGAGCCTGGTTACGTTCCCGGCCACCACGGAAGTCCCAGTGGCTCGCGGCGAACTCGTCAAGCCAGCGCAGTCGCGCATTGCCGTACACGACGGGAATCGCCCCACCAAAGGCCTCGACGACGGCCGCGAGCGCCGGTGAGGCGGCCCACGCGTCGATCTGGTCGCGCACGCGGGCCGGGTCATCCGGCGTCGCATGCCAGGAGGGCAGTTCGAGCGCCGCCATCGAAGGACCCGCGGGAGGAACTATTCGGCGGTTTCACGCACCGGAAGATCGATCGGGATCACCGGGCAGTCCTTCCAGAGGCGCTCGAGCGAGTAGTACATGCGGTCCTCCTCATGGAAGACATGCACGACCAGGTCGCCGAAGTCGAGAAGGATCCACCGACCCTCGGCCCGACCTTCGCGCCGCAGCGGCTTGGAACCGTGCCCGATGAGCCTGTCTTCGATCTCGCTCGCGATCGCGACGACGTTGCGCTCGTTGCGGCCGGTGGCGAGCAGGAAGATGTCGGTAAGGGGCAGCGGTCCGGAGACGTCGAGGGCGACGAGGTCCTCGGCCTGCTTGGAATCGGCGGCGGCCGCGGCAATCTGAAGAAGTTCGCGGGCGTGTTCGGTCGCGGTCACAGGATCCTTTGGGGTGGGAGAAAAGCGAGGGGAAAAAGCACAGGTTAGAAGATCTTGAAGATCAATCCTGCGACGAGGAGCACGACGACGCCGACAGCCATGACCGCGGCGGAGACGATGAGGATCATCGGAAGTCGGCTGGCCTTCTGCGGCTTCATCGAGTTGATGACGTCGCCGGAGGTCCCGTTGGTGCTGATCGCGCGGATCGCCCGCACGGGCGCGGATCCCGGGTCGGAATCCTCGCGGTCGTCAGCCTCGAGAAGCGCGTCGACATCCGAGCGATCATAGCGACCGGGGTGCGCTCCGGTGGACCCGAAGCTGCTCGGCAGGTTGATCGAACCGGTGATGAGAATCTCCCCGGTGCCGCTGAGAGGACTCATCATGTCTTCACCCGATGGCAGGTAAGGAAGAACGAGAGCGTTCGTTGTGATGGCGCCGCTCGTTGCGGCGACGTCACGACCCAACTTCGACTCCTGCGTCTGTTCATCGTCGTCGATCAGTGCCTGGGTCGACCAATGACCGAACGGCGGCCTGTACGAGTCCGCGGGGTCGTTGACATCAGATGCCGCGGGCTCGACGAACACCGCGACCTCAGGCTCTGCGACCTCGGGCTCTGAAAACCCGAGTTCTGCAAGCCCAAACTCTGAAAGCACCGATTGTGAAGGAACCGCTTCGGATGGAACAGATTCGGAAGGGACAGGAGCCGCGAACAGCGGCACGGCGGCGGGCGGCGCAGCGGGAGCCTCATACTGGTCCGGCACGAACGGGTCGAATGTCATGGGGATGGCATCGGCCGACTCGGGCTCGACCGTGCTCTCGATGGGAGCGCCGCTCGGGAACAACAGTTCCTCGAATGTGGCGACGGGCTCGGGATGCGATTCGAGCTCGGCGACGACCACGTCGCCATCGGTGTGGTCAGCGCTGACAACCTCGAACTGCGAAGCGAATGCGTCGAGGGAACTTGCTGCGGATTTCTCCGGAGTCTCCACGATCTGCGCGACGGACACCTCGTCCCGTGACGTGCCGAGGAACGGTTGGTACGCGGGGGGCTCGATCAGCTCCGGCGGCACAGCCGCTTCGCGCGCTGCGGCTGCCTCAACGGCGGCGGCCTGTTGGGCCGCAGCCTTCTCCGCCTCGGTTTCGCCGGCGAGTTGGCGCACGCGATCACGCAAACGAACGCGTTGTTGCGGCACAGCGACGACGGGCGGTGCCTCGTCGACCGGGACGACCGGTTCGGGCACGACGGTCTCTGGCGCTACAGGCACTGCCGCGACGGGCGGCGCCACCGCTGCTGCTGCCTCCGCCGCGTCCGTCACGCCAGGGGTGGAAGCAAAGCCGCCGATGCCCAGTTCGCGCATCTGACGACGGGTGAGGGTGAGATCCGATCGCGGCGACGCCGGTGGTGACTGGATGGCGTTGGCGCTCGTTGGCTCCGCGCGGGGAACGACAACGGGAGGGGTCACGTCGAGCGGGGGGCCGACCGGGCGGAACGCCGCACGACGACTGTCCGGGCTGTAGTCAGTGTTGCGATACTCGGGCCGCTGTTCGGCAGAGGGCTGCTCGACGGCATCCGTCGGCCCGTCAGGGCTCGGCCTCAGGGGGCGCGACTGGGTGATGTAGGCGAGCGGCTCCGGCTTGGGTTGCGACGCGTCGGACTGCTGGTTCGCGTCGGACTGCTGCGCGCGGCGACCACTGGTGCCGTGCGAACGGCCGCTTGGCGGCCCCTCGGCCGATGAGGCACGGCGGGCGTCGGCTTCCCAACCCTTGCGGGCGACTCCAAGAAAAGAGGGCTCCGCGGAGGCATCCTGCTCAGGGGTCGACGATGAACCGACGGTCTCGTCGCGTTCTGTTTGTCGAACTTGCCGCCGACTACGGGGCGGCTCATCTTGCCAGGCTGTCATGTCAGACTCCGATACAAGTGGTGTTTGGAGATGTATTGAACAACACCATCGGGGACCAAATACCACACCGGGTATCCCCGGCTGACCCTGCTGCGACAATCAGTGGAGGAGATTGCGAGCGCAGGCACTTCGAGCAAGCTTACGTCCGACTCAGGTAAACCGGAAATAGTGAGCGAATGACCCGGCCGAGTCACAGCAACGAAGTGGGCAAGCGACCATAATTCCCTCACGTCTTTCCAGTCGAGAATCTGCGCGATCGCGTCGGCACCCGAGATGAAGTAGAGCTCTGCGTCGGGCCGTTCGGCATGCAGGTCGCGAAGGGTGTCGATCGTGTAGGTGGGGCCGTGACGGTCGATGTCCACGCGGCTCACGGTGAAGTTGGGGTTGGCCGCGGTGGCGATGACCGTCATGAGATAGCGGTGCTCGCTCGAGGTGGCCCCGGGCTTCTGGTACGGCGTACCGGTGGGCACGAACACCACCTCGTCGAGGCCGAATGACTGCGCGACCTCACTGGCCGCCACGAGGTGCCCATGGTGGATGGGGTCGAATGTTCCACCCATCACGCCGACCTTTGGCCGCCGCGTCGAAGTCTCCGCCATGTGTTGTTCGCGCTAGTGCTCGGTCGTGTGCCCGCTCGCCGACGAACCGCCGGTCTTCTGGCTGTGGCGATTCGCCACGTCACGGAAGCTCCAGACCACGAATCCGAGGGCGATGAAGACGCAGGCCGCGATCAGTGGGAACACCCAGGCCGGAAAGAACAGTTGGATCTTTGTTTCTGCTGCGGCCAGAACGATCGTGCTTAGCACCGACATCCACCAATCATGTTTTCACGTACTCGAGTGAGCCCCAGCCTAGCGGTCACGGCTGTCTAACCCCTGACCTGACCGGCGCCGCGCACGATCCATTTGGTGCTCGTGAGTTCGCTCAGCCCCATCGGACCGCGCGCGTGCAGCTTCTGGGTGGAAATTCCGACCTCGGCTCCGAAACCGAACTCGCCGCCGTCGGTGAAGCGCGTCGACGCGTTCACCATTACGACGGCCGAGTCGATCTCCGCGAGAAAGCGCTCGGTGTTGCCGAGATCGTTGGTGACGATCGACTCGGTGTGATGCGTGGAATAGCGCCGGATGTGATCGATCGCCTCATCGAGGGAGCTCACCACCCGCACCGAGAGGTCGAGCGACATGTACTCGGTCGACCAGTCCTCCTCGGTCGCCGGGACAGCATCCGGGAACAGGGCTCGGGTGCGGTCGTCGGCGTGGATCGTGACACCGGCCGACCGCAACGCGGACAACACCGAAGGCAACAGCCGCTCGGCGGCCGCTTCGTGCACGAGCAGGGTCTCGAGGGCATTGCAGACACTGGGGCGCTGCACCTTGGAATTCCGCACGATGTCGACGGCCCACTGTTCGTCGGCCGACTCGTCGAGGAACACGTGCACGACTCCGGCGCCCGTTTCGATCACGGGCACCTTCGATTCGCTGACGACGGTGTTGATGAGATCGGCGCTCCCCCGGGGGATGAGCACGTCGACGTACCCGCGGGCCTGCATGAGCTGCTTCGCTCCGTCGCGACCGAACTCGTCGATCGTCTGCACGGCGTCGGCGGGCATCCCGACGCTCGCGATCGCTTCCTGGATGATCGCGACGAGCACGCGGTTGGTGTTCTCTGCAGCGCTTCCGCCGCGCAGCACCACGGCGTTGCCACTCTTCAGAGCAAGGCTCGCGATGTCGACGGTGACGTTGGGGCGCGCCTCGTAGATGACGCCGACGACGCCGAAGGGCACCCGCACCTCGCTCAGGCGCAGTCCGTTGGGCAGGGTCTGGCCACGAACGTTCTCGCCCACCGGGTCGACGAGGCTGGCGACGAGCCGCACGGCATCCGCGAGGCCGGCGAGCCGCTGCTCGTTCAGGCGCAGACGGTCCAGCATTCCGGCGCTCAGTCCGTTGTCCCGGCCGTTGGCGAGGTCGAGTTCGTTGGCGGGGATGATGCGGTCCGCGTGTTCGACCACCGCGGCGGCGATCGCCTCGAGGGCACGGTTCTTCAGGGCGGCGTTCGCGGTGGCGAGCCGCAGTGAGGCGGCGCGGGCGGCGTCCAGCCTCTCGCCGAGGGTGCGCGCGCCAACGATTGTCTCAGGCATGCGCCCAGTTTAGTTGTGCGTCGCGGCGGCGAACCAGGTACCCAGTTCGGCACCCTCGAGCGCGGCGGACACCTGGCGGGTGGAGGCGAGCAGCACCGGCGTTCCGGATGCCGCGGCGAGCTTCGCGGCGGCGACCTTCGTTCCCGCTCCCCCTGTGCCGACCCCGGCCGCCCCGATGTCGCCGAATTCGACCCCCGCGAGGTCGTCGGCGAATTCGACGTGGGAGATGCGGCGAGCACCCGGCTGCTCGGGCGGCCTGGTGTAGAGCGCGTCGACATCGGACAGCAGAACGAGCAGATCTGCTCGGACGAGCTGGGAGACGAGAGCGGCCAGACGGTCGTTGTCGCCGAAGCGGATCTCGTGGGTGGCGACCGTGTCGTTCTCGTTCACGATCGGCAGGATGCGCAGGTCGAGCAGCCTCTCCATGGCGCGCTGGGCATTGCCGCGGGGCGTGGGATGCTCGAGGTCGCCGGCGGTGAGCAGTACCTGGCCGGCGACGATGCTGAACCGTCGCATGCTCTCCTGGTAGCGGTAGATCAACACGTTCTGGCCGACCGCGGCGGCGGCCTGCTGGGTCGCGAGGTCGGTGGGGCGGGCATCCAACCTGAGGTAGGGCATGCCAGTGGCGATCGCACCGGAGGACACCAGGATCACCTCAGAACCGCGCGCGTGAGCGGCAGCGAGCGCGTCGACGAGCGGCGCGATCTGGTCGGAATTAGGCCCACTGATCGACGAGGATCCCACCTTGACCACGATGCGCCGCGCCTGTGGGATGTCGCTGCGCGAGCGCACCGCGCTCGAGAAGGCGGGGCTAGACATCCGCGGAGGAATCCTCCGTGGCATCTGTGCGCTTCGCGCCGGTCTCGATGTCTGTTTCGGTGTCGGTCGAGTCTTTCGCCGCGATCGCGAAACCCTCGTCGTCGTTCCACATGCCGGCCTCGCGCTCACGCAGCAGCTCCGCGCGCGCCTCGGCCTTGCCGTCCATGCGGTCCAGGTATTCCTGGCGACGCGTCTTGGATGTGGGACGATCGCTCTGAACGAGACGCGGGTCGGTACCGCGGGGCGCGGTGAGCAGTTCGGCGGTGGAGGTGAGGGTCGGCTCCCAGTCGAAGGTGACCGGTCCGATGATCACCGTCGAGCCGGCGACCGCTCCGGACTTGAACAGCTCGTTCTCCACACCGGACTTGGCCAGCCGGTCGGCGAGGAATCCGATGGCTTCTTCGTTGTTGAAGTCGGTCTGCGCCACCCAGCGTTCCGGCTTGCCGCCGACGACACGGTAGACATTTCCCGCCGAACCGCCCTCGACCTTGACGATGAAGCCGGCATCGCCCGTCGCGCGCGGCCGCAGCACGATGCGCTGGCGCACCGGCTCGGCGGCCTTCGCCACGCGGGCGGCGTCGACGAGCTCGGCGAGAGCGAACGACAGGTCGCGCAGTCCCTCGCGGCTCACGGCGGAGATCTCGAAAACGCGGTAGCCACGGGCCTCGAGTTCCGGACGCACGAGGTCGGCGAGTTCACGTCCCTCCGGCACGTCGACCTTGTTCAGGGCGATGAGCTGAGGGCGCTCGAGCAGCGGAAGCTGACCCTCGGGCACCGGGTAGGCGTCGAGTTCGCCGAGGATGATGTCGAGGTCGCTGAGAGGGTCGCGACCCGGTTCGAGGGTCGCGCAATCCAGCACGTGGAGCAGTGCGGAACAGCGCTCGACGTGACGGAGGAATTCGAGGCCGAGACCCTTGCCCTCGCTGGCGCCCTCGATGAGGCCGGGTACGTCCGCGACGGTGTATCGGGTCTCGCCCGATTCGACGACGCCGAGGTTCGGGTGGAGCGTGGTGAACGGGTAGTCGGCGATCTTCGGCTTCGCGGCCGAGATCGCGGCGACGAGGCTCGACTTGCCGGCCGAGGGGTAGCCGACGAGCGCGACATCCGCCACGACCTTCAGCTCAAGGTAGACGTCGCCTTCCCAGCCGGGGATACCGAGCAGCGCGAATCCGGGCGCCTTGCGCTTGGTCGACGCAAGAGCCGCGTTGCCGAGGCCACCCTGGCCGCCGGGGGCGACAATGTAGCGCATGCCCGGCTCGGTGAAGTCGATGAGCTCGTTGCCCTCGGCATCCTTGACGACCGTTCCGAGCGGAACCGCGAGGTCGATCTCGGCGCCGTCCGACCCGCTGCGGTTGTCCCCCATACCCTGGCCGCCCTTTTCGGACTTGCGGTGGGGGGCGCGGTGGAAGCCGAGCAGGGTCGTGACGCTCGCATCGCTCACGAGAACGATGTCGCCGCCGTCCCCGCCGTTGCCGCCGTCGGGTCCGGCGAGGGGCTTGAACTTCTCGCGCTTGACCGAAACGCAGCCGTCGCCGCCGTCGCCGGCGCTGAGATGGAGTGTTACCTGGTCAACGAAGGTAGCCACAACGCATCCCTTCGCTAACTTATTCGAGTATCGATGGTTAAAAGGCGAGAGCGAGCCGAAGCCCGCCCGAACCGATGATCAGTGCCAGTCGAGTAGGTCGCACAGCGACCGAGTCGAGACCGGGGTGTGGCGTCGCTTAGGCGGCGACCACGATGTTGACGACCTTGCGGCCGCCCTTGGCGCCGAACTCGACCGAACCGGCGGAGAGGGCGAACAGGGTGTCGTCGCCGCCACGGCCGACGTTGACGCCGGGGTGGAAGTGCGTTCCGCGCTGGCGGACGATGATCTCGCCGGCGCTGACGACCTGGCCGCCGAAGCGCTTCACGCCGAGGCGCTGTGCGTTCGAGTCGCGACCGTTACGGGTGGAGCTTGCGCCCTTTTTGTGTGCCATGAGTTTTCAGCCCCTAGTTACTTAATGCTGGTGATCTTGATGCGGGTGAGCTCCTGGCGGTGGCCCTGGCGCTTCTTGTACCCGGTCTTGTTCTTGAACTTCTGGATGACGATCTTCGGGCCGCGCAGGTCGCCGACGACCTCAGCGGTCACCTTTACCTTCGCGAGAGCCGAGGCGTCATGAGTGATGGTGTCGCCATCAACCAGCAACACCGGCACGAGTTCGACGTTGCCGTCTTTGTCGGCCTTGATTCGGTCGAGCACGACTATGGTGCCGACCTCGATCTTTTCCTGCCGACCACCGGCGCGCACAACTGCGTAAACCACTTGGGAACCCTAACTCTTGAACTGTTGCCGAAGAATTCGGCAGAAGTCTTGGTGTGCATTCGGTTGCGGGCTTAGCCCAGCACACACCGAAGATCCACATTAGCCGATATTCGGCAGTGGGGTCAAACCGTGCGGGGCGTGTTCACGCCGTGTCGACGATACCGGCGATGTCGTGCTCCGACGGATGCCGTTCCAACCACATCCGCAACAGGATTCCCACGAGGATAACGAGCGGCGCGACGGCTACAAATTGCTGCCCCGCGGTGGCGATCGAATGGCCGAACGACTGCAGAAGCTGCTCCCCCATGATGTGGCCGAACCGGATCTGCCCCATGAGGCCTGTGGTGACCAGCGAGACGGCGGACGTCACCATAAGAGTGAGAAACACGAGAACAGCCCCCACTCCGCTTGCGAGAAGCGATCGTGTAATGACGTGCACCACGTGAAGCTCGGGACCTATTGGCGCGATGAACCACAGGCTCAGGACCACTCCAATGGAGAGCGGCAGGGCGACCGTGCTGAATTGAATGGCGTATCCCGCCCACCACTGCCACGGCTGTGGCACCCCGGAGCCGAGGAAATCCAGCTGCGCGATGAGTCCGCCGAGCAGGTTCTGAAGGAGCGTCACAGCGAGCACCACGAGCCCGGAAGCCAGGGCGACGAGGAAGCCGTGCTGTCGCACGACCCGGTGAGCGAGAGTCGTCATCTTCGAGACCTTCCTGTTTAGACTCGGCCAATGACCATCCTGATCGACCAGCCTAGGTGGCCAGCGCACGAAATGCTCTGGTCTCACCTGGTCAGCGACGTGTCGCTGGAAGAGCTGCACGAGTTCGCCCAGCGCATGGGCATCCCCCCGCGGGGCTTCGATCTTGACCACTACGACGTGCCGGCACACCGGTACGGGGAGCTCGTTGCGGCGGGCGCGGAGCCGGTCAGCATCCGCCAGTTTGTGGGGCGACTGCAGGCCAGCGGCCTGCGCGTCTCACAGCGCGAGCGGCGCGCCCGCTAGCGCTCGCTGGCCGAGGGTCCCTGCTCCCCCGTCCCTGCTCCCCCACCGTCATCGACTCTGGAGGTAGATGCGCCCTGGCGCGTGCGTCAGTGCGCATCTGGCCCAGAGTCGATGTGACGGACGGACGGACAGGAGGGTGGAGCGGGCTACTCGCCCTTCGTCTCGGAAGTGCTCACCGTTCCGGCGCTGGATGCCCGGCGCGAGACGCGCGAACGGCCCTGGCCCGGTTGCTTCGGTTCGGGCAGCGCCTCGAGCACGGAATCGAGGATCTGCTCGGCATCGTGGGTGGAGATGCGGCGCGGTCCGCGCGAGTTCTTCTTCACCGGGATGTCGAGGATCTCGACCGCGGCCTGGGCGGCGGCGACCGTGACGTTCTCCACCGCGGAGAGGTCGGCGGCCGGAGCGGACTCCGGCACGGGCACGGTCTGCTTCACGGCGGCGGGCGCCGTCTCCGGAGCCGTCCCCGCAGGCCCGTCCGGCGCGACGGCGCCGTGCGCGATCGTCGAGGCGGCGATCTGTGCGAGGGCGCTCTTCACGTCGTCAGTGATCGCATGCGTGCCACCGTTGGGCTTCTGCGCGCTGGACGGCCCGCCGGACGACTGGCCATTCGACCGGCCGGAGTCCGACCCATTGCCATTGCCGCCGTTGCCGCCGTTGCCGTTGCCGTTGCCGTTGCCGCCCTTGCCGCGGCCGCGACGAGGGGTCTCCGGCTGCGCCGACTGGCGGTGACGGGTGACCGGGTCGTGATGGATGACGATGCCACGCCCGGCGCAGGACTCGCAGGGCTCGCTGAACGACTCGATGAGCCCCAGACCGAGCTTCTTGCGGGTCATCTGCACGAGACCGAGCGAGGTGACCTCGGCTACCTGGTGCTTGGTGCGGTCGCGGCTGAGGCACTCGACGAGCCGACGGAGCACGAGGTCCCGGTTCGACTCGAGCACCATGTCGATGAAGTCGACGACGATGATGCCGCCGATGTCACGCAGGCGAAGCTGGCGCACGATCTCTTCTGCGGCCTCGAGGTTGTTCTTGGTGACGGTCTCCTCGAGGTTTCCGCCGGATCCCACGAACTTGCCCGTGTTGACGTCGACCACGGTCATGGCCTCGGTGCGGTCGATGACGAGCGAACCACCGGACGGCAGCCAGACCTTGCGGTCGAGCGCCTTCTCGATCTGCTCGGTGATGCGGTACTCGTCGAACGAGTCGACGGTGCCCTCGTAGGTCTGCAGGCGGTCGACGAGGTCTGGCGCCACCTGCGCGAGGTAGGTCTTGATCGTGCTCTCGGCATCCTCGCCCTCGATGACGAGCTCGTGGAAGTCCTCGTTGAAGACGTCGCGCACGATCTTGACCAGGAGGTCGGGTTCGCTGTGAAGCAGCGCGGGGGCCTGCACGTTCTCGAGCGTCTGGCTCAGGGCGGCCCACTGGGCGGTGAGGCGGTTGACGTCGAGCGTCAGCTGCTCGTCGGTGGCACCCTCGGCCGCGGTGCGCACGATCACTCCGACGTTCTCGGGCAGAACCTCCTTGAGGATTTTCTTGAGACGCGCACGCTCGGTGTCCGGAAGCTTGCGGGAGATGCCGTTCATGGATCCGTTGGGCACGTACACGAGGTAGCGTCCCGGCAGGCTGACCTGGCTGGTGAGCCTGGCACCCTTGTGGCCGACCGGATCCTTCGTCACCTGCACAAGCACCTTGTCGCCCGGCTTGAGCGCGAGTTCGATGCGGCGGGCCTGGCTCTTGCCGTCGGCCGAGTTCTCGGCCGCGGCCTCCCAGTCGACCTCGCCAGAGTAGAGAACCGCGTTGCGGCCGCGTCCGATGTCGACGAAGGCGGCTTCCATGCTCGGGAGCACGTTCTGCACGCGGCCGAGGTAGACGTTGCCGATGAGGCTCGCCTCCGCGGCCTTGGCGACGTAGTGCTCCACGAGCACGCCGTCCTCGAGCACGCCGATCTGGATGCGGTTGAACTTCGAGCGCACGACCATCTTGCGGTCGACGCTTTCGCGGCGGGCCAGGAACTCGGCCTCGGTGATCACCGGGCGGCGGCGGCCGGCATCGCGACCGTCGCGGCGGCGCTGCTTCTTGGCCTCGAGACGGGTGGAGCCACGTACCTTGGTCGGCTCGTTGCTGAGCTCGGGCGCGGGACGCGGGGTGCGCACCTTCACGACCGTGTTGGTGGGACTCGTGTTGCCCGTGTTTCCCGCGTTGCCGGAATCCCGGTCTTCGTCGCCGGCGCGGCGGCGCGAACGGCGACGCAATGTCGTCGTCTCGCCCTCGTCATCACGCTGGTTGCGGTCGTCACGCTGGTTGCGGTCGTTGCGCGCGTTGCGCGGCGCACGGTTCTCCCGGGGCTCCTCGTCGAAGTCGTCATCGCGCGAACCCTGGCGCTGCGGCAGCACCGGAAGGTCGGGCGCCTGGAACAGCAGCGAGGTCGTCGGGCGAGCGAGGGGCGCCTTCTTGGCTGCGCCCTTCTCCGGGGCCTCCGGCGCCGTTTCGGTGACCGCGGTCTTCCTCGAGCGGCTGCGGGTGGGGGCTGACGTGGCCTGCGGCGCTTCGCCGCTTTCGGCATCCGTCGTCTTGGCAGTGGATGCCCGGCGGGCCGGGGCGCGCTTAGCCCTGGTCGCTGATTCCGGAACGGAGCCGACGGTCGGCTCGCTCACGGGCTCGAGAGTCGGCGCGCTCACGGGCTCGGCAGCCGGCTCGACCGGGGTCGGGACCTGCGCTGCGGGGGCCTCCGGCTGAACCGGCGCCTCGACGCGCACCGGCTCCGCTGGGGCCGTCGCCTTTGAGGCCCGACGCGATCCGAAGAGTCGCGAGCGCTTTTTCGGTTCGTTCTGCGCGGAACCGTCGTTGTTGTTTGTCGTTGTCTCCACCATTGCTGGCGCACTCCTAGCCCGGTACGGGAAGCCGCGCGACCCGTCGGGTACTCTCTCGTCGCGGTTTTCGACTTCGGCGCTGGGCCTTGGTCGATGTGCCGCTAATTCTTCGCTCCGGGACCTGCCCCGGCCCCCGGTCGCTGTGACACGCTGGGGCTGGCTCTGGTCTCGTTCGCTTGTCTTGGTAACTCTGTTCGGAACTGGCTATCCGACACGCTCTCAATGCGGCTCGGCCTGTGGAAGACCTGTGCCGATTCTGCGTCGCCCGGCTGTGCTTGTGCTAAAACAGTGTGCCCGGTAAGCATTCTTTGGCGCCATATCGAGCGCGGCTCGGATGACTATTCCAAATTATCGCATGCCTTGCAACTAACCCCGCATTTGGCGCGTGCAATAATCCTCAGGGTGACCGCGACCGAGCCTGCCTCCCCCGTTGCACGCGACACGGTCTCCCTGACGATCGTCGGGATCCTCGGTGTGCTCGTGTCGTTCATCGGCACCGTCGTCGCCTTCGTCGGCATCGAGAACGCGGCGGGCATCCCGAAGCTCATCGGTGCGGACAACGAGCTCGGCTACCCCTCATCGGCATTCTCGATGGCGCTCTTCGTGATCGTGCTCGCTATCGGCGCGGCGCGGTTCGCCGGAGCATCGCTGGGCGCCGGCTGGTGGCGCGCCCTCGCGGCGGTCTTCGCCGTCGGCGTGGTCTTCGAAATCTGGGCCACCTACCTCGCCTTCAGCTGGTTGGCTCTCGCGCAGGCGGTGCTCATGGTCCTCGCGCTTGCCATCACCTGGCCCAGGCTGCGGGGCAGCGGACGGCCGACCGAGCTCGGGCTCTTCCTCATCGTCGCGTCGGTGGCCGGTTTCTTCGCGGCCTTCCGACTCACCGTCGACAAGGTCGGCACCTTCACCACGCCGGAGAAGGCGCCGAGCTGCAACGTCAGCGTGCTCGTGCAGTGCGGCAAGAACCTCACGTCGTGGCAGGGCTCGCTCTTCGGATTCCCGAATCCCCTGCTGGGTGTCGGCGGCTGGATCGCCGTGCTCGTGATCGGCATCATGATCCTCAGCGGACTCACCTTCGCCCGGTGGTTCTGGATCGCGATGAACGTGGGAATCACCGGCGCTCTTGCCCTGGTGATCTGGCTCATCTACGAGAGCATCTTCGTCCTGGGGACGCTGTGCCCGTGGTGCATGGCCACCTGGTCGGTCGTGATCCCGTCGTTCTGGTTGATCACCTTCTACAACCTGAAGACCGGGCACCTCCCCGGCTCGACGGCCCTGCGGCGCGTGGCCGCGGCCGCCTACGGCTACGTGCCGCTCATCACGCTGGTGAGCTACGTCGTCGTCGCCGTCATCGCCCAGGCGCGGCTCGACGTGATCCATCACCTGTGATGACACGCTCGCATTCATTCGCAATTCCAAGCGAACCCACAGCCGGGACAGTGATTCCTCGAATCTCGCCCCCGTAACTTCTCAACAGATTTCTGCCTCGCCCATCTCCTCACAGAACGTTGGTCACGAAAACATGGTTGGTGCCCCTAACTCCAGTTCCCCGCAGGGCAAAAAGGACCGACGCGAAGCCGCGCGGGAAACGGCGCGAGTCGAGCGCGAGGCTGAGAAGAAACGCCAGCGGCGCAACCGGTACTTCCTGCAGGGCGGAATCGGCATCGGCGTGATCGCCATCGTGGCGGTCGTCGCCCTGTTCATCGTGAATTCCGCAACCCCGGCGGGTTCCGGCCCGAAAAACATGCTCAGCGACGGCATCCTGATCAGCGGCCCGAAGCTCGACGCGGTAAAGACGGCGGCGCTGGCCGCTGACGCGAAGCCAGTCCCCACCAACACCTCGAAGCTGACGGGTACGGTCAACATCGTCACCTACATCGACTACCACTGCCCGTACTGCGACCAGTTCGAGACCACCAACGAATCGCAGCTGCAGAGCTGGGTCAAGGCCGGCCAGGCCACGCTGGAGATCCATCCGATCTCGATCCTCGACAACTCGTCGCTCGGGAGCAAGTACTCGACCCGGGCGGCAAACGCGGCGGCCTGTGTCGCCAACTACGATCCGAACAACTTCTTCGCCGTGAACGCTGCGCTGTTCGCAAGCCAACCGCCGGAGCAGACCAGGGGCCTGACCGACGCCAAGATCCTTGCTGTTCTGAAGAGCGCTGGCAGCAGCAGCAGCGACATCACCTCGTGCGTGACATCCGGAAAGTTCGCCAAGTGGGTCACGGCCGCGACGAGCCGCGTGACCACGGCGACGACGCTGCCGAACTCGAAGAACGCCCAGTTCAAGGGCACTCCGACCGTTCTCGTCAACGGCGTCCAGTACGGCGGGTCGCTCACGGACGCGGCCGCGTTCGCCAGCTTCGTCACGCAGAACGCCAAGGTCGGCTAGGGGCGGGTGCCCGCATGCGCGGCGGCGGCCGGCGGTGCGGGGGTCAGTCGAACCAGAGGGCGAGCTCCCGGGCGGCCGATTCGGGCGAATCGGAGCCATGCACGAGGTTCTGCTGAACGCGCAGGCCCCAGTCGCGACCGAGGTCGCCGCGGATCGTTCCGGGGGCGGCGGTCGTGGGATCCGTCGCGCCAGCCAAGGCACGGAATCCCTCGATCACTCGCTCACCGGCGACACGGAAGGCCACAATGTCGCCGCTCTCCATGAACTCGAGGAGCGGCTCGTAGAAGGGCTTGTCGATGTGCTCCTCGTAGTGCTGGGCGAGCAGCTCACGGCTGGCCTCGACGAGCTTGACGTCGACGAGCTGGTATCCCTTCGCCTCGATGCGGCGAAGGATCTCACCGGTGAGGTTGCGGGAGACGCCATCCGGCTTGACCAGGACGAGGGTTTCTTCGGTGCTCATGGTGACTCCTATTTGGTTGATCGGTCGGGATGTTCGGCGAGAAAGGAGGCCTTCCGGCGGTCGAGTCGTCGCCCGGTGAAGAAACAGTAGGTCCAGATGGCGAGGAAGACGACTCCGATGAAGTACATCAGGGGCAACAGGATGCCGATGGCGATGAGCGCGACCTGCAACGCCCACCCGATCCAGACGCCCACCGGGCGACCCACGAGCCGTCCGTCGAGCAGCAGCAGCACGACGAGCAGCGCTCCCCCGCCGAACACCACTGCGGCCGGCAGGACCCGCAGCCCGAATGCCACCATCACGACGAAGAAGACCAGGACCGCCTCGAGCAGCAGCGCGACGGAGAGCAGCGACTCGCTGGCGGAACGCTCCCGGCGAACACGCGTGCGGGCAGCCCGCCCGGCATCCGGCGCGGTCACAGCTTCCAGCCCTCGCTCTCGGCGAGCACGAGGGCGTCGCCGAGGAGGGTGATTGATCCGGTGATGACGACCCCGCGCTTCGGCGCCTTCTCCGCCCAGGCGCGGGCGGCGGTGATGGCCGCGGCGGGGGATTCATGGTCCTCGACCGCGATCTCGGGCGCAACCTCGCTCACGAGTTCGGCGAGGTCGTCGGCCGGAACGGCGCGCTCGGAGCTCGACGCCGTGACGAGGAACACCTCGGTGACCGGTGCCAACGCAGCGACGATGCTGCGGGCGTCCTTGTCGTCGAGCACGCCGAGCACGACGGCGATCTCATCGAAGGTGAAGTAGCTGCCGAGCGCGCCGGCGAGTGACCGGGCGCCGTCCGGGTTGTGCGCAGCGTCGATGATCACGGTCGGCTCGATGCCGATGACCTGCAGGCGCCCGGGCGATGTCGCCGTGGCGATCCCCTCGGTGAGCACGTCGCCAACAAGGGTCTGCTCTCCCCCGCCGAGGAAGGACTCGACCGCGGCGATCGCGACGGCGGCGTTCTGGGCCTGGTGATCGCCGAACAGCGGCAGGAAGAGGTCGTTGTAGGTTCCGGCGATTCCGCGGACGGAGATCACCTGCCCGCCAACGGCGACCGTGTTGGAGAGGAGTTCGAAGCCGCGGCCCTGCACGGCGAGGCTCGCCTCCATGAGTTCGCTGGCGCGTTCGAGCTCGGCAAGCGCGGTCGCGGACTGGATGGCCGTGACGACCGCGGCGGCGGGCTTGATGATGCCGGCCTTCGTCGCGGCGATGAGCGCGACCGTTTTGCCGAGTCGGGCGGTGTGGTCGAGCGAGATCGGCGTGAACACGGCGACCTGGCCGTCACCGACGTTGGTGGAGTCCCACTCCCCGCCGAGTCCGACCTCGATCACCGCGACGTCAACGGGGGCGTCGGCGAAGCTCGCATAGGCAAGCGCGGTGAACGCCTCGAAGAACGCCAGCGGAGCCTCGCCGGCGGCCCGCAGTTCGGCATCCACCATGTCGAGGTATGGCTTGATGTCGTGGTAGTTGGCGACGAAGGCCTCGTTGGAGATCGGCTCGCCGTCGATGAGGATGCGCTCGTTCACCCGCACGAGGTGCGGGCTGGTGAACATGCCGGTGCGCAGCCCGTAGGCGCGCAGGATGCTCTCCGTGATGCGGCTGGTCGAGGTCTTGCCGTTCGTGCCGGTGACATGGATGATCGGGAACGCGCGCTGCGGATCGCCGAGCAGCTCGACCACACGGCGGGTGGCCGAAAGCCGCGGTTGTGGATGCCCCTCGCCGATGCGCGCGAGCAGCTCCTGGTAGACGCGGTCGGCGTCCTTTTGGAAGAGCGCGTCGTCGCTCAGCTCCGGGTCGTTGCCGCCGGACGATGAATTCTTAGACATCTGTTGCCGCTCCATGAATCGTTACTTCGACGAGCACGTCGCCGGTGTTGGCATATTGTTCGGCCGGGATGAGGGAGCGGAACGCTCCCGCCCGTCCCTGCAGGGCAGCGTACGCCTCGACGTTCGCGCTCTCGGTCCGCACCATATCGATCGAGAGCGCGAGCGTCTCGGCGGCGATGGTCTCGGCGAAGGGCTGCACCCCCGCCGCCTCCGAGTCTCTCTCGAAATAGAGCACGAGATCGATGCGGTCGCTCACGTTGAGACCGGCGCCCTTGCGGGTATCCTGCACCGCGCGGATGAGATCGCGGGCGAGTCCTTCGGCCTCGAGCTCCCAGGTGGTCACGGTGTCGAGCAGCACGAAACCGCCACCCGGCAGGAACGTGATCGCCTGCGCGTCGCCGGCGGCCTGAAGCTGCAGGTCGAACTCGCCGGGAAGCAGTTCGATGCCGCCGACGACGACCCGCTCGCCCGCCGCTTCCCAGTCCCCCGCCTTCGATGCCTGGATCACGGTCTGCACCTGCTTTCCGATGCGCGGTCCGGCGGCCCGCGAGTTCACGGTGAGTTTGCGCTGGATGCCGAACTCGCCGAGGCTGTGCTCCGACAGTTCGCGCAGCACGACGGCCTTGACGTTCAGTTCGTCACGCAGGATGTCGGAGAAGGCGCGCAGGGCCTCGGAGTTCTCGGCGACCACCGTGAGCTCCGCGAGTGGCAGCCGCACCCGCAATCCGGTGGCCTTGCGGAGGCCGAGCCCGGACGATGCGATCTCGCGCACACGGTCCATCGTCGAGACCAGGGCGTCGTCCTCGGGGAACAGCGCGGCATCCGGCCAGTCGGTGAGATGCACGCTGCGCCCACCGGTGAGTCCCTTCCAGATGCGTTCGGTGATGAGCGGCAGCAGCGGGGCGGCGAGCCGGGTGATCGTCTCGAGCACCGTGTACAGGGTGTCGAACGCATCGGGGTTGTCACCGGACCAGAAGCGGTCGCGGCTGCGACGCACGTACCAGTTGGTGAGAACGTCGCCGAAGTCGCGCAGCGCGTTCGCGGCGAGCGGGCTGTCGAGGTTCTCCAGGTGGGTCGTCACGTCGACGATGACCTGCCGGGTCTTGGCAAGCAGGTAGCGGTCGAGCACGTCGGCTGAGTCGGTGCGCCACGTGGCGGTGTAGCCGGACGCGTTGGCGTAGAGGGTGAAGAAGTAGTAGCTGTTCCAGAGCGGGAGCATGAGCTGGCGCACGCCCTCGCGGATGCCCTCCTCGGTGACGACGAGGTTGCCGCCCCGGATCACCGACGACGACATCAGGTACCAGCGCATCGCATCCGCACCGTCCCGGTCGAACACCTCGGAGACATCCGGGTAGTTGCGAAGGCTCTTCGACATCTTCTGGCCGTCGCTGCCGAGCACGATGCCGTGGCTGATCACGTTGCGGAACGCCGGGCGGTCGAAGAGGGCCGTGGAGAGCACGTGCAGCATGTAGAACCAGCCGCGTGTCTGGCCGATGTACTCGACGATGAAGTCTGCCGGGTTGTGCTCCTCGAAGAACTCGGCGTTCTCGAACGGGTAGTGCACCTGGGCGAAAGGCATCGATCCGGAGTCGAACCACACGTCGAGCACGTCCTCGATGCGGCGCATCGTTGACCGGCCGGTGGGGTCGTCCGGGTTCGGCCGCGTCAGCTCATCGATGAACGGGCGATGCAGGTCGGGGAGGCCCTCGGCGTTTGTCGGCAGGGCACCGAAGTCGCGCTCGAGCTCGTCGAGGGAGCCGTAGACATCGAGCCGCGGGTACTCCGGGTCGTCGCTCTTCCAGATCGGGATCGGCGAGCCCCAGTAGCGGTTGCGCGAGATCGACCAGTCGCGGGCGTTGGCGAGCCACTTGCCGAACTGACCGTCCTTGACGTTCTCCGGCACCCAGTTGATCTGTTCGTTGAGCTCGCCGAGGCGATCGCGGAACTTCGTGACGCTGACGAACCAACTCGACACCGCCTTGTAGATCAGCGGATTCTTGCAGCGCCAGCAGTGCGGATAGCTGTGCTCATAGCTCGCGAGTCGCAGCAGGCGGCCCTCGGCGCGCAGCTTCTGCACGAGCGTCTTGTTGGCGTCGAAGACCTGCAGTCCGGCGACCTCGGCGATCACCGGCAGGAACTTGCCGCCGTCGTCGACGGAGATGATCACCGGGATGTCCGCTGCGGCACAGGTGATCTGGTCGTCTTCGCCGTAGGCCGGTGCCTGGTGCACGATGCCGGTGCCCTCGCCGGTGGCGACGTAGTCGGCCACGAGCAGCTGCCAGGCGTTCTGCGTTCCCCAGGTCTCCTCGTCGGCGTAGTAGTCCCAGAGACGGTCGTAGGTGACTCCGGCGAGCTCCGCGCCGAGGATGGTGCGGCTGATGGCGGCGACGGCGTCCTCCGGCGCGGCGTATCCGAGGTCCTTCGCGTAGGCGGCGACCGTGTCGGCGGCGAGCAGGAACTCGGAGACCGAATCGGCGGATCCGTCGGATGCCCCGAGCGGTCCGCTCGGAACAACGGCGTACGAGATCGCCGGTCCCACCGCGAGGGCGAGGTTGGTCGGAAGTGTCCACGGCGTCGTCGTCCAGGCCAGCGCCTTCACGCCGGTGAGCCCGAGGGCCTCGCCCTTCGCCCCGTCGAGGGGGAACGTGACGGTGACGGTCTGGTCCTGGCGCATGCGGTAGACGTCGTCGTCCATCCGCAGTTCGTGGTTCGAGAGCGGCGTCTCGTCGTGCCAGCAGTAGGGCAGCACGCGGAAGCCCTCGTAGGCGAGCCCCTTGTCGTAGAGCTGCTTGAAGGCCCAGATCACCGACTCCATGTAGGTGATGTCGAGGGTCTTGTAGTCGTTCTCGAAGTCCACCCAACGCGCCTGACGGGTGACGTAGTCCTCCCACTCTCGGGTGTATTCGAGCACCGATTCGCGCGCCTTCTCGTTGAAGGTGGCGATGCCCATGTCTTCGATCTGGTGCTTCTCGGTGATGCCGAGCTGGCGCATCGCCTCGAGCTCGGCCGGCAGGCCGTGGGTGTCCCAGCCGAACCGGCGGTGCACCTGCTTGCCGCGCATGGTCTGGAAACGGGGGAAGAGGTCCTTCGCATACCCGGTGAGCAGGTGCCCGTAGTGCGGAAGTCCGTTGGCGAACGGCGGGCCGTCGTAGAAGACCCACTCCTCGCATCCCTCGCGCTGGTCGATGGATGCCTGGAAAGTGTCGTCCCTCTTCCAGAAGGCGAGAATGCCGTTCTCGATCGCGGGAAAGTCAGGGCTCGCGGTCAGCCTTTTCTCGCCGGTCGCGGTCGGCTCTTCGCCGTCAGAGGTGAGCGGATAGGTCATGTCTCTCCAGGTCATACGTTCATCTGGACGAGGACGTCATCCGTTGGATCCGGATTCCGCGGTACCACCCCGCTTGCCGCACCCGGTGGGAGGCGGCCGCTTGTTCATTGGCGATGACGGGCCAGCCCCGTTCGGTTCTACTGGGCCTCGAGGGTCTCGACTCGCTCGACCACCGACGCTGTTCTTCCGAAGACTCCCCGGTGATGGCCGGATCGACGTCGTTGCCGTCCATTCTATGCGACCTGACAGACTGAAACGGTGACTCAGACTGCCTCGACCCCGGCCGCCGGCAATTCCCTGACGGTGCTCGTCGCCCTCGGCGCGAACCTGCTGGTCGCCGTCGCGAAGACGGTGGCGTCGGTGATCACCGGATCGGCGTCGATGCTTGCGGAAGCCGCACATTCCTGGGCGGACTTCGGCATATGCCACGCTGCGGGCGGTGTTCGCCGAGGATGCCGCGGCGCTCGCGGGTCTCTCGATCGCGTTCGTCGGCATCCTGCTGCACCAAATGACCGGGCTCGCGGTCTTCGACTCGATCGGTTCGATCCTTGTCGGGGTGTTGCTCGCCGTCGTGGCAGTCGTGCTCATCGACCGCAACCGCCGGTTTCTCATCGGGGAGATGCCGGACTCACGGCTGCGCGACGAGCTGCTCATCCGCCTGCTCGACCGGCCCGAGATCGACCGGGTCACCTACCTGCATCTGGAGTTCGTCGGACCGGGGCGGGTGTTCCTCGTGGCATCGGTCGACATCGTCGGCGATGAGACCGAGACCCATGTGGCCTATGCGCTGCGTCGGATCGAGGATGCGCTGCGCGAGAACGAGGGAATCGAGGAGGCCGTGCTGTCGCTGTCGACGCCGGACGAGGCGTCCCTGCCTCCGGAGGTGTCCTAGGACTTCTGCGGGTGCCCGACCTGGGGCAATTCGTACTCCATGTCCCTCTCCTCCTCCACCGCAGCCGCCTCGGCCGCCTTCCTGTGGGTGGCGCTCAAGCGGAAGATGTAGATCGCGTCGAGGATTCCCGCGCTGTTGGCGATCAGCAGCGTGACGAACCACGGTTTGCTGTTGTCCTTCGCCGCGTGCCAGAGCGACGCGCCCTTCCAGGCGAGGCTCCAGGCGGCGAGCACGGAGAACAGCGCGATCTGCGCAGGCTCCGGCCGTTTGGCGTGATGTTGCATCCGATGTCCCATGCCCATGATCCTCGCCCGGGAGCGCGCGCCGGACCCCGGTCGAAAGTCCTGCGCGCCGGGCTCCGCTGGTCGCGGACCGACCTATTCGACCAGCGCACTCTCCAACCCGGAGGAGACGATGGCGAAGGACTGTGACATGTAGTCAACGAGCGGCCGACGTCCGATGCCGTCCCTGGCCCACACCGCCCAGGCCGCCGAGATCGCGCCGGAGAGCGCGTTCGACGCGCTCAGCACGAGCAGGTCATCGGTGCGCCGGCCAAGTCGACGGGCGAGGAAGTCCGCGATCACGTCGGATCTGCGGGCCAGACGCGCGAGACCGGAGTTTCTGGTCTCCTCCCGCGTGCCCATCACGTCGTCCTGGGTCAGGGCGAGCGGCACCCGGTCGACGCCGATGTCGCGCACCACTCGCAGCGTCGCCTCGCGCACGGCGGCGAGCACGGGCAATTCGTCCGGTGCCTTCGGCAGCTCGACGGCGAGGCGGTCGATCGCCGCATCCAGCTCCACCCAGAGCAGGTCGCTCTTCGCCGCGAAGTAGTTGAAGAAGGTGTTGCGGCTCACCCCGGCGCGCTGGGCTATCTGCTCGATCGTGGTGAGCGCGTAGGTGTTCTCCACGAAGAGCTCCGCGGCGGCATCCTCGAGCATCGACCGGGATGATGTGCGTGGCCGACCGACGGACGCGTGCGACGACGACGACGAAATCATGTCTCTCCCAACGATGTAATACTGGGCTGAGTCCAAGAATAGCCACACCAAGAGAGTTCCTTCGTGAAACGTGTCATCGCCCCCGCAGTCTCCATTCTCGCAGTCGCGCTGCTCGCGACGGGGTGCAGCTCGACCGCACCGTCGACAAGTGCAAAGCCGGTCTCCGCTGGAACCCTCGTCTACGCCACCGGCGACGCCGAGCCCACCTGCCTCGACCCTCATGTCGGTGGCAACTACCCGCAGGCACTCGTGGCCACCCAGTACCTCGAGTCGCTCGTGTCGAAGAACAGCGCTGGCGACATCATCCCGTGGCTCGCGACCAAGTGGACCGAAGCGTCGGACGGCCTGAGCTGGGACTTCACGCTCAAGAAGAACGTGAAGTTCACCGACGGCACCCCGCTCACGGCGGAGGCGGTCGTGGCGAACGTCGCCCACCTTCAGGACCCGGCCACCGGGTCGTCCACCGGCTATCTCGCCCTTCAGAAGGTCTCGGCGGTGACCGCGGTGAGCGCCGACGTCGCCCGCATCACCCTCAGCACCCCCGACAGCGCCCTGCTCGACTCGCTCTCCCAGCCCTGGCTCGCGATCGAGTCGCCGACCGCGTTGAAGCGCAGCAAGGCCGTGAACTGCGAGTCGCCCGTCGGCACCGGGCCCTTCATCGTCACGAAGTGGACACACCAGCAGTCGATTACGCTCACCCGCAACGATCACTACAACTCCCCGCCCGCGGATGCCGCCCACACCGGGCCCGCCTACCTCAAGGCCATCGACTGGCGTTTCCTGCCCGACTCGGCCTCGCGCTACGCCGCGCTGCAGGCCGGAACCGTCGACGTGATCGACAACGTGCAGCCCGACACCCTCGCCGCCGCGAAGAAGTCCGGCGGACTCGTGGCGATCGACGCGCCCCGGCCCGGGGCATCCAACCGCATCGAACTGAACTCGAGCATCGCGCCATTCACCGATGCGAGGGTGCGCGAGGCCTTCATCCGTTCGGCGGATGTCAACGACGCCATCTCCAGCCTGTTCTTTGGAACGGCGAAACGCTCCTACTCCGCGCTGTCGAGCGTTGAGAAGGCCGGGATCTCCGAGCCACCGCTGTTCGGCTACGACCAGAATGCCGCAGCGAAACTGCTTGACGCGGCCGGCTGGTCAACCAAGAACGGCGCCGGCTACCGCACCAAAGACGGCGCGGTGCTTGAACTCCGCTTCCCGGTGAGCACCAACCAGTCGATCCCGGCCGAACAGTCGCTGTTCGAACAGCTGCAGGCCACCACGAAACAGGCGGGCTTCAAGGTCGACCTGCAGCCGATGGACCTCTCCAGCTGGTACGGTGCCCTCGGCAAGAACCAGTACAACCTGGTGAGCGCGCCCTACACCAAGGTGGGCCCGGATGTCCTGCGCATCCTGTTCGACTCCGCCGGCACCAAGCCGGCTCCGAGCGGCTACTTCGCCAACCATTCCCAGGTGAAGAACCCGGCGCTCGACGCGCTGCTCGAGAAGGCCGCGGAATCCTCGAACGCCGCCGAACGCCTGTCGCTCTACAAGCAGGCACAGGAGATCGTGCTGAAGGGTTTCTACATCCTGCCGCTGTACGACCAACAGAATCACTACCTGAGCCGTGACCTGGTGAAGGGTCTGCGCGCGATGCCGACGGTGTCGACGCCCACGATGTACGACACGTGGCTCTCCCGCTAGCGGCTATTCCGTCCTCCGGCGTCCGGCGCGGCTGGCTGCCGTGGGCACTTCTCCGCCTCGGCGGTGTGATCTTCGTGCTGTGGGCGGTGGCGACGATCACGTTCTTCGCGATCCGACTGATCCCGGGAGACCCCGCCGAGGCGATTCTCGGCGGACCGGGATCCCAGGCCAGCGCGGCCGCGCTCGCCCAGGCGCGCGCCGAATATGGACTCGACCTGCCGCTCCCCCTGCAATACCTGCACTATCTCGGCCGACTGGCGACGGGTGACCTCGGCACCTCCTACTCGCTGAAGCAGCCGGTGATCACCGTCATCGGCGCGACCCTCGGCGGCACCCTCCTGCTCGCACTGCTGTCGCTGCTGGTGGCGTCGGCGATCGCACTGGCACTCGCCGCCTGGTCAGCCCGTGGGGGGCGGGTGGCATCCGGGGTCAGCTGGGCTCTCGAAGTCGTGGCCGCCGCCGTGCCGCACTTCTGGCTCGCGATCAGTCTCATCCTGCTGTTCTCCTCCACGGTCGGCTGGCTTCCCCCGGTGAGTGTGCCGGGCCCGGCCGGGCTTGTGCTTCCCGTGCTCACGCTCGCGCTGCCGCTCTCCGGCTTTCTCGCCCAGGTGATGCGCGAGTCGATCCTCGACGCCACGGCGTCGCCGTTCGTGCTCGCAGCCCGGGCTCGCGGCGAGAGCGCGAACGGCGTGTTCTGGCGACATGCGCTGCGTCACGCGGCGATTCCCGCCATCGGACTGGTCGGCTGGGCCTTCGGCTCGCTCATCAGCGGGGCCGTGGTTGTCGAGACGATCTTCGCCCGGCCGGGCATCGGCCGGAGCCTGCTCTCGGCGGTGCAGCAACGGGATGTCCCGCTCGTGCTCGGCGTCGTGCTCGTCGTCGCACTCGGCTACATGCTCGTCACCACACTCACCGATCTCGGTGATCGCCTTGTCGACCCCCGACTGCGCACCCCATGAGGCACCTCCTGCTCTGGATCGGATGCGCGGTGCTGCTCTTCCTGCTCGTCGCCGCCGTCGCACCGGGGGTGCTCGCCCCCGGGGATCCGCTGGCCATCCACCCGGCCCAGAGCTTCCGTGCGCCCTCATTCGCCCACCTCTTCGGCACCGACGAGTCCGGCCGCGACATCTACACGCGCATCATCCACGGCGCCGGCGCGTCCCTGCTCATCGGGGTCTCGGCCACGGCAGTCGGGGTCGGCCTCGCGCTGGTCTTCGGCCTGCTCGCCGGACTCGGACCGCGCTGGCTCGACTTCGGAACGACCCGGTTTCTCGAGGTGCTGTTCGCGTTCCCCGGGCTGCTCCTCGCGCTGCTCTTCATCGTGGTCTACGGGCCGGGAGTCGTCACCTCGACGATTGCCGTGGGACTCGCCACCGCGCCGGGCTACGCCCGAATCATCCGCAGCCGGGTGCTCGTAGTGCGGCGAGCGCCCTATCTCGAGTCGGCGACCGTGCTCGGGCGCGGCTGGTGGTTCCGGTTGCGGCGACACCTGCTGCCGAACGTGGCTGGCTCGCTGTTCGTGCTGGTGACTCTCGGCATCGGCCAGTCGATCGTGTGGGCCTCCTCACTCAGCTACCTCGGACTCGGCTCGGTGCCGCCCGCCGCCGAGTGGGGCGCGATGCTCTCGGCGGGTCGCACCTACCTCACGTCCTTCTGGTGGATGACGTTCTTCCCTGGCCTGTTCATCGTGATCAGCGCGGTGGCGACCACGCTGGTCGGCCGGGGGCTGCAGCAACGAACGCGGCAATCGTGACCGCGCTGGTGAGCGTGCGTGACCTCTCCGTGCGCTTCGGCGCAACCGAAGTCGTCTCCGGCGTCTCCTTCGACATCGAGCCAGGGCAGTGCGTGGCGATCGTGGGCGAATCGGGTTCTGGCAAGAGCGTCACCGCGCGCTCGTTGCTCGGCCTCACCGGCGGCTCCGTCACCGCGTCACGCCTTCGATTCGACACGACCGACATCACCGATGCCTCCCCGCGCCGCCTGCAACGCCTGCGCGGGCGCGACATCGGCTTCATCTCCCAGGGCACCCTCGTCGCGCTCGATCCGCTGAGGCCGGTCGGACGGGAGATCGCCGACTCGCTGCGGCTGCACGGCTCGCTCTCCGCGGTCGAACGCCAGGAACGCGTACTCGAGCTGCTCGCCGAGGTGGGCGTTCCGAACCCGGCGCTGCGGGCGTCCCAGCGCCCCGATGAACTCTCCGGCGGGCTTCGTCAGCGTGCTGTCATCGCCTCGGCGATCGCGCTCCGCCCCGGGCTGCTGATCGCCGACGAGCCGACCACGGCCCTCGACACGACCGTGCAGGCCGGCATCCTCGACCTTCTCGAGCGACTCAGGGATGACGGCGCCGCGATCCTGCTCATCAGCCACGATCTCGCGGTGGTGAGCCGACTGGCCTCCCACCTGCTCGTGATGACCAAGGGTCGCGTCGTGGAGAGCGGGCCAACCAGGGTCCTGCTCGCCAATCCGCAGCATCCGTATACCCGGCGCCTGATCGCGGCCGTGCCGACCGAACGACCTCGCTTCTCCCGACTGACGAGCACGCGCCTGCCACCGCAGCTGCCGTTCGAACCCCGGGAGGTGCTCGCCGCCAGCGGGCTTTCCAAGCGGTTCGGCGCGCTCCTGGCCGTCGACGATGTGACTTTCTCGCTGCAACGTGGCCGCACGCTCGGTGTCGTCGGCGAATCCGGGTCGGGCAAGACCACCCTCGCCCGCCTCGCGCTCGCCCTCGAGAGGCCAGACTCCGGGCAGGTGTCCCTGCTGGGGCATGCGTGGACGTCCGTGCCGGAGTCCGCACGCCGGGCACGCCGGCCCCGCATCGGCGCGATCTACCAGGACGCGCTCAGTTCCTTCGACCCGCGCTGGACCGTCGGGCGGATCCTCGCGGATGCCCTTGGCTGCGCCGAGGGCGTGCCCGCGCTGATGCGGTCCGTCAGCCTCGCGCCGGAGCTCGCCGCCCGACGTCCGCGCCTGCTCTCCGGCGGCCAGCAGCAGCGCGTCGCGATCGCGCGCGCCATCGCGCCGCGGCCCGACATCGTGGTCTGCGACGAACCGGTCTCGAGCCTCGACGTGTCCGTGCAGGCCCAGGTGCTTGACCTGCTCGACGACCTGCAGCGGTCGCTCGGACTGAGCTACGTGTTCATCACCCACGACCTCGGTGTGGTGCGGCACATGAGCGACGATGTGCTCGTGATGCGTGGCGGTCGGGTGGTCGAATCGGGGCCGACCGAGACCGTCTTCGGGGCGCCGAAGCAGGCCTACACCAGAGCGCTGATCGGGGCGACGCCGCGACTGGCATGAAAGACTTCATCGAATGAGCATCGATTCCCCATCGCCGGCCTGGTGGACCTCGGCCGTCGTGTACCAGATCTACCCGCGCAGTTTCGCGGATTCCACCGGTGATGGCATCGGCGACCTCGGTGGCATTCGCGGCAAGCTCGACCACCTGCAGCAGCTCGGCGTGGATGTGGTGTGGCTCTCCCCCATCTACCGCTCGCCGCAGGCCGACAACGGCTACGACATCAGCGACTACCGGGACATCGACCCGCTGTTCGGATCCCTCGAGGAGTTCGATCTGCTGCTCGCCGAGGCGCACGCGCGCGGCATCAAGATCGTGATGGACCTCGTGGTGAACCACACGAGCGACGAGCACGCCTGGTTCGAGGAGTCCAGGGGCTCGCTCGTCAACCCGAAGCGCGACTGGTACGTGTGGCGGGACGGTGTGGATGGCCGCGAGCCCAACCTCTGGCGCAGCATGTTCGGCGGTCCTGCCTGGCAGCTCGACGAGGCCACGGGAGAGTACTACCTGCACCTCTTCGCGGCGAAGCAGCCCGACCTCAACTGGGAGAATCCGGCGGTGCGGGCCGCCGTCTATTCGATGATGAACTGGTGGCTCGACCGCGGCGTCGACGGCTTCCGCATGGACGTAATCAACCTCATCGCCAAGGTGCAGTCCGACCTCGTGGGCGACAGCCCGGGATTCGTGATGGGCGACCAGGTGCACGACTACCTGCAGGAGATGAATCGCGAGGTCTTCGCCGGACGCGAGGCCGACCTCATCACGGTGGGCGAGACGCCCGGAGCGACGGTGGATGACGCCATCCTGTTCACGGGCTCCGACCGGCTCGAACTCGACATGGTCATCCAGTTCGAGCACGTCGGCCTCGACCACGGCCCGCGCATCAAGTTCGACAATGTGCCGCTCAAGCTCGTGGACCTCAAGGGCTCGCTCGCACGTTGGCAGTCCGGGCTGGCCGAGTCGGGGTGGAACAGCCTCTACTTCGGCAACCACGACCAGCCTCGATCGGTCTCGCGCTTCGGCGACGACGGTGAGTTCCGGTACGAGTCCGCCACGATGCTCGCTGCCATCCTGCACCTGCACCGCGGCACGCCCTACATCTACCAGGGCGACGAGATCGGGATGACCAACGCTGGATTCACCGCCATCGAGCAGTACCGCGACATCGAGTCGCTCAACTACCACGCCGAGGAGACGGCGGCCGGGGCCTCCCCCGCCGCGGTGCTTGAGTCTCTCGCGTTCCGCAGTCGCGACAACGCGCGCACCCCGGTGCAGTGGGACCCGACTCCGCTCGCCGGCTTCACGACGGGCACACCATGGCTCGAGATCACGCCGAACCACACCACCATCAATGTGGCGACCGATCGGGCCGCCGGCTCCCGTTCGATCTTCGAGTTCTACCGCCGCCTGATCGCGCTGCGGCACGAGTCGCCGGTGGTGTCGCTCGGCGACTTCGAGATGCTCGAGCCGGAGCATCCGACCCTGTACGCATTCACGCGGTCGCTCGACGACGAGTCGCTGCTCGTTGTCGGCAATTTCTCGGGCGGATTCCTCGACCTGCCGATCCTCGTCTCTGGCGAGCTCGTCATCGGCAACTACGGCGAGGTTCCGGACGTCGCGGGCGCGCTGCGCCCGTGGGAGGTGCAGGTGGTCAGGCGGGGCTGACTTCGGCAGCGGCGATGCGCTCGCCTGTAGAATTGGCACACCCCACACATTCAGGCACCTCTTCATCGACTCGGTGCCGCATATATCGAACCGGAGAACGCCATGGCCGCATTTGAGATGCCCGAAAAGCCCGCCCTCGAGGGCCTCGAAGCCAAGTGGGACGGTCTCTGGCAAGAGCAGAACATGCATCAGTTCGATCGGTCGAAGGCGACCCGCGAGAACGTGTTCTCCATCGACACCCCGCCGCCGACCGCATCCGGCAGTCTGCACATCGGCCACGTGTTCAGCTACACCCACATGGACCTCATCGCGCGCTACCAGCGCATGCGCGGCAAACAGATCTTCTATCCGATGGGGTGGGACGACAACGGCCTGCCCACCGAGCGCCGCGTCCAGAACTACTACGGAGTGCGCTGCGACCCGTCGCTTCCCTACGACGGGTCGTTCACTCCGCCGCTCGAGGGTGGCGAGAATTCGAGCAGCAAGGCCGCCGACCAGCTGCCGATCTCCCGTCGCAACTTCATCGAGCTCTGCGAACGACTCACCGTCGAGGACGAGAAGCAGTTCGAAGACGTCTGGCGGATGCTCGGCCTGAGCGTCGACTATTCGCTCACCTACCGCACCATCGGCGACGAGGCCCAGACCGCCGCGCAACGCGCGTTCCTGCGCAACCTCGCCCGCGGTGAGGCGTACCAGGCCGAGGCCCCCACCCTGTGGGACGTCACTTTCCGCACCGCCGTCGCCCAGGCCGAACTCGAGGACAAGGAACAGCCAGCCGCCTACCACCGTCTCGCGTTCCACTCCGCAGAGGGGGACATCCACATCGAGACCACGCGGCCGGAACTGCTGCCAGCCTGTGTGGCGCTCGTCGCGCATCCGGATGACGAACGGTACCGACACCTGTTCGGCACGACCGTGACCACCCCGCTGTTCGGCGTCGACGTGCCGGTGCTCGCCCACCACCTGGCCCAGAAGGACAAGGGATCGGGCATCGCAATGGTCTGCACCTTCGGCGACGTGACAGACGTGGTCTGGTGGCGAGAACTCGACCTGCCGAACCGCACCATCATCGGCCGCGACGGCCGGATCATCGCCGAGGCCCCCGAGGCGCTGGTGGGCTCCGGCCCGATTGCCGCCTACGCCGAGCTGGCGGGCAAGACCGTGTTCAGCGCCAAGGCGAAGGTCGTGGAACTGCTGAAGGCCAGCGGCGAGATGATCGGCGACCCGAAGCCCATCGTGCACGCGGTGAAGTTCTTCGAGAAGGGCGACAAGCCGCTCGAGATCGTGTCGACCCGCCAGTGGTATATCCGCAACGGCTCGCGTGACGAGACGCTGCGCGAGACGCTGCTCAAACGCGGCCGCGAGGTCAACTTCACACCCGACTTCATGCGCGTGCGCTACGAGAACTGGGTCAACGGCCTCACCGGCGACTGGCTCATCTCCCGCCAGCGCTTCTTCGGCGTGCCGATCCCGGTCTGGTACGAGCTCGACGCCGACGGCGAGAAGGGCACGGTCATCGTGCCGAGCGAGGATGCGCTGCCGGTCGACCCGGCATCCGCCCCCGCCCCCGGCTTCGACGAGAGCCAGCGCGGCGTGCCCGGCGGATTCGTCGGCGAGGTGGACATTATGGATACCTGGGCCACCTCATCACTCACCCCGCAGATCGCCGGTGGCTGGGAGCGTGACCCGGAACTCTTCGCTCTCGTCTTCCCGTACTCGCTGCGCAGCCAGGGCCAGGACATCATCCGCACCTGGCTCTTCTCCACGATCCTGCGCGCCGAGCTCGAGAACGGCAGCGAGCCGTGGAAGAACGCCGGAATCTCCGGTTTCATCGTCGACCCCGACCGCAAGAAGATGTCCAAGTCCAAGGGCAACGTCGTCACTCCGGCGGCCATGCTCGAGACCCACGGCTCGGATGCGGTGCGCTACTGGGCGGCATCCAGCCGCCTCGGAACCGACGCGGCCTTCGATCCGCAGAACCCGAAGCAGATCAAGATCGGCCGTCGCCTGGCCATCAAGGTGCTCAATGCGGCCAAGTTCGTCTATTCGTTCCCGCTGCCCTCGACCGCGACCACTGGCGCGACCAACCCGCTCGACCTCGACATGCTCGCCGAGCTGTCGACCGTGGTCGAAATCGCCACCGGTGCCTTCGACGAGTTCGACCACGCGAAGGCCCTCGAGGTGACCGAGAAGTTCTTCTGGACCTTCTGCGACGACTACCTCGAGCTGGTCAAGGAGCGCGCCTACTCCACCGATTCGCCCCGTGGCCAGGCCTCGGCCGTCCACTCGCTGCGCACCGCACTCGAGGTGATGCTGCGGCTGTTCGCCCCGTTCATCCCGTTTGCCACCGAGGAGGTGTGGTCGTGGACGCGCGAAGGATCGGTGCACGTGACCGAGTGGCCCACCGCGCCGACCGACGTCCGGCCCTCCGGCCTGCTGTCGGCCGTCGGCGAGGCGCTCATCGGCATCCGCCGCGCCAAGACGGATGCCAAGGCTTCCCAGAAGTCGGATGTCGCCTCCGCGACGATCAGCGGCCCGGCCTCGCTTCGGCTCGCGCTCGATGACCTGCGGGACGTCGGACGCATCGCCACCGTCGACTTCGTCGAATCCACCGAAATCTCCGTGAGCGATGTCGTGCTCGCCGAGGTTGTCCCCGTCGTTTCGGAGGTCTGAACATGCAAATGGGTACCCGTTGGGCAGTCGGTGCCGAGCCTCCCGCCCGGCTTCCGGAGCGAGTGATCGATGCGGTGCGGGCCGTGGAGGCCGAACTGGCCGGCGTCGATACGAGCCTGCTGCGCTGGACGCTGACCTGGCTCGAGGGAAACCCGGTGGTCGAGCTCGACGATGGCACGGTCATCCGCTACTCCGGCGGCGAGGCGTTCGTGGTGGGGCCGACCGCGGAGGAGACCGAAGACTGAGCAGGCTCGAATGGGCCAGCCGGTGGCGGCCTCGTGAGGCTCCACCGTGCCACCCGCACGACATAGGGTGGAAAGATGGTTGACCAGAATCCCTTCTTTGCGCCCAGCACGCTGCCCTACGGCCTGCCTCCCTTCGCGGAGATCACGGATGCCGACTACCGGCCGGCATTCGACCGGGGTTTCGAGGACCAACTTGCCGAAATCGCCCGCATTGCCGGCAGCGGCGAACCGGCGACCTTCGAGAACACGATGATTCCGCTGGAGAGCTCCGGCCAGACGCTCGAGCGCGTGGCCACTGTCTTCTTCAACAAGAGCTCGGCCGACAGCAATGATTTCACCAACGATCTCGAGGAGGAGATCGCCCCGCTGCTCGCCGCGCACTCCGACGCGATCAGGCTCGATTCCCGGCTCTACGCGCGCATCACCGCGCTCCACGACCAACTGCCTCAACTCGGCCTCGATGCCGAGTCCGCCTACCTCGTCGAGCGCTACTACACCGAGTTCACGCTCGCCGGCGCCGGGCTGGATGACGCGCAGAAGCAGAGGCTGCGCGAGCTCAACCAGACGCTGTCGACCCTGACCACCCGCTTCGAGAAGAATCTCCTGGCCGACACGAACGAACTCGCCGTCGTGATCGACGATGTCGCCGAACTCGACGGTCTCGCCGCCGACGAGATCTCCGCCGCGGGCGAGGCGGCGAAGGAACGCGGCCTGGCTGGCAAATACCTCATCACTCTCGTGCTGCCCACCGGGCATCCGTATCTCGACTCCCTCACCAGTGCAGAGGTACGCGAGCGCATCATGGCCGCGTCCCGGGCCAGGGGCAGCAACGGCGGACCGAACGACAACCGCGGGCTCGTGCTCGACATCACCCGCCTTCGCGCCGAGCGCGCCCGCCTGCTCGGCTTCAGCAACCATGCAGCGTACGTGACAGCGGATGAGACGGCCGGGACCCCGGAGGCGGTGGCCGCCATGCTCGGCCGTCTCGCCCCGGTCGCGGCCCGCAACGCCCGTTCGGAGCAGGCGGAGCTGCAGGCGCAGCTGCCCGAGGGAGGCACCATCGCCGCGGCCGACTGGGCGTTCTACGCCGAGAAGGTGCGGGTGGCCAAGTACAACGTCGACACCGCGCAGATGCGTCCGTATTTCGAGGCGGAGCGTGTGCTGCATGACGGAGTGTTCTTCGCCGCCAACCGGGTCTACGGGGTCACGTTCACCGAGCGTGACGACCTCGTCGCGTACCACCCGGATGCCCGCGTCTTCGAGGTCGCCAACGAGGACGGCTCCCCCGTCGGCCTCTATGTGCTCGACCTCTACACGCGCGATTCGAAACGCGGTGGAGCGTGGATGAACCCGCTCATCTCGCAGAACACGCTGCTCGGGCACCCCGTGGTCGTGGTGAACAACCTCAACGTTCCGAAGCCAGTCGCGGGATCCCCCACCCTGCTCAGCTACGACGAGGTCAACACGCTGTTCCACGAGTTCGGCCATGCGCTGCACGGCCTGTTCGCCCGCGTCAACTACCCGCGGTTCGCCGGCACCAACGTCTTCCGCGATTTTGTCGAGTTCCCCAGCCAGGTGAACGAGATGTGGATGCTCTGGCCCGAGATCCTCGCCAACTACGCCGTGCACTACCAGACCGGCGAGGCGATGCCGGAGGAGTTCGTGGACAAGATCCAGGCATCCACCGCCTTCAATGAGGGGTTCAAGACGAGCGAATACCTCGCGGCGGCGCTGCTCGACCAGGCCTGGCACCGCATCTCCGCCGACGACCGGGTGGCCGACGTGGCGGAGTTCGAGGCGGAGGCACTGGCCGCGGTCGGCCTCGACAACCCCGCCGTGCCGACCCGGTATTCGAGCACATACTTCGCCCACACCTTCTCCGGCGGCTACGACGCGGGGTATTACTCCTACATCTGGAGCGAGGTGCTCGACGCCGACACGGTCGACTGGTTCACCGAGAACGGCGGCCTCACCCGCGCCAACGGCGACCGTTTCCGCACCCTGCTGCTTGGCGTCGGCGGATCGAAGGACCCGCTCGAGGCCTACCGTGACTTCCGCGGGCGCGACGCCGTGATCGAACCCCTGCTCAAGCGTCGGGGGCTTCTCGGCGCCTGAGCCGCAGCCTCGGCCGGGGAGGCGTCGCCCGCCTCCTGCCCACGATCAGGCGGATTTCTCCTGGCGCGCTACCTTGTGGTTCACGATCGTCGGGACGGCGTTCTCGAGCACGGCGGCCCTGGTGACGATGACGCGAGCGATGTCGTCATTGGACGGCACCTCGAACATGATCGGCCCGAGCACCTCCTCCATGATGGAGCGCAGTCCGCGGGCGCCCGTCTGGCGCAGCACGGCGAGGTCGGCGATCGCCTCGAGGGCGTCCTGCTCGAAGTCGAGAACCACACCGTCGAGCTCGAACATGCGCTGGTACTGCCGCACGAGGGCGTTCTTCGGCTTGGTGAGGATCTCCATGAGAGCCACCTGGTCAAGCGGCGTCACCGTGGCGACGACGGGCAGACGGCCGATGAATTCGGGGATGAGCCCGAACTTGTGCAGGTCCTCCGGAAGCACCTCGCCGAAGAGGTTCACGTCGTCCCCCTTGCTGTGCAGTGGGGCACCGAAGCCGATGCCCTTCTTGCCCGCGCGCTGGGAGATGATCTCCTCGAGCCCGGCGAACGCACCGGCCACGATGAACAGCACGTTCGTGGTGTCCACCTGGATGAACTCCTGATGCGGATGCTTGCGTCCACCCTGCGGCGGGACCGACGCGACCGTGCCCTCAAGAATCTTCAGCAGCGCCTGCTGCACGCCCTCGCCGGAGACATCGCGGGTGATCGACGGATTCTCGGCCTTGCGGGCGATCTTGTCGATCTCGTCGATGTAGATGATGCCGGTCTCGGCGCGCTTGACGTCGTAGTCCGCGGCCTGGATGAGCTTGAGCAGGATGTTCTCGACATCCTCACCGACATAGCCGGCCTCGGTGAGCGCCGTCGCATCCGCCACGGCGAAGGGAACGTTGAGCCGCTTCGCGAGGGTCTGGGCGAGGTAGGTCTTGCCGCAGCCGGTCGGACCGATCAGCAGGATGTTGGACTTGGCGATCTCCACGTCGTCGATTACAGCGTCGGCCGAGGTGATCGTGTTGCGAGCGCGGATGCGCTTGTAGTGGTTGTAGACCGCGACGGACAGCGCCTTCTTGGCCGTCTCCTGCCCGATCACGTACTCCTCGAGGAAGTTGAAGATCTCGCGGGGCTTCGGAAGCTCGAATTCGCTCGAGGTCTCTTCGCCGGCTTCGGCCAGACGTTCCTCGATGATCTCGTTGCACAACTCGACGCACTCGTCGCAGATGTACACGCCGGGACCGGCGATCAATTGTTGGACTTGCTTCTGGCTCTTTCCACAGAAGGAACACTTGAGAAGATCTGCGCTCTCGCCTATACGAGCCATGCTGGTCCTCCTCCTGGTCTCGGCCGGTGCCAATCCCCCGAGTGGAGACAGCAGCCCTGGAATCAGCGGGTTACGTGACACTACCGTGGGTCAGATACCGAGCCTATCCCGAGTCGGCGACTCTCTTGGCACCATGACATTTTTCGCGCGCGGCGAGCCGCGGCAATCGGGGCGCACGCGCGCCAGATCTAGACTTGACCGGCACGGCCGAGCAGCACAATCACCAGGAGCGGGCATGACCACGAGATGGGCTCGATCGGAGCGGTCATCGCCATCGTCACACCGCGTCGCCAGTCGGTGGGCAAGGAGATGAGCCGCCGCTTCGGGCCGAGCTGGCCACTTGTCGCTGCGGTCGTTGCGGTCGCGCTGGGGCTGACGCTGCCCGTGCTCGGACTGGCCGCCTCGGCTCAGGCCCACGACTACCCCATCTCAACGATCCCGAAGGCGGGCGAGACGCTCACCGCGCTTCCGGCACGGTTCGAGATCATCACCAACGAGGTCCTGCTCGACATGGGCGGCACCGGCGCGGGCTTCGCCCTGGAAGTGACGGATGCCGCCGGCCGCTACTACGGCGACGGCTGCGTGACCGTGACCGGCCCGGGGATGTCCACGGCCGCCGCCCTCGGCGCGGCCGGCAGGTACACCGTCACCTGGCAGGCCGTCTCGACCGACGGGCACAGCTCGTCGGACAGCTTCGACTTCACCTGGCAGCCCCCGGTGGGATTCACGCCGTCCGAGGGCAGCGTCACGGCGCCGGATTGCCACGGCACCTCCTCCGTGAACACGAAGCCCACGACCTCCGCCGGTTCGAGCACCCAGACGGTGGACGCCGGCACGCTTGCGGCCGTGCTGTGGATCGGCGGGGGGTTCCTCGCGGTCGCGACCGCGGTCATCCTGACCCTTCTCCTCGTCGGCCGCAAGAAGAGCATCCCCTAACCCGCCCTCCCCGCCCGAAATCCATGCATTTCTCGCGACACTGCGGTGGAATGTGAAACTCTGCGGCGTGTTGCGAAGAATGCATGGATTTCGCGCGGGGAAGACGGCCCTGGGCAGGCACGCGGGCGGGCAGCACCGCGCCCCTCAGACAGCACGATGGGCCCGGATTGCTCCGGGCCCGTCGTGAGGCCGATTCAGCTGAGAACGATCTACTTGGTGATCGCCGGGATATTCTTGCGCGAGGTGAGTACCTGGTCGACGAGGCCGTAGGCGAGAGCCTCCTCGCCGCTGAGGATGTTGTCGCGGTCGATGTCCTTGTTCACCTGCTCCATCGTGCGGTTCGAGTGCCGCGCCAGAGTCTCCTCGAGCCATGAGCGCATGCGCAGGATCTCGCGAGCCTGGATCTCGATGTCCGACGCCTGGCCGCGACCCGAATCCCCGGTGGACGGCTGGTGGATCAGGATGCGCGCATTCGGCAGCGCGAGGCGCTTGCCCGGCGTTCCGGCGGCGAGGATGACCGCGGCAGCGGATGCCGCCTGGCCGAGCACCACGGTCTGGATCTGCGGACGCACGTACTGCATCGTGTCGTAGATCGCCGTCATGGCGGTGAACGAGCCACCGGGCGAGTTGATGTACATCACGATGTCGCGGTCGGGGTCCTGGCTCTCGAGCACGAGAAGCTGGGCCATCACGTCATCGGCCGAGGCGTCGTCGATCTGCACCCCGAGGAAGATGATGCGGTCCTCGAAAAGCTTCGCGTACGGGTCCTGGCGCTTGTAGCCGTAGGCGGTGCGCTCCTCAAACGTCGGGAGGATGTAGCGGGCCTCGGCCGTGGGGCCGGCAAGCCCGGACGGCATGCTGTTGAGCGGCATTGCGTTGTATTCCATGTCTGTTTGCCTGTCTCTACTTCTTGGTCACGGACTCGTCGGTACCGCCGCCGCCGATGACCTCGGAGGCGAATTCGCGCAGGTGGTCGACAAAGCCGTATTCCAGCGCCTGCTGCGCGGTGAACCAGTTGTCCCGGTCGCCATCGATGATGATCTGCTCGGGGGTCTTGCCCGTCTGCTCTGCGGTGAGCTCGGCCATCCGCTTCTTCATGTCGAGGATGAGGTTGGCCTGGGTCTGGATGTCCGCCGAGGTTCCGCCGAATCCACCGGACGGCTGGTGCAACAGCACGCGCGCGTTCGGGGTGATGTAGCGCTTGCCCTTGGTGCCGGAGGAGAGCAGGAACTGTCCCATCGAGGCCGCCATGCCGATGCCGACGGTGACGATGTCGTTCGGAACGAACTTCATCGTGTCGTAGATCGCCATGCCCGCGGTGATGGATCCGCCGGGTGAATTGATGTAGAGGAAGATGTCGCGCTTCGGGTCCTCCGCCGCCAACAGCAGGATCTTCGCGCAGATCTCGTTGGCGTTGTCGTCACGCACCTCTGAGCCAAGCCAGATGATGCGGTCCTTGAGGAGTTGGTCGAAAATGCTCGAGACCAATGCCGGTTGGGCCATTGTTGCGCTCCGTTTCAGTTTGTCGCTGGTGTCGAATCTATCGGAGCCTCAGTGGCGAAACTGCCGTGTTCGCCGTGGGCAGAGCGCGCGGCGCGATCCCCGCCTCCGCTCCCTCCGAAAACGCAGGACATTCGCCACGAAAGTGGCTGAATGGCCGCGCGAGGGGCCGTTCCTTGGCGAATCTCCTGCATTTTCGGAGTCGGCGGGCGGGCGGCAGTCGGAAGGCGGGCGGATGGGGGCGATCACGGCGTTCCCGCTGGCGACGGCAGACGCATCATTCTGCCGGTCGCACGCAGGCCAGCCGCCGAGGCTGCGCTACAACGCGGCGACGCCCACGCTTGCGCCACGGTCGCCGCTCTTCGCGAGTCGGCGCACCCAGTAGCCGAGGAAGGCGGCCCCCGCCTCGTCATGGATCGCGTCTCCCTCGACGATCACGCGGTAGGGGCGCTCGAGAATGCCGTCGGCTGGCCGCACGTCCACGTGCGCCACGTCGTAGCCCGCTCCGTGCAGGTGATCGGCCATGAGGTAGTCGCTTCGCGAGTCGCCGATCGAGCGCCAGACGCGGGGAAGCGAGCCGAGACCGGCGAAGTACTCGAGCGCCCTCTCGGCGCCGCGGTCCTTGTCGAGCAGAACCGACTCGATGTCGGTGGAAATGATCGTGGGGTCGAGGCGGAACGGCACGTTTCCCGCGCCATCGGGCACCGATCGGGTGCCGAGCTTCACCCCGACTCCCGCGGCGGCGACCAGGGCGAACGCGGCGTCGTTGAACCACGCCTGCGCGTGCTGATAGGTTTCGGCGTCCACATCGGTGCGCTGTTCCACCGAGATCATCGCTCGCTTCGTCTCGTCGAAGAACATGGCGTCTCCGAAGCCGTCGGCCACGAGCTCCCGCACGCCGCTGATGACCGACGCGGGCAGCGAGACGCTTTCGTCTACCGTGACCTCCCCCATGCCATCCGACGTTATCGGGGCCCAGGAGCCGCCCTTCTCGAAGACGCCGAACATGCGAGCGCCCGGAGTGGCGAGGGCCGCCCCGAGGCCGACGTCGAGAAGCGGCGCGACCACCTGCTCACGGATGAAGCTGTCCGACCGTCCCGTGATGAACGCGATCGGCACTCCGGCGCCGGTGAGCGCCACGAGGTCATCGAGAATGCTGGGGATGCGGATGCTGCGACTCACGGGGCTCGCGAGGGGCCCGTCTACATCGAAGAGCAGGCCGAGATCGATCATATGAGCTGATACCTCGGGCGTGGGGCCGCCCGGAAAAAACCCCGCCCAAAAAAGGAGAGGCCAGGTGGTGGAAGGGGGGGTTGTAAGATTATTTTTTGTTTGGGGGGGGGCCGAGCGATATGTTGCATTATATGGAGTGTTTTTATTGAGGGAGAGGGGGGTGGA
>JBBSBA010000013.1:0-46244 GCA_038251725.1 Actinomycetales bacterium
ACGTCGTCGAACGCTCCTTCGCCCTCAACAAGCAATGGCGCGGCATCGCGACCCGGTACGACAAACTTGCCATCACCTACCGCGCCGCCGCCGTCCTCCACGCCTGCATCACCTGGATCCAAATAGGAGACACGCCCTAGAACGAGCCGCATCCGCGTACCGGGACCCTTGGCCCTCGCGGCCCGACGGCGCCCGATACGCTGACAGCCATGAAACGGATCGTCGTCATGGTGGTGATTGCGATTGCGATTCTGCTCGGGTTCGCGGCGCCCGCGTCCGCCGCCGTCAACGATTTCACCTTCACGAGTTTCGACGGTCAGTATTCGCTCGACCGGGATTCCGCGGGGCGCTCCGTGCTCTCCGTGGTCGAGACCCTCGTCGCCGTCTTTCCGCAGACCGACCAGAACCACGGCATCCGGAGGCAGCTCGTCGACACGTACGACGGCCACCCCACCTCCCTCTCGGTGACGTCGGTGACCGATGAGAACGGCGCCCCCCGCGGCTTCACTGCCCAGAGGAACGGTGACTTCCTCGACGTGACGATCAGAAGTGACTCGTTCGTGCACGGTTCGCAGACCTACGTGATCCGTTACACGCAGCACAACGTCACCCGTTATTTCGCCGACACGAACGCCGACGAGTTCTACTGGGACACCAACGGCACCGGCTGGGCTCAGCCGTTCGGGGCCGTCACGGCGACCGTGCGCCTCGCGCCGTCGCTCGACTCGCGGCTCACCGGCCGGGTGGATGCCGCATCCGGGGCCCAGGGAGCGAACGGGCCGGCGACGGTCGTCAGGACCGACGCCGGCTACACCTTCACGGCATTGGAGCTGGCTGCCGGTGAGAACCTCACCTTCGCGATCGGGTTCGCGCCCCACACCTTCACCCTGCGAGACAGCGGCTTCCTCGCGGCGCCCTGGCCGCCGCTGGCCCTCCTCGGCGCGCTCGGGGCCATCGCCGCGGCGGTCGGGGCCGTGGTGCTGCGGGCGACCGGACTGCGGGATGCCCCCGGGCGCGGCATCATCATTCCGGAGTACCTGCCGCCCGTGGGCGTTCCGCTGCTGTTGTCGTCGATCGTCGCGGGCACGACGGCCAAGGCCAACCCGGCCCAGATCCTGGATCTCGCCGTGTCCGGCAGACTGCGCGTGCTCGAGATAGCGGGTTCCGGCTTCAGCCGCAAGCGGCGGTACGCGCTCGAATACATCACCGATGACGGCACGGACGCTGACGAGGCCGCGTTCCTGCATGCGATCTTCGGCTTCGAGCTCACCCCGGGCGAGCGGCGCACCCTCAAGAGCCCCGACCAGCGCGCGGTGAAACGCATCACCGCCCTCATGAAACGGGTGAGAACGGATGCCACGGCGGCCGGCTACCGCCGCAAGCTCCCGGTCGGCCGGATGTTCTGGACGGCGGCCGCCGCGGTGACCGGTTCCGCCATGTCCGTCGTCTTCGGCGCACTGTCGATCGCCGACGCAGTCGGTGGCATCGTGCCAGGCCTCTGCATCGCGCTCGGCATCCTCGGTGTTGTGGCGGCGGCGATCGCGCTCTCCCACGTGCCGCTCGAACCACGCGGAGCCGAGCTGCGGGAGTATCTCAAGGGGCTCGAAATGTACATCTCGCTCGCCGAGCAGGACCGGCTGCGCTACCTGCAGTCTCCCCAGGGTGCCGAGCGCGTCGCGGTGAAGACGGATGACAAGGCCCAGCTCCTGAAGCTCAATGAGAGGCTGTTGCCCTATGCCGTTCTGTTCGGCAACGAAAAGACGTGGGCGCAGGAACTCGGCCGTTACTACGAGGAGCTCGGCCGGCAGCCGTCCTGGTATGCGGGCACCGGCGCCTTCAACGCCGCGCTCTTCGCGAACAGCATCGGATCCGTGTCGGTGAGCGCATCATCCGCCTACAGCGCCTCGGGCGGTGGGTCCGGCGGTGGAGCGGTCTCCGGCGGCGGCGGAGGCGGTGGTGGGGGCGGTGGCGTCTGACCCGCTAGTGCGGTGCAGGCCAAGCACCCCGGCGAGGATTGGTACACTTGTCCACGGCTCTTCACGGGCCACCGTCGGGCCGCAGTAACCCCGGGCTCCAATATTCGCCGCTTCGAGCGGCCTAGCGCCGAGAGGCGTTTCTGCGGCCCGGCACCCCTCGCGAAGGTTGAATCCTGCGAAGCGTGCCGCTCACGGTGAAATTTCTCCGGCGACTATCCGAACTTGCCCGAGACGTAGTCTTCGGTCGCCTGCACGCTCGGCCGCGAGAAGATCGTGTTGGTGTCGTTGTACTCGATGAGTCGACCGGGACTGCCGGTGCCGGCGATGTTGAAGAAGGCCGTTCGGTCGGAGACGCGAGACGCCTGCTGCATGTTGTGCGTGACGATCACGATCGTGTAGTCGACCTTGAGTTCCTCGATGAGGTCCTCGATCGCCAGGGTCGAGATCGGGTCGAGCGCCGAGCACGGCTCATCCATGAGCACGACATCGGGCTGCACCGCGATCGCCCGCGCGATGCACAGACGCTGCTGCTGGCCGCCGGAGAGGCCCGAACCGGGAAGCGCGAGGCGGTCCTTGACCTCGCTCCACAGGTTGGCGCTCCGCAGCGACCGCTCGACCAGTGATTCGGAGTCGCTCTTGGAGATCTTGCGGTTGTTGAGTTTGACGCCGGCGAGCACGTTGTCCCGAATCGACATGGTCGGGAAGGGGTTGGGACGCTGGAAGACCATGCCGACCTGGCGACGCACGAGCACGGGATCCACTCCCGGCCCGTAGAGGTTGTTGCCGTCGATCAGCACCTCGCCCTCCACCCGGGCGCCGGGAATGACCTCGTGCATGCGGTTGAGTGTGCGGAGGAAGGTCGACTTGCCGCAGCCGCTCGGGCCGATGAAGGCGGTGACCGTGCGGGGCTCAATGGTCAGAGTCACGTCTTCCACGGCCTTGAACTTGCCGTAGTACACGTTGAGATCATTGACTTCGATGCGCTTGGACACTGATTTCCTTTAGAGGTCGATGAGGGTCAACGGCCGAACTTCGGCGAGAAGATCCTGGCGATGAAACGGGCGATGAGGTTGAGGATCATCACGAGAAGGATAAGGGTGAGCGCAGACGCCCACGCCCTGTCGAGGAAGTCGGCGGCGGCGGGACCCTGGTTCGCGTACTGGGTATAAATGAACATCGGAAGGCTCATCATCTGGTGGTTCCAGAGATCGTAGTTCATTCCCGCGGTGAATCCCGTGATGAGAAGCAGTGGGGCCGTTTCGCCGATGACCCGTGCAACCGCAAGCATGACTCCCGTGGTGATTCCGGCGATCGCCGTCGGAATGACGATCTTCAACACGGTCAACCACTTCGGAACCCCGAGGGCGTACGAGGCTTCCCGCAGCTCGTTGGGAACGAGTTTGAGAATTTCCTCCGACGCGCGAACGACGATCGGGATCATGAGCACGGAAAGTGCGACCGCTCCTCCGAAGCCGGAGCGGTACCCCGGGTCCCCGGTGATGAGCACGAACAACGCATAGGCGAAGAGCCCGGCCACGATCGAGGGGATGCCGGTCATGACATCAATCATGAAGGTGATCGTGCGGGCGAGAGCGCCCCTGCCGTATTCGACGAGGTAGATGGAGGTGAGGAGCCCGATGGGCACCGAGATGACGGTGGCGGCAAGCGTGATCTCGAGGGAGCCGACGATCGCGTGAAGCGCCCCGCCCCCCGGGCCGAGCACGTTGCGCATCGAGCTGGTGAAGAACGACGGCTCGAGCATTCTCGGCAGACCATTCAGCGCCACCGTGTAGAGGAGTGAGATCAGGGGGAGCAGCGCGAGAATGAAGGCGGAGGCGACGAGTGCGGTGACCAGTCGATCCGTGGCCTGTCGCGCGCCCTCGACGAGACGGGAGAGGACGTAAATGAGCACGTCGAAGAGGATTGTTCCCAGGAAGAGCGTTCCGACGAGGTTGAACTGCTTCGTTCCACCCGCGAGTTGCACGAAAAGGAATACAACGCCGAACAGCACCCAACTCGTCACAAGCACGACCCAGACGGACCCGCGGGGCAGTCGGCCGGCGGTCAGGGAGTTGCCGACCGGGCCAAGGGGCATCGCTGACATCAGTTCGCTCCTGAGAAGGCTTTGCGACGGCTAACCGCGACACGGGCGATTGCATTCACGATAAAGGTGATGACAAAGAGAACGAGGCCGGAGGCAATGAGGGTGTTCACGCCGACGCCGGTTGCTTCCGGAAATTGCAGGGCGATGTTTCCGGCAATCGTGTTCGGATTCTGGGTGGTGAGTAGAAAGAACGACACGACGGTGGCCGGGGAGAGGACCATCGCGACTACGAGCGTCTCTCCGAGAGCTCGACCGAGACCAAGCATGATCGCGGAAATGATTCCCGGGCGGGCGAAGGGGAGCACGGCGACCCGGATCATCTCCCAGCGTGTCGCGCCGAGGGCCAAGGCGGCCTCTTCGTGCAGCCGCGGGGTCTGCAGAAATACCTCGCGGCACACCGCGGTCATGATCGGCAAGACCATCACCGCGAGCACAATCGCCACGGTGAGGATCGTTCGCGCTGTTCCGGATACCCTCCCGTCGAAGAGGGGGAACCAGCCGACGTTGGCGTTGAGCCACACGTAGAACGGCTGAACGAATGGGGCAAGAACGCCGATTCCCCAGAGCCCGAAGACGACGGACGGCATCGCGGCCAGAAGGTCGATGATGTAGCCGAGCACCGGCGCGATGCGGCGCGGCGCGTAGTGCGAGATGAAGAGGGCGACGCCGATCGCGACGGGAACCGCGATGCCCAGGGCCAGGGCCGCTGCCCAGACGGTGCCGAACACGAGCGGCCACACATAGACCCAGAAGTTGGCGGCGCCGTGGGGAAGAGTTCCTGGCTTCGCCACGAATGCGGGGATGCTCTGGCTGACCAGGAAGATGGCGACAGCGGCAAGAACTGCCAGGATTATGGACCCGGCGACGACGGTGCTACCGGAGAAGATGCGGTCGCCAAGGCGGACCTTGGCTCTGATTGTCCCTGAAGTTCCGGTAGTCATTACGCTTTCTGCCTACCTCACGAGATGAAAAAGTCAGTAAATCTACCCAACAAACCGGCTTGAGCTGTGAAGTCACAGCTCAAGCCGGTTTGCGAGAAGTGGATTACTTGATGGTAGCGATTGATTTGACTACCTTGGCTGCAAGATCGGTCGCGAGCGGTGCGGACTTCGCCTGGTCTGAACCGGCCTTCTGTCCAGCGGCACTCGCCACGTAGGTCGCGTAGGCCTTGACGAGATCTGCCTTTGCAGGGTCGGCGTAGGTCTGGCACACGATCAGGTAGCTGACGAGGGCGATCGGCCATGCGCCAGCGGTCGCGTTCTTACGGTCGATCGCGATGGCGAGGTCATTGGCCGGTCGGCCGCTCTCGAGAGGCGAGGCCGCGACAACGGCCGCAGCGCCCTTCGTGGTGATCTTCTCGTAGGCGTTGCCCACCTTGAGCTGGGCGATGTTCAGGCTGCCTGCGGCCGACTGGTCGGCATAGCCGATGCTGTTCGCCGCGGCGGTAACCGCTGCGACTACGCCCTGGTTGCCCTTGGCCGCGTCACCGATGGCGTACGGGTAGGTCTGTCCCGACGGTTTGTCCCAAACCGACCCGGCGACAGTGGCCAGGTAGTCGGTGAAGTTCTGCGTCGTTCCCGAGTCGTCGGACCGGTGTACCACCGCGATGGGGGCGGCGGGAAGGGCCGTTCCCGAGTTCTGGGAGGCGATGGCCGGGTCGTTCCACTTGGTGATGGTGCCCTTGAAGATTCCGGCGATCGTCGCCGCGTCCAGCTTCAGGTTGGTGACGCCACTCACGTTGTAGACCACGCCGATCGGCGAGATGTAGACGGGAAGGTCGATCGCCTTGCTGTTCGCTGCGCAACCGGCGAAGGTTGCGGAAAGCTCGGTCGCGTTGAGGGCGGCGTCGGAGCCAGCGAAGTCAGCCGACCCTCCCATGAAGGCCTTGCGGCCGGCGCCAGAACCCTGCGAGTCGTAGTTGACGGTGACGTTCGGGTTGGCTGTCTGGAAACCGGCGACCCAGGCGCTCTCTGCCGCGGCCTGCGCGGAGGAACCGATGCCGTTGAGTGTGCCGGTGAGCGTGCTTGCCGGGGCTGCGGACCCGGACGTGGAGGGTGCTGTTTCGTTTGCTGCGCACGAAGACAGGACGATGGTGGCTGCGACAGCAATGGCAGCGACGCTACCAAAACGCTTGATGTTCACAGGTTTCCCTTCGGGAGATTGAAAACTGGACTTGGGCCGGTGCCGACCCCTCAGAGACATTACAAACGCTCTTTAACCAGATTTGGCACGGAGGGTGAACGGGAGGTTAACGACACCCCAACACTCGGCGCCCTAGAGGAGAGCTGGCCCGTGCGTCTCGACGGCCACGAGCGGGGCATCCGGGTGCTCTGACGACACGTGCAGCACGGTGAACTCCGAGGTGGAGAGCATTCCGGCCCGGCGCAGCGGAGCGTCCAGGGGAGTGTTGGTCGCGGCGGCCACCGCATCGATGATCTCGGGGATCACCGGGCCGTGGCTGCAGAGCACCACGGCGACACCGGCCCGGAGCCGTTTGCGCACGGTCTTGTGCACGTTCGCGGTGCCGTCCTCCCAGGCGTCCTGGCTGATGTTGGTCGACTGCTTCACCACGAGCCGGGTGATCGACGCCAGCGGCTCGACGGTCGCGAGGCAGCGAGCCGCTGTGCTGCTGATCAGCCGGGTCGGCGCCCACGCCGCAATGGCGAACGAAACGTTGAGGGACTGCTCCAGCCCGCGGTGCAGCAGCGGGCGCGTGGCATCCGGTCCGTCCCAGGTGGCGGGCGGAACGGCGCGGCCGTGACGCAGCACGATGATGGGGAAGGTGCGCAGGGTCCCGGCCTTCACGCGCGCGGAGAACCGATCAATTACGCTGCGGTCGAGGTCGTAGCTCAGCTTTGCCCTGGCGGCCTTCATGGAGAGCCACTCGACGGCGGCGATCTCCTTGTTGGCGGCGAACGTGGACGACGCGATGGCCTCGTCCGTCACCTCAGCCGACCAGTAGTGCACGATCTTCTCGCGCCCGCCCGGCATGACGTATTCCGTGGTGCCGAGCGGGGCGCCGAGTACCACGGTCAGCCCGGTCTCCTCGGCGATCTCTCGCACGGCGGTCTGCGGCGGAGTCTCGCCGGGGTCGACCTTGCCCTTGGGGATGGAGACGTCCGCGCGTTCTGCCCGGTGGACGACGAGGAGCTCGATTCCGCCGGGGGTCTCGCGCCAGAGGACGGCGCCGGCGGCCCGCACCACGGCAGGTCCTGTGAGGGTCAACGGACTGCTCCAGTGCGCTTTCTTTGGCTGATTTCTCGCATCAGAACATTCTGCATGTCTTCGAGGAGCGAGCCGTCCTCCGCTTTGTAGTGACGCGTCCAGCTTCCGTTGGCGTCGAGCTCCCAATGGGCGATGTCGTCGGACATCGCCAGGTCGAAGAGGCCCTCGATCTGCCGCAGGTGCTCGGAGTTGGTGAGCCGAACCAGTGCCTCTACCCGCCGGTCGAGGTTGCGGTGCATCATGTCGGCGCTTCCGATGTAGACCTGCGGGTCGCCGCCGTTGATGAAGGAGAAGATCCTCGAGTGTTCGAGGTAACGGCCGAGGATCGAACGCACCTCGATGTTCTCGCTCAGGCCGGCGACGCCGGGCTTCACCCCGCAGATGCCGCGCACGACCAGCTCCACCGGAACGCCGGCCTCGCTCGCGCGGTACAGGGCATCGATGATCGCCTCGTCGACGATCGAATTGAGCTTGATCCGGATGCCGGACGGCATGCCGTTGCGCGCATTCGCCGCCTCGACGCGAATGCGCTTGATCAGTCCAAGACGCAGATGCAGCGGGGCCACCAGCAGCCGTTTGAACTTCCGCTCGATCGCGTAGCCGGAAAGTTCGTTGAAGAGCCGGGTGAGGTCCTTGCCAACGGTGGCGCTCGCGGTGAGCAGGCCGAAGTCTTCGTAGAGGCGGCTGGTCTTGGGGTTGTAGTTTCCCGTGCCGATGTGGCTGTAGTGCTTGAGCACCCCGTTCTCCTGCCGGATCACGAGGGCGAGCTTGCAGTGAGTCTTCAGCCCGACGAGCCCGTAGACCACGTGGACGCCAGCCTTCTCGAGCTTGCGCGCCCAGGAGATGTTCGCGGACTCGTCGAAGCGCGCCTTGATCTCCACGAGCGCAAGCACCTGTTTTCCGGCCTCGGCGGCCTGGATGAGGGCCTCGACGATGGGGCTGTCTCCCGAGGTGCGGTAGAGCGTTTGTTTGATGGCGAGCACGTCCGGGTCCGCCGCGGCCTGCTCGAGAAAGGCCTGCGCACTCGTCGCGAAGGACTCGTACGGGTGGTGCAGCAGGATGTCCTGGCGGGCGATCGATCCGAAGATGTCGGGGGCGGCATTGGGCTCGAGCGGCATCAGCTGCGCCGCGGTGGTGGGAACGTGCCGCTTGTATTTAAGGGTCGGGCGATCGATCTTGTTGAGTTCGAAGAGGCCGCCGAGGTCGAGGGGGGCCGGCAGGCGGTAGACCTCGGATTCGGTGATGTCGAGTTCGCGCACGAGCAGGCTGAGGGTGTGGTCATCCATGTCGTCGGTGATCTCGAGGCGGATCGGCGGTCCGAAGCGGCGTCGCAACAGTTCGCGCTCGAGGGTCTGGATGAGGTTCTCCGACTCGTCCTCCTCAAGCACCACGTCCTCATTGCGGGTGACCCGGAACTCGTGATGGTCGAACACCTCCATCCCGGGGAACAGGTCGCCGAGGTGATTGGAGATGAGGTCCTCGAGCGGGATGAATCGCAGCAGGCCGCTGCCGTCGTCGGGAAGCTGCACGAACCGTGGAAGCATCGGCGGCACCTTGAGGCGGGCGAACTCGTCCTTGCCGATCTTGGGGTTGCGCACCCGGACCGACAGGTTGAGCGAGAGGCCCGAGATGTAGGGGAAAGGATGCACGGGGTCGACCGCGAGCGGCATGAGCACCGGGAAGATGCGGGCGGCGAAGATCTCGTCGAGGAGGTCACGGTCGGCCTGCCCGAGGTCGGCCCAGGTCTCGATGTGGATGCCCGCGTCGTCGAGGTCGGGCTTGACGAGGTTGCGGAACGCGAGAGCGTGACGCGTCTGCAGTTCGTGGGCCCGATCCTGGATCACGGCCAGCACCTCGGTCGGAGCGGCCCCGATGTTGGTGGGGACGGCGAGGCCGGTGAGGATGCGGCGCTTGAGTCCGGCGATTCGCACCATGAAGAACTCGTCGAGGTTGCTGGCGAAGATCGCGAGGAAGTTCGCCCGCTCGAGAAGCGGCAGTTCGGGGTCTTCGGCGAGCTCAAGGACCCGGGTGTTGAAGGCGAGCCAGCTCAGCTCTCGGTCGAGGTAGCGTCCGGCCGGAAGGGTGCCGTCATCCACCCACGTCGAGTCGTAGTCGTCGTCGAGACTGTCCGTCGCCAACGCGGCATCGCCAAGGTATGTCTCGCTGCTCATACCGACATCATCGCACCTCGACTATCGCGGGCACCGTGGTCTGGGTTAACGCGTGGTAACGAGACGACCGCGCCTGGGCCGGGTCAGGCCCGTGCGTATTGGATGTCGACGGAGTGGTTCGCGAACCCGAGCGAACGGTAGAGGCTCACGGCGGCCACGTTGTCGGCCTCCACGTAGAGGGCCGCGGTGGGAATGCCCCGGGCCGCGAGCCGGGCGAAACCGGCATCCATGAGCCGGCGGCCGAGCCCCTCGCCCTGGCGGTCGGGATCGACGCCGACCACATAGAACTCGCCGACGTCATCCTCGATCTTCAGCCAGCAATATCCGATCAGCGTGTCGGAGTCGCGCATCACGAGGAAATCCTGCGGGTCGAACCATGGCTCCTTGGTCAGCTCGTCGAGGTCGGACCGGGTCACGGATCCCTGCTCCGGATGGAAGGCGAAGGCGCGCGCGTTGAGCCGAAGCCATTGCTCGTCGTCGGTGCCCGGTCGGAAGGAATCGACGATGAGTGGCGGCGCGGCCGAGGTGACCGGCGCGGGGGGAACCGGTGCCCGCAGCTGAAGCAGTTCACGCACCGGCGTGAACCCGTGGCTCCGCGCGAGCGCGCGGGCGGCGGGATGATCGCCGTGCGCCCAGATGCGCAGGCCGGGTGCGCCGAGGGGGAGCAGGGTCTCGAGCATGGCGGTTCCGAGCCCGCGCCCCCGCGCGTCCGGATCCACGACGAATTCTGCCTCGGTCGGGGAGAAGATGGCGGCGGCCGTGTCGTCCAGCATGAGCCGATGCTTCGCCCCGCTTCGGAGGTCGATGAGGGACTGGTCGGAGAACGGCGGCTGCCCGTCGGCCTGCCGTGCCCGCTCGATCAGGGCCGCGAGTGCCGCGGCGGCCTGCGGGTGGTCAGGAATTGACGGACTGGGCGAGTCGGTCGGCATCATCGTCGTGGAGGTTGAAGCGGTAACCGACGTTGCGCACGGTTCCGATGAGTGACTCGAGGTCGCCGAGCTTGGCCCGCAGCCGCCGCACGTGCACGTCGACGGTGCGGGTTCCGCCGAAGTAGTCATAACCCCACACCTCGCTGAGCAGCTGCTCGCGGGTGAAGACACGGGAGGGATGGGTGGCGAGGAAACGCAGCAGTTCGAATTCCTTGAAGGTGAGGTCGAGCGGGCGCCCGTGCACCTTCGCCGAGTAGCTCACCTCATCGATCACGACACCGGAGGCATGGATCTTGTTGCTGGTCTTGTCGATTGCCTGGCGTCCGACGACGAGGCGGATGCGGGCATCCACCTCGGCCGGTCCCGCCGTCTCGAGAATCACGTCGTCGACTCCCCAGTCGGCGCTCACCGCGGTGAGACCGCCCTCCGTGAGGATGAGCATGAGCGGCACGTTCACGCCCGTGGTATTGAGAATCTTGCAGAGCGACTTGGCGCTGGCCAGATCTTGCCGAGCATCCACGAGGATCAGGTCGCAACTCGGCGCGGTGATGAGCGACGCCGGTGTAGCGGGGAGGTGCCGCGTGCGGTGGCTGAGAAGTCCGAGCGCGGGCAAGACATCGCTATTGACGGCGGAAGTCAGGATCAACAGCTGCGCCAACAAGTCCTCCAAAGGCCAGAGCACAGTCTAAAGGCACTTTCGGGCTCGGCGAGGCGTGTGTAGTGCAGAATTGGTGCGTGACCACCCCCCAGCCAGCCACCCGCCTCACCCTCGTGAGCGTCGTACCGGTGTGGCTCGTCGCCGTGGTCGGTTCCGTGCTGATCGGCCTCATTGCCCAGCCGGTGCACTACCTCAGTTGGCTGCCGTTCGTTCTGGCGGCGGATGTGATCCTCACGTTCTGCATCCAGCTCGCGATCGTGCAGAAGGAGGGACTCGTCGACCGCATGATGGCCTGCCTCGGCGGATCCATCGTGATTCTCGGGGTCTCCACCGTCGTTCTGGGAACACTGCAGCTGCTCGCCGCATAGAATCGAAGCATGTATCTCGGTCTGGAACTCTTCTTCGTCGGCCTGTTGATCCTCGCCACCCTTGCGATCGGCTACGTCTCCGTGGTGGTGCTGTTCAGCCTCTTCCGTGGCCAGAGCTGAGAACCGACTTCTCGAGGGGCTGAACGTCGATGATCGAACTCGATTCAAACCTGCCCGCCGAGCTCGTGCCGCTGTCCTGGCTGATCGGCGTGTGGGAGGGCACCGGCGTCGTCAACTATGAGGTGGGCGAGGAGACTCGCAACTACGAGTTCGGCCATCGACTGAGCTTCACCCACGACGGACTGCCGCACCTCAACTACAACTCGTACACCTGGCTCCTCGACGAAGAGCTCACCCCTCTCGCCACCGAGACCGGCTACTGGCGACTGAGTCGCGCCGCGACCGATGCCGATCCGGGACCCGGTCTGCTGCGGGGCATCGGAATCCAGCCGTTCACGACCGCGAACTCCGTCGAGACCCTGCGCAACGCCGCGGGCGGCTTCGATATCGAAGTGTCGATCCTGCATCCCGGTGGCGTAAGCGAGCTCTACGTCGGCCAGGTCAAGGGGCCGCGCATCGACCTCGCGACGGACGCCGTCATGCGGTCCGTCACCTCCAAGGAGCACACCGCCTCCACCCGCCTCTACGGGCTCGTCGACAACCACATGCTCTGGGCCTGGGATCTCGCCGCGCTCGGTCAGGAACTCGCCACGCATGCCTCCGGCAGACTCGCACGCCTTGAGTAAGCTCGCACGTTCCGGAGCCGTCGACGGCACGGGACCGGATGCCGGGGTCGCCGCCCACTATGGCAACCCCTTCGCGGAGCAGCGCTCCCTCGCGGAAGGGGAGTCGATCGTCGATCTCTCGCACCGGGCTGTGCTCTCCATCTCCGGCGCCGACCGGCTCACCTGGATCAACTCCCTGACCTCGCAGAGCGTCGCGGGCCTCGTGCCCGGGCAGTCGAGCGAGACCCTTCTTCTCGACCAGTCCGGCCGGCTCGAGTACGCCGTTCGCCTGCTCGACGACGGCGTCGAGCTGTGGTTGATGCTCGAACGTGACGAGGCGCCCGGACTGTTCGCCTGGCTGTCGAAGATGGTGTTCATGCTTCGCGTGGAAATCCGGGACCGCACCGAAGAACTCGCCACCATCGGTACCCTCGGGTCGCCGGAGATCCTGGTGGCCTCGCCCAACGGCGTTCCCCTCGTCTGGAACGACCCCTGGGCGCAGGTGGCCCCCGGCGGATGGCAGTACGCGCCCGTCGAGCATCACCCGGCGGAGCACTGGACCTACAGCGAGTTGCTCATTCCCCGGGCCTCCCTCCCGTCAATCGAGCTTCCGGCCTCGGGGTTCCTCGCCCTCGAGGCGCTGCGAATCGCCGCCTGGCGCCCGCGCCTGGCGACCGAGGCGGACGAGAAGACGATTCCGCACGAACTCGACTGGCTCCGCTCGGCCGTTCACCTGTCCAAGGGCTGCTACCGCGGTCAGGAGACCGTCGCCAAGGTGCACAACCTCGGGCATCCGCCGCGGCGCCTCGTGATGCTCCACCTCGATGGCTCGGAGTCCGTGCTGCCCGCCCGGGGCGACGAGGTGGTGCTCGCCGACGCGGTCGTCGGCTATGTGACATCCGCGGCCCGGCACTTCGAACTCGGACCGATCGCGCTCGCCGTGATCAAGCGCAACACCGACCCGCAGTCGGAACTCTCGGTGCGGGCCGAGGGCACACTGGTGCCGGCCGCCCAGGAGATCGTCGTACCGCCGGAGGCCGGCGCCGCCGCCAACGTGCCTCGCCTTCCCCGGCTCGGCGCGGTCAAGCGCTAGGAATCGCGGCGGCCGCCTTCCACGCCCTACCAGGCGAAGCCCAGCGGGGCGACCGCCTCCCACGCCACGGTGAGCTCGCCGAGCTTCCAGCGCGATCGGCCACCGAGCACGGGCCAGCCGTCCGCGGCGAGCCCCTGCGCCGTCGCGATCCAGCGCTGAGACGGACCGTAGACCGAGAGTGCGGCGTTCAGCTGCCAGTGCCGGTCGATCTCCAGCAGAAACGCGTGGACCTTCTCGCCGGGCACATTGCGGTGGATGAGCACCTTCGGCAGCCGCTCCGCCACGATCGACGGGCGCTCAAGGTCGGCGAGGCGCAGGCTGACGGTGAGGGTTCGGGGACCCTCGGCCGTGGCATCCACCCAGCTGGCCACTCGCCCGACCTCGTTGCAGGTGCCCTCCACCAGCACTCCGCCGACGTCGAGCCGGGAGGCCATCCGCCTCCAGTTCTCGAGCACCTGCCTCTCGTCGTACTGGCGCAGCACGTTGAGCGCGCGAATGACCGTCGCCCGCCTTCCGTTCGGCAGCGGGACTTCGAAGCCGCCGAGTCGAAAGCTCACCCCGGCCCGTGCCGAGAGCGAGGCCAGACGCACGCGCGTCGGATCGATCTCGATGCCGATGACCTCCACACCGGGGCGCACCCGGCTGAGCCGCTGGTGCAGCTCGAGGGATGTCGTGGCCGAGGCGCCGTAGCCCAGATCGATGACGAGCGGGGCCTCAGCGCCGCGGAACGCCGGCAGTTGCGCTATCCAGCGGTCGACGCGGCGGAGACGATTGGTGCCCGTGGTACCGCGGGTGATGGAGCCGATTGGCATGGGTCCAGTTAACTAGAGTTGGAGCATGACTTTCACGCTCATCCTCCTGCGCCACGGCAACAGTGACTGGAACACCAAGAATCTCTTCACGGGCTGGGTGGATGTCGACCTCAGCGAGCAGGGACGCGCCGAGGCGAAGCGCGCCGGTGAGCTCATCGCCGAATCCGGCGTTCTGCCCGACATCCAGTACACCTCGCGGCTCAAGCGGGCCATTCACACGGCCGACATCGCCCTCGACGTGGCCGACCGTGACTGGATCGACGTCAAGCGCAGCTGGCGCCTCAACGAGCGCCACTACGGCGCGCTGCAGGGCAAGGACAAGGCCCAGACCCTCGCCGAATTCGGCCAGGCGCAGTTCATGACCTGGCGTCGTTCGTTCGACGTCCCGCCGCCGCCCCTCGACGACGACAGCAAATTCTCGCAGGCGCACGACCCGCGCTACGCCGACCTCGGCGCCGACCTTCCGCGCACCGAGTCGCTCAAGCTCGTGATCGACCGGATGCTGCCCTACTGGGAGTCCGACATCAAGGGCGACCTCGCGGCGGGCAAGACGGTGCTCGTCACCGCCCATGGAAATTCGCTTCGCGCGCTCGTGAAGCACCTCGACTCAATCTCGGACGACGCCATCGCGACGCTCAACATACCCACCGGCATCCCGCTCGTCTACGAACTCGGTGACGATTTCATGCCGACGAAGCCCGGGGCGTACCTCGACCCAGAGGCCGCGGCCGCGGGAGCCGCCGCCGTGGCGGCGCAGGGCAAGAAGTAGCGCACCTACCGTGGCATGAACGCCATCACGGGAATCACCGTGGTGACCGCCTCGGCGAACTCGGTGTGTTCGGTCTTCCACTTCTGCAGTCGTGGCGCTACCCACAGGAGGTAGACGCCGACCGTGAGGATGCTCAGCAGCAGCCAGAGAATCCAGCGCGGGAGCAGCCCGAGGGCGGTGCCGGTGAACCTCAGCTGCTGGCCGTCGATGAAGGTGTGGCTCGCCTTCCAGCGCTCCGTGAGCACGAGGGCCCACGGAGAGCAGAGCCCCAGGGTCAGCACGCTGATCAGCACGCCGAGAAGCGCGATACCGAAGTAGGTGCGAGCGCAGCCGTCGAAGGTGAACCTGATCTGTCGTGCCATGCCACCAAGTCAAACAGCGGCGGTGCCGGGGCGGGTAGTCCCAAAACGGGGATGCTCCGTTTGAGGGGGGCGTCCCGGGGCGCGGGCTAGAACTCCGCGGCAACCCAGTCGCCGGTGGCGAGGTACTGCACCTTCTTGGCGATCGACACCGCGTGGTCCGCGAAACGCTCGTGGTAGCGCGAGGCGAGGGTGGCATCCACCGTGTCGACCGCGGCGCCCTTCCAGGTCTCGCCGAGCACCTTCTCGAACACGCTGAGGTGCAGTGCGTCGATCTGGTCGTCGTCGTTGCGGATCTCCTCGGCCATGCGCACGTCTTCGGTGCGGAGCAGGTCGGTGAGCTTGCGGGCGATCTGCACGTCGAGCCGACCGAGCTCCGCGAACGTGGTGCGAAGCGACTTCGGCACCACCTTGTCGGGGAAACGGTAGCGGGCCAGCTGGGCGATGTGCTCGGACATGTCGCCCATCCGCTCGAGCGAGGCGCTGATGCGCAGGGCGCTCACCACGATGCGCAGATCGCGGGCGACCGGCTGCTGCCGGGCGAGGATGTTGATGGCCAGCTCATCGAGGGCGATGGCCGCTTCGTCGATCTTGCTGTCGTCGGCGATGACGGCTTCGGCGAGCGAAACGTTGGACTCATTGAAGGCGCGCGTGGCGTTGTCGATCGAGCGCTCGACGAGCGTCGCGATCTCGACGAGGCGCTCCTGCACCTCCGCCAGTTCCTGCTGGAATACCTCGCGCATCGTCTACGTCCCTTTCGCTGCGAGCCTTGGATTCCCGCACAGTTCTGAGCCACCATGCACTGCCGAGGTGAACAACCGGGTAACCGCAACTGAACAACACGCCACGTTACCGGGCCGCATTATGCGCGCAGCAAAGCAACCCGCCAGATGTAACTAACCTAGTCGCTATGGACTCCGCTCTGCTGGTGCCGCTCGCGGTGGCCTTTGGCGTCGTCGTCGGCACCGGCGTCACGGCGGTCTTTGTGATATCCGCCCGTCACGGGCAGCGCGCCGTCGATGTCGTGAGCACCGCCGTTCCGGACGGCGTCGACCAGGTGATCGACGCTCTCGAGTCCGCCGGTATCGTGATGGACCCGTCGAACACCGTGGTGAAGGCGAGCCCCGGTGCGCTGGCGTTCGGGCTGGTCTGGGGCCAGACGCTCGTGCACCCGGAGCTCATCACCATCGTCGACAGCGTGCGGCGCTCCGGGGAACCGATCACCCAGGAACTCGAACTCTCCCGTGGACCGTTCGGCGACGCGAACATCCACCTCTTCGTGCGCGCCGCGCGCCTCGGCGCCCGCTACGTCCTGCTGCTTGCCGAGGACCGCACCGAGTCGTACCGGCTCGACGAGGTGCGCCGCGACTTCGTGGCCAACATCAGCCACGAGCTCAAGACGCCGATCGGCGCGGTTGGACTGCTGGCAGAGGCGCTTCAGGCGGCATCCGACGAGCCCGAACAGGTGCGCCGGTTCGCGAAGCGCCTCACCAAGGAGGCCGATCGCCTGGCGCGCATCACCAAGGAGATCATCGAGCTCTCCCGGTTGCAGGCCGCGGATGCCCTGACGAGCCCCAAGGTGGTGGAGATCGACCACGTGGTGGCTCTCGCCATCGACCAGACAAGGGTCGCCGCGGAAGCCAACCGCGTCACGATCGTGAGCGGGGGAGACGAGGGCGCGGAGGTTTACGGTGACGAGGCGCTGCTGGCGGTGGCCCTGCACAACCTCATCGCCAACGCCATCCAGTATTCGCCGAAGGGTTCCCGCGTCGGCGTCGGGGTGACCAATGCCGACGGCATCGTCGAGATCGCGGTCACCGACCAGGGCGTTGGCATCCCCGACGAGGACCTAGACCGGGTGTTCGAGCGGTTCTTCCGCATCGATCCCGCCCGGTCACGTCACACCGGCGGATCGGGCCTCGGGCTCAGCATCGTCAAGCACGTGGTGCAGAACCACGGCGGCGACGTGCGGGTCTGGTCCCATCGGGGCAACGGTTCGACCTTCACCATCCGACTGCCCGAGGCCTCCCCTGCTTCCGCGGCATCTTTGAAAGAGGCATGATTTGCGCATCCTGATCGTCGAAGACGAACCGTCCCTGAGCGAGCCTCTCGCTTTCCTGCTCGGACGGGAGGGCTACGAGACAACCATCGCGGCCGACGGCCATGAGGCACTCGCCGAGTTCGCGCGCAACCGCACCGACCTGGTACTGCTCGACCTCATGCTGCCGGGGATCGCCGGCACCGAGGTGTGCCGCGAGATCCGCACCCACTCGCAGGTGCCGATCATCATGCTCACCGCCAAGGACAGCGAGGTGGATGTCGTGGTCGGCCTCGAACTCGGGGCCGACGACTACGTGACGAAGCCCTACTCGACCCGCGAGCTGCTCGCCCGCATCCGCGCGGTCATGCGGCGGCGCGTTGAGTCGGACGATGACGACACGGCCATCCTCGAATCGAGAGACGTGCGCATGGATGTGGACCGCCACTCGGTCTCGGTGCGCGGGGTCGAGACGGCCATGCCGTTGAAAGAATACGAACTGCTCGAGGTGCTGTTGCGCAACTCGGGCCGGGTGCTCACCCGCGGACAGCTGATCGACCGGGTGTGGGGCGCCGATTACTTCGGTGACACCAAGACGCTCGACGTGCACATCAAGCGAATCCGCTCGAAGATCGAAATCGAGCCGTCGGACCCGCAGATGCTGCTGACCGTGCGCGGTCTCGGCTACCGCTTCGAGCCGTGATGGCCGGCCGGCCGCGTTCGCAGTCCGGCTAGTTCGTGGGCGTCGCGCTCGGCGACGGGACCGGGGTCATGGTGGGTGTGGCCGAAGGGGTCGACGTCGGCAGCGGTGACGGGAGCAGGGTGGAGTACTGCCGCAGCGATCCGTCGAGCACGGGGACCATCATTTCCTGGCCGGTCTGCACGCCGTATTGAACGTAGACCGGGAAGAGCGAGCCGGGCCTCGAGTTGATCCTCTTGAGGATGAGCTGGCGCGTGTCGGAGGAACCGAAGGTGCGCACCTCGCCAGCGTCGAGCTGAATGCGGGTGTCCACCTTGCCGGTCGTGCCATCGGCCGCCGTGCCGTCGTACTGGATGAGCACGTTCACGGTCGTGGTGCCGTCATTGATCAGGTTGATGAGCAGGCTCGCGTCCGTGCCGTCCTTGCTGAGCAGCATCGCGTTGCGTACCTTCACCTGGCCGATGGTCGCGTCCACGCCGTCGCTCGGGGCGTATTGCTTCAACGTCGATTGCGCATCGAAGAAGCTGCAGGCGGTGGTCGAGAGCAACAACGATGCCGCCAATACGACGCTAGCGGCGATGCGAACTCTCACGTGACCCTCCAGGACAGACGAAAAACGGCATGATGTCACGGGTCGTGGACGCGCGAAAACCTGCTCGAAGTTTAGCGCACGCATCGGGGTGCCCAGAAGCCGCCCTCCCGTGGGCCGAAATGTGCCCTGTGATAAACTTGAGCCCTCTGGATGGAGTGACATCAATGCTTTTCGAGGTCGGCGAGACCGTCGTTTATCCCCACCACGGTGCCGCAACGATCATCGAGGTACGAACACGAACCATCAGGGGTGAAAAGAAGCTCTACCTCAAGCTCCGGGTGGCCCAGGGGGCGCTCGTCATCGAAGTTCCGGCCGAGAACGTCGACCTGGTCGGCGTTCGGGATGTCATCGGCCGCGACGGCGTCGGCCGCGTCTTCGAAACTTTGCGCGCCCCATTCGCCGAGGAATCGACCAACTGGTCGAGGCGCTACAAGGCCAATCTCGAGAAGCTCGCCTCCGGCGACGTGATCAAGGTGGCGGAGGTGGTGCGCGACCTCTGGCGGCGCGCCCAGGACCGTGGGCTGTCCGCGGGGGAGAAGAGCATGCTCGCCAAGGCGCGCCAGATCCTCGTCTCCGAGCTCGCCCTGGCCGAGAAGACCGACGAAGAGCGGGCCTCGACCGTGCTCGATGAGATTCTTGCCTCCTAGAGCCGTTCCTGCCGACGGGCCGGGTGGGCCCGTCGTCGCGGTGGTCGTCGTGGCGGCCGGCAGCGGAACCCGGCTCGGGCACGCCGACCCGAAGGCATTCGTCGCCGTCTCCGGCCAGCCGATCCTCGCGCACTCGCTCGAGACGGTCTTCGCCAGCGCCGAGCCGGCGCAGGTCGTGGTGGTGGCCCCGGCTGTCTGGCTCGGCGAGGCGCGGAGCGTCGCACTTCGGGTGGCCGGTGCCGCCGCCGATTCGCTCACCGTCGTCGCCGGGGCCGAGTCGCGACAGGGTTCCGTGGCCGCGGGCCTTGCCGCTCTCCGCCCGGGCATCGAGATCGTGCTGGTGCACGATGCCGCACGGGCCTTCGCGCCGCCCGCCCTGTTCGACGCCGTGGTGGGCGCCGTCCGGGACGGTCGCACCGGAGTCGTCCCGGGGCTTCCCGTCGCGGACACGATCAAGCGAGTGGATGACGGCCTCGCGGTGGCCACCGTCGACCGCTCAGAGCTCGTGGCGGTGCAGACGCCGCAGGGGTTTCCCCGCGACCAACTTTGCGCCGCCTACGCGATCGCGACGGAGGAGTACACGGACGATGCCGCGCTGTTCGCCGCGGCCGGTCACGATGTTCGGGTGATCGATGGAGACGCTCTCGCGTTCAAGATCACGACGCCGTGGGACCTGCGCCGGGCGGAGTCCCTGCTTCTGCCCGCACCGGCCGTCGAGACCCGCTCCGGCGTCGGAATCGATGTTCACGCCTATGACCCCGAGAGCCCGCTCTGGCTCGGCGGGCTGTTCTGGCCGGACGAGGTCGGACTCGCCGGGCACAGCGACGGGGATGCCGTGAGCCACGCCATCTGCGACTGCCTGCTCTCCGCGGCCGGGCTCGGCGACATCGGCTCCAACTTCGGCACGTCAGACCCGCGGTTCGCGGACGCCCACGGTGACCTGTTCCTCGCCGCGACGGTCGAGCTGGTCGCCTCGGCCGGCTTCTCGGTGGGGAATGTCTCCGTGCAGGTGGTGGCGAACCGTCCCAAGATCGGGTCGCGCCGCGCCGAGATCGAGGCGCGGCTCGGCGAACTGGTGGGGGCTCCCGTGAGCGTCGCGGCCACGACATCCGATTTCCTCGGCTTCACCGGGCGCGGAGAGGGGATCGCCGTGATCGCCACCTGCCTGCTTCGCCGCACCCAGACGCCCAACCCTCGTTAGGCTGTGAGGCGTGACAGTGCGCCTCTACGATTCCCGCTCGCAGGGCCTTCAGGACCTCGTACCCCTCGTCGATGGGCGGGTCGGGATCTACGTGTGCGGGCCGACCGTGCAGTCATCGCCGCACATCGGCCACTTGCGCTCAGCCCTCGTGTACGACCAGTGGCGCCGCTGGCTTACCTACCGCGGCTACACGGTCACGCTCGTACGCAACATCACCGACATCGACGACAAGATCCTCGCGAACGCGTCGACCGGTTCGGCGCACGCGTCCGGCGACGGAGAAGAGTGGTGGGCGCTCGCCTACCGCTACGAACTCGAGTTCACCCGCGGTTACCAGCGGCTGGGGATCCTGGCTCCGACCTACGAGCCCCGCGCGACCGGAAGCATTCCGCAGATGCAGCGGCTGATCGCCAACCTGATCGAGCGCGGTCACGCCTACCCGGCGGAGGACGGATCTGCCGACGTCTACTTCGATGTGGCGTCCTGGCCGGCCTACGGCGAGCTCACCAACCAGCGGCCCGACGACATGGCCCCGTCGGCGGATGCCGGGGCGGACGAATCGAAGCGCGGCAAGCGAGACCCTCGCGACTTCGCGCTGTGGAAGGGACACAAGGCCGAGGAGCCGGAGTCGGCCGCCTACCCCTCTCCCTGGGGCGACGGCCGCCCGGGATGGCACATCGAATGCTCCGCGATGTCGCAGCAGTATCTCGGAACGCGTTTCGACATCCATGGCGGCGGACTGGACCTGCGGTTTCCGCACCACGAAAACGAATTGGCACAGTCGGCGGCGGCGGGCCACGGTTTCGCGAATGCGTGGGTGCACAACGGCCTCGTGAACGTCAACGGCCAGAAGATGTCCAAGTCGCTCGGCAACTCCATCTTCGCGGCGGAGTTCCTCGACCAGGCCCGACCGTTGGTCGTGCGCTATTACCTCGGCTCCGCGCACTACCGGTCGACGATCGATTACCACGACGGCGCGCTCACCGAGGCCGAGGCCGCGCTCGACCGCATCGAGGTGTTCCTCGACCGGGCCAGCCGTCGGCTCTCGGACACCCAGTTCGCCGGCACCGGCGTGGAGACCGTGCCAGCCGAATTCGCCGAGGCGATGGATGACGACCTCGCCGTTCCGCAGGCCATGGCGGTGCTGCACGAGCAGGTTCGAGCCGGCAATGCGGCCCTCGATGCGGAGGACCTCGGCAGCGCCGCGGCCCTGCAGGGGCAGGTGATCGCGATGACAGAAGTTCTCGGAATCAACCCGATGGCCGTAGAGTGGCAGACTGCCGCTGATGATCCGGCGAGTGTAGCGCTCGCCACCCTCGTCGAGAAACTGATCGAGGACAGGCACGCGGCACGCAAGGCGCGAGATTTCAGCTCCGCCGATCGCATTCGCGATGAACTTGCCGCAGCCGGCATCCAGATCGAAGACACCCCGACGGGGTCACATTGGAGTCTTGACTAATGAAGAGCAGTGGAGCGAACAAGCCTCGTGCGGGCGCCGTGCGCAAGGCGAGCACCGGCAAACAGGTCGGGTCCGGTGGCCAGGGCCGCCAGGCGCTCGAGGGGAAGAAGCCGACTCCGAAGGCCGTCGACCGTCCGTACCATCCCGCGGGCAAGCGCAAGGCGGCCAACGACCGCTTCGCCTCGGCCGGGGGAACCAAGAAGCCGTCGAGCACGGGCGCCCCGCAGCGCCCCGCCGGCCCGCAGCGCGCACAGCGCCCGAAGCAGACGGATGAGTTCGAGGTCGTCACCGGCCGCAACTCGGTACTCGAGGCGCTCCGTGCCAAGATCCCGGCGACGGCCCTCTACATCGCCACGCGAATCGAGTACGACGATCGCGTGAAGGAGGTCATGCAGATCGCCACGAAGCGCGGCCTGCCCATCCTCGAGGTCATGCGTCCCGAGCTCGACCGTCTCGCCGGGTTCGACTCCGTGCACCAGGGCCTTGCGCTGAAGGTGCCGCCCTACGAATACGCGCATCCGACCGACCTGCTCGACAAGATCGTGGCGAGCGGGCGGGTGCCGCTTCTCGTGGCGCTCGATGGCGTGACCGACCCGCGAAACCTCGGCGCCATCATCCGCTCCGTTGCGGCCTTCGGTGGGCACGGCGTGATCGTGCCGCAGCGTCGTTCGGTCGGGCTGACCGCCTCGGCCTGGAAGACCTCCGCCGGTGCCGCAGCACGCACCCCCGTCGCCATGGCGTCGAACCTCACCCAGACGCTCAAGGCGTTCAAGGAGCGCGGAGTGTTCGTGCTCGGACTCGACGGCGGCGGCGACACCGCGCTGCCCGAGCTGTCCTGGGCGAAGGAGCCGCTTGTCGTCGTCGTCGGCAGCGAAGGCAAGGGCCTCTCCCGCCTCGTGACGGAGACCTGCGACGCCATCGTGTCGATCCCGATCAATGCGGCCACCGAATCACTCAACGCCGGCATCGCGGCGAGCGTCACCCTCTACGAGATCTCGAAGCAGCGCGCCCGCAAGTAGCCGTCGTCAGGCGCTCGCCGCCACCGGCGCAGGCGTGTTTGCCGTGGCGAGCGCCGCGAGAATGTCCGCGGCGAGATCGTTGACATGCTCGAGTCCGATCGAGAGCCGCACGATGCCGCCGCCGGGTTTGGCCTCGGCGGCGACCGGGCGGTGGGTGAGCGATGCCGGATGCTGCGCGAGCGAGTCGACCCCGCCGAGCGACACGGCGTTGGTCACGAGGGTGAGGGCCTCGATGAACCGCACGGCGGAGTCGTAGCCGCCGGCCAGGTCGATGGCGATCATGCACCCGCCGCCGAACATCTGGCGGCCGAGCAGGCCACCCGGGTCGCAGCCCTCCAGCGTCGGGTACAGCACACGGGACACCGCAGGGTTCCCGAGGATGCGGCGGGCAAGTAGCTCCGCCGTCTCCTGCTGGGCGCGCACCCGGATCGGCAGGGTGCGCAGTCCGCGCTGCAGCAGGTACGCGGCGAGCGGATGCAGCACCCCGCCGGTGAGCGCGCGCACGTGGCGCAGCCGGCTGGCCCACTCGTCGTTCGTGGCGATGACGCCGCCCATAACATCGCCGTGGCCGCCGAGGTACTTGGTGGCGCTGTGCAGCACGATGGTCGCGCCCTGTTCGAGCGGGCGTTGCAGCACCGGGGTGGCGAAGGTGTTGTCCACGAGCACCGGAACGCCGGCGGCGGCCTCGACCACCGCCGCGATGTCGATCAGCTCGAGGGTGGGGTTCGCCGGGGACTCGATGACCACGAGGCCGGTGTCCGGACGGATGGCCGCGGCGATGCCGGCGACGTCAGTCCAGGTGACGGTAGTGCCGACGAGGCCGCTGTCCAGAACGTGGTCCGTGCCGCCATAGAGCGGGCGCAATCCCACGACGTGCGGTCGGCCGGCGGTGACTGTGGCGATCAGGCAGGCGGCAAGGGCGGCCATCCCGCTGGCAAACGCCACGGCAGACTCGGATCCCTCGAGCGTGGCGAGGGCCTCCTCGAACCGCGCGACGCCCGGCTGCCAGAGCCGCTGGTACACGGCGGACTGTCCGGGGAGCAGCACACCGCCGGTGGCGAGCTGCTCATAGGACTCGCCGCCGAGCTCGACGCCGGGCAGCGGGTTGGTTGTGGAAAGGTCGATCGGCGGCACGTGCACGCCCGCCTCCTTGAGGCCCTCCATTCCGGCGTGCACTGCGTGGGTCTCGAGATGGAAGGCAGAAGTCGACATCCGCCCAGAAAAGCAGAAGCTGCGACCCAATGCAATAGAGTCGGAAGCTAATGCGATATTCACATCCGGTATCGAGAATGCTGCGAAAGTGTCGTGCTTTCCGCGGCCACGATGAACGATCCACCGAGGGGACGGGCCGATGAGCGGCGCCGGAATGATCGACGACACGGACCGCGCCATCATCCACGCGCTCTCCTCGAACGCGCGGATGTCCGGTGCGGCTCTCGCCGCCGCGGCCGGCGTCGCGGAATCCACCGTCTCGCTGCGCCTCAAACGCCTCCATGCCTCCAGGGTGATCCGCGGCTACCACGCCGACGTCGACATCTCCGCGCTCGGCATGACGGTGCAGGCGCTCATCTCCATCCGCCTGGTCTCCATCGTGCGCGAGGAGGTCGACCGGTTTCGGCGGGAGGCTCCTGCCTGGCCGGGAGTGCTCGCCCTCTTCCACATGGGAGGGGTCGACGACTTCCTGCTGCACGTCGCCGCCCGCGACGCCTCAGAGCTTCGCGACTTCGTGCTCGAACATCTCGCCGGGCATCCGGCGGTGGCACACACCGAGACGAACCTGATCTTCGACTACGTGCCGGGCAGCGGCCTCGGCTAGACCTTGGAGCGCCAGTCCTCCTCCTCGGCGACGACGTCGATGGGCAGCGTGATCGTGCCGGTGGCCGGAGCGATCACGGTGGCCTCGTCGCGACGGTGGCGGAGCACCGTGTCGATGTACGAGCTCACGGCCTCGGCGAGCGGCACATCCCGGGCCTCGTTCTGGGACAGGTACCAGCGGTGGTCGAGCAGCTGGTGGAACATCTCGGCCGGCTCGAGTCGCCCCTTGAGCTCCTTCGGGATGGCGCGGATGACCGGCTCGAACACCTTGGCGAGCCATTCGTGCGCCACCATCTCCTCGTCTTCGCCCTGCTTGTCGAAGGTGGCGGTGTAGGAGTCGAGGTCATTGAGCAGGCGGCGGGCCTGGTTCTCCTGGGCATCGAGTCCGGTGAGGCGCAGCAGTCGGCGCTGGTGGTGTCCGGCATCCACGACCTTGGGCTGGATGCGAACCCGGGAGCCCGTGTCATCGGTCTTGATGGCCAGTTCCCCGATGTCGAATCCGAGCTCGTTCAGTCGCTCGACCCGCTCGTTGATGCGCCATCGCTCCGAGGAGGAGAAGGATTCGGATCCGGTGAGCTCCTTCCACAGGTTGTGGTAGGCGGCGACGATGCCGTTGGACACCTCAACGGGGTCGAGCCCCTCTTCGAGGCGGCCGCCCGCGGCGAGGTCGAGCAGCTCGCCGGCGATGTTGACGCGCGCGATCTCGAGGTCGTTCTCGCGCTGCCCGTTGGAGAGACCGTTGTAGATCTGGCCGGTCTCGGCGTCGACAAGGTAGGCCGCGAACGCGCCGGCGTCACGGCAGAACAGGGTGTTGGAGAGCGACACGTCACCCCAGAAGAAGCCGATGATGTGCAGGCGCGCGAGCAGTACCGCGAGCGCGTCGACCGTGCGGGTGGCCGTCTCGGGGCGGAGGGTCTGCGAGTAGAGCGCACGATATGGCAGCGAGAACTTGAGGTGCCGGGTGACGAGCACGGAGTCGAGCTCGTTGCCCTCGTCATCCGTGCGATTGGTGATCACGGCCACCGGGTCGACGCAGGGTACGTCGAGCTTCTGCAGGGTACGCAGCATCTCGTATTCGCGACGGGCGAGTTCTGCTGAGGTCTCCTTGATCGCGATCACGTAGCCGCTGAGATGCACGAACCGCACCAGGTGGCGCGAGATGCCCTTCGGCAGCGCGGCGATCACGCTGTCCGGCCAGGTGTCCAGCGGGAGGTTCCACGGCAGGTCGAGGAGCGCCGGGTCGACCGTCGCCGAGGTGATGTTGAGTGATCCGCTCATGTGCGATGCCCATCGGAGTTGCGCTGAAAGAGTGTGAAAAAAAGGTGCGGGCGACGAGTGATCGTCGCCCGCACCAACGGTATTCGACTGCCTAGTCGGCGACGGCCTTGCTCAGGCGCTCGCCGGACTCGATGTCGAACGCGTGAACGTGCGTCGGCTCGGGGAGGATGAACACCGTCTCGCCGGCGTTCGGGTGCGAACGGCCGTCGACGCGGGCGACGATGTCGACGCGCGAGCCGTCGATGTCGGTGTGACCGTAGAGGTAACCGTCGGCGCCGAGTTCCTCGACGAGGTCCACGTCGACCTGCAGGCCTTCGCCCGTGGTCGAGACGCGCACGTCCTCCGGACGGACTCCGATGGTGACCCTCGTGTTCTTGGTCTTGCCCAAGGTCGCGCGATCGAGAGCCGCCACCGCGCTGCCGAACTTGAGGCCGCCGTCCACCAGTTCGGCCGTGAACAGGTTCATGGCCGGCGAGCCGATGAATCCGGCGACGAAGACGTTCTTCGGGCTCGCGTACAGGTCGCGCGGGGTTCCGACCTGCTGAAGCACGCCATCCTTGAGCACGGCGATGCGGTCGCCCATGGTGAGCGCCTCGGTCTGGTCGTGGGTGACGTAGACGGTGGTGACGCCGAGACGGCGCTGGAGGGAGGCGATCTGGGTGCGGGTCTGCACGCGGAGCTTGGCGTCAAGGTTCGACAGCGGCTCGTCCATGAGGAAGACCTGGGGCTGGCGCACGATTGCGCGGCCCATGGCGACGCGCTGACGCTGGCCGCCCGAGAGCGCCTTCGGCTTGCGCCCGAGGTATGGCTCAAGGTCGAGAAGCTTGGCTGCTTCGAGAACGCGGGTGGCGCGCTCCTCCTTGTTGATGCCGGCGATCTTGAGCGCGAAGCCCATGTTCTCGGCGACGGTCATGTGCGGGTACAGCGCATAGTTCTGGAACACCATCGCGATGTCCCGGTCCTTCGGCGGCACGTCGGTGACGTTGCGATCACCGATGAGGATGTTGCCGTCGTTGACCTCCTCGAGGCCGGCCAGCATGCGCAGCGATGTGGACTTGCCACAGCCGGAGGGGCCGACGAGAACGAGGAACTCTCCGTCAGCGACGTGGAGATCCAGTGCGTCGACGGCCGGCTTGGTCGAGCCGGGATAGAGGCGGGTTGCTTTGTCAAAGGTGACAGAGGCCATGCGTGTACAACTCCTTCACCGGCAGGTACGTGCCGGACGATCCGTAGTGAATGGATGGTGATGCTCTGCCATTATGTTACCGGAACGGGCGCGCGGCCTTGGATCCGCATGTAGATAGGCTGGGGACGCCTTTACTTTGGCTTTTTCCCAGACTGCGTGTCTAGGGTTCTTAGGGCTCCGCTCACAGCATGCAGCGGCTCATGGCCCAAGCATTTCGATTGCGAGTGAGGTTCGATGACCTACGACAGTTCCAGTGACACGGGTCTGAGTAAGGGCGAGCGACGTGAGGCCGCCCGCGACAAGGCTCGCGTGCTGCGCGAGCAGCAGAAGAAGAAGGATCGCCGCAGTCGCGTGATCCTGCAGGGAAGTCTCGTCGTTCTGGTGCTCGCCATCGTCACCGTCGTGGGTCTCGTGGTCGCGAACAGCGTGCGGCCTCCCTCGCCCGGACCGCTCAACATGCTGAGCGACGGCATCAAGATCGGCCAGGGCTTCAAGGCCGTTCCGACCGCCGCGCTGCAGCCCAATGCCAAGCCGGTGCCGTCGAAGACCAATCCCGTCAACGTGATCGACATTCGCGTCTACATCGACTACCAATGCCCGTTCTGCGCCAAGTTCGAAGCCATCAACGCCTCGCAAATCAAGAAATGGGTGTCGACCGGTGCCGCGACCATCGAGATCCACCCCCTCGCGATCCTCGACCAGGCCTCACTCGGCAAGAAGTACTCGACGAGGGCGGCGAACGCCGCGGCCTGCGTCGCGAACTACTCGCCCGACCAGTTCTTCGACTACAACGAGCTGCTCTTCAGCGATCAGCCGAAGGAGAATACCGACGGGCTGACCGACGCGAAGCTCATCTCGCTGGCGAATCAGGCCAAGGTGGTGAAACCCGGCTCGGTGAAGAGCTGCATCCTCAACAAGAAGTTCAAGTCCTGGACGAATGCGGCGACATCGCGCGCGACGACGGATCCACTGCCAGGCACCAACATCAAGAAGCTGGCCGGCACGCCCACGGTGACGATCAACGGCAAGAAGTACGACGGGCCGATCGACAATGCCGCGGACTTCGCCTCCGCCGTCTCGAAGGCGGCCGGCGACAGCTTCAGCGAAGCACCGACCTCCACGCCGACCCCGAGTCCGACCTCCACGATCCCCGGCGCCGACTAAGTTCTCGCAGCCCCGCAACGGATGACGGTGCCCGGTCAGCCGCCGACGTAGGCCGCCAGGTACTTGCCGGTGAGAGTGGAGCCGGCGGCGACGAGGTCGGCGGGCGGGCCATCGAAGACGATCCGGCCGCCGTCGTGCCCGGCACCGGGGCCAAGGTCGATGATCCAGTCGGCGTGCGCCATGACCGCCTGGTGGTGCTCGATGACGATGACCGACTTTCCGGAGTCGACGAGCCGGTCGAGCAGGTGGAGCAACTGCTCGACATCGGCGAGGTGGAGGCCGCTGGTCGGCTCATCCAGCACGTAGAGATCGCCCTTGTCTGCCATGCGGGTGGCCAGCTTGAGCCGCTGCCGCTCACCGCCGGAGAGCGTCGTGAGTGGCTGGCCGAGGCTGAGGTAGCCAAGCCCGACGTCGGCGAGCCGGCCGAGGATGGCGCGCGCGGCGGGCGTGCGTGCCTCGCCTGCGCCGAAGAACCCCGCAGCCTCGGTCACCGACATTGCGAGGACCTCGCTGATATCGCGGCCGCCGAGGTGGTAGTCCAGCACCGACGCCTCGAATCGCTTCCCCTGGCACACCTCGCAGGTGGTGGCGATGCCGGCCATCATCGCCAGGTCGGTGTAGATGACGCCGGCGCCGTTGCAGTTGGGGCAGGCCCCCTCGGAGTTGGCGCTGAACAGCGCGGCCTTCACGCCGTTCGCCTTCGCGAACGCCGTGCGGATCGGGTCGAGCAGTCCGGTGTAGGTGGCCGGGTTGCTCCGTCGCGAGCCACGGATCGCACCCTGGTCGATCGACACGACACCCGCGCCGTGAGGGATCGAGCCGTGCACGAGCGAGGTCTTGCCGGAGCCGGCGACGCCGGTCACGACGACAAGTACCCCGAGCGGGATGTCGACGTCGACGCCCTTCAGGTTGTGCGCTGTCGCCCCGCGGATCTCCAGCTTTCCGGTGGGGGTGCGCACCGTCTCCTTCAGCGCTGCCCGGTCGTCGAGATGACGGCCGGTGATGGTGTCGCTGGTCCGCAGCCCATCGAAGGTGCCCTCGAAGCACACGGCGCCTCCTGCCGTTCCGGCACCGGGGCCGAGGTCGACCACATGGTCGGCGATCGCGATCGTCTGAGGCTTGTGCTCCACAACGAGAACCGTGTTGCCCTTGTCCCGCAGCTGCAGCAAGAGCATGTTCATGCGATCGATGTCGTGCGGGTGCAGCCCGATGGTGGGCTCGTCGAAGACGTAGGTGATGTCCGTGAGCGCAGAGCTGAGGTGGCGGATCATCTTCGTGCGCTGTGCCTCGCCTCCGGAGAGCGTGCCGGTCGGTCGCTCGAGCGAGAGGTAGCCGAGCCCGATCTGCACGAACGACTCGAGGGTCTGTTGCACCGCGTCGAGCAACGGCGCCACGGACGGCTCGTCGAGGCCACGCACCCATTCGGCCAGGTCGCTGATCTGCATGGCGCAGGCATCCGCGATGTTGATTCCGGAAATCCTCGAGGACCGGGCGCCCTCGTTGAGCCGGGTTCCGCCGCACTCGGGACAGGCCGTGAAGGTCACGGCCCGATCCACGAAGGCCCGGATGTGCGGCTGCATCGCCTCTCTGTCTTTGGAGAGCATCGACTTCTGGATCTTCGGGATCAGGCCCTCGTAGGTGAGGTTGATGTGGTCGACCTTGATCTTGGTCGGTTCCTTGTACAGAAAGTCGCGGAGCTCTTTCGTGGAGAACTCACGGATGGGCTTGGTCGGGTCGAAGAAACCGGAGCCGGTGAAGATGCGGCCGAACCAGCCGTCGATGCTGAACCCAGGAAAGGTGATCGCACCCTCGGCAAGCGACTTAGCTTCGTCGAAGAGCTGGGCCAGATCGAGGTCGGTCACGCTGCCCATTCCCTCGCAGCGCGGGCACATGCCCCCGGTGATGGAGAAGCTGCGGCGCTCTTTCACAGTTTGTCCGGCGCGTTTGAGCGTGACGGCACCCGCCCCGCTCACCGAAGCGACATTGAAGGAGAACGCCTGGGGCGAGCCGAGGTGCGGCTGTCCGAGCCGGCTGAAGACGATTCGCAGCATCGCGTTCGCGTCGGTGACGGTGCCGACGGTGGAGCGCGGGTTGGCGCCCATCCTCTCCTGATCGACGATGATCGCCGTGGTCAGCCCCTCCAGCAGGTCGACCTCGGGCCTGGCCAGCGTCGGCATGAAGCCCTGCACGAAGGCGCTGTACGTCTCATTGATCAGCCGCTGGGACTCCGCGGCGATCGTGCCGAAGACGAGCGAGCTCTTGCCGGACCCGGAGACGCCGGTGAACGCGGTCAGGCGGCGCTTCGGGATTTCGACGTTGATGTCCCTGAGGTTGTTCGCCCGCGCCCCCTGTACACGGATCAGATCGTGGCTGTCGGCCGCTGTGCGATCGGGCGATGGTGTGTCAGTCGTCGTGGTCTTGCTCATGCTGACTCCTCGGGAGGGGCCGCCGGGGTGGTCTCCCTCGGCCTTGCCTGGCTCAATTCAATCAGCTGGCGGTCAGCGCAGTGTGTGCTTCGCCCACAGCGGGAAGAGCGAGGAGCGGTCGCACGGCAACGTGCCGCGCGCCAGCAGAAAGGCCAAAGAATAGGGCTTCTGACCGGCGAGCGCAGAGGCTGCCGTCGATGAGTGTCGAGACGCCCTCTCGCGAGTGACCCCAGTGGCCATAGGAGAGGGCGGCGGCGTCGCCCCTGCGCTGTGGCCTCTCTCGCTGCTTCTTGTGGAGGAGGGCACGGTTCTTTCGTCGCTCACTATTTTTCCGAAAGAGATCTTTCACAGGGGAGCATCCTATTTCGCTGGTGGGCTCAGCGCGGTAGTGACCCCTCCCAACGAGCGGGGCCACGGATACGGTCACCGCCTGGTGGTGGAGGCGCGCGAGTTCATGGAGGACAACGGCTTCGACATCGGATTGTTCACCTGCGACCGTCCGCTGCAGAGGTTCTACGAGGCAGCGGGCTGGAGCATCCTCATCGACTGCGTGCTCATCGGAGGGATTCGTTCCGCTCGGCTCGGATCTGTGTGTATCCGGGCGACATCGACCGCCTGTGGTAACCACGATGGTTTGCGACGAAGAATCAATTCGACATTGGTCGATCGCAGGCTCTGGTTGAGGTTCGGCTTGCGGACGCTCTGCCTGTCATCTTTTTTAGTGCTGTGGAGACGCAGCAATGGGGCGCTCTGAGACTCGTAGTATGACCCGCTTGAAGGCGTTCCTTGGGCGCCCGCGCTGTCTCGTGGGACCTCCGACGCACGGGCACGTGTACAGCCATTGGATCCATGTGGACGGGTGCGCAGTTGCGGTGAGTTCTTGGCCGAGGTGGTCATAGGAGGTTACACCGAGATAACATGTACATGACGTACTCAACGTACGTTCGCATGCGCGGGTTTCACCTGCGCAGGAAGGTTTAAATGCCACTCGTCGCCGATTACAAGACCTTCACAGACGCGCGAACACATCTCAAGGAAGTGTTCGATGCGACCGCGCGCGGGCGAACCGTCACCGTGCAGCGCGATGGTCAGCTCTCTGCGGTCATGCCAGTGGATCGGCTCCATGCATACTTCTTTCGAACTGTATCGCCGCGCGTTCGCGTCACTCGGGAAGATGACCGCACCATTGCGTTGATGGATGGTCGCCCCTTCGTGTCTGAGGGTACGGATGTTGACGGTGCGCTCGCTGATCTCGCCCTTTCGCTTCGCGAATACGCCGAAGACTGGGACGACCGGCTGGAGCATGCTCCGAATCACGCCGGCAACTGGGCACTTGTGCAGCTCATCAAACTTTCAACCGACGAGCAGCTCCTCGAATGGCTTGAGCGCGGCGGTGAGTAGGTACCCTGCCGCGACCCGCGAGGACCACGACGATTTCTGCGTGGCGGAGAAGTGGCAGCTCGTACGTGGCGCATCAGGACAGCCTGTCCGCCATCACCGCACCTATGAGTTGGCGCTCTGGGACGGGCACATCCTCCGAACTCGAATCTCACGGCCCGTCGACAGGTCGACGTATTCTGCCGGGATGTGGACCCACATCCTGCGAACCCAGCTCGCCGTTGACGCTGAGGCGTTCTGGGCATGTGTTCGTGACAAGAAGTTGCCGGACCGCGGGGCGCCCGAAGCTGTAACCCAGAAGGAGCCATTGCCGCTGTATCTCGTTCGGGCGCTCAGCGAACTCGGCGTTGACGAAAACGAGAGCCTGGCATTCACCGCGGCGGAAGCGGCGCAGCTGCTCGCCGAGAAGATGGCCGAGCGCTACGGCTACCAACGCAGTTCGTGAGTGATTCGACAATTACTAGACCGACGATGCCTCGGGAATGGTCGCTGTGCTCATGGCACTCAACGTTCGGCTTGCGGGTGGCGCCCTGGTCGTCGGCCACGATCGGTGGCTTCTGATTCAGGTCAGGTACGACAGCAACTTCTTAGCCTCGATCCACCGACGTTCTTCGGTGAGGGCGGGTCGCGCGCTTGGTGAGCTTCGTGCTGGTTGTGGGCGTGGCGGTGCCGCGGGCCTTGCTGCCCGTGTTGTTCCACTGAGGGTTTCTGCTCGAGCCTGGTCGGCTGGTCGGACGGGGTGCTCAGCGCTGTGGCGGCCCGGTCGCATGAGCGAACAACACCGTCCAGGCGGCCTCCCAGGGCCAGGCGTTGGGCAGGTGCAACCCGATGCGGCGTCCGGAGGACGCGACCCTCGCCGGGATGGTGATCAGTTTCCGGCGGATCGTCGACGTGGTCGCTTTCGCTAGTCCAGCCTCGGTGATCGTCGCGGCAGTCCTCGTGAGGTTGAACGCGATGACGGCGAGAACGAGCCAGGCGGCGTTCGCGGTGAACTTCCCCGAGGGCAGGTGCGCCGGGGCTGCGTGCTTCAGGTCCGCGTTGACTTGCTCGATGATCGCGTGACGGCGGTGCACCTGGTCCGCGGTCACCGTGTCGAGGGTGCTGGTGGTGAAGAACGCGTGGAACTCACGACCCCCCGAGTCCCTGCCGCCTGAAAGTCTCAACACGAAGCCGAGCTCTTCCTCGCGTCGGTCGAGGTCGCGAAGAGCACCGGGTGCTACATCGACCCCAGCAGGGCACGCGTCACGCTCTCGGAGTGGATGATGTCTTTACAGTGACCTGTTCGACGAGGACCTGGACAGCGTTGCGGTCGCTTTGAATGCCACAGCGGCCCGTTTGAGCGTGGGCAAAACGCACTTCGGGGAAAAGCAAAGGAGCGGGGCTCTGCGAAAAGAGCCGAATCATCGGCTCTTTTCATTGAGCCCCCTGTCGGATTCGAACCGACGACCCCCGCTTTACAAGAGCGGTGCTCTGGCCAACTGAGCTAAGGGGGCGTGCCGAAGACTCATATTACTTGGCCTGCGCGCACGGAGGTTCCGCTGCCGCTAGCGTGGCTCGGGATGATGAGTGCAGCCCCCCACCCGGTCCCCGGCCATTCGCGCTCGGCCGTCGCCTTCGGCATGGTCACCGCCGTCATGGTCGGCGTGCTCACGGCCACCCAGTCGCGAGTGAACGGCGAACTGGGCCGCGCGCTCGGTGACGGCTATCTCGGTGCCGGGCTCTCCTTCGGATCGGGACTCGTGATCCTGCTCATCGCGCTCGCGCTCTGGGCGCCCGGCCGTCGCGGTCTCGCCGCCGCCTTCGGCTCGGTACGCGCCGGAGTGACCCCGTGGTGGTATCTGTGCGGCGGAGCCGGTGGCGCGCTCTTCGTGCTCGCCCAGGGCCTCACCGGTGCCGTGCTCGGGGTGGCGCTCTTTACCGTCGCCGTGGTCAGTGGCCAGACGATAAGTGGGCTTGCGGTCGACAGAAACGGCATCGGCACCACACCGCCCGCCGCGATCACCGTGACTCGGCTCGTCGGCTCGACCCTCGCGCTCGTCGCGGTCGTCGTCGCCGTGTCGGCCGGCTTCGGGAGCGACATCCCGGCCTGGATGCTGCTGTTCCCGTTCGCCGCGGGGCTCGCGGTGGGCCTGCAGCAGGCCGTCAACGGGCAGGTGCGTCGCGTCGCGGGCTCGGCGATGACAGCGACCTTCATGAATTTTCTTGTCGGCACGACGGTGCTGCTCATCGCCTGCATCATCCACGAGTCGATCGTCGGTCTTCCGTCACGGTTGCCCGCCGACCCGCTGCTGTACCTCGGCGGCCTGATCGGCGTGATCTTCATCGGAGGTGCCGTCGTGGCCGTGCGGGTGACGGGCGTTCTGCTGCTCGGCCTCGGATCCCTCGCCGGCCAGTTGGTCATGTCGCTCGTGCTCGACGTGGCCCTGCCGGTGCCCGGCCACAGCGTGGTCGCCTCGACCGTCGTCGGAACGCTGCTGACCCTCGTCGCCGTCGGGATCGCGGCGCTTCCCTCGCGCACCATCCGCCGCCGGGTCACAGCACGCTGAGGTGCTCCTCGGCGGGGAACGGTTTGCGGGCACCCGACTTCTCGCCCAGGTCCCGTCCACCGACGTAGAGCCAGCCGAGCAACTGCTCGTCGGTCTCGAGACGGTGCACCGCGCGCATGGGCTCCGTTCGGGTGAGGCGACCGGAGCGCCACATCACGCCCCAGCCCGCGTCATCCAGGAGCAGGCTCAGCGTGTGGGCGACCCCGGACGCCACGGCCTCCTGCTCCCACGCGGCCACCTTGGGACTCGGCCGCAGTGAGGACACCACCGCGATCAGCAGGGATGCCCGCATCGCGGTGCCGGCGAGCTTCGCGGCATCCGCCTGGTCCGCCTCGCTCGCGTCGACGAATGCCGCGCCCAGGCGCTGTCGCGCCTCGCCCCGCAGCTCGATCAGGCGCCACGGCCGCAGCGAACCGTGGTCGGCGACGGACGCTGCGGCCGCGACGAGTAGCAACAGCTCGGCGTGGGTTGGCGCGTCGGCGCTCACCTTGGGCTGCGAGCGGCGACGGACGACCGCGTCGAGCACGGGGGAGGGGTGGATCGGCATCGAGAGGTCTAGTCCTCTTCCTTGAATTCGAGAGACAACGAATTCATGCAGAACCGGTCGCCGGTGGGCGTCTGGGGCGCGTCGTCGAAGAGGTGGCCGAGGTGCGACCCACAGTTGGCGCAGAGCACCTCGGTTCGGCTCATGAACAGGCTTTTGTCGGTTCTGAGGATCACCGCGTCGGGGTTGAGCGACTCGTAGAAGCTCGGCCAGCCGCAACCAGCGTCGAACTTGGTGCCGCTCGCGAACAGCTCGGCGCCGCAGGCACCGCACGTGTAGACGCCGGACCGCTTCTCGTCGAGGAGCGTTCCCGACCAAGGGCGCTCGGTGGCGGCCTCGCGCAGGATCGAGAAGCGAGCGGGGTCGAGCTCCGCGCGCCACTCCTCGTCGCTCTTGGTCACGGGGTACCGGGTGTCGTCGGCGTTCTGGCTCATGGTCGGTTCCTTAATGAGTGCACGGGTGTACGACTCATTAAACTCGGCAGCATGACCGATTGTTCCGTCGTCCAGAAATCGTGGGGCGAACTCACAACCGACGAGCTCTACTCCCTCGTCAAGCTGCGCACCGGTGTCTTCTACCTCGAGCAGCGCGTCGATGATGAAGAACTCGACAACCGCGACCAGGAGCCCGCGACCGAACACCTGTGGATTGCGGATGACACGGGCACGGCCGCCTACCTGCGAGTGCTCGTCGACACGGTGGCCTCCCACCTCGACGCCCGCCACGTGGTCGGCCGCGTTGTGGTGCGGGCGGACCGGCGCGGGGAGGGGCTCGCCCGGGCGCTCATCGCCCGCGTGCTGGAACAGCACGGTCACGAATCGATCATGCTCCACGCCCAGCAGTACATCGCGCCGCTCTACGCCGACTTCGGCTTCGAGGAGTTCGGCGGCGTATACGTCGAGGCGGGAATCCCACACCTGTCGATGTACCGCCCGGGCCGCTAGGCGCCGATGGAAACGTCGGTCTGGTATCGCGATTTCGGGCTGCTCGAGGCGCGCGGGCAGTCCGCGATCTACGAGGAGTGGGCGCTCGGGGTCGCGGGCGACGCCGCGATCATCGATCTCATCGACTCGCTGCCCCTGCAGAAACGGCAGCCCAACCTGATCTTCGCCTGCGCCAGGCTGCTCGGGGCGCCAGAGGGCGGCTACCCCGCGTTCCGTGACTGGCTCGTCACGCACTGGCCCGCGGTGGTTCCGGAGGCCCTCGCGCGCAGCACCCAGACCAACGAGGCGCGGCGGTGTGCGTCACTGCTGCCCGCCCTCGCGCTGATCCCCGGTCCCCTCGCCCTGCTCGAGGTCGGCGCGAGCGCGGGTCTGTGTCTGTTCCCCGATCGCTACAGCTACTCCTACGCCGGCCGCCCGCGAATCGACCCGCCTGACGGCCCGAGCCCGGTGCTGCTCGAATCGGAGACGACCGGGGCGATGCCGCTGCCGGCTGCCGTCCCGCGGATCGTCTGGCGCGCCGGAATCGACCTTCGTCCGCTTGACGTGCGCAACGCCGACGACATGCTCTGGCTCGAAACCCTCGTCTGGCCGGAGCAGCAGGAGAGGCGGCGGCGATTGCGCGCGGCCATCGCGATCGCGGCGGCGGATCCGCCCCTCCTCGTGCACGGCGACGCGACGGCCGAGCTCGCAGCGCTCGCCGCACAGGCGCCCGATGGTGTGACCCTCGTCATCATCACGAGTGCGGTGCTCGTTTACCTGCCGCTCGCCGATCGCCTGCGGTTCGTCGATACCCTGCTGGGCCTGGATGCGCGCTGGATCTCACTGGAGGGGCTGCGCGGCCTCCCGGCGGTACGAGCCGCGCTGCCACCGGATGCCGGCTCCGACGGACGATTCGTGCTCGCGCTCGACCAGAAGCCCCTCGCCTACACGGGTGCGCACGGCCAGTCGCTCGACTGGCTGGGCTGATCCGCACGCTCCCGGCCCAGCGGTCGATTTGGGGAAGACGCCCTGCCGTGCCGGGTTCGTTCAGCGATGCCGCCTTAGTATGGCGGGTGAGAGCCGGAGGGAGTAGTACCGTGCCTGTGACACCTGAGTGGCCCGGAACCCCCGAGGCGACCCCTTCGCCGGAACCGGACACCGCGACCCTCCCGGAGCGAGAGCGGCGCATCCTCGCCTTCGAAGGGCGGCGGTGGCGCGATGCCGGTGCGAAGGAAGAGGCGATCCGCGCGGAGTTCGATCTTCCTGCGGCCCGCTATTATCAGTTGCTGAACTCGATGCTCGACCGCCCAGAGGCGGTCCTCTTCGATCCGATGCTGGTTCGGAGGCTGCAGCGGTTGCGGGACGCCCGCACCGACGCGCGATCCGCCCGGGTTCTCGGCCGCCCAGACGACGCGGCCACACCCTCCCAACTCGCACACCAGTAACTCAAGCAACGGAAGAGCTAATGGCGACCAAACCCACCGACCGCTTCGACAGCGTGCCCGACGACCTTCTGCGTACGGGCGCCCACCGGGCGGCACCGAGGAAGGGGCGCGGCTGGATCGCGTTCGCCTGGGCGGCGCTCGCCATCGGTGTGCTCGTGACCGCGGGCCTCTTCGGCCTTTCGGTCATTCGCGGAACCGTAAACCTGCCGTTCCTCACCCCATCGGCGAGCGCGACACCGACGGTGAAGCCCACCGCGACGCCCACGCCGACCGCCGCGCCCACGATCAACCCGGCGCTCCCGATCAGCATCCTCAATGGCACAACCACAAAGGGCCTCGCAGCGGCGGTGGGCGACAACCTCGTGAAACTGGGCTGGACGGGCGCCTCGACCGACATCGGTTCGCGCACCAACGCAGCAACCAGCGACGTCGCCCAGACCGTCGTCTACTACAACAGCGCAGTCAACGAGAACGCCGCTCGCGCGATGGTGCAGTCGCTCAAGATCGGCGTGATCAAGCTCTCCACCGCCTACCCCTCGTCGCCGATCACCATCGTCCTCGGAAGTGACTACAAGCTCCCCGCCGGATAACGTCCGCCGCGAGATTCTTCGGCATTCGCCGTCTTTGGGCCGAACGGCATTCCGATTGTGACAATTCGCCATTATCATCTGGGATTGGCTGCCAACAACGGCACGGCGATGCAACACAGCAGGGAGTAATTCGATGGCGAATGGAACCGTCAAGTGGTTCAACGCTGAAAAGGGCTACGGCTTCATCACCGAGGAGGGCGGGGGTCACGACGTCTTCGTGCATTACTCCGCCATCGACATGGGGGGATACAAGGTGCTCGAAGAGGGCCAGAAGGTGACTTTCGAGGTTGGTACCGGCAACAAGGGTCCCCAGGCCGAATCGGTGCGCCTCGCGCAGTAGGGCGAGGGCCGGGCGAAGTCGGGCAGCGGCCGTTGGGCGCACCCGGGTGGGCCCGCGCGTGAGCGCACGGGCGCTGCTTTCGGTGGCCGTGGCGCTCGGCCTCGGTCTGACAGCGGTGGGATGCACTCCGCAGAAGGCAACACCCTTGCCGCCGGCGAGTTCCCGCCCCGGCACTCAGACGCCGGCCCCCACCGCGATCGCCCCGCTTCGCGGCACGCCGATGCCTGCCGGTGCCATCGACCACGCGTCGATCGCGGCCAAGATCGACAATCTTCCCGTGGCGCGGCCCCAGATCGGGCTCGGGAGCGCCGACATCGTCTACCAGGAACTGGTGGAGGGTGGCCTCACCCGTTACGTCGCCGTGTGGCATTCCACCATTCCCGCCCTGATCGGGCCCGTGCGTTCCATCCGCCCGATGGACCCGGACATCGTCTCGCCGCTCGGCGGCATCATCTGCTACTCCGGCGGGCAGCAGCGATTCGTCGATCTCATGCGCAATACGCCCGTCTACAACGCCATCCATGGCCAGGCCGATACCGCAAGCACCTTCTTCCGCACTCCGACGAGGGCGGCACCGCACAATGTGCTCGTGAGAGCCGCCGCGCTTCTGGCCGAGCACGCGAGCATCCCGGCGCCCGCGCGGCAGTTCGCCTACTCCCTCGACGCGGCATCGTCGACCGCCGCGATGGACGGCACCCCGACGGCCGTGGCAAACTACGCGTTCTCCGGCACCTCGAACGGCAGCTGGACCTGGGATGCCGCGAAGAGCGCCTTTCTGCGATCGCAGGGTGCCGGGCCCGATCTGGACGAGGCGGGGGCGCAGCTCGCCGCGACCAACGTCGTGGAGATCCGCGTCACCATCACCGACGACCAGGGAGTGCCCAAGACCAACCTGATCGGATCGGGCGAGGCCTGGATCTCGTCCGGGGGCCGCACCGTGCATGGGACGTGGGCGAAGGCGCAGGCGACGGACCCGATCCATCTCGTTGACGGCGCGGGAGCGACGGTTCGTCTCGCCCCCGGCAACACGTGGATCGAGCTCATTCCCTCGGCTGGGGCCGTCTCGTTCGTCGCTCCCGCCTAGCTCCGCGGCCCTCGGCAGCTCACTTGCACTCTCAGGGGGAGAGTGCCAGAATCATTTAGCACTCGCTTATAGTGAGTGCCAATAGCTGTCGCCTACATGACGTCCCGGAAGGACGAAAAACACACATGGCAAAGATCATTGCTTTTAACGAGGAGGCCCGTCGCGGCCTCGAGCGCGGCCTCAACATCCTGGCGGACGCCGTCAAGGTGACCCTCGGCCCGCGCGGCCGCAACGTCGTACTCGAGAAGAAGTGGGGCGCACCCACTATCACGAACGACGGCGTCTCGATCGCCAAGGAGATCGAGCTCGACGACCCATACGAGAAGATCGGCGCTGAGCTGGTCAAAGAGGTAGCCAAGAAGACGGATGACGTCGCGGGCGACGGAACGACCACCTCGGTCGTTCTCGCTCAGGCCCTCGTTCGCGAAGGCCTGCGCAACGTCGCGGCCGGAGCCGACCCGATCAGCCTCAAGCGCGGAATCGACAAGGCCGTTACGGCCGTCATCGCCGCCCTCGTCGCCGGCGCCAAGGAGATCGAGACCAAGGAAGAGATCGCGGCCACCGCGTCAATCTCTGCCGGGGACCCCGAGATCGGCGCCCTCATCGCCGAGGCGATCGACAAGGTCGGCAAGGAGGGTGTTGTCACCGTCGAGGAGTCGAACACGTTCGGCACCGAACTCGAGCTCACCGAGGGCATGCGCTTCGACAAGGGTTACCTGTCGGCGTACTTCGTGACCGACCCCGAGCGCCAGGAAGCGGTCTTCGAAGACCCGTACATCCTGATCGTCAACTCGAAGGTCTCCAACATCAAGGACCTGCTGCCCGTTGTCGACAAGGTCATCCAGTCGGGCAAGCAGCTGCTCATCATTGCCGAGGATGTGGATGGCGAGGCTCTCGCTACCCTCGTCGTCAACAAGATCCGTGGCATCTTCAAGTCCGTCGCCGTCAAGGCCCCGGGCTTCGGAGACCGTCGCAAGGCGCAGCTGCAGGACATCGCCATCCTCACCGGTGGACAGGTCATCTCCGAGGAGGTGGGTCTCAAGCTTGAGAACGCCACCCTCGACCTGCTGGGACGCGCCCGCAAGGTCGTCGTCACCAAGGACGAGACCACGATCATCGAGGGCTCCGGTGACGTCGAGGCCATCGCCGGTCGCGTCAAGCAGATTCGTGCCGAGATCGAGAACACCGACTCCGACTACGACCGTGAGAAGCTCCAGGAGCGTCTCGCGAAGCTCGCCGGTGGCGTTGCGGTCATCAAGGCCGGAGCCGCGACCGAGGTCGAGCTCAAGGAGCGCAAGCACCGCATCGAGGACGCCGTTCGCAACGCGAAGGCCGCCGTCGAAGAGGGCATCGTCGCCGGTGGTGGCGTGGCCCTCATCCAGGCCGGCAAGGTCGCCTTCGACACCGAGGGCCTCGCCGCTCTCGTCGGTGACGAGGCAACCGGAGCCAGCATCGTCAAGGTTGCCGTCGAGGCCCCGCTCAAGCAGATCGCGCTCAACGCCGGTCTCGAGCCCGGTGTCGTGGCCGAGAAGGTGCGCAACCTCCCCAGCGGTCACGGCCTCAACGCCGCGACCGGTGAGTACGTCGACATGCTCGCCGCCGGAATCAATGACCCGGTGAAGGTCACGCGCTCGGCGCTGCTCAACGCGGCCTCGATCGCCGGCCTCTTCCTCACCACCGAGGTCGTCGTCGCCGACAAGCCCGAGAAGGCCGCCGCACCCATGGGCGACCCGTCGGGCGGCATGGACTTCTAGGTCCAGCCAGCACAAGCACGTTCCGGAAGGCGGTCCCGAAAGGGGCCGCCTTCCGTCGTTTGTGCGCGTGTTCCGTGCGGGAGGCTGCCCGGCCGTCGCTATGCCGTCGCCAGCGCAGCCGCAGCCTGCCAGCGCAGCCGCCGCCTACCGCGTGAACAGACGCGCGTTGGCCGCCTCGATCTCGGCGTACTGCTGTCCGGCGTGCCCGAGGGCGGTGCCCATCGCGGCGAGCACTTCCTCCACATGTTGCTCGAGGCCCTTCCACTGGCTCACGGCCCCCTGGAACGCCGTGGCCGCGGGACCCGACCAGGAGCCCTGCAGGCTCGTCAGCTGGCCGTGCAGCGCGCCCACCTCGCCCTGGATGCGGCCGATCGTGCCCCTGGCCGCGGCCGTCGCCGCGAGTACCGCTTCGCTGTCCACCTGGTAACGAGTCATCGCTGCCTCCCGTGCTGTCAGGATCCGGACCCCGATTGATCCGCATCGAGAGGCGATGCTAGCCGGAGGCGTCGCGCCGCCTAGCCGGATCAGTCGCGCGTGGGGGGAATCGGCGGGGTGTAGTCCTCGGGGAGAAGGGGAAGCATCACCCGGAAGGTCGCGCCGCCTCCGGGGGTGTCCAGTACGGTCACCTCGCCCCTGTGCGAGGCGATGATGCCGGACACGATGGCCAGGCCGAGGCCGCTGCCGCCGGTCTCGCGGGTGCGGGACGTGTCGGCACGCCAGAAGCGCTGGAAGATCTTCTCGCGGATCTGCGGGGGGATTCCCTCGCCATGATCGACGACATCCAGCATGGCCACCCGACGGGCGCTGTCCACCGACACCACGAGTTCGAGCGGGCTGTCTTCGGGGGTGAACCGTGTCGCGTTTCCGATGAGGTTGGTCACCACCTGGCGGATCTTGTTCTCCTCGGCCAGCACGATGGCGGGCATCTGGACGATCTCGTCCGTGGGAGGTGTGGCCTCGATCGGCACGGATGCGAGTTCGCCGCGTGCCTGGCGACGACGAAGACGGGCAAGCTGGGCGCCGGCGAAACGAATCGGCCCCGTGGCGGCGGGAGAATTCGCGAAAGCGCGTTCGGCAGCTGCCTCCGCGGCGGCGACCTCCGCGGCGGCGGCCTCCGCGGCGGCGGCCGCGCGGGGGGCGGCGGTGACGGCATCCCTGACGATGACCTTGACGGTGCGTTTGGGGGCGGACGCCATGGTGTCGAGGGCCGCGTCGTGTGCGATCGGAACGAGGTCAACGGGTCCGAGCTGCAGTGGCTTGGCCTCGTCGATCCGCGCCAGTTCGAGCAGGTCGGCGACGAGCTCGCCCATGCGGATCGCCTCTTTCTCGATGCGTTCCATGGCCTGGGCGACGTCTTCTGGCTTCTGCAGGGCACCCATTCGGTACAGCTCTGCGTAGCCGCGAACGGAGACGAGCGGGGTGCGGAGTTCGTGGCTCGCGTCCCCGACGAAGCGTCGCATCTGATCGATGGTGCGCGCGCGATCGGAGAACGCCCGGTCGATGCGGTTGAGCATGGTGTTGAGGGATCGGTTGAGGCGGCCAACCTCGGTGTTGGGCGTGGCGCCCGGCAGCCTCTGGCTGAAGTCTCCCTCGGCGATGGCGGCGGCGGTGGCCTCCACCTCGCGCAGAGGGGCGAAAGTCGATGTCACCAGCAGCCGGGTCAGCGCCGCGCCGAGCACGATGACCGCGAGCCCGAAGCCGAGGAAGATCACGAGGAACCGGCCGATGAGGTTGTCCGACTCGGCGAGGTTGATGCCCACAACCACGGTGACGTAGTCCGTCGAACCCGTGATGTTCTTCGGCACGGCGATGACACGCCATTGGTTGTCGTGCTCGTTGTCCCAGACGGTAAACGGCGTGCCCTCGGCCGCGATCACCGCGCTGAATGGCATTGTCGGCAGATGGGGTGACGTGACCGCGGTGGCATTGTTGCTGCACAACTGGATGCCGTTCGTGTCGAGCACGGCGAGGTAGTAGTCGTTGGGGCCCGCGTTGACCTTGCAGGTGTTGACGCCGGTGGTCTGATACCCGGGGATCGTTCCGGCGAACTTGCTGATCTTCGCGTCGACGTCGCCGAGCAGGTAGGTTCGCAACACGGTCATGGTTCCGACACCGGCCACGAGAAGGCCGAGCGTCACCAGCAGCACCGTGACCCCGGTGATCTTGGTGCGCAGGGAGACTCCGCTCCACCATCCGGCGACTTTATTGTGCATTAGAAGACCCAGATTACGTTGGCGAAGCTGTAGTTGCGCCTCACGCCGGCGAGAATCAGCGGGTGGGACACACGGGTCAGACCCGTGCAGCCTTGAGCATGTAGCCGAATCCGCGCTTGGTCTGGATCACCGGCTCCTCGGAAAACTGGTCGAGCTTGCGGCGCAGGTACGAGATGTAGCTCTCCACGATGCCGGCATCCCCGTTGAAGTCGTATTCCCAGACGTGGTCGAGGATCTGGGCCTTCGACAGCACGCGGTTGGGGTTGAGCATCAGGTAGCGAAGTAGCTTGAACTCGGTGGGGCTCAGCTCGATCTGCTCGGAGCCGATGGTGACCTCGTGGGTGTCCTGGTCCATGGTCAGCTCGCCGGCGCGGATGATCGCGTCCTCCTCGTCCTGCATCGTGCGGCGCAGGATGGCCTTGATGCGGGCGACGATCTCGTCGAGGCTGAACGGCTTGGTCACGTAATCGTCGCCGCCGACCGTCAGGCCGGTGATCTTGTCTTCGGTGTCGTCCTTGGCGGTGAGGAACAGGATGGGGGAGGTGTAGCCACTGGACCGCAGGCGCTTGGTCACGCCGAAGCCGTTCATGTCGGGCAACATCACATCGAGGATGATGAGGTCCGGCTCCTCCTCCAGCACCGCGGAAATGGCTTGTGCGCCATTGCCAACGGCACGCACTGCGAAGCCGGCGAACCGGAGGCTCGTCGTCAGCAGGTCGCGGATGTTCGGTTCGTCGTCGACAATCAGGATCTTCGGGCCATCGCTCATGACACCATCTTCTGCGCGTCAGCTGTGCGCTTCCTGTGTATAGGCATCGCTCGCTGTGTGCCGTCACGGATGCCTTGCTGGGCAATCCCCGAATCGCGCGGAGACGCGCCGGATCTCTCGATACGCTCGACAGGTGAATCGAACCATCGGCGCCCGGTCATTCGACTTCGACCGTGAGGTGGCCGTCATGGCGATCATCAACCGCACCCCGGATTCGTTCTTCGACCGGGGAGCGACCTTCGCGCTCGACCGGGCCGTAACCGCATCCCTCGCCGCCATCGATGATGGCGCCGACCTTGTCGACATCGGGGGAGTGCCCTTCGGTCGTGGGCCGGCGGTGTCCCTCGAGGAGGAGGTCGACAGGGTGGTTCCCGTCGTCGCTGCCATCCGCGCGGCATCCGACATCGCTATCTCGGTCGACACCTTCAACGCCGACGTCGCGCGTCTCAGTATCGAGGCGGGGGCGAGCGTCATCAATGACACGAGCGGCCTGTGGGACGAACGGATGACAGCGGTCCTCGCTCCCACGGACGCCACCCTGGTGCTCACCCACAGCCTCGCCCCGCCGCGCAGTGAGCCGCCGAAGCCCGAGTACGCGGATGTCACCGCCGAGGTCATCGAGTTTCTGCGCGACCGCGTGGCGCGGTCGGAGGCGGCCGGCATCGGCCGCGACCGGCTGATCGTCGACCCGGGTCACGACCTCAACAAGAACACGCTCCACTCGCTGGAGCTCACTCGCCGGCTCGCCGAGCTGGTCGCGCTCGGGCTGCCGACACTCGTCGCGGTGTCGAACAAGGACTTCGTGGGTGAGAGCATCGACCGCGAACGGGGGCAGCGGCTCGAGGGTTCCATCGCGGCGGCGGTCGTGAGCATCATCAACGGGGCACGCATCATCCGCATGCACGACGTGCGCGCGGCGGTGGCCGCCGCCCGCATGACCGAGACGATCCTCGGCATGCGCGAGCCGGCGTACCTTCGCCACAACTTCGGCGGCGACGGACGGGGCGACCGGGAGTGACCGAGCCAGCGAGGGTCATTCCCGCGATCGACCTGCTCTGGCCGTCCCCGACGACGCGCCTCGGCGACGACCACATCGCCAGGCTCTACGAGCGATCAGATCCCGCCGCTACCTGGCTGAGGGTGAACTTCGTCTCGAGCGTCGATGGTGCCGCGACGGTGGACGGGGTCTCCGGCGCGCTCGGCGGGGATGCGGACAGGCGCGTGTTCGACATCCTGCGGGAGCTCAGCGACGTGGTGATCGTCGGGGCCGGGACGGTGCGTGGCGAGGGCTACGGCCCGATGCGGCTGGAACCATCCTCCGCCCAACGGAGAATCTCTCGCGGCCTGCCGCCGCACCCGGTATTCGCGATCGTCTCTCATCGGCTCGACCTCGACCCCGCCTCCCGCGTCTTCAGCGACGCCCCGGTGCGGCCGATCATCGTGACCACGGATGCCGCCCCGCGCGAGAAGCGGGCCGCGCTCGCCTCGGTCGCCGACGTCGTGATCGCGGGGGCGGACGATCTTGACCCCGCCGTGATGCGTGCGGCGCTCACCGCGCGTGGCCTCACCCAGCAGCATTGCGAGGGCGGGCCGGCGCTCTTCGGGACGCTCATCGCCGGCGGTGTCGTCGACGAGCTGTGCCTGACCGTGAGCCCGCAGCTCGTGGCGGGCGACGCGAGGCGCATCGCCGCCGGGCAGTTGGCGCGCCCGAGCGAGCTGACCCTCGGGCACGTGCTGGTCTCGGCCGAGACCCTGCTGCTGCGCTACGAGGTCGTGCGCTAGATGTACTGAGTCAGGACGTTGGTGACACTCGGCTGATGGGTGTTGCTCCGATGCCGGTGTGGATGCGTTCAGTGTTGTAGTAGTTCAGCCAGGGCGCAAGGGCTGCTCGTCGTTCGGCGTTGCTGGTGAAGACTTGTCGGTA
>JBBSBA010000014.1:0-44033 GCA_038251725.1 Actinomycetales bacterium
CCTAGTTGTCTCTGCCGGAGATCGGCTCGAGCGAGAGTGGATCGTTCGTGAGCGGCTCCTCGACGGTGTCGAAGTCGACACCGTGTTCTGACGACTCGCCGCGAAGGCGGGCGATGGCATGCGTCATTTGCGACTCGAGCGCGACGATTGCGGCATCGGCGTCCCTTGCCGTGAGCGCATCGACAATCTGCCGGTAACTCGGTGAGACGTCACGACGCACGACATAGCCGTCGCTCATGCTGAAATTCGCGATTCGTGTCTCGACGGCGAGGGTCGCGAAGTACCGCTCCAGCCGGGTGTTGCCCGCGCGGGCTACGAGGTTTCGATGGAAGCCGAGATCCGCGTCACCGATCGCGCGCGCATCTGTTCCTTCACTCGCCTGCACGAGCTCGGCCAGCGAATTCTCGATGGCCGCGACATCCGCCGGATCGCCCCTTCGAACAATCAGGCGAATTGCATGACACTCGACGGCGACGCGCGCGTCATAGTGGTCCTGCAGCTCATGGATGCCGAACTCGGCAACACGGAGTCCGCGGCCGGGCGTCGACGTGAGGAGGCCCTCCTGCACCAGGCGCTGGGCGGCCTCACGCAGTGGACTGCGGCTCACACCGAGCTGGGATGCGATCTCGACCTCGCCGATCGGGCTGCCGACGGCGAGCGCTCCGGTCTGGATCGCTGCGCGCAATTCAGCGGCGATCAGGTCGACTGTGGATGGTCGAGGCACGCGCAGCACAGAGATGAATGCGGGAGCAGCAGGACCAGAAGTGGTCATCGAATTCCTTGTCTTTATTCGCAGCGTTTCACGCATTTTATTCGCTGTTTGACGCTGCATGGGCGCATTCGAGCCCGACTGCCTAATTTCGTATTGTCTTATTGTCGACGATCATACATGTCGACACCTAGATTGTCTTATTGTCCAGATCTTCTCTAGGATTGGTAGCTCACACCAACCGAGAGAAGACACCATGAGTAAGCGAAAGCCCACCTCAGCCCTGCCGACGATCGCCGCGGCCAGCGCTCTGGCCCTGAGGACCACCGAATGACCGCGACCGCGCTCGCCCTCGCAACCGAGATCCGGCGCCCGACGATCGAAGACGGCGGCCAGGCGTGGCGGATCGCCCGCGACTCCGGGTCGCTCGATCTCAACTCGTCCTACGCGTACCTCCTCTACTTCCGTGACTTCGCGGAAACCTGTCGCATCGCCGTCGTGGATGGCGTGGTAGCCGGGTTTCTGCTCGGCAACCGGCCGCCCTCCCGCCCGCAGAATCTCTTTGTCTGGCAGATTGCAGTCGACGAGCGGTTTCGCGGCCTCGGCATCGCCACTCTCATGCTCGATGACCTCGCGGCCGATGCGACCCTCACGCCATCGATCGCGATGGTCGAGACGACAATCACCGACGACAACATCGCATCACAGCGCCTGTTCCGCGCCTTCGCCGCGCGCCGGGGCAACAGTCCGGTGCAGGTGAGCAGCCTGCTCGAGACCTCCCACTTTCCTGACGGTCATGACGCCGAGCCGCTCTACGAGATCGGCCCGCTGCCGCCCGTGACTGCCACTAATCCCACGAAAGAAGTGCACATGACGAACACCATCGATCTCGAATCACAGGTACGCAGTTACTCACGCTCATGGCCGGTCGTGTTCGACCGCGCTGTGGCAAGCACGATGTTCACCGAAGACGGCACCGCGTACCTCGACTTCTTCTCCGGCGCGGGCGCCCTGAACTACGGTCACAACAACCCTCTGCTGAAGAAAGCCGTCATCGACTACTTCACCGATGACCGCGTCATCCACTCGCTCGATATGTTCACGGCAGCGCGTCGCGACTTTCTTGAGACCTTCGCGAGCCACATCCTCGAACCGCGCGGGCTCGACTACAAGGTCGTATTCCCCGGCCCGGGCGGCGCGAACGCCGTCGAGGCGGCGCTCAAGCTCGCACGCAAGGTGACCGGGCGCGAATCGGTCATCAACTTCACCAACGCGTTTCACGGAATGACGCTCGGCGCCCTCGCCGTTACCGGCAATTCGCTCAAGCGCGGTGGCGCGGGTGTGCCGCTGGTGCACGCCACCCCGATGCCCTACGACGACTACTTCGGTGGGGACTACCCCGACTTTCTCTACTTCGAGAGGCTCCTCGACGACAGCGGAAGCGGGCTCAACAAGCCTGCGGCGGTCATCGTCGAATCCGTGCAGGGCGAGGGTGGGATCAACGCCGCGCGCGCCGAATGGCTCCGAGGCCTTTCTGCGCTGTGCAAGAAGCACGACATCCTGCTGATTCTGGATGACATCCAGATGGGGTGCGGCCGCACCGGCGCGTTCTTCAGCTTCGAGGAGGCCGGCATCGTGCCCGACATCGTCTGCCTCTCGAAGTCGATCAGTGGCTACGGGCTGCCGATGGCAATCACCCTCGTTCGCCCCGATCTCGACATCTGGGAGCCGGGAGAGCACAACGGCACCTTTCGCGGAATCGGGCCCGCATTCACCACCGCAGCCGAGGCGATCCGTGTCTTCTGGTCCGACGACACTCTCGAGAAGTCGACGATCAAGAAGGGGCTCAAGGTCGAGAGCCGCTTCAACCGTCTCGTCGCCGACTACCCGCAGCACAATCTCGTCGCCAAGGGACGGGGCCTTGCCCGCGGCCTGCAGTTCGAGAGCGGGGAGCTTGCTGGTCGTGTCTGCGATGAGGCTTTCGCCCGCGGACTTCTGGTGGAGACATCCGGCCCTGAGGGTGAAGTCATGAAGATTCTGCCCGCCCTCACGATCACCGCTGAGGAGCTGGAACGCGGGCTCGCGATTATCGAGCTGAGCGTCGCCACTGTTTTAGCGCCCACCCGTCGCGACTCGCTGGTAGGAGCCAACTCATGATCGTTCGCACGCTCGATGAAATCAGCGGAACCGACGCCGATATCGTCACAGAGAATTGGCGAAGCAGGCGCATCATCCGCGCGAAGGATCGCGTCGGGTTCTCGGTGCACGAGACGATCCTCGCCGCTGGATCGGTCAACGAGTTCTGGTATGCGAACCACGTCGAAGCGGTGTTCGTCGTCGAGGGCGAGGGAACTCTTACCGAGCTGGCGAACGGCACGACGCACGAGCTTGCCACCGGTTCGCTCTATCTGCTGAACGATCACGACAAGCACGAGCTTCGGCCGCACACGCAGATGCGCACAGTGTGCGTCTTCAATCCGCCGGTCAGCGGCCGAGAGGTGCACGACGAGAACGGCGTGTACCCACTGATCACCGAGGCAGACTGACGCCCCAACGCTTCACGCCAAACCAGAAGGAGAAGTCGATGACCATCACCCAGACCACAATCCACGACGAGTACCCGACTCGGCTCGCCCAGCCCGGCGAGTCCATCCCCCGCAGCCAGCCGGCCGTGTGGGGTGCCGCATCCGACGGCCCGTTCGATGCCGCGCAACTCGCCGCGCACGAGTCCCGTGGATTCACGATTCTCGACGACTTCATCTCCGCGGAGGATGTTCGCACCTATCGCGCCGAACTCGACCGCCTCTCCGCCGACGAGTCGCTCGTCTCCGATCCGCGCCGTGTCACCGAGAAGAAGACCGGGCTCGTTCGATCGGTCTTCGACGTCGAGAAACTCAGTGCGCCGATCGCAGCCCTCGCCTCGGATCCGCGCGTGCTCGATCGCGCCCGCCAGATTCTCGGCTCGGACGTCTACCTCCACCAGACGCGCGTGAACTTCCTGCCCGGCTTCACCGGCACCGGCTTCTACTGGCACTCCGACTTCGAGACCTGGCATGCGGAAGACGGAATGCCCGTGCCGAGGGCCGTGAGCCTGTCGATCGCGCTGACCGACAACCTGCCGTACAACGGCGGCCTCATGGTGATGCCCGGATCGCACAAGACGTTTGTTCCGAGCGTCGGCGAGACTCCGGATGACAACTACCGGCAGTCGCTGAAAGAGCAGGAGGCGGGCATCCCCAGCCAGCAGGCGATCGCTGACATCACGAGTCGCTACGGCATCGAGCAGTTCACCGGCAAGGCCGGATCGGCGCTCTGGTTCGACTCGAACATCATGCACGGGTCGGGGAACAACATCACCCCGTTCCCCCGTTCGAACGTCTTCATGGTGTTCAACAGCGTCGAGAACACGCTGGTTCACCCGTTCGCGGCGAACTCGCCGCGTCCGCCGCACATCGCACGGCGCGACTTCGCACCGCTGCGCTGACGCGACCCGGTCGCCGCTGCCACCGCGCCACGAAATCGGCGTATTGCGTGAGCGCGAGCAGCGCGTGCCGGATCACCGCCTGAGCGCGATCCGAGCCAGGCGATTGCCGAGCAACTGGACGAGCTGGACGAGCACAATGATGACGGCGACGGCAGCCCAAGTCACCGTCGGATTGAACAGCCGGTACCCGTACTGGATCGCGAAGTCACCGAGTCCGCCACCGCCGACCAGTCCGGCGACCGCCGACATGTCGGTGATGGCGACGAAGATGAAGGTGTAGCCGAGGATCAACGGAGCGAGCGCCTCCCGGATCAGGACGGTGAAGATGATGCGAAGCGGGCTCGCTCCCACGGAGCGCGCCGCCTCGATCACCCCCGGATGAACCGTCAGCAGACTCTGCTCGACGATGCGACTGATCGCAAATGCCGAGGCGAGTGCGAGGCTGAAGACGATGGCATTGTTGCCGATCCCCTTGCCCGTCACCAGCCTCGCCAGCGGTTGCGCCGCCGCGAGGAAGATGATGAACGGGATCGGTCGGAAGATGTTGACCGCGATGTTGAGGGCGGTGAACACGATCCCGTTCTGCAGGAGGCTTCCGCGGCGGCTGGAGTAGAGGGCGAGACCGAGACCCAGTCCGCCAAGTCCGCCGAAGAGGAGGGCGAGTCCCACGATGTAGAGGGTCTCGCCGGTCGCTGTCCAGAGCGTCGGCAACAGGGCAATGAGCTGTTGCATGTCAGTTCACCTCCGAGACGGCGGTGAGGTCACGCAGGGCGGTGATCGTGGATTCGACGACGGCGTCAGGACCGGTGAGAGCGAGGGTGAGGTGACCGAAGGTCTTTCCCTGCACGTCGGTGATGCCACCGTAGATGAGCTCGAAGCCGACACCACTCGCGGCGAGGGCGGAGAAGACGACCGACTGTGATCCGACTCCGTCGACGAACGAGAGGGTAACGATCCGTCCCGGATGCCTCGCCACGAGCTGCTGGAGTTCCTCGCCTTCCGGAACCGCCGTGACGATGGTCGAGACGAACCGCCTCGCCGCATCGGATTGCGGATCGGAGAACACGTCGAAGACCGGCCCCCGCTCGACGATGGCGCCCCGTTCCATCACGGCCACGCGGTGCGCGATTGACTTGATCACCTCCATCTCGTGGGTGATCAGAATGATCGTCACCCCGAGCTCACGGTTGATGCGCGTAAGCAGCTCCAGCACTTCGCGAGTGGTCTCCGGGTCGAGAGCGCTCGTCACCTCGTCGGCGAGCAGGATGCTGGGGTTGGTCGCAAGGGCGCGGGCGATGCCGACGCGTTGCTTCTGCCCTCCCGACAGCTGGTCAGGGTAGCTGTGCGCCTTGTCGGCGAGCCCGACGAAGTGCAGGAGTTGCGAAATGCGGGCCTGATGCTCCGATTTCGGCACACCCGCGACACTCAGCGGGTACGCGACGTTGCCCCAGACGGTGCGCGAGTTGAAGAGATTGAACTGCTGGAAGATCATGCCTATACCGAGCCGGACCTTGCGCAGGTGGCGCTCGGACAGTCCGTTGAGTTCGACACCGTTGACCTGCACGCTGCCGGAGGTCGCCGTCTCCAGGGCGTTGATGAGTCGCACCAGGGTGCTCTTGCCGGCGCCGGAATAGCCGATGATCCCGTAGATGTCACCGGCCTCGATGTCGAGATCGACTGCATCGACCGCGATGAGTCGTGGTCCTGCCTTCGCGGTGTCGGGAAATATCTTGGTGGCGGCGGAGAGTTTGACGGCGATCATGGGGGTTTCCTTCGGAACTACTTGCTGGTCTTCGCCTCTACCGCAGTGAGCGACTTCACGAGGTCGGCGGCCGGGGTCTTCAGAAGAATTGCCGTGCCTCCCGAGGTCTCGATCACCCCATCCGTGACGGCCTTGGTGTTCTGATAGATCGAAACGAGCCTCCTATACAGCGCGATGTTCTTGTCGCCGGGTCGGGCGACGAACAGGTTGACATAGGGGAGCGCGGCCGGGTCCATCGCATCGTCTTCTGCGATGGCGTCCTTCACCGTGAGGCCGGCATCCTTCACGTAGTCGTTGTTGATGATCGCGGCGGCGACGTCGGGAAGAGAGGTCGGTGTGAGGGAGGGCTCGAGCGTGATCACGGTGACCTTTGACCTGGCGGTGTCGATGTCGCTGAGGGTGGAGAAGATGTCGCCGCCGCCCTTGAGGGTGATCAGGCCAGCGCCCTTGAGAATGAGCAGGCCCCGGGCGAGATTCGAGGCGTCGTTGGGGATCGCGACAGTCGCGCCGGCCGGAATGTCCGTGACCGACGCGTATTTGGTCGAGTAGAGACCGAGCGGGTAGATCGCGGTCGACCCGATCGGGATCAGGTCCGCTCCGGCCTTCACGTTGTACTGGGCCAAGTAGGCGATGTGCTGGAATTGATTGAGATCGAGGTCACCCGACGTCACGGCAGGGTTCTCCTGGGTGTAGTCGGTGAAGTTGACCAGATCGATGTGGATGCCCGCCGCGAGGGCCGCCTTCCGGTAGACCGCCCAATACGGGTCACTCTTACCAACGACGCCGATCGTGACGGGGTCTTTCGCCGAGCCCTTAGCGGACGCCTCGGCGGCGGACGACTTCGAGGCGTTGCCGGAGAAGGCGACGATGCCAATGATGATCGCCGCCACCACGACAATCGCTGCGGCGATGAGGGCATAGCGCTGCCGGTGAGTTGCCGGAGCGGCGATGAGGGGAGGCTGGTCGGTCACTGGTGCGCTGCTTTCGTGGGCTGTGTTCCCGGCGGTCGGCCGGTATCCCACCATCGCAAGCCCACCGTGAATCGCGAACCCAGGATGAGACACGGCGCAACACGGCGCCACATTTCGACACACGATTTGCTGCGACGCCGGAGGCGACGTGTGACGGGCGACGTTTCCGCGGCCTGACGCTCATCAGTGTTGGTGGGGCTCCGACGAGTCGGGGTGCCGATGGGCTGGACCTTCGTGGTCGGAGTCGTCGTCGCCGGAGTGATCGTGTCCAGCGTCGGGTGCGCCGCCCATCATCTTGAGCATGCTGCCGGAGCCGCTGCGGAAGAACACCACCACGAGGACCAGCGCGATGAGAATGAAGACGATGTTGAGCCAGGTGGTGTAGTTCCAGCTGATACCGGCTTCGACGATCGAGAGATTCCGGTCGGCCGGAACCAGATGGAGCGGAGTGAAGATCAACTCGACGACGTATCCGGCGAGCACCATTGCCCCGTAGAAGATGGCGGTGATACGGAGTGCCGCCTTGGTGCCGTAGTACTTCCGGTAGATGAGGATGATCGGGATGATGATCAGGTCGGCGAAGATGAAGCTGATCACTCCGCCGAAGCTGATGCCACCGTTCCACAGGACTGCGGCGAGGGGCACATTTCCGACCGAGCAGACGAAGCTGATGACCGCGATGAGCGGACCGATCAGCGGCCCGAGGAGGAACGCCAGGGTCGGATCGTGAACGAAGAAGACCGCCTGGAGCCACGACTTCGGAACCCAGGCGGCGAACGCGCCCGCGATGAGCAGCCCGATCACGATGTCCCGCAGGACAGCAGCCCAATCCATCACGAAGTACTGCGAAACCGAGGTGATGCCGGCACGGGAAAACAGCCGCTTCCAAAAGCCGCCTTCGGTAGCCACGGACATGTCCATCGCGGCATGGCCCTCCATCGACCCGGCGAGACCCTTATCGGCCTGCTCGCGGGCGGCATCCACAATCTTGCCGCGCATCCACACTCGGAACCCGAGAGCGACGAACAGGATGATGAATGGGCCGCCGACGAACTCCGCCAGCGTGAACTGCCACCCCATTACGAACGCCAGAATCAGCCCGAGCTCGAGCACCAGGTTCGTGGATGCGATCTCGAACGCCATCGCGGCGGTGAAGTTGGCACCCTTGCGAATCAACGCCCGCGCAAGGGCGACGGCCGCGTAGGAGCACGACGAAGACGCAGCGCCGAGAATCGCCGCAATCGAGAGAGAGCGGGGGGAGTCATCGCGCATGAGGGCAACGATTCGCTCCTTGCGCACAATCGCCTGGATCACCCCTGACAGGGTGAATCCAAGCACGAGGGGCCAGAGGATCTGCCATCCCATCGAGCCCGCGATGGCAAGGGCATTGCCGATTGCTTCCACGATGGTCATGTGTTCCACTTCCGCTCTTCGGTTCTTTCAGCTTACCCCCTGGGGGTATTTCCGGTCACGCGCGTTCTGACGGCTCAGTCCGGTGACGGGATCTGGACTCGGTCATCGGATCGCGCTCGGCGGAGGCGATGGCCACCAGGTCCTGGGCGACGGCTTCGCTGGGGGCTGGCCCGGTCATCCAGATCGCGGTGAGTGGGCGCCTGAGGGAGAGCCCCTGCGTCGGAATCGCCACGAGCCGGCCGAGGATCAGGTCGTCGCGCACCGCGAGGGAGCTGAGAACGCCCGGTGCCGTTCCGGCGATGATGGAAGAGCGCACTGCGGCGCTCGTCGACAGCTCGACCAGCGGGGCGGCCAGCGGGGAGTCGGGAGCCTGCTCGGCGAGGACCAGCTCAAGCGCCTCGCGAGTCCCACTCCCGAGTTCGCGGGTGACGAGGGGAGTCCGGGCAAGCTCGTCGGCCGTGATGGCCTCGCGGCGCCGCGCCCACCGGTGCCCCGGCGCCACCACGACGACCAGGTCGTCAAAGCGCACCGTGCGAGTGGCGAGGCCGGCGGGGAGAACCGGACTCTCGATGAAGCCGACGTCGGCGTCGCCCGCCCGCACCACCGCGGCGGCGGACGTGCTGTTGGCGACCGCCAGTTCGGTCAGCGTCGGGGTGAGCCCGTTCGCCTCCTGCTGGCGACGCAGGGTGACCAGCCAGTGCGGCAACAGGTGTTCGGCGATCGTTTGGCTGGCCACCACGCGCAATTGCCGCACGCCGTCCCGACGCAGGGACGCGATGGCCGTATCCAGTCGTTCCGAGGCGGCAAGCACCTCCCTCGCCCAGCCGACGATGGTGGCGCCCGTCGGGGTGAGCACAGAACCTCGCGGTGACCGGTCGAACAACCGTGAACCGACCAGCACCTCGAGCGCCCTCATGCGGGAGGACACCGCCTGCTGCGAAAGCCCGAGCTCGGTGCCGGCAGCGGAGAAACTGCCGAGCCGCTGCACGCTGCAGAACATCTGCAGCGCCGTCAGTTCGGGCATCCGCGGGCTCAACACGATTCGGCTCCTTGCGGTCTGAGATTCCCACTCTACAAGCCGAACTTGTGACCTCCCAAGCGAGTGCCGCCTACCGGTGCTGATTCGGCCGGAGGAGAGTGGAGTTCATGAGAATTGACAACGATGCTCCAGCGCCCACGCGGCCCCCCGGTCTTGGCGCACGTGCGCTCACGGTGATCCCCGGCCTCGCGCTTGCGGTGGTCATCGCGGTGATCGCCACCGGGATCGGACGCGTCGTGCCGCTGATCGGCGGCCCGGTCTCCGGCATCGTGATCGGTGTCGCGCTGGCGACCGTGCTGAAGGTCGGCAACCGCCTTCGCCCCGGGATCAAGATCGCCAGCAGATTTGTGCTCCAATTGTCCGTCGTCATCCTGGGGTCCCAGCTTTCCCTCGCCGAGATCGCCCGGGTGGGCCTCGAGTCGCTTCCGGTCATGCTCGGAACTCTTGTCGTGTGCCTCGCGGCCGCCTGGCTCATCGGACGGTGGCTCGGCATCACCGGTGACCTTCGCACCCTGATCGGGGTCGGCACCGGGATCTGCGGCGCATCCGCGATCGCCGCGGTGACGCCGGTGATCGGCGCGGTGAGCATCGACGTCGCCTACGCCATCTCCACCATCTTCCTGTTCAACATCACCGCCGTGCTCGTCTTCCCGTTTCTCGGGCATCTGCTCGGTCTCAGCCAGCACGCCTTCGGCCTGTTCGCCGGCACGGCCGTCAACGACATGTCCTCGGTCGTCGCGACGGCGACGACCTACGGGGCCACCGCCACGAACTTCGCCGTCGTCGTGAAACTGGTGAGAACCCTGATGATCATTCCGATCAGCCTGGCGCTCTCGGCCTGGGCCGGACACCGGATCGCCACCCAGAGTACGGATGACCCCGGCGTTCTGCCCCCGCGGGTGCGCCGTCGAGTCAACGTGTTCAAGCTCGTGCCGTGGTTCCTCACCGGATTCATCATCGTCGCCGCGATCAATTCGCTCGGACTGATTCCCGTGGCCGCCCATCCGCAGTTGAGCGCCGTCTCGGTGTTCCTCATCACCGTCGCACTGTCGGCAATCGGGCTGTCGACCGACCTCGCCGGGTTCCGGCGGGCCGGGGCGAAGCCACTGCTCCTTGGCGGCCTGCTCTGGCTCATCGTCTCGGCGACGAGTCTCGGCCTGCAGTTCGCCACCGGGCTGCACTGAGCGGCCGAGCACGCGGGCGACCATCCTCTGCGCGAGCGTCGAACTCGCCCGTCGAACGCGCCCGTCGACCTAGGCTGGTTCGATCATCCGCTCGAGGGCGGGGAGCGCAGCCTCGATCGTGACCTTCTGCTCCGCGGACAGCGGCTCGAGGAGTTCCGCCACGATCTGCCGTCGCACCTGGCGGGCGACCCGCACGGCTTCGAGTCCGGCATCGGTCACCTCGATCAGCGATGCCCGGCCATCATCAGGGTCGGGGGTGCGCGTCACGAGGGAGTGCGCTTCCAGTTCCGCGACGAGCCGGGTGACGGTCGGGGCCGACACGAGCTCGGACTGTGCCAGCTCGGCCAGTCGCAGAGGTCCGTTCTTCGCCACCGACACCAGTGCGGACAGCAGGCTGTGACTCAGCCCGCCGCGCGCGGCACGCAGGCGGCGTGTCAGCTGGCCGATCACGACGGCCAGGCGCCCTGCGGAATCCGTCTCGAGTCGTTCGATGGTGGTCACGCCCCTTTTCGTGTCTCGTTACACATCGCTCATCGTAGCGGCGGGTTCCTGCGCGAGTGCGTAGGTCGGTTCTTCCTCGTGGATGTACTTGCCCCCCGCCGTCAGTGACGCGATGGCACCGATGACGGACATGATGGCGGCGGCGATGAAAACGATCACGAGGCCGGCGTGGAACGGCTCCGCGATCAGCTGCGGAAAGAAGGTCTTGCCGGTGAGCGCCGCGGCGTTCGCCGGCGACAGCGAACTTAGGACCCCGGTCGGGCCGAGTATCGACTCGATCGGGTTGTAGCCGAGGAAGGCGGCGAAGAGGCTGCCGACCGGTGGCGTCGCAGCCACCTGGTTGGCGACCGCCGTGCCGACCCCGTGGGACGTCAGCCCGGAGCGCAACGCGTTCGGCAGTGTCGCGGCGAGGCCCGCGATCATGAGTGAGAAGAAGATCCCGATCGACAGCGAGTTTCCGGAGTTCTGGAAGGTGCCGGTCATGCCGGACGCCGCTCCGCGTTGGTTTGCCGGCACGCTGTTCATGATCGCCGTGCGGTTCGGGGCGGCGAAGAGGCCCGATCCGACGCCATTCAGGAAGGTGATGACCGCGAACAGCAGGTAAGGGAAATTCACCGGGATGAGCAGGAGCGCGATGAACGTCGCCGCGACGAGCAGGAGGCCGCCGGTGGCGAACGAGCGGGCGCCGAAACGATCGGAGAGCGAACCGGACACGGGACCGGAGACGAGGAACCCGATGGTGAGCGGCAGGAGGTAGATCCCGGCCCAGAGTGGGGTGCTCGCGTAGGAGAAGCCGTGCAGGGGGAGCCAGATGCCCTGCAACCAGATGATCAGCATGAATTGCAGGCCGCCACGGCTGACGGAGGCGAGGAGCCCGGCGAAGTTGCCCCACGCGAACGCCCGGATCCTGAAGAGCCGCATGTTGAACATCGGATCCTTCGTGTGCAGCTCGAGGAACACGAAGCCGACGAGGAACGCGATGCCCCCGACGATGCCGCTGAGCACCCACGGGTTGAACCATCCGGTGGACGACCCACCGTAGGGCTGGATCCCGTAGGTGATGCCGGTGAGAAGGGCGACGAGCCCGATCGCGAAGACGATGTTTCCTGGCCAGTCGACCTTTCCGGTCGCGCGCGTTCCGACCTCGTGCAGCGACTTGTACGACCAGATGGTGCCGAGGATGCCGAACGGCACGCTCACGAGGAAGACGGCGCGCCAGTCGATCTCGGCGAGCACGCCGCCGACGATGAGTCCGAGGAAGGTGCCGGCGATCGCGGCGACCTGGTTGATCCCCAGGGCGAAGCCGCGGCGTTCCACCGGGAAGGCGTCGGTGAGGATGGCCGTGGAGTTGGCGAAGAGCATCGACCCTCCGACGGCCTGCACCACGCGCCATCCGATCAGCCACAGGGCTCCCTGGCCGCCGATGAACGGGTCGAAGACAAGGAAGATCGCCGAGATGGTGAAGATCACAAAGCCGAGGTTGTAGATGCGCACTCGGCCGTACAGGTCGCCGAGCCGCCCGAAGCTGACGACGAGAACGGCGGTGACCAGGATGTAGCCGGTGAGCATCCAGAGCAGGTAACTGACATTGCCGGGTTCGAGCGGGTTGAGCTTGATGCCGGTGAAGATGGCGGGGAGGGAGATGAGCACGATGGAACCATTGATGGTCGCCATCAGGATGCCGAGCGTGGTGTTGCTCAGGGCGATCCACTTGTAATTCGGGTGATCCTTGTGGAACATTCCGGTTCGAGTCTTGCCGGTGCCTTGCGCCACGATTGCCTCCCTGCCCGGGCCTCGTCTTCGGGCACCATACAATTAGTTGTTAGAAACTAACTATATCACGTCGGTCGGGGGGTCGGTCCCGGTGCGCTGAGCGGATGCGCCTGGTTTGGGCACCCGATCGGGGGGAGAACCGGGGATTCTGCCCTCCCCGGGGGGTCGCCCACGGGAGCAAAACGCCCCCATTTCGAGGGTGTTCTTCCGCGCACGCGCCGCATCGGCTTGTGACGGGCAGGTGCCCGGCATAGCGTTGTTGCTAGGTGTCGCAGAGGGGTGCGTGCCGTTCTGGATTCGGGGGAATCTCTAATGAAGCGGTTCGCAGTTTTCACGACAGTTTTCACTGTGGTGCTCGGTCTGCTCCTGCCGTCCGTCGGCAGCAGCGGCCCCGAGCGCTCGGCAAGTCCGTCGTCGCCGAGCTCGACCGCCACGGTCTTTGCCTCAGCCATTGTCATTCCGGGCTCAGCGTCTGTCTGGGCACCCACCGCCGTCGGCATATCGACGAGCGGTGTGGCCACGAACGACGTGACGGTGGCGAACGCTGTGGCTTCCGCGGCTGTCTCCTCTGCCGCCGCGCCAGCCACGGGTGCGGCCGCCGCGACTGTCGACTCGACGGTGCAGGCCGGCAATCCGGCCCGGAATTCGGTTCCCGCACCCACGGGCGTCGCCCGGACGGTCGCCGTTGCGAAGCCGGCGCCCGCTCCTGCCGCGCCCGCTGCTCCTGTTGCGCCTGCTGCGCCTGCCGCGCCTGCTGCTCCGGTCTGTCCATCGAGTACCGGCGGAGGCGGAAGCGCGCCCGGCGCCAGCGAGTCCGGCGTCGGCGGTACGACGAGCGCCGACATCCGCTCCTTCTCTGTCGCGTTGAACGCCATTCGCGTCGCCAACTGCCTGCAGCCCGTACCGGCCGCGAACTTCCGCTACGACTCCTGCATGGAGCAGCGACTGTTCTGGATGGCCGAGGACCCGAGCACGAACCCCGGAAACACCTGGGGTCACACGGGAGTCAGGAGCCTCGCGCCGGACGCCAACGGGGTGTACTACTCCGATGCGGTGGCCGCCAAGGGGTGCGACGGAAACCTCGCCGGCGGATCGGGCAACACCGGCGCCACGGTCGCCCAGAAGTGGTGGGATTCGCTTCCTCACCGCGCATCGCTCTACCGCCCCACCGTCACCGGCAGCATGGCCGGCGTCTGTATCTACTTCGCAATGACCCACGGCGGCGTGCCGAACGAAAGCCCCGGATTCACCCGTGCTGCCGCGCGGTGGGGCGGCTGCTGACACGCTGTTATATTCCTTGGGACGCGGGTGATTCCATCCGCCCGGAAGGAAGAAATGGCAGACGTGGTCCGCTGGGGAATTCTCGGCACCGGATTCATTGCCCGAACCCAGACGGCGGACCTCGTCGGATGCGGATTCACCGTGACGGCCGTGGGCTCACGCCTGCTGTCGTCGGCGGAGGCGTTCGCCGCCGAGTTCGACATTCCCGCGGCCCACGGTAGCTATGAGGAACTCGTGGCCGACCCGAATGTCGATGCCATCTACGTTGCCACCCCGCATCCGTTTCACGCCGAGAACGCGCTGCTCGCCCTGCGGGCCGGCAAGCACGTGCTCGTGGAGAAGGCCTTCACCCTGAATGCGGCCCAGGCCCGGGAAGTGGTCGCCACCGGTGCGCAGCTCGGGCTGGTTGTGATGGAGGCGATGTGGACCCGGTTCCTGCCGCACATGGTGCGAATTCGGGAGATCATCGCCGCTGGCACGCTCGGGGAGGTGCGCACGCTCATCGCCGATCACAACCAGAATCTGCCGAAGGATCCGGAACACCGCATCAACAACCCCGCGCTCGGCGGCGGCGCTCTGCTCGACCTCGGCATCTATCCGGTCTCGTTCGCGTTCGACCTGTTCGGGGCTCCGACGACGGTGAAGGCCATCGCCGCGACGACCGCGACGGGTGTCGACCGGCAGACGGCCATCCTGTTCGGCCATGCCGACGGCCAGCAGGCTGTTCTGCAGGCGGCGCTCGATACGGCGGGGCCGAATACCGCCGTCGTCCTCGGCACCGTGGGCCGCATCGAGATCGATCCGGTGTGGTACTCGCCCACCTCGTTCACCGTGTTCGACGCCGAGGGCGCCGTGATCGAGCGCTACGAGAGCGTCGTCGATCACCGCGGCATGCAGTTCCAGGCCTGGGAGTTCGAGCGCAGGATCAACGAGAGCGACTCCTCGCCCGCCACACTTCCGGCAGGGGAGAGCGTGCTGATCATGGAGGCGCTCGACGCCGTGCGCGCGCAGATCGGACTGGTCTACCCGGGGGAGTGAGGCCCAGCGCCCTGGCCGTCTGGAGACGTTGAGGCGGTCCCGGCTATCATTGCCGGGTGAGTGACCCGCAGGATCCGCACGCCGTCGAGCCACCGGCCCTCCCGTCCGCGCGCCCGGACGGGACGCCGTCGTCCACCGGGTCGCCGGACGTGCCGATGACCCGCCGTGAGGCGCGTGAGGCCCGTGAGGCCGCACAGGCCGCACAGGCCGACGGAGAGACCACCGTTCTTCCAACCGTGGACTCCGCTGCGCCGCAGACTCGGCTGATGCCCGGGGTGTTCCCCCTTGACCCCGCCGCCGGTGCGCCGGGCGCGGCCCATCCGACGGTCTCGACTCCCTTCGACGCTGCGCCACCCACGATCGTGCTGGCAGCCGCTGGTGGGGCCGGCCGCCCCGCCGCGCGCGCCGGGATCTTCGCGTCTCTGCGCACGCATCCGAATGCCTGGTTGGCCTCGACGCTCGGCCTGGTCTTCGCACTGCTCGCCACCGGTTCGCTCTTCGCCGGCATCGCCGTGGGCACGACACGGGCGGGTGTCGTGGTTCCCGTGGCATCGGCCACCCCAACCCCCACCCCCACGCCCTCGCGCCCCGTTCCCGCCGCGCTCGCGCCAGCGACCCAGCTGCGCACCTGCTCGGTCGCCGCCCTCGCCGCCGATCCGAACCTGCTCACCTTCGAGGGCAGCGTGATCAACACCAGTACCGGAGAGGTGCTGTTCGACCGCAACGGTTCAACGCCCTCGCGGACCGCGAGCGTGTTGAAGGTGCTCACCGCGGCCGCGGCCCTCAGCGTGCTCGGCCCCGACTACCAGATCTCAACAACGGTCGTGGCCGGCTCGGCGCCCGGGACGGTCGTGCTGGTCGGCGGCGGCGATCCCACCCTCAGCGCGGTCGGCGCCGGCCAGGAGAGCATCTACCGCGGCGCCCCCAAGCTCTCCGATCTCGCCGCGCAGGTGCAGAAGAACTGGGCCAAGACCCACACCGAACCCATCACCAACATCGTGCTCGATTCGAGCCTGTGGGACCCGAAAGACAACTGGGACCCGACCTGGGAGCGCAGCGAGCAGGCCCAGGGCTACCAGCCGGAGGTCACCGCGCTGACAATCGACGGAGGCCGCGCGGATCCCACGAAGCAGGACAGCCAGCGCAGCAGCCAGCCGATCATGGATGCCGGCACGGCGTTCGCGGCGGCGCTCGGCCTCACCGCAGCCGCTCTCACCATCGGAACGGCCCCGGCCGGTGCGACGCGGCTCGCCGAGGTGAAGTCACAACCGCTGCGCACCCTCATCTCGCAGATGCTCCCCGTCTCGGACAACGCCCTCGGCGAGTACCTGGCGCGACTCACCTCGAAGGGTGCCGGCAACAACGGTTCGTCGGCGTCACTCGCCCAGGTGATTCCGGCCGCGCTCAGCAAGTACGGACTCCAGACCACCGGGCTGAACATCCGCGACGGCTCCGGTCTCAGCGCCAGTAATGCCGTGCCGGCGACCTTCGTGGCCCAACTGATGGCGAAGGTGGCGGGCAAGCAGCAGAATCTCGACATCATCTACGACGCCCTGCCGATCAGCGGACGGACGGGCACTCTCGCCGGCCGGTTCACCGGCGCGAACGCGGTGGCCCGCGGAGCGATCAACGCCAAGACCGGCTGGATCAAGACCGAGTACTCCCTTGCCGGGGTCGTGCACGCGATCGACGGGGCGACCCTCTCCTTCGCCTTCTATGCCCTCGGTGCCATCAACGACCGCACGATCCGCGCACTCGACACGATCACGACCGGTGTCTTCAAGTGCGGCAACAACCTCTCGAACAATTGATCGGCTCCCGATGACCCGCGCGCTCTTCATCATCGACGTACAGAACGACTTCACCGAGGGCGGTGCGCTCGGGGTGGAGGGCGGTGCTGCCGTCGCCGCGCGCATCTCGCGGTATCTGGCGCAGCATCCGAATCGCTACGACCAGGTCTTCGCCTCACGGGACTGGCACGATGCCGGCAACGATAACGGCGGCCACTTCGCCACGACCGCACCTGCGGACTTCGTCACCACGTGGCCGGTGCACTGCGTCGCCTCGACTCCCGGAGCGGACTTCCATCCCGCCCTCGACACCAGCGCGGTGACCGTGCAGGTGCGAAAGGGCCAGGGCAAGCCCGCCTACTCGATCTTCGAGGGCACCACGGATGATGGTGAGGAGCTTTCGCGGAAGCTCGACGAACTCGGGGTCGACGAGATCGATGTCGTCGGCATCGCCACCGACTATTGCGTGCTCGCGTCCGCGCTGGATGCCGTGGAGTCCGGGCGCACCGTTCGGGTCTTCGACGACCTCGTCGCGGGGGTCGCGCCCGACTCAAGCGCCGCGGCCCTTGAGCGGCTGGGAGCCGCCGGAGTGCGGATAGAACCCTCCGCGTAAAACTAGAATTGGTGCATGACCGCGATTTCTGAAACCGAACTTCTGGCCCGCGTGCCCGACCGCCTCTTCATCGGCGGAGACTGGGTCGAATCTACCTCCGGACGGGCGATCGAGGTGCAGGATCCCGCCACCGGCCTCCTCATCAAGACGATCGCCGACGCGTCTGTCGCCGACGGCGGCCGTGCCATGGATGCCGCGGTCGCGGCCCAGGATTCATGGGCGGCGACCGCGCCCCGCGTTCGCGGCGAGATCCTGCGTGGCGCGTTCGACCTGCTTCAGAAGCGCGCGGATGAGTTCGCCCTGCTGATGACGCTCGAGATGGGCAAGCCGCTCGCCGAGGCCCGCGGCGAGGTCGCCTACGGTGGCGAGTTCCTTCGCTGGTTCAGCGAGGAGGCGGTGCGCATCGGCGGCCACTACGGCGTGAACCCGGAGGGCACCGGACGCATGTTCGTCACCCGCTTCCCGGTCGGCCCGTCCTTCCTCATCACCCCCTGGAACTTCCCGCTCGCGATGGCCACCCGCAAGATCGCTCCGGCGCTCGCCGCGGGCTGCACCGCCGTGGTCAAGCCGGCCGAGCTCACGCCGCTGACGACGCTCTACTTCGCCAAGCTGCTCGAGGAGTCCGGGCTGCCAAAGGGCGTGCTCAACGTGATCACGACCTCCACCTCTGGCGAGGTCTCCGGACCGATCATCGCCGACTCGCGACTGCGCAAGCTCAGCTTCACCGGCTCAACGCCGGTGGGGGTGCGACTGCTCAAGCAGGCCGCGGATAACGTGCTCCGCACGTCGATGGAACTCGGCGGCAACGCGCCATTCCTCGTCTTCGAGGATGCCGACCTCGACAAGGCCGTCGATGGCGCCATGATCGCCAAGTTCCGCAATATCGGCCAGGCCTGCACCGCGGCGAACCGCTTCATCGTTCACGAGTCGGTCGCCGAGGAATTCGCGGCCCGCGTCACGAAGCGCGTCAATGCACTGACAATCGGGCGCGGCACCGAAAGCGGCATCGCGATCGGCCCCCTCATCAATTCCGCGGCGGTGAGCAAGGCCGACGCCCTGGTGAAGGACGCCGTGTCCAAGGGCGCCAGAGTGCTCACCGGCGGATCGGCGGTCGACGGAGATGGCACGTTCTATGCGCCCACCGTGATCACCGGCGTGACGTCCGGCAGCGACATCCTGCGCGAAGAGATCTTCGGGCCGGTGCTGTCGATCACCACCTTCACCGACGAGGCCGACGCGGTGGCCAAGGCCAACGACACCGACTACGGTCTCGTGAGCTACGCCTTCACTCGCGACCTCGCGCGCGGTCTTCGTCTGATCGACAGCGTGAAGACCGGCATGATGGGCCTCAACGTCGGAGTGGTCTCCAACGCCGCCGCACCGTTCGGCGGCGTCAAGCAGTCCGGGCTCGGTCGAGAGGGCGGCGACGTCGGCATCGACGAGTACCTCGAGACGAAGTACGTGCTCGCGCCCGACCCGTTCGCGTGATCGATTCGCGGGTCGTCGAGATCACAGATCTGGGCGACCCACGACTGGCCGACTACTCCCACCAGACGGACGTCGCGCTGAAGAAGGCCCGCGGAACCGAGCACGGCCTGTACATTGCCGAGTCGGCAATCGTGCTGCGTCGCGCCCTCGCCGCCGGGCACCGGCCGCGATCGGTGCTCGCTCTCGGCGGATCCGTTGGGGAGGCGCTCGAGCTGCTCGGCGACCGCGACGTGCCGGTCTTCTCCGGCCCGGGCGAGCTGCTCGAGGAACTCACCGGGTACCTGCTGCATCGCGGCCTGATCGCCGCGATGCACCGTCCGGCCCTGCCGACCGTTCCGTCGCTGCTCAAGGGCGCCCGACGCGTGATCATCCTGGAGAACGTCGCGGACCCCACGAACGTCGGCGCCATCTTCCGCTCGGTCGGGGCGATCGGGGCGGATGCCGTGCTCGTCACCCCGCGCTGCTCCGATCCGTTCTACCGGCGGGCGATCCGGGTGTCGATGGGCACGGTGTTGCAGGTGCCGTGGACCCGCCTCGGTGACTGGCCCTCGACCCGCGGGCTGCTCACGGCATCCGGATTCCATATCGCGGCGCTGGCCCTGAGTCCGGATGCCGTGAGCCTTCGTGACTTCGTGGCGCCGGCGAGGCTCGCACTCGTGCTCGGCGCCGAGGGCGAGGGGCTCACGCCGGAGGCGCTGGAGGCCGCGGACACGATCGTGCAGATCCCGATGGCGCACGGCATCGACTCGCTCAACGTCGCGGCGACAGCGGCCGTGGCGATGTGGGCCCTGGCCTGACCGGCGCAGTTCAGACGAGCAACTGGTGCTTCGCCAGCTCGCGGTAGAGCGGGGTGCTCTTGACGAGTTCGGAGTGGGTGCCGGTGCCGACGACGCGTCCGTGGTCGAGCACCACGATCTGATCGGAATCGACGACGGTCGAGAGGCGGTGCGCGATAACGATGAGCGTGCGGTTCTCCGCGACCGCGTCGATGGCCTGCCGAAGCAACTGCTCGTTGAGGCCGTCGAGCGACGACGTCGACTCATCGAGCAGCAGGATGGGCGGCGCCGCGAGCAGCGTGCGGGCGATCGCGAGGCGCTGGCGCTCGCCCCCGGAGAGCATCACGCCCTCTTCGCCGACCGCGGCATCGAGCCCCTTGTCGTTGCGCTCGAGCACCTCCGTGAGGTTGACGTCATGCAGCACCTGGATGCACTGCTCGTCCGTGGCATCGGGGGCGCCGAGGGTGAGATTGTCGCGCAGTGACCCGGCAAGAACGGGGGCATCCTGCTCCACATAGCCGATCTGGGCCCGCAGCCCCTCGCGATCGAGGCCGCGGATGTCGACGCCGCCGAGTCGCACGATCCCGGCGGTCGGGTCGTAGAAGCGCTCGATGAGCGCGAGGATGGTGCTCTTGCCGGCGCCGGACGGACCGACGAGTGCGGTGCGCTGGCCACGAGGCACCTGGAACGACACTCCGTGGAGCACGGTGAGGTCCCGCGGCTCGGTCGTCTTCTGGGCGACTGCGTCCCCGTCGAGGGATCCGGGGGCCGACGTGAGCGGGGGCGCTGGGTAGGTGAAGACCACGTTGTCGAAGCCGATCGCGGCATCCGTCGCCACGGGGGCGGCCGGTTCGATCGCCCCGTCGAGTTCCGTCTCGCTCCGCAGGGTGATGATCTCCTGGATCCGCCCGAGTGCGCCGAGCGCCTGATTCACCGAGGTGATGGCGCCGAAGGCCTGGCCGAGAGGCATGATCATCATGAACAGGAAGAAGATGAACGCCACGAGATTGGCGATCGAGATCGCCCCGCTCGCCACCCGGAAGCCGCCGACGCCGAGCACGACGAGAAGCGACACCTGCAGTGCGATGCCGGCGATCGGCACGACGAGAGCGGAGATGCGCGCGACCTGGATTCCCATGTCCCAGGCACCCTTCGCGTCCGTCTCGATCGCAGCCGTCTCCCGGTCGGTGGCGTTGGCGGCGCGCACGGTGCGGATGGCGCCGAGGGCCCGCTCCACCGAGGCGGCGAGGTCGCCGACCTTCTCCTGCTGCTTGCGGCTGGCGATCCGCACGTGCCCGGACAGGGCGACGACGGTGACCACCGAGACGGCGATCACGAGCACGGTGAGGCCGAGCAGCACCGGGTCGATCACGAGCATGGCAATCAGGGCGCCGATGAAGATGAGGGAGCCGCCGATAGCGTCGACGAGGCCCTGGGTGAGCACTGCATAGAGCAGGGTCGTGTCGGAGCCGACCCGGGAGACCAGGTCGCCGGTGCGCCGGGTATCGAATTCGCTGATCGGCAGGCGCAGCATCCGCCGCACCAATTGGCGTCGGGCCGACAGGACGACGCTCGTCCCGGTGCGCTGCAACAGGTAGTGCTGCACGCCGGAGAGGAGAGCGGAGACCACGACGAGGCCAACGAGCAGGACGACAAGGGCGCCGAGCGGCTGGCTCTTCTGCACCCGGGCGATGACCTGGCTCACCAGCAGCGGCTGGGCGAGCGACGTGCCGGCGCCGAGCACGCTGAGGGCGATGACGAAGCCGAGTACCTTCTTGTGCTCGAGCAGGTAGGGCATCAGCTGGCGGAAGCTCGCGCGCGGACCGTCGTCTTTTTTCGCCCGGGCGAACGGGGACCGGGAACGGGAGGGCTGCGTGCTGGAGCTCATGGTGTCTTTCGAGTGGCCGACGTGGACAGTCAAGCTTAGGCACGGTACCGTCGGGCCCGCGTACTCCGCAGAGAGCATGAGTGAGCCCGATCATGTACCTGTTCGGGCTCGGCTCGGGCTCGCGACGCTCGTCGACAAGGACACCGGCAGCGTTCTACGCCCCGTCGGCGGTGCGCCACCCGGTGAACAGCGCCGTGGCATCGCTCACGAAGGTGCCGCGCGGCACGGTTCGCCCGCAGTCGTAGAGACGGAGTTTCGCGGTCTTCGAGCCACCGAATGCCAGCGTGATGTCGGTGGTGAGACCACCCGTGCACTCATCGTTGAGGGCCGAGTCGAAGTTGCTCGGGTCGATGGAGTACTTCTTCACGAGAGCGGTGAATGCCGCGATGCGGGCGGGCTCGGTCGTGGTGTGCGTCGAATCGGAGAAGTTCGGCACGGGCTTCGACTGGCTGAATTCGATGCTGGTTATCGGGGCCATTGGCGCCGGTGTCAGCACAGTGACAAGAATCAGGATCACCACGAAAACCAACGCGACCGCGGTAACGATTGTCCCGATCAGCGCAACCAGCCGCCCCGAAGGCCGCACGTCAGGCTGTTTCGATGAGGGAATTCCCGGGGAGACTGCGCGACACGTGGCCGGGCGACTTCAGGAACACGACGTACGTGAAGCCAGCGGCCAGAACAATCGCCAGGACGACGGCCACGACGATCAGGATCTTGAAGGGATTGCTCACGAACCAACCCTACCGTTCCATGGAGAGATCGCGGATGACGGCGGCCGTCGCCAGCGCGGCCTCGGCCGCTTCCGCACCCTTGTCCTCCTTCGACCCGGGCAGTCCGGCGCGATCGAGTCCCTGCTGTTCGTCGTCGAGGGTCAGCACGCCGAATCCGACCGGCTTGCCGGTGAGGATCGCGACCTGGGTGAGGCCGCTGGTGGCGGCATCCGAGACGAATTCGAAGTGCGGGGTTCCACCGCGGATGATCACGCCGAGGGCGACCACCGCATCGGCGCCGTTCTCCAGCGCCGCGCGGCTCACCACCGGCAACTCGAAGCTCCCGGGAACGCGAACCTCGGTGACCTCGGCGCCGGAGGCGGCGAGAACGCGGTGCGCGCCCGCAAGCAGTCCGTTGGTGATCTCCTCATGCCACCGCCCGGCGACAATGGTGATCTTCAGTCCGCTGCCGTCGGTGACGATCTCCGGTGCTCCTGCGCCGCTCATGCGAGGTGTCCTTTCGGGGTCTCGAGGATGCGTCGGTGGGCGAGCGCGGCCTGTTCGAGTTCGGTGTCGAGGGCCGGCGTTTCCGCCGCGCGCCGAACGGCGTCGCCCGGCAGGGCCGGTGTGACGTGCAGTTCGGACTTGCCCGGCAGGATGTGGCCCATGCGGTCGCGCTTGGCCTCGAGGTATCTCTCGTTGAGGCTGCCGACGCCCACAATGAGGGGAACCTGCTCGGTCACGGTGATGCCCCGCTCGCGCAACTGGCGCAGCTTCTCCGGGTTGTTGGTGATCGCTCGCACCTCACTCAGTCCGAGGTCTTCCAGGATCGCCACGGCGGCGCCGTAATCGCGGCCGTCGGCCGGGAAACCGAGCGCGAGGTTGGCGTCGATCGTGTCGAGGCCGTCGTCCTGCAGCCGGTAGGCCTTCAGCTTGTTGATGAGCCCGATGCCGCGACCCTCGTGGCCGCGCATGTAGATGACCACTCCGCCCTCGGCCTGGATCTGGTCGAGCGCGGCGTCGAGCTGGGGTCCGCACTCGCATTTCAGCGAGCCGAAGACCTCGCCGGTGAGGCACTCCGAGTGCACCCGGATGAGGGCGCCGTTCTCTGGCGTGCCCGAGATCACGGCGAGGTGGTCGGCCCCGGTCATCCGGTCGCGGTAGGCGCGCACGCGGAACGGCCCGTGGCTGGTCGGAATGGTCGTCTCGACCTCGAAGGTGACCCGCGAGGTCTCGGGGATCGGAACGGTGAGCGGAACCGCGGTGTCGCAGTGCTGCGCCTGCAGGTATTCGATGAGGGATTCGATGGTGATGACCACGATGCCCTCCCGTTCGCCGAGGGCGATGAGGCCGGGCAGGCGCATCATCTCGCCGTCCTCCGCCACGATCTCGGAGATGGCGCCCACCGGCACGAGGCCGGCGAGCTTGAGCAGGTCGACGGTCGCCTCGGTGTGGCCGTCCCGCTCGCGCACGCCGCCATCCTTCGCCCGCAGCGGCATGACGTGGCCGGGCCGGTGCAGGCTCGTCGGCGTGGACTCGAGGTCCGCAAGCACCCGCAGGGTGTGGGCGCGGTCCGCGGCGCTGATTCCGGTGCTGATGCGGTCGGCCGCGTCAACCGACACGGTGTAATTGGTGCCGCGCGGGTCTTCGTTGTTCAGCACCATCATCGGCAGCTCGAGCCGGTCGGCGATCTCATTGGTCATCGGGGCGCAGATGAAGCCCGAGGAGTTGCGCACGAGCCACGCGAGCCACTCCTGGCTGGCGAACTGGGCGGCGAGCACGACGTCGCCCTCGTTCTCGCGACCCTCGTCGTCGACCACGATGATGGGCTTGCCCGCGCGAAGTTCTTCGAGGGCGGTGGGGATGTCGGAGAGACTCATTCCCCGCTCCTTTCGGTTGATGCTGCTGTTGGGGTGACCGCGCCGGTCGAGATCAGGCGGGCCACGTGGCGCGCCAGGATGTCGGTCTCGATGTTGACGGAGTCGCCGACGCCCGCGAGACCGAGGGTGGTCGCGGCGAGGGTCTCGGGGATCAGGGACACCTCGAACCAGTCGGGCCCGACGTCGCTCACCGTCAGCGAGACGCCGTCGACCGCGATCGAGCCCTTGCCGGCGACGAGGCCGGCGAGGTCGGCGGCGAGCGAGAATCGCAGCACCCGCCAGGCGCTGCCCTCGGCAACGGCCAGGAGGGTGCTTGTGCCATCGATGTGGCCCTGCACGATGTGGCCGCCGAGCCGGTCGCCGACCTGAGTGGCGCGCTCGAGGTTGACGCGGGATCCGGCCGACACCTCGCCCAGCGTCGACATCGCGATGGTCTCGGCCATCACGTCGGCGGTGAACCAGTCCTCTCCCCGGTCGACGACCGTGAGGCAGACGCCGCTGACCGAGATGGAGTCGCCGTGCCGGGCGTCGGAGGCGGCCAGCGGTCCGCGCACGGTGAGGCGCGCGGCATCAATGGCCGGCAGCCACTCGACGACCTCGCCAAGCTCGTGGATGATTCCGGTGAACATCAGTTGCCCTCCTTCGGCCGGGCGGTGACCAGGAGGTCGGGCCCGAGTTGTTCGATCGAGTCGACCGAGAGTCGCAGCGCGGCATCGATCGATGCGACGCCGATGTCGCCGAGCGCCAGACGGCCGCCGCCGAGAAGAGTCGGCGCGAGGTAGATGAGGAACTCGTCGACGAGCCCCGCGGCGATGAACGCGCTCGCGAGCATCGGTCCACCCTCGACGAAGGCGTGGCGGATTCCGCGGCCGTACAGGTCGGAGAGGATCGCCGGCAGCTCGCGGCCGCGAGCCAGGATGGGGGTCTGCGGGTGGTTGAACAGGCGGGCGGTCCCGGGGATGGCGCGCTCGCCGATGACCACCGGGATCGGCTGGTGCGCCATCAGCTCCCCGCCGTCGCCCCGCGCCGTGAGCGACGGATTGTCGGCCAGCACCGTCCCGCTTCCGACGATGATCGCATCGGAGCGTTCACGCTGTTCGTGCACGCGTTGGCGGGCCGCCGTGCCGGTGATCCACTGGCTCGTTCCATCGGCTGCCGCCGCGCGGCCGTCGAGGCTCGACGCCCACTTCACGGTGACGAACGGTCGGCGCAGCCGGGTGGCGGTGAGCCAGACCCGCATGGCCTCGGATGCCTCGTCGGCGAGGACCCCGGATTCGACGGCGACCCCGGCCGCGCGCAGCCGAGCCGCCCCGCCCCCGGAACTCTCGCCAGGGTCGGAGACGGCATAGACCACGCGGGTGACCCCGGCGGCGATCAGGGCATCGGAGCACGGACCGGTGCGGCCGTGGTGGTTGCAGGGCTCGAGCGTGACGAAGGCGGTGAGACCGCGGGCGTTCTCGACGCGGGACAGGGCATCCACCTCGGCGTGCGGCGTTCCGGCTCCGCGATGCCAGCCCTCGGCGACGATGCCACCATTGGCATCCACGAGCACGCAGCCGACCTGCGGGTTGACCCCCGTGGCGGGACCGTGCGCGGCGAGCGAGAGCGCGTGCCGCATCAGCGGCTTGTAGGCTCTGGCCAGTTCGATGCTCATCCGGTGGTCTCGATCTTCTGCTCAAGAAGTCGACGCTCCGGGCCGGTTCGACGAACGCCGAACTCATTCGCGTCCGCCACGGGGGCGAACACGCGTGCTTCCTCTCATCCGGACTGAGAAGTTCTTATCGAACCTCATTACCGTCGGTCTCGGAATTCCACCGAGTCAACCGGGGCTCCAACTCTCTGGAGCCTCGGGTCGCGGACTGTCACCGCCGGTTCGGACTTTCACCGACCCCGGAGCACGTACTTACTGCTTTCGAGTCTATCAACGCGGCAGGCCAGCCGGTATTCCCGCGGCCACGCGGCGTCATCGCCTTGGTGGTCACTCCACGGCGGCGAGTTGCGCCGCCGTGGTCTCGTCGACCACGAGGTCGGTGATCACGCCCGTCGCGACCGCCCCGCGAAGCGCCGAAAGTTTCGCCTGGCCCGAGACCACAGCGATGCGCCTCGGCACCCTCTTCAGCACATCGAAGTCCGGTCCGCTCGAGCGGGAATTGAGCGGGATGTCGTCGTAGCTGCCGTCGGCACGGAAGAACATCGTGGCGATGTCGCCGACCACGTTGGAGCGGGCGAGCGTGTCGTACTCGGCGCGGTCGAGGTAGCCTCCCGCGTACACGTGGCTCGGCACCTCGGCGTTCGGGGATCCGATGCCGAAGATCGCGACATCCATCCGCCGTTGCACGGCGAGCACGCGGGCGGTGCTGCGTTCCCGCCACAGCGCGTCCTTCGTCGCGGGGTCGTCGAAGAATGCGGGCACCGGAAAGTGCTGCACCGTCGCCCCGAAGGCCGAGCCGAACCGCCCGATGATCTCGCTCGCGTAGACGAGTCCGGTCGTGTGGGCGTTGCCGGCGCCGTTCAGCTGCACCACCTGGGTGTTCCGCGTCGGCTTGCGGATGAGATGGCGGCTCACCGACGCGATGGTCGAGCCCCAGGCGACGCCGAGGATCATGGTCGAGTCGACGAAATCCGTGAGAATCCGTGCAGCCGAGTGCGCGACCCGGTCGAGCCGATCGACCTCGGTCGCGGCACCGCCCGTCGGCACGATGTGCGCCGAGAGGCCGAAGCGGTCGTGCAGTTGCCGCTCCAGCTTCGTCACCTGGTCGAGGGGCGAGTTCAGGCGGATCTCCACGAGCCCGGTATCACGGGCGAAGGAGATCAGGCGCGACACGGACGAGCGGGAGATGCGGAGCTCTGCCGCGATCGCATCCATCGTGAGGTTCTGGATGTAGTACAGGTGAGCCGCTCGCAACGCCTCGGCGGTGCGGGTGGCAGAGTCGATCACCGAAACGTTCATCTGCACATCCGTTCATTGGCACTGAAAAATCTTCCCGCGTCGAGCAGTATCAGTTTATGAGCACTCACGTCCCCCGATCCGATGTCGCTTCTCTCATCGCCCACCCGAAGTCACAGGTGCTCGTGATCGGCGGTGGCATCAACGGTGCCGCGACCTTCCGTGAACTCGCCCTGCAGGGTGTCGACGTCACGCTCATCGAGCGCGGCGACTACATCTCGGGTGCATCGGCCGCCTCCTCGCACATGATCCACGGTGGCATCCGCTATCTCGAGAACGGCGAGTTCCGCCTCGTTCGCGAGGCCGTTCAGGAGCGCAACCGGCTGCTGAAGACGGCGCCGCACTACGTGAAGCCGCTGCAGACGACCATCCCGATCTTCTCCACCTTCTCCGGCATCGCCGCCGCACCGCTGCGCTTCCTCACCCATAAGCAGAGCAGCACCACCGAGCGCGGCGCGCTGCTCATCAAGGTGGGGCTCATGCTCTACGACTCCTTCTCGCGCGATGGCGGCAGCGTCCCGCGCCACCAGTTCCACGGGCGCCGCAAGTCGCTCGCCGACCAGCCCGAGCTCAACCCGGGCCTCAAGTACACGGCCACCTACTACGACGCGGCCATGGTCAACCCGGAGCGCCTTGGACTCGACGTGCTGCTCGACGGCGTCGCAGGCGGCGGCCGCAGCGCCAACTATGTCGAGGCGATCGGTGCCGTGAGCGGGGGAGTGCTCGTGCGGGATCGTCTCACCGACGAGGAGTTCGTGCTGTCGGCCGACGTGATCGTCAACACCACGGGGCCGTGGACCGACCTCACCAACGACGCCCTCGGCCGTCCGAGCGCGTTCATGGGCGGCACCAAGGGCTCGCACATCGTGCTCGACAACCCCGAGCTGTTCGAGGCCACCAGGGGCCGCGAGCTGTTCTTCGAGAACGACGACGGACGCATCGTGCTCATCTACCCGATCAAGGGCCGCGTGCTCGTCGGCACGACCGACACGGATGCCGACCCGCGCGATCCGATGATCGAGACCGACGACGACACCGAGTACTTCTTCAAGCTCGTCCGGCACGTGTTCCCGAATGTCGCGGTCGACCGCTCGCAGATCGTCTTCACCTACGCGGGCATCCGCCCGCTGCCGCGCCACGACGACGAGGCCCCCGGGTTCGTCTCGCGGGACTACCGCATCGAGCGTGGCATGTTCGGCGGATCCCCCCTGCTCAGCCTGGTCGGCGGCAAGTGGACGACGTTCCGCGCGCTCGGCGAGCACATGACCAACGAGGTGCTCGGGTTGCTCGGCGTGAAACGATCGGTGTCCACCACCACTCTGGCGATCGGCGGCGGTGCCGGCTTCCCGACGACGGAATCCACGCGCAACGCCTGGATCCATGCGCACGCGGTGAACGTCCCGCGCTCACGCGTGGCTCAACTACTCGCCCGGTACGGCACCCGCGCCGCGGACCTCATCGCCGCGATCTCGGCGGGCGACGACCGTGCGCTGCGCACGACCGACCTCTTCACCACGGCAGAGCTCGACCATCTGGTGCGCACGGAGAGCGTCGTGCACCTCGACGACCTGCTGCTGCGCCGCACCGACCTCGCCTTCACCGGGGTGCTCACCGCGGAGATGATCGAGGAACTCGCCGCCGTTGTCGGAGCGAGCCTCGGCTGGACATCCGATCGGCGCGCCGAGGAGGTCTCCGGCGCTCGCGAGACCCTCACGACGCTGCATGGTCTCGACCTCAGCGACTTGCCGACCGTCGCCGAACCGTCAGTGGTCGCTCGGGGGTCGCATCCTCACGCCGCTTGGTGACGGCTGAGGGGCTCGGAGGCGTTCGGTGACGGACGCTCCCGCGGGCGCACCCCTCATCGTGCCGCGCCGTCCACGATTACTCGTGCCTTCACGCCGACACATGACCGTCCCAGCGCGTCGCCCAGCAGCGGATTCGCGGTGTGCACCGTCGGGGTCGGCTTCATCAGGGTGAGGATCGCGCAGAGGGTTGCCACATCCGAGTCGTTGTAGGTGCCGGTCGCCCGATATGAGCGGTACGCCACGAAGGCGATTCCCCGAAGGTCGGGGTTGCCCGAGAGACTTCCCCCGCGCGTGACCATGACCCAGAAGTCGATCATCGCCTCGTCGGGATCTGCCGACTGCCAGAGGATGCCCGTGTCACTCGGATCGGTCAGGGAGAGAATCTTCTGGGCGGCTCTGTCGCCGGTGTGCCAGATCGATCCGGTGAGAATCCGCACGGTCGGCTGGCGCAGGACCGTCTGCGACCATCCGTCGAGCGGCATGGCCGCGGCGAGCACCAACACCAGGACCGTCACTCCGGCGACCCCCGCGACGGTCGTTCTGCGCCCGGGCACCGCCGCCACCACGGCGGTGGCGGCGAGCGACACGGTGAGGATGATCAGGAAGACGGACAGCAGCCAGGCGAGCTTCGTCGGGTAGTAGGCCGACCACGGGTCGTCCTGGCTCGAGTCGAGCAGGAGCAGCACCGCCGAGGCAGCGAGGGCCGCCCCGACGACCGCGATGGTGCCGGGCAGCACGGGCAAGGACGTGGTGCGGCGCACCGCGACCGCGACCGCGAGCAGGGCGACCAGGAGAAACGGCAGCGCCGGCCAGGCCGAGGGGAAACCGTGGCCGGGAGCGTCGAGAGCCGCCCCCTGTGACAGGAATGTCGGCACGGACACGATCCCGAGCCAGGCCAGGACCTGCGCGGCACCGAGCGCGAGCCACAGGACCGCGGACCCGCGAACCACGCGGATGCGCGCCCAGTCCCTCACGAGGATCGCGAGGCCGAGGCTCCCCGGCACGAGAACGAGCGGGGCCCAGCTGGCGAGGGTCAGGGTGGTGATGGCCGAAAGGACGACGAGGGCGGCAACCGGGAAACGCCGCGACGCGAGGAACACCAACCAGGCTCCGAGCATCAGCGGCAGGATCACGTGGGCATTGAAGTATCCCCACTGGATCGGCAGCCCGGCGACGTACCAGGTGAGGGGAAGCAGCGAGCCGAGCGCGCTCGCCACCGCCACCGCTCGGGGATACCGTGGCGGTATCGCGGAGGCCACGACGGCGCCGGTGACGATGCAGGTCGCCGCGAGGATCAGCGTCCAGACCAGGGTCAGGGACGCGAGATCGTGCCCGAGCAGGTCCCGGGCCGCGAGGAGCGACCGGCCCGGTGCCAGGACCAGCGCGAGCAGCGACGCCGGAAGCGGAACGGGGTTCTGGGAGTTGCCGAGGACGAGGCCGTGCGCATTGAGGATCGCGTGGGCGTAGAACAGGTTGTTGAACCCGTCACCGTTCATCGCCCAGCTCAGCCGTGCCGCGCCGGGGACGACCTGCGCGGCGACCTGGGTGCCGATCCAGCCGAGGGCGCCGAGTATCGGCGAGACCCACAGTGCGACGGCGTGCCGTCCCGGGCGGCGCACGGCACCGGGGGTGCGCCTTATCACCGCCGAGCCGATGGCGGCAAATCCGAGTGCGGCCAGCGTCTCCGAGACGGCGATGTCGAGTCGCGCCGCATGGGTCAGCAGCAGCACGGCCATGGCGAGGAGGATGCCGGCGGCGGCAGTGCCGGGAACGGCGATCATCAGCCCGAAGCGCTTGCTCAGCGCGAGAAGCCACGGCACCGAGCCGATCGCGAACACCACGAAGATGAGGATCATCGGCCGCCCCGTTCGGGGAGACGAGTGCGCGTGCTCACACCGGCCACCCGGGCCGTTCGGCGCGGGGCTCGGCGGTGCGCAGCACGCCGTGCCAGCCCGGGCGGTACGAGCCGTCGCGAAAGGTCAGTTCGGTCGGCCGCTCGCCGGTGAAGGTGAAACCGGCCTTGCGGGCCACGGCGACGGATGCCGCATTGCCGACAACGCACTCCCACGCGATCTCCGTCAGGCCGAGTTCGAGCGCGAGCCAGTCGGTGACCGCGACCACCGCTTCGGTCATCAGGCCGCGCCCGCGATGCGGCTCACCCAGCCAGTACCCGATGTCTCCGCGGGCACGACGCCAGCCGATGATCCCGAGCAGTGGGCCGCCCTCGCGTTCCCGGATCGCCCAGGTGGGTTCAGCGCCGGAGAGCCATCCGCCGGGAACCAGCCGGCTGAGGAAGAAGTCGGCATGCCGCCTCTCATAGGGCCACGGCAACGACATGAAGCGCTCGAACAGCGGATCCTGGCAGTATTCCGCGACGGCGGGCGCGTCGGACGGCACCGGCAGATCGAGCCGCAGTCGGGCGGTCTCGATCGCGGTGGCCTTCACCGTTTCAGCGCTTCGGAAGAAGGCCGACGCGGTCGTACACCGTCGCGAGAGTCGCGTCGGCGATCGCGGCGGCACGATCGGCGTTCCCGGCGAGCACGCGATCCAGTTCCGCGGGATCGTCGAGCAGCTCGAGCGCGCGGGCTCGGATCGGGGTGAAGGTCTCGACCACCACCTCGGCGAGGTCCTTCTTGAAGTCACCGTAACCGCGACCGGCGTAGTCGGTCTCGAGTGAGTTGATGGTGCGGTCGGCGAGCACCGAGAAGATGGTCAGCAGGTTCGACACCCCGGGCTTCTCGGCGACGTCGTAGCGCACCTCGCGACCGGCATCCGTCACGGCGGACTTGATCTTCTTCGCCGTGACCGTCGGCTCGTCGAGCAACCACACCACCCCGGTGTGCGACTCGGCGGACTTGCTCATCTTCGACGTGGGGTTCTGGAGGTCGTAGATGCGGGCGGTCTCCTTGAGGATCATCGGCTCCGGGATCGCGAAGGTCTGGCCGAACCGCGAGTTGAAGCGCTTCGCCAGGTCTCGGGTGAGTTCAACGTGCTGCTTCTGGTCGTCGCCCACCGGCACGGCCACGGCGTTGTAGAGCAGGATGTCGGCGGCCATGAGCATCGGGTAGGCGAAGAGTCCGACGGAGGCGGCATCCGCCCCCTGCCTGGCGGCCTTGTCCTTGAACTGGGTCATCCGGCTGGCCTCACCGAAACCGGTGATGGTGTTGAGCACCCAGGCGAGCTGCGGATGCGCGGCCACGTGCGACTGCACGAACAGCGTCGAGGTGGCCGGGTCGATTCCGGCGGCGATGTACTGCGCGGCAGTGCGGCGGGTGTTCGCACGCAGCGATGCCGGATCCTGAGCGGCGGTGATCGCGTGTAGGTCGACGATGCAGAACAACGCGTCGTGCGAGAGCTGCAGCTCCTTCCACTGCAGGAGTGCGCCGATGTAGTTTCCGATCTGCAGGGACTCGGCCGACGGCTGCATGCCCGAGAACAGGCGGGGTTTGGGGCTCATGGGATCAGTCTTTCAGTAATGACGGGCGCTGCCAGCCTCCCGGGTGCGCCAGGAGTGCGCGTGCGGGCGGTGAGGGGATCAGATGACGTAGTCGACGACGACCGGTGCGTGATCCGACCATCGGGTGTCCCAGGCGGTCGCCCGATCCACCGCGTAGCTTGCGACCGTCGCCGCGAGCTCCGGGGTGGCGACGTGGTAGTCGAGGCGCCAGCCGGTGTCGGTGTCGAATGCCCGGCCGCGCTGCGACCACCAGGTGTAGGGGCCGTCCACCTCACCGGAGAAGACCCTGCCCACATCCACCAGGCCCAGGCCGGCACCGGTCGAGCCGTCGACACCCTCGACGACCTCGCCGAGAGGTCCGAAGAAGCGGTCGAAGTAGGCGCGTTCCTGCGGCAGGAAGCCGGCGTTCTTGCGGTTGCCCTTCCAGTTGCGGATGTCGAGCTCGCGGTGGCCGACGTTGAGGTCGCCGACAATGACGGCCAGTGGCGAGTGCGCCGCGATCTGCGGCAGGCGAGCGGTCATCGCGTCGAGGAACTTGTACTTCTCGATCTGCTTCGGGGTGTCGACCTCGCCGGAATGCACGTAGGTGCTCACGACGGTGACGATCCTGTCGCCGACCCGGTAGTCGGCCTCGAGCCAGCGTCCGGCGCTGTCGAATTCCTCGTCTCCGAGCTCCACCCGGTGGATGTCCGCGACGCCCCGGCTGGCGAGCGCGACTCCCGCGCGGCCCTTCGCGGTGGCGGCGTCGTGCAGGATGTTCCATTCGGGCCCGAGCAGCCGCTCGAGGTCTTCGGTGGAGGCGCGGACCTCCTGCATGGCGAGGATGTCGACCTCCCGCGACTCGAGCCAGTCGCCCATTCCCTTGCGGAAGGCGGCGCGCACGCCGTTCACGTTAACGCTGGCAATCCGCAGGGGTGTCGTCATGAATCGAGCCTATCGAAGACGCCGACGGCCGATGGGGGTGGCCACCGGCCGGGCTAACGCAGGCGAGCGCCGCGCCGCGCGCGCGGCCGGGGGCGACGGCCGCGGGGGAGCAGGCCCTGCCGCCGTGCCACGTCCGCCGCGCGCTGCCCATGGTCGGCCATGTCCACCGAGATCCACGTCGCGGAGAGCAATATCACCTGGGAGACCAGGCCGAACCAGAGGAGCAGCCCGATGATCACCGCGAATGACGCGAGCAACGGGTTCCGGCCAGCCCCGCCGACGATCACCGCCCCGAGGGCCTTGAGGACGCCGAGGGCGATCGCCCCGAGCACCGACCCGGTGAGCAATCGCGGCAGCGGGATCCGCACCGACAACAGCACGCTGAACAACAGCGCAAGGGTGGCGGTGTCGAGCACGAGGACGATGAGCAGGCCGATGGCGGTGGCGACGACGGTGGCGAACAACGACGTGTGATCGACGCCGACGAGTCGAAAGAGGAAGTTCAGGGCGCTGGTGGAAAACACGGAGATCGTGGCCGAGAGCACCGTGACGGCGCCGAACGAGAGCACGAGGCCGAGATCCCGCAGCTTGAGTAGGAGAAAGAAGGTCCGGTCGGGCGGGAGGTCGAATACGGTCCGCACGGCCGCACGGGCGGAGTCGAACCAGCTGAGGGCGGTGAACAGCAGCACGGCCACCGCGACGATACTGCTCCACGTGAGCGCCTTGGAGCGGAACAGGGCCTCGAGGTCGATCGCGCCTCCGCTTCCGGTGTCGATCAGCCCCGGCACGGAGGTGGCGAGGGAGCTAACGAGAGCGGCCTTGAGGGTGGGATTGCCCTCGATCGCGAATCCGAGGATCGCGAACCCCACGTAGAGGCCGGCGAAGACGCTGTAGAGGGCGGTGAGTCCGAGGCCCCCGGCCAGAATCGGGCCGTTCTTCTCCGAATAGAGCCGCACGACACGCACGGGACGGAGCCGCAGAACACCTGCGATGAGCGCCTTCATCCTGGTGAGCATCTTTCCCCTTCGACCCGTAAAGCCTAAGGGCGCCGCCGGTAGAGTTTCGGAAAGGGCAAGTCAGTCGCGAGGAAGAGGAACCATGGATCTGCACGGTGTCGGGGTCGGACGTGGAGTTGCTGTGGGACCCATCCTGCGGATGCCCGACCCGCTTTCCGAACCGACGGACTCCGCGAGAACCACCGACGCGGCGGCCGAAGTCGCCTCCGTGACCGCGGCGCTTGCCGCCGTCGCCGCGGAGCTCCTCGCCCGCGGTGAGAAGGCCGGAGGCGCGGCACGTGACGTGCTCGAGGCGGCATCGCTCATGGCGCAGGATCCGACACTTGTCGATGATGTGACGGTGCGCATCGAGGGCGGTCGCACCGGAGAGCGGGCGGTGTTCGAGGCCTTCGGCGCCTTCCAGGACATGCTCACCGGCATGGGCGGGCTCATGGCCGAGCGCGCGACCGACCTCGGCGACGTGTCCCAGCGCATCATCGCGAGGCTGCGCGGCGTTCCGACCCCCGGGGTTCCCACCTCCGATGAGCCGTTCGTCCTCGTCGCCGGTGACCTGGCCCCCGCCGACACGGCCATGCTCGACCTCGGCAAGGTGCTCGGACTGATCACCCGCGACGGCGGCCCCACCAGCCACACGGCGATCCTCGCCCGGTCCAAGTCCATCCCCGCGATAGTCGGGGTCACCGGTGCCCTCGACCTCACCGACGGCACAATCGTGATTGCGGATGCCGCAATGGGCACCGTCAGCGTCTCGCCGGGTCAGGACGAGATCGCCCACGCGCGCCAGCGGATCGCGGACCGCGCGGCCGCGGCATCCGCTCCGATCACCGACGGCGCGCTCGCCGACGGCACCAGGATCCCGCTGCTCGCCAACCTCGGCTCTCCCAAGGATGCCGCGGCGGCGGTCGAACTCGGAGCGGAGGGCGTCGGACTGTTCCGCACCGAGTTCCTCTTCCTCGATTCGAAGAGCGCCCCGACGGTGGAGGAGCAGAGGGTGCAGTACGCGGAGCTCCTCTCGCACTTCCCCGGCAAGAAGGTCGTGGTGCGGGCGCTCGACGCGGGAGCCGACAAGCCGCTCAGCTTTCTCAACGACGCCCACGAGGAGAACCCAGCGCTCGGGCTCCGGGGGCTCCGGGCGCTCCGGGCGAGCGAGCCGATCCTGCGCGATCAGCTCACCGCCCTCGCGCTCGCCGAGGCGGAGACCGAGGCCGAGCTGTGGGTGATGGCCCCGATGGTGTCCGATTCGGAGGAGACGGAGTATTTCGTCACCCTCGGCAGGGAACTCGGGCTGAAGATCGTGGGCGTGATGGCGGAGGTCCCCTCGCTCGCGCTGCTCGCCGACCAGGTGCTGGACGTCGCCGATTTTGTGAGCGTCGGCCCCAACGACCTCACCCAATACACGCTCGCCGCCGACCGGATGCTCGGATCGGTCGCACACTTCCAGGACCCGTGGCATCCCGCGGTGCTCCGACTCGTCAAGCTCATCGGCGACGCCGGCCGCTCGAGCGGCAAGCCGGTGGGAATCTGCGGCGAGGCCGCGGCCGACCCGCAGCTCGCCGTGGTGCTCGTCGGTCTCGGTGCCACGACGCTGAGCATGACGCCGGCCGCCCTCGCCGACGTGCGAGCCGAGCTCGCCACCGTGACGCTCGCCGAGGCCGAGTGTCGCGCCGCGGCAGCGCTCGCCGCGCGAACCGCAGCGGAGGCGCGCGCGGCGGCATCCGCCTGAGCGCTGGCGCTCCGGCGGAAGACCCCGCACAATGAGTTCAGGTCGATTCTCGTCACAGGTTGCCGAGAAACGGCGGAGGCCGGAGGGAGATCGCGGCATGGACGAGTTCAGCGGCCGGGCTGACGTCGATTCTGACGAGTCCCTGATTCTGCTCGCGCGGGCCGGCGATCGAGGCGCCTTCGCCAAGCTGTGGCAACGCCACTCGCGATCCGGAGCGCTGGTGGCCCGCCAATTCAGCTCATCCATCGACCCCGAAGACCTGGTCGCGGAGGCGTTTGCGAGCATCTACCAGCGTGTGCTCGCCGGCGGCGGCCCCGACGGTGCCTTCCGCCCGTACCTCTACACGACCATCCGCAACCTGGCCAGCCGGTGGGGCCGGGAACGCCGGGACGTGAACGTCGAGGACATCGGTGACTGGGTGGACCCCGCGGCCGAGAGCGACCCAGCGGCCGTGGCTCTCGACCGCACGCTCACGGTGCGCGCCTTCCGCGCGCTGCCGGAACGCTGGCAGACCGTGCTCTGGTACACCGAGGTTGAGGGTCTCGACCCGCACGAGGTCGCCCCGATCCTCGGCATCAGCGCCAATTCGGTCGCGGCGCTCTCCTATCGCGCGCGTGAGGGACTGCGTAAGGCGTGGCTGCAGGCGCACGTCTCGGATGCCACCGCATCCGGCGCGTGCCAGTGGTCGATCGCCCGCCTCGGCGACTACGCCCGGAATGGTCTCACCGCGCGTGAACGCACCCGGGTGACCGACCATCTCGCCACCTGCGCGCGCTGTTCCATCATCAGCGAGGAAGTGGATGAGGTGGGTTCGCGCCTCGCGCTCGTCATGCTTCCGCTGCTGCTCGGCGGCGTCGCCGGCGGGGCGTTCCTCTCCGCACTCAGCACCCCGGCCTCCGCGCTGGCCGCGAGCGCCGCTCCGGCGCTCCCGTCGGCGTTCGCCTCGCTCACCGGCGTGGCCACGCCGCCGATCGCCCTTGGACTGGCGGCTCCGGCCATCAGCGCCCCGCTCAGCGCCACCCTCGCGATCGCGCTGGTGTTCTGCGGCGGGGTCGCGGCAAACCAGACCGCGATCGCCCACTCGCCACTATCGAGTTCGGCACATGCGCGGCAGGTCGGCGCGCAGTTTGCCGATGCGCCGCCGGGTGACACGCAGACCGGCGGCTCCGTCTATCGGAATGCGCCCCGTGTCTCGGTCGCCACAGCGACCGTCACCCGGTTCGCGCACGTCATCGATCCGCTGATCGGCCTTGTCACGGTGACCGACATCCCGACCCTGGTCTCCGTAGCGGCAGACGTGCCTGGCGTGGTCGGCGGTGCCGGGGCGACTGCGGCCGGACTCGCCACGGGCGTCACGAACCAGGTCGGCGCGGTGCTCTCCTCACCGGATTCCGGTGCGACGGCAATTTCGAGCGCGGCTGCCGTACTCGACGTTGCCGGAACCGGCGTTCCGGGGGCCACGGTCACGCTGCACTCAGCGGGGATCGTGTACGCGACAACGACCGTCGGCGCGCTCGGCCAGTGGGCGATCCATTGCCCTGTCCCGGCTCTGCCCACCGCCGGGCTCACCCTGCAGCAGACCGTCGCCGGTCTGCTCGGAACCGGCCTTGACGCCCCGTTGGTGGTGCTCTCCAACAGCCTCGGCGTGCCTCTCGTCATGGTCAACGGCTGACGAAAAGGCTGCCGGGTCCTGCATGGGGTCGTTGCGACTACGGCGTGCCGCGCAGCACCGCGGCCTTGACCTCGGCGATCGCCTGGGTCACCTGGATGCCGCGGGGGCAGGCCTCGGTGCAGTTGAAGGTCGTGCGGCAGCGCCAGACGCCTTCCTTGTCGTTGAGGATGTCGAGGCGCACCTGGGAGCCCTCGTCACGTGAGTCGAAGATGAAGCGGTGCGCGTTGACGATGGCGGCGGGGCCGAAGTACTGGCCGTCGGTCCAGAACACCGGGCAGCTCGACGTGCAGGCGGCACAGAGGATGCACTTGGTCGTGTCGTCGAAGCGCGCGCGCTCGGCGGGGCTCTGCAGGCGCTCCTTCTCCGGCTTCGACGAGGCGATCAGGAAGGGCTGCACCTCCTTGAAGCTCTCGAAGAAGGGGTCCATGTTCACGATCAGGTCCTTCTCGAGCGGGAGGCCCTTGATCGCTTCGACGTAGATCGGCTTCGACAGGTCGAGGTCCTTCAACAACGTCTTGCAGGCGAGGCGGTTGCGACCGTTGATGCGCATCGCATCGGAGCCGCACACGCCGTGCGCGCAGGAGCGGCGGAACGTCAGCGAGGCGTCCTGCTCCCACTTGATCTTGTGCAGGGCGTCGAGAACGCGGTCTGCTCCGCTCATGACCACGTCGAAGTCATCCCAGTGCGGTTCGGTATCCACCTCGGGATCGAATCGACGGATGATGAGGGTCGCGGTGAAGGTCGGAATCTCTTCCGGAACGATCGGACGATTTTCGGGAACGGCGTTGCTCATGTGTTGCGTACCCCTTAGTACTTTCGTTCCATCGGCGGGTAGTTGGTGATGACGACCGGCTTCCAACCGAGCTTGATGTGCTCGCCTGCGTCGGCGGACTCCGGGTCGCCCACGAGGTATGCCATCGTGTGCAGCAGGAAGTTCTCGTCGTCGCGGTCCGGGTAGTCCTCGCGCATGTGGCCGCCGCGGCTTTCCTTGCGCGAGCGCGCGGAGTAGACGACGACCTCGGCCAGGTCGAGCAGGAAGCCGAGCTCCACCGCCTCGAGCAGGTCGGTGTTGAACCGCTTGCCCTTGTCGCGCAGCGCGATGTTCTTGTAACGGGCCCGCAGGTTCTCGATCAGTTCCGTCACCTCCGCGAGACTCTCGTCGGTGCGGAAGATCTGCGCGTTGCGGTCCATCGATTCCTGGAGCTCACGGCGGATTGCCGCGATGTTCTCGGAGCCGTTGCCGCTGCGCACCATGTCGAGGATGCGGCGCACGCCAGCGGCCGGGTCGTCCGGGAGCGGCACGAACTCGGCGGTCTTGACATACTCGACGGCGCTCCGGCCGCTTCGCTTGCCGAAGACGTTGATGTCGAGCAGCGAGTTGGTGCCGAGGCGGTTCGATCCGTGCACGCTCACACAGGCGCACTCACCCGCGGCGTAGAGCCCGGGCACGACCTCGGTGTTGTTGCGTAGCACCTCGGCGTTGACGTTGGTAGGGATGCCGCCCATCGCGTAGTGCGCGGTCGGAAGCACCGGAACCGGTTCCGTGTACGGCTCGACGCCGAGATAGGTGCGGGCGAACTCGGTGATGTCCGGCAGCTTCTCGTCGATCACCGCGGGTTCGAGGTGGGTGATGTCGAGGTACAGGTAGTCCTTGTTCGGACCGGCGCCGCGCCCCTCGCGAATTTCGGTGGCCATTGATCGGGCGACGATGTCGCGCGGGGCGAGGTCCTTGAGCGTCGGCGTGTAGCGCTCCATGAACCGTTCGCCGGTGGAGTTGCGCAGGATGGCGCCCTCACCTCGCGCCGCTTCGGAGAGCAGGATGCCGAGGCCGGCGAGGCCGGTCGGGTGGAACTGGTAGAACTCCATGTCCTCGAGCGGCAGGCCCTTGCGCCAGATGATGCCGACGCCGTCACCGGTGAGGGTGTGCGCATTCGAGGTGGTCTTGAAGATCTTGCCGAATCCGCCGGTGGCGAAGATGATTGCCTTGGACTGGAAGACGTGGAGTTCCCCCGTGGCGAGCTCGTACGCGACGACGGCGGAGGGCCTCTCGACCCCGTCGACCTCTGTCATCACCAGGTCGAGCACATAGAACTCGTTGAAGAAGTTGATGCCGAGCTTGACGCAGTTCTGGAACAGCGTCTGCAGGATCATGTGGCCGGTGCGGTCGGCGGCGTAGCAGGCACGGCGAACCGGCGCCTTGCCGTGTTCGCGGGTGTGGCCACCGAAGCGACGCTGGTCGATCTTGCCCTCTGGCGTGCGGTTGAACGGCAGGCCCATGTTCTCCAGGTCGAGAACGGCGTCGATGGCCTCCTTCGCGAGGATCTCGGCCGCGTCCTGGTCGACGAGGTAGTCGCCACCCTTGACGGTGTCGTAGGTGTGCCACTCCCAGTTGTCTTCTTCGACGTTGGCGAGGGCTGCCGCCATGCCGCCCTGCGCTGCCCCGGTGTGGGACCTCGTCGGGTAGAGCTTGGAGATCACCGCGGTGCTCGCGTGAGGTCCGGCCTCGATGGCCGCCCGCATCCCGGCGCCGCCGGCGCCCACGATCACGATGTCGAACTGGTGGTAGTGCACCCCGTCGATGATCGACGACGTGCCCTGAGCGTCTTCTCCCATTGTCCGCTACCCGCTAGCCGGCCGGGCAGAACGACGGGAGCAGGTCGGCTGGCGAGCCCGCAGGACATGGATTGAAGGTGTAAATCACGAGGGTCCCAAGCAGTAGTAGCAGAACGGATGACGCGATGAGCGCGCCCTTGAATACCCGGCGCAGGAGCCGGTTGGAGGCGTAGTCGTTCACGATGGTGCGCATGCCGTTGGCACCGTGGATGAGGGCGAGCCAGAGCAGGAGGGTGTCCCAGATCTGCCAGAACGGCTGCGACAGCTTGCCGCCGACGAAACCGAAGTCGATGGCCTTGACGCCCTGGCCGGCGACGAGGTTGACGAAGAGGTGGCCGAAGATCAGCACGATCAGCACGACGCCGCTTGCGCGCATGTAGATCCAGCCCCACTTCTCGAGGTTGAGCCGGGAACGCTGCTGGCTGCGCGGTGAGCGCGGGGTGTCAATGGTGACGGACATGGTCACGCCCCTCCGAAGATGTGCACGAGCTGACGGGGCAGGAATCCGGCCATGAGCACGACCCAGAGGCCGACCACGATCCAGAACATGAGGCGCTGGTGCCTGGTGCCGGCGCTCCAGAAGTCGATGAGGATGATGCGCAGACCGTTGAGCGCGTGGAATCCGATGGCGGCGACGAGCGCCGCCTCACCGAGGCCCATGATCGGGGTCTTGTAGGTGTCGATCACCGCGTTGTAGGCCTGCGGACTGAGCCGCACGAGCGAGGTGTCGAGGATATGCACCAAGAGGAAGAAGAAGATCGATACGCCGGTGATGCGATGAAGCACCCACGACCACATGCCTTCCCGACCGCGGTACAGGGTCCCCTTCGGAACCCGGGGCGCTGAGATCCTGGGACGTGGATACTTTTTTTCTGGCATGGGGGCAGCCAGGGCCCCCGCCGACTTCTCTGGCACGAGCAACCCTCCTTGGCGTTGGTCAGCTCCCACCGGGAGCAAGTCGGATGTATCGGTACTCGGACAGATTCCATCCTATTCCCGGCCTCGGGCTGTTCCCGCCAAACCCCGGGTTAATTGTCTCGATATCAAGATAGTTTTGGCCGATCCATCAGGCCGGGGATCAGGGCCGAAGATAGTCTGGGCGCCATGGCTCAGCAACAGGCACCGATTGATCGTTTCTACAGTGTGATTCCGGCCGGGGGAATCGGGTCCCGCCTGTGGCCGCTCTCCCGGGCGGACGCCCCGAAGTTCCTGCATGACCTCACCGGGTCGGGAAGCACGCTGCTTCGGGCCACCTGGGATCGACTCGTGCCGCTGTCCGGGCCGGATCGCATCATGGTCGTCACCGGCCGGGCCCACCGCGCGGCGGTCGAGGCCCAGCTGCCCGACCTGATCGACAGGAACGTCGTGCTCGAGAGCGAGCCGAAGGACTCTTCTGCCGCCATCGGACTGGCCGCCGCCATCCTGGTCCGCCGTGAGCCGGATGTCATCATCGGCTCGTTCGCGGCCGACCATGTGATCTCCGACCAGCGCGGCTTCAAGCGGGCCGTCGTGGAGGCCGTCGCTGCGGCGGAGGCCGGCTACATCGCCACCATCGGAATCACTCCAACCGAGGCCGCGATCGGTTTCGGCTACATCCACTGTGGTCCTGCGCTGGGCATCCCGAACGCGCCACGGGCGGTGAGCGTCGACAGCTTCGTCGAGAAGCCGGATGTCGAGACCGCCCGCGGGTACCTCGATGACGGCAACTATCTCTGGAACGGCGGCATGTTCATCTCTCGCGCCGACGTGCTGCTGAAGCAACTGGGGGAGACCGAGCCGGAGCTGCTCGCGGGGCTTGAGGAACTCGCCGAGGCGTGGGACACCCCGCGGCGCGGCGCCGTCGTCGACAAGGTGTGGCCGGAACTCAAGAAGATCGCCATCGACTACACCGTGGCCGAGCCGGCGGCGGCGGCGGGGCGACTCGCGGTCGTGCCGGGCGACTTCGACTGGGATGACGTTGGCGACTTCGCGGCGATCGCCAAGTTGCACTCCGGCGGCCGCAAGTCCGACCTCGCGATCCTCGGCGAAAACGCCCGAGTTCTCGCCGATGCCTCGAGCGGCGTGGTGATCAGCCAGACCGGGCGGCTCATCTCCCTCATCGGAGTGACCGACATCGTGGTGGTGGACACTCCGGACGCCCTGCTGGTCACGACGAGCGCCAACGCCCAGCGGGTCAAGTCCGTCGTCGACGCTCTCAAACTGTCGGGACGCAGCGACGTTTTGTAGTCGAATATTTCGGCAATATTTCCTCAGCATCGCATCTTGATAACCATTTGGCTCGCCGGGTACAAAGACCCTCCGGTGCCGCCCTGAACCATCGGTAGCCTGTGGACCACTACGGCCCCCGCAACCCTGCTGGGGCGGCATCTTGGAGGACATCTTGAGAATCACCTCACGCAAGGCCGTGCTGAGCGGCCTTGCCATAGCCGGCATCACCGCACTGCTCGCCGGCTGCGCAACAGCGCCGAAGGTCACCGCCACCACCGCAGCGAAGAGCAAGTTCCTGCCGTGCATGGTCTCCGATAACGGCGGCTTCGACGACAAATCCTTCAACCAGCTCGGCCTCGAGGGCCTCCAGGCCGCGGCCAAGTCGCTCAACGCCAACTACAAGAAGGCGGAGTCGAACGCCCCCACCGACTACGCGCCCAACATCGACAGCATGATTGCCGCGAACTGCAATCTGATCATCACGGTCGGATTCAACCTCTCCGCCGCCACTCTCGCCGCGGCCAAGGCCAACCCCGGCATCCAGTTCGCCATCATCGATGACGCGGCCCTCGGTCCTGACGGCAAAGTCGGCGCGCCGAACATCAAGCCGATTCTGTTCGACACCGCGCAGGCGGCATTCCTGGCCGGTTATGCCTCGGCGAGCTACAGCAAGTCCGGCATCGTCGGAACCTTCGGCGGCATGCAGTTCCCGACCGTCACCATCTTCATGGACGGCTTCGCGGATGGCGTCGCCAAGTTCAACGCCGACAAGGGCAAGTCGGTCAAGGTCGTCGGCTGGGACGTCGCGAGCCAGACCGGTTCGTTCACCGGTGGATTCGCCGCCAACGACACCGCCAAGAGCACCGCGCAGAACCTGATCGATCAGGGTGCGGATGTCATCTTCCCGGTCGGCGGACCGATCTTCCAGAGCGCCGGTGCCGCAATCACCGACTCGAAGAAGAACATTGCGCTGCTCGGAGCGGACGCCGACGTGTTCAACACCTTCCCCCAGTACGACAGCCTGTACCTGACCTCGGTGCTGAAGGGCATCGACCCGGCCGTCCAGGCGGTTGTGAAGGCGAGCGCCAAGCAGGCCCCGGGCACGTTCGACAACGTGGCCTACGTCGGCACCCTGAAGAACGACGGAGTCGGAATCGCCCCGTTCCACGACTTCGCGTCGAAGGTCGACCCGGGACTGCAGAAGGAGCTCGACGCTCTCAAGGCTGACATCATCAGCGGCAAGCTCACGGTGAAGTCCTACCTCTCGGGTAGCTGACGCCACGAGGTGCGACAGGTCGGGGTGAACCGCCAATCATGTCAACCCCACCAGGGTGGACGACAAGCTGAATAACCGCCGCCGCGCCC
>JBBSBA010000015.1:0-43690 GCA_038251725.1 Actinomycetales bacterium
CGCCAGCGCGATGACGATGATCACCGCGATCGGGATGAGGCAGACCAAGAGCGCGATGGTCGGCACCGTCTTCGCGCGCGATCGCACCAGCCCGATGATCGCCAGCACGAGGGCGACGAGAAGCACGCCCGACCCGACGTAGAAGATCACGATGCTCGTTCCGATCGCGCCAGCCCCGTTGAGGGTGGCGTCGATGCCGCTGACGAACCCCCAGACCGCGAGGCCGACGCCGACGACGGCGAGGGTGAGCGAGACGAGGGCGACGCGGCTGTAGGCCCGCTCCGCCGGGGACTCGAGGTTGGTCACGTTTCTCTCCTGCCTGCTCACGACCCGATGAGATTCTGCACGAAGACGTGCGGGGTGAATCCGGTGAGGTCGCCGATGCCCTCACCCTGGCCGATGAGCTTGATCGGAATGCCGGTCTTCTCCTGTACCGAGAGCACGAACCCGCCCTTGGCCGAGCCGTCGAGCTTGGTGAGCACGAGTCCGGTGACCCCCGCGTGCTGGATGAACGCCTCGGCCTGCGCGAGCCCGTTCTGCCCGGTCGTCGCGTCGAGCACGAGAAGCACCTCGGCGATCTCGGTCTGCTTCTCGACCACCCGACGGATCTTGCCGAGTTCGTCCATCAGCCCGCTCTTGGTCTGCAGGCGTCCGGCGGTGTCGATCAGCACGATGTCGATGCCCTCGCGCTGGGCCCGCTCGACCGTCTGGAATGCCACGGATGCCGGATCCTGGCCCTGCTGCTGCGGACGCTGGATCGCCGCTCCCCCGCGCTCTGCCCAGGTGGCGAGCTGCTCGACCGCCGCGGCACGGAAGGTGTCAGCCGCTCCGACGATGACGCTTCGGCCGTAGCCGCTGAGGAACTTGGCGAACTTGCCGATCGTCGTGGTCTTGCCGACACCGTTGACCCCGACGACGAGCACCACGGCCGGGCGGGCGCTGAGGGTGAGGGTCGAGTCGAGGCGGGCGAGACGCTCCTCGAGGGTCTCGCGCAGCATCCGTCGCAGGTCGGTGGGATCGGTCGTGTTGAAGCGCCGGACGCTCGCGCGAAGTTCATCGATGATCGCCTCGGTGAGGTCCGAGCCGAAGTCGGCGGTGATCAGGGCGTCCTCGAGGTCGTCCCAGGTCTCGTCATCGATGGTCTTGCGAGCGAACATGCCCTTGAGCGCGCCCGACAGGGACCAGGGAGAAGCCATAGCCCCATGCTACCGAGGCGCGGCGGCCGGTCCTTGCCGCGGCCCGGAACCCTCGCGCGTGGGCGCAACGCCCAGCGGGGCACGGCACACTGGTGGGGTGACTCTTGCATTCATCCGCCATGGACAGACCGACTGGAATCGCGACGAGCGCCTGCAGGGCTCGTCCGACATCCCGCTGAACGAGACCGGCCGGGCGCAGGCCCGGGAGGCCGTCGACACGCTCGCGGGGACCCGCTGGGATGCCGTGGTGAGTTCTCCGCTCGTCCGGGCCCGTGAGACGGCGCAGATCATCGCCGACGGCCTCGGCATCACGCTCGGCCCGAGCTACGACCTGCTCGTCGAGCGCGACTACGGAGAGGCCGAGGGCGCCACCGCCGAGGTCATCGACGAGAACTGGCCGGATCACCGGTACCCCGGGTTGGAGAGCCTCGACTCCGTCGTCGCCCGCGGCATCGCCGCCCTCGACCGCATCGCGGACGACTACGGGGACGCGAACGTCGTGATCGTCTGCCACGGCACCATCATCCGCTACACGCTCAGCGCCCTCGCCGGGCAGAAGCTTGACTCGATCCTCAACGGATCGACGGCGACATTCGACCGCATCGGTGAGGGATGGCGCGTTCACACGGTCAACGACGAGGCTCTCGCCGTCGTCTAGGCGCGACCGGGTTCAGACCGCCTGCGCGAAGCCCAGCTCCGTGTCGGCGAGGTGTGCGAGCTGCTCCGGCAGTTCGAGGCCCTTGCGGCGCATGGACCGCGCCCACAGCCGTCCGGCCCGGTAGGACGACCGCACGAGCGGACCGGCGAGCACGCCGAGGAATCCGATGTCCTCGGCCTCCTCCTTGATCTCGAGGAACTCCTGCGGCGGAAGGTAGCGCGCCACGGGAAGGTGTCGCGGGGTCGGCCGCAGGTACTGGGTCACCGTGATGATGTCGGTTCCGGCATCGTGCAGGTCCTGCAGCGCCTGGCTGATCTCCGCCCGCTCCTCGCCCATGCCGAGGATGAGGTTCGACTTGGTGATCAGGCCAGCCTCGCGAGCGCTCGTGATCACGCCGAGCGAGCGCTCGTAGCGGAAGGCCGGGCGAATGCGCTTGAACAGCCGCGGCACCGTCTCAACGTTGTGCGCGAAGACCTCCGGCCGCGAGGAGAACACCTCGGCGAGATGATCGGGGTTGCCGGAGAAGTCGGTCGCGAGGATCTCCACTCCGGTTCCCGGGTTCACGGCATGGATGCGTCGCACCGTCTCAGCGTGCAGCCAGGCGCCCTCGTCGGGCAGGTCGTCCCTAGCGACGCCCGTGACGGTCGCGTAGCGCAGCCGCATGCTGAGAACCGAGTCGGCGACGCGACGCGGTTCGTCGGTGTCGTAGTCGGCGGGCTTGCCGGTGTCGATCTGGCAGAAGTCGCAGCGGCGGGTGCATTGCGACCCGCCGATGAGGAAGGTGGCCTCGCGGTCTTCCCAGCACTCGTAGATGTTGGGGCATCCAGCCTCCTGGCACACGGTGTGCAGGCCCTCGTCCTTCACGAGCTTCTGCAGCTCGAGGTACTCCGGACCCTGCCGGGCCACGGTCTTGATCCACGACGGCTTGCGTTCGATCGGAGTCTCGGTGTTGCGGATCTCGAGCCGCAGCATCCGACGTCCCTCGGGTGCCGCGGTCATGCGGACACCGCCTCGACAACGACGCGGTCGAACCGGGCCCGCACGGCCTCTGCCGCCATGGCTGGCGTGACCTCGCGACCGATCTCGCGGGAGATCGTCGTGACCCCGGCATCCCTGATTCCGCAGGCGACGATGTGCGCATACGCGTCAAGCGAGTTGCTGCAGTTGAGCGCGAAGCCGTGCATGGTGACGCCCCCGGCCACGCGGATGCCGATGGCCGCGATCTTCTCCTCACGGCCGCCATCCACCACCCAGACCCCCGATCGGCCGGCGACCCGCACGCCCTCGACGCCGAACTCGCGCACCACCTCGATGAGCAGTTCCTCCACGCGGCGCACGTAGGCGACGACATCCACCGGATCGGCCAGGCGCAGGATCGGGTAGCCAACGAGCTGGCCGGGACCGTGCCAGGTGATCTTGCCGCCGCGATCGACATCGATCACCGGCGAGCCGTCGTCGGGGCGCTCAGTCGCCTCGGTGCGCGTGCCGGCGGTGTAGACCGACGGATGCTCGAGCAGCAGCACCGTGTCGCCGACACTGCCGTCGACCACCCCGGCGTGGGTCTGCCGCTGCAACGCGAGTGCTTCGGGGTAAGGAACGAGATTCGGTGCGAATCCGGCGACGATGAGATCAACCATTTGGCAAGCGTACGCAATTAATGTGCTGCGTCCAACAACTCAGGGTGCGGATTCCGCTTTCACCCGCTGGCCCACGACCGCGCTGATGCCGTCGGCGCGCATCGAGACCCCATAGAGGGCATCCGCGATCTCCATCGTGCGCTTCTGATGGGTGATCACGATGAGCTGGCTGGTGAGCCGAAGATCCTCGAAGATCTGCAGCAGCCGGCCGAGGTTCGCGTCGTCGAGCGCCGCCTCCACCTCGTCCATGATGTAGAACGGGCTGGGCCGCGCCTTGAAGATCGCGATGAGCAGCGCGACCGCCGCGAGCGAGCGTTCCCCGCCGCTCAGCAGCGACAGCCGCTCGATCTTCTTGCCGGCAGGGCGCACGCTCACCTCGATGCCCGTCGTGAGCATGTTCTCCGGATCGGTGAGGTGGATGCTGCCGGTTCCGCCCGGGAACAGGATCGGGAACACCGTATTGAAAGCCGCCCGGGTGTCCTCGAACGCGCTCGCGAAGATGTCCTCCATCTTCTCGTCGATCTCGCCGATGATCGTGAGCAGATCCTTGCGGGTGGACGTGAGATCGGTGAGCTGCTCGGTGAGGAACTTGTGGCGCTGCTCGAGCGCGGCGAACTCCTCGAGCGCGAGCGGATTGACCCGTCCGAGCTGGCCAAGCTTGCGCTCCGCCTTGGCCAGGCGCGCCTCCTGCTCAGCGCGCACGAAGCGCGTGCCGTCCTGCGCCGCCGCCTCGCCATCCGAATTTGCAGGAGATTCGCCATCTTCTGCGCCAATCGGATCCCCATCCACCGTTTCGTGGCGCAACTCCTGCGTTTTCGGCGGGGAGGGGGGCGCCACGTCCGCGGGAACGGGCTGCTCCGGCCCGTACTCCGCCACGAGCACGTCTTCCACCAGACCGAGCTCCTCGCCGGCGCGTTCGAGCAGCGTCGACAGGTGCAGCTTCTTCTCGTAGACCTGCATCTCGAGGCCGTGCACGTCTTCGCTGATCGACGTCAGCCGCTCGCGCAGGGCGTTCTCGCCGCGCCGCAGTTCGGCGAGCTCCTCGTTCTGCGCGGCACGCTCGGCCTCGCGCGCCGCGAGGTCGACCCGCGCCTGCGACACCGAACGGTCGACCGCGTCGAGCACCGCGGGAAGCGCGTCGAGCACCCTCTGCGCGGATGCCACCTGCCGGCGCCGGATCACCGCACGCCGGGCGGCCTCGTCCGCGGCTTCGCGCTCGGCCTCCAGCTGACGCTCGAGCTGGGCCGCACGCAACTGCTCGGCACGCACCCGCTCGCGAGCTGTCTCCACCCGCAGCCGCGCCTCGACCTCGTGTTCGCGCGCCTCGTCGAGATCGGCGAGCACGCCGTCCCGGGCTGCGACATCCAGGATCGGACGCGGACGGGAAACGGCGGTGTCGAGTTCCTGCGCCGCCCGCTCGGCGGCGGCCGCGGCCTCCGCGACCGAGTCCGTCGCGAGCGCCAGTCCGCGCTCGAGGCGCTCGGCCTCGGCACCGGCCGCCTCGACCTGCACCCGAACCCGGTTGAGCTTCTCGGTCTGGGCCGCGAGCTGCGAGTCGAACTGCCGCAGCGCCGACAGGGCCGCGGTGGACTGCTCCTTGGAGACCTGCAGCGCGCCGCGCTGTTCGGCGAGCGCGAAGCGGGCCCGGTCGATGAGGGAGGTGACCTCCTCGAGGCGGTACTTCGCGGCATCCCGATCGGCGACGAGTTCGAGGCGAGACCGTTTGGCCCCCGAGCCGCCGCGCAACACGTATTCCGAGAGCACATCGCCCGACTTCGTGATGATCGTGACGGCGGAGTCGGCCGCGGGACCGGACCACGCCGCGCGCGCCGTCGCCAGGTCGTCGGCGATGAGGATGCCGGCGAGCAGCTGCAACACGCCGTCCGGCGCCGTGACGACGCTCGCCCCGGCGACGAGCCCCACGCCGAGGCTCGGCGCGGAGGCCATCGGCGACAGGCCCTCGGCGATCACGATCTCCACCCTGCCGAAGTCGTTGCCGCCGGAGTGCTCGATCGCGTCGAGGGCCGCGACCCGGTCGTCGGCGAGCACTGCGTCGGCGAGTGAGCCGAGGGCGGCGGCGATGGCGGCCTCGAATCCGGGCTTGACCTGCACATGCTCGGCTACCAGCCCGCGGATGCCGTTCAGCCTGGCCGCGACGAGCGCGCTCGATCCGTCCTTCTGGTCGAGCGCGGAGGAAAGCGCACTCGTGCGCGCCGCGAGCGCGTCGCGCTCCCGCTCGTGGCCGTGCAGCTGCTCCCGCAGGCGGTCGATCTCGGCCTCTGCCTCGACGACCTCGGCCTGTGCGGTCTCGTAGGCGGCGTCGAGGTCCGTCTCGCCGGTGTCGCTCAGCACGGACTCCGACTCGATGCGCACGAATTCCGTCTGGGCCGTCTCGCGGCGGTCGCGGGCGGCATCGAGGGCGTTCTGCTGGCGCAGCACCTCACCGCGCACGGCGGCGAGGCGGGAGGCCGCGGTGTCCTTCTGGCCGGTGAGCTTCGAGATCTCGAGGTCGTGCCGCGAGACGAGGGATGACTGGTACGCGATCTGCTCGTCGAGGCCGTCGAGGTTCGCGCGGGCGAGCGCGGTGGCCGCCTGCGCCTCGTGCCAGAGTCCCTCGAAGTCGACGATCGTGGCGGCGATGCGCTCGACCTCCTCGAGCACGTCGGTCACCATCTGACGGGTGACGCCCTGTCCGGCATCCGGAGCGTCGGCCTGCTGGCCGAGCAGCGCGAGCCGCTGGTTGGCGAGCGAGTAGAGGTTGCGCAGGCGCTCCTGCACCGACTCGAGGCCGAACGCGGTGCGTCGGGCGAGGTCGACGGCGTCGCCCTCCTGCGACTGCTCGATGCGGTGTTCGCGCAGCTTGGCCTGATCGAGCTGTTCCTGCAGAACGATCCGCTCGGTCTTGCGCTCGCTCTCGCTGCGGGTCGAGGCCGTGATAGCCGCGCGCAGGGTCACGACCTCGTCGGCCAGCAGCCGGGCCCGGGCATCCCGCACGATCGACGCGATGGACTGCGCCTCCTTGGCGATCTCGGCCTGGTGACCGAGGGGCTTGAGCTGTCGGCGGATCTCGCCGGCGAGGTCGCTCAACCTGGTCAGGTTGGCCTGCATCGCGTCGAGCTTGCGGATCGTCTTCTCTTTGCGGCGACGGTGCTTGAGGATTCCGGCGGCCTCCTCGATGAATCCGCGGCGCTCCTCCGGGCTCGCGTGCAACACGGCGTCGAGCTGGCCCTGGCCCACGATCACGTGCATCTCCCGGCCGAGACCGGAGTCGCTGAGCAACTCCTGCACGTCGAGCAGCCGGCAGGTGTCACCGTTGATCGCGTACTCGCTGCCGCCGTTGCGGAACAGCGTTCTCGAGATGGTGACCTCGGCGTAGTCGATCGGGAGGGCGCCATCCGCGTTGTCGATGGTGAGGATGACCTCGGCTCGGCCGAGCGGACCCTTCGTCGCCGTCCCGGCGAAGATCACGTCTTCCATCTTGCCGCCGCGCAGGGTCTTCGCACCCTGTTCGCCCATCACCCAGGCGAGCGCGTCGACGACGTTGGACTTGCCGGAACCGTTGGGCCCGACGACGCAGGTCACCCCCTGCTCGAAGGCGAAGGTGGTCGGCTGCGCGAAGGACTTGAAACCCTTGAGGGTCAGGCTCTTGAGATACACCGGCCTGCCCTTTCCCTGTTCGACTGCGGATGTCTGGCTCAACGGTACCGGAGAGGCGAGGTCATGCCCGGCAGGCGCCGCCGTATCGGACCCGGAGCCGGCACCTCGTGGCGCCCAGGTCCCCGACGGCGTGCAGTTCTGCCGGACCGGGCCGGCTTCCGGCGAATGTTCGAGCAACGTAAGACCGGCGCGAATGCGCGGCCCCTGCGTCGCCACTACCGCCAGAATGGTGCCATGGGCGAGTCGAAGGGCCTCATCGTGGTCGTCGAAGACGAGCGCGCCATCGCCGACCTGCAGCGCCTCTACCTCAGCGAAGCGGGGTTCGGTGTTCATGTCGAGAGCGATGGGCTCGAAGGGCTCGCGAGCATCCGTCGCCTGCATCCGGTGGCTGTCGTGCTCGACGTGGGGTTGCCGAGCCTCGACGGCATCGAGATCTGCCGCCGGATGCGAGCCGCGGATGACTGGACGCCCGCGATCTTCGTGACCGCCCGCGATGACGAGGTCGACCGAATCCTCGGCCTCGAACTCGGCGCCGACGACTATCTCACCAAGCCGTTCTCGCCGCGCGAACTCGTGGCGCGGATCCGCACGATCCTGCGCCGGCACGCCGGTACTCCCCTCGCGGCGCCGGTGGCGGCCGGCGCGGTGACGCTGGACGCGGCGCGGCGGCGGGTGGAGGCATCCGGTCGCCCGGTCGAGCTGACGAGTACCGAATTCGACCTGCTCGCGAAACTCATGAGCTCCCCGGGACAGGTCTTCACTCGGGAGCAGCTGCTGTCGAGCGTGTGGGGCCAGGCCGACTACGGGCTCGGGCGCACCGTCGATGTCCATATTGCCCAACTGCGCGCGAAGCTCGGGGGCGACAGTCCCATCCGCACCTCACGCGGGGTCGGCTACTCGGTGGCGGAATGAACGCCTGGTTCCATTCGCTTCGCGGGCGGATCACTCTCGTGACCGTGAGCGTCGCGGTGCTCGCGGTGCTCATCACCGGTGTCGTCTCGGTGCAGCTCGTGCGACAGTCCACGATCAGCCAGGGCCGGGCGCAGCTCGCCGCACAGGCGCAACTGCTGAGTCGGCTGCCCGCCGCCACCAATCTCGCCTCGCTGCGAGAGCGGGTGAGACTCGCGCTCGGCGACACCAGAGTCGCCGTCGTGGCCGCCGACGGCACGGTGTCCGGACCGGGAGCAGCCTTCGTCACGGCCGCCGACGTCACGAAGCTTCGTGCGGGCACTCCGGTGTCGCAGACCGAGACCCGCGCCAACAAGACCATGGTCGTGGAGGGGCGCCCCACGAGCACCGGCACCGCGATCGTGCTCGTTCGCTCGCTCGGCAACCTCGAGCGGACCACCCAGGACACCGTGCGCCGGCTTCTGGTTGCACTCGCGATCGGAGTGCTCGTGGCGATCGTGGCCGGCACTCTGCTCGCGCGCTGGCTCACCCGCCCCCTCGTCGCGACGGTGGACACGGCGAAGCGGATGGTGGCAGGCGAGCGCGGACTGCGGGTGGAGGCGCACCAGCCAACCGAGGTCGCGGCGGTCGCTGAAGCCCTCGCCACCCTCGACCGAGCCCTCAGCACGAGCGAGGGTCGCCAGCGCGAGTTTCTGCTCTCCATCTCGCACGAGCTGCGAACACCGCTCACCGCGGTGCGCGGCTATGGCGAGGCGATGGTCGACGGGCTCATCCACGAGCCGGACATCGCCGGTGTCGGCGCGACCCTCGTCACGGAGACCGAGCGTCTCGACCGTTTCGTGGCCGACCTTCTCGAACTCGCCAGGCTCGAGGCCGACGACTTCGCGATCGACCGGCAGCCGGTGGAGGTCGGCCGACTGCTCGCGCAGGCCACCGATGCGTGGCGCGGCCGTGCAGCGACGCTCGATGTGGCGGTGCAGGCCCTGCCGGTCACCGCCGGCCTTGCGGTGTCGAGCGACGCCCAGCGCGTGCGCCAGTTGATCGACGGTCTGGTCGAAAACGCCCTGCGCGTGACACCGGCCGGATCGACGGTGTCCATCGCCGCGCGCACCTTCGGCGCTGGCGTGGTCATCGAGGTGAGGGATGGCGGCCCCGGCCTCTCCCCCGACGACCTTGCGGTGGCCTTCGAACGCGGGGCGCTGCAGGCGCGCTACCGGGACATCCGCCTGGTCGGCACCGGCCTTGGACTGTCGATCGCGGCCCGGCTCGTCACTCGCCTCGGCGGAAGCATCGCTGCGGGCAATGCTCCCGGCGGCGGTGCGGTGTTCGCGGTATCGCTGCCCGCCGCCTGAGCGGCGGCGCCGACACCGTCTTACACCGCGCGGAGCTTCTGGCAGAACGGGCAGAAATGCGAGCCGCGGTTCATGAACGACTCGCGGATGATTGTGCGCCCGCACCGCGGGCAGCCCTTGCCGTGCCGCCCATAGGCGTTGAGCGAGTGTGAGAAGTAGCCGGATGCCCCGTTCACATTCACGTACTGGGCATCGAAGCTCGTGCCGCCCTCCGCGAGTGCCCGACCGAGCACAAGCCGCACCTCGGCGAGCAGCGTGCGCGCCCGCGCCCGGCTGAGCGTGGCCGTCGGCTCGTCGTAGTGGATGCGGGCCGCCCAGAGGGCCTCGTCCGCGTAGATGTTGCCGATGCCGCTGATCAGGCCCTGGTCGAGGAGCGCACGCTTGATACCGGTGTGGCGCCTGGCCAGCGCGTCGAAGAAACGTCGGTCGTTGAACGCGGCATCGAGGGGATCCCGCGCGATGTGCGACACCTGGCCGGGAATGAGGGCGGAGTCCGAGCCGAACCCCGCGGCATTCCCGTCCGGGGTCGGCTCGAGCCGGTCGATCGCCATCGATCCAAAGATGCGCTGGTCGACGAAGTCCACACGCACGGGGCCGTAAGCCGGGGAGGCGATGTCCAGCCGGATGCGCAGGAGCGCGTCATCCACCTGCCCGACAGCGCGAAGCAACACCTGCCCGCTCATGCCGAGGTGCACGACGAGCGCCTCCCCTTCCGAAAACGCAGGAGATTCGCCACCAATGGTGACTTTTGTCGCCGATCGGTCGATTTCGTGGTGAGTCTCCTGCGTTTTGGGAGGGGTTGGCGGCGGCGAGAGGGGCAGCCAGAGGAACTTGCCACGGCGCACGGCGGCGAGGATGCGTCGCCCCTCCAGCCGCTCGACGAAATCCTCGCTCGGGCCGTCGTGGCGGCGCAACGAGCGTTCCTCGAAGACGGTGACGGCGTCGATGGTCGCACCGGAGACCGCGGGTTCGAGGCCCGCGCGCACCACCTCGACCTCGGGAAGCTCTGGCACGACTTACGGGCGGGTGGTCAGCGAGGTCCAGGCTTCGAGCGCCGCGGCCATTTCGGCCTGTTTCTTGCTCGTGCCGTCGCCCTCGGCGATGTCGGTGCCCTCGAGGGAGACCGTGGCGTGGAATCGCTTGGAGTGATCGGGACCGCTGTCGGTGACCTCGTATCGCGGCAGTCCTTCGCCGCGGCGGGCCGCGAGTTCCTGCAGGCTGGTCTTCGGATCCATCGCCGCGCCGAAGCGATCGGGATCCATCAGGAGCGGCTCGATGAGGCGCAGCACCAGAGCGGTGGCGGCCTCGCCGCCGGCGTCGAGGTAAGTCGCGCCGATGACCGCTTCGACAGTGTCTGCGAGGATCGACGACTTGTCGCGGCCGCCGGTGAGCTCTTCGCCCCGGCCGAGACGGATGTGCCGTCCGAGACCGATAGCGCGGGCGACCTCCGCGAGCGCGACGGAGCTGACGAGGCTGGCCCGTCGCTTGGCCAACTCGCCCTCGTCGAGGTTCGGGTTGTCCCGGTACAGCATGACCGTGACGGCCTGCCCCAAAATGGAGTCACCAAGGAACTCGAGGCGCTCGTTGTGCGGCAGTCCCCCATGCTCATAGGCATAGGAGCGGTGCGTGAGAGCGAGCTCGAGAAGCTGGGGGCTGACCGCTACCTCCAGGAACTCGTGGAGTTCACCACGAGTGGCGTCGGTGCCGGGCATAAAACGGGTGGGCTAGACGTCCGCCACCTTGCGGCCCTTGTACTCCATGTACAGGGGGGCGCCGGTGGAATCTTCGACTATCTTCGCGCGGTGCGGCAGGCTGTAGGTGATCTTGCCGCCTTCGACGGTCTTCACCAGGGTGGGAGGGGTTGCCTTCCACTGGGCGCGGCGCGCGCGGGTGCTCGCGCGGGACATCTTGCGCTTCGGTACTGCCATGATCGTCTCTTTTCTCTACTCGGCGCTGGTTGCAGTGCCGGTTACATTTGGGGTGGTGTCTGTCAGTCCTTCGAAACCGGCCAGATTCCCGAGAGCCGCCCACCGTGGATCGATGGCTTCCTCGTGCTTGTGGCCCGGGTTGTCGAGGAGCCGTACCCCACACTGCGGGCACAGGCCGAGGCAATCTTCTTGACAGACCGGCTGGAACGGGAGTGACAACACCACCGCATCCCTGATTACGGGTTCGAGATCAATCGTGTCCTCGTGAACCTCGTATTCAAAAGCTTCGTCTGAAGAATACGCGAAAAGCTCCTGAAATTCGACTTGGACGGGTTCTTCGATGTCGATCAGGCATCGACCGCACTCGCCGACGGCCATTCCGTCGACCTCCGCGCTGATCAGAATGCCGTCGTGCAGCGATTCCATGCGCAGGTCGATGTGCAGCGAACTGCCCGTCCTCATGCCGATCACGGCGTTGCCGAAATCCTCCGGCACGGTCACGTCGAGCACGCGCTCACGCATCTCGCCTGGGCGGTGCATGAGGTCGTAGACATCGACGGTGTAGGGGGTCTTGATCACGTGAGGCACCAGACGAGTTTACGCGAGACGGCGCGGGTTCTGCGGCGGTGTGCCGAAACTGCCTGTCTCGCCACCGATGCCTTTCGGGTCGGTCGATTCCCGGCGCAGGCCAACACCTGTCCCGAAACGCGTCAATCGCGGGGCAGCGCGGGGTCAGGGCGCTACCGCGGTGAAGGCCTCGTCGTAGATGTTCAGGGCACGGGCGACCTCGTCGGGGGTGACGACGCACGGTGGGACCACATGGATGCGGTTGTCCGCCACGAAGGGGAACAGGCCCCGCGACATCAGCTCGCCCTTCAGCCGCGCGATGAGGGCTCCGGAGACCGGGTCCCGGGTCTCGGGGTCGTCCACGAGGTCGAGGGCCCAGAATACGCCGATGCCGCGCACCTCCCCGATCATGGGATGCTTCGCCGCGAGGGCGGCGAGCCCGGGAGCGAGGTGGTCGGTGCCGATCACGCGCGCGTTGTCGACGATGCCCTCGTCATCCATCGCGTCGATCGCCGCGACGATCGAGGCCATCGCGAGCGGATGCCCAGAGTAGGTGAGCCCACCGGGAAAGACGTTGCTCTCGAACTCGTTCGCGATCGACTCGGAGATGATCACGCCGCCGGCTGGCACGTAGCCAGAGTTGACGCCCTTCGCGAAGGTGATGAGGTCGGGCTTCCAGCCGCCCTCCTCCTTGGAGAAGCCCTGCCAGGAGAACCATTCGCCGGTGCGGCCGAAGCCCGACATGACCTCGTCGAGGATCAGCATGATGCCGTACTTGTCGGCGAGGGCGCGAACGCCCGCGAGGTAGCCGGGCGGGGGCACCAGCACGCCCGCAGTGCCCGGCACTCCCTCGAGCAGGATCGCGGCGATCGAGGTCTGCCCCTCCGAGAGGATGACGCGCTCAAGGTGGTGCAGGGCGCGCTCGCACTCCTCCTCCACCGTCGTGGCCCAGAACTCCGAGCGGTAGAGGAACGGGCCGAAGAAGTGCACATGGCCTCTGGCGAACTCGTTGGGCACCCGGCGCCAGTCGCCGGTGGCGACCACCGCGGCTCCGGTGTTGCCGTGATAGGAGCGGTACTGCGAGAGGATCTTGTCGCGGCCGGTCACGAGGCGCGCCATCCGCATGGCGTTCTCGTTGGCATCCGCACCTCCATTGGTGAAGAAGACCTTGCTGAACGGCCGGCCGGCCTTGGCGATGATGCGCTTGGCCGCCTGCCCGCGGGCGAGGTTGGCGTGGGCCGGCGCCACCATGGTGAGAACGTCGGCCTGCGCCTTGATCGCCTCGATGACCTTGGGATGCTGGTGCCCGATGTTCATGTTGACGAGCTGGCTCGAGAAGTCGAGGTAGCTGTTGCCGTCGTAGTCCCAGATGGTGGAGGCGAGTCCACCGGCCATCACGAAGGGCGTCAGCGCCCCCTGCGCCGACCAGGAGTGAAAGACGTGGGATCGGTCGAGTTCGTAGGCGACGGCGCCGTCGGCCGTGTCGATGCTGTTCATTTCTGCCTTGCCTGTCGGAGAAGGTGGGGTGGCGCGGGGGCCCGGAAGACCGCACACCGCTGGACTGGATCTTACTTGCCGCCCTCTTTCGGGGCGAAGGTGAGCGGGGTGATTTGCGCTCAGGTCTTGGCGACGATGCGCTCACGCATGGCGGGGATCACCGTCTCGCCGTAGACCCGCAGGGTCTCCTCCTTGTTGTCGTGCTGCAGGTACCCGGCGAACTGGTCGACGCCGATCTCCCTCAGGGCCTTCAGCTTCTCGATGTGCTGCTCCGCGGTGCCGAGCAGGCAGAACCGGTCAACGATCTCGTCCGGCACGAACTCCGCGTGCGTGTTGCCCGCGCGACCGTGCTGGTTGTAGTCATAGCCCTCCCGGTCCGCGATGTAGTCGGTGAGCGCCTTCGGAACGGCGCCGTTCGCACCGTATTTGGCCACGATGTCGGCGACGTGGTTGCCGACCATGCCGCCGAACCAGCGGTTCTGGTTGCGCATGTGGTCCCAGTCGTCCCCGATGTACATCGGCGCGGCAACGCAGAACTTGATCGACAGCGGGTCGCGGCCCGCATTCTGTGCGGCGGCGCGAACGGTGCCGATCATCCACTCCGCGACATCCAGATCCGCCATCTGCAGGATGAAGCCGTCCCCGACCTCGCCGGTGAGCCTGAGGGCGAGCGGGCCGTAGGCAGCCACCCAGACCTCGAGCTCGCTGCCCACGCTCCAGGGGAAACGAAGCTGCGCGCCGTTGTACTCGACCGAGCGGGAATTGGCGAGCTCGCGGATCACATGAATCGACTCGCGCAACATCGTGAGGGTGGTGGGGGCACCGTTCGTGACGCGAACGGCGGAGTCGCCTCGACCGATGCCGCAGATCGTGCGGTTGCCGTACATCTCGTTGAGCGTCGCATAGATGGATGCCGTGACGGTCCAGTCGCGCGTTGCCGGATTCGTGACCATCGGGCCGACCTTGATCCTGTGCGTCTCGGCGAGGATCCGGCTGTAGATCACATAGGGCTCCTGCCAGAGCAGGTGTGAGTCGAACGTCCAGGCGTAGTCGAAGCCATACTGCTCGGCGAGCTTGGCGAGGTACACCGTGCGCGACGCGGGCGGGTTGGTCTGGAGGACTGCTCCGAATTCCATGTGACTCCCTCTAGATCAGGTACTGCGACAGTCCGCGCGGGACGTACTTGCCGTCGCCCTTGGTACCGACGTACTTGTTGTCGTCGACAATGACCTTTCCGCGGGAGATCACGGTGTCGACATGGCCGTCGATTTCGAAGCCCTCCCACGCGGAGTAGTCCATGTTCATGTGGTGCGACCTGCCCTCACCGATGCCGATCGAGGTGTGGCCGTTCGGGTCGTAGACCACGACATCCCCGTCCGCCCCCGGCTGGATGACGCCCTTCCGGCCGTACATGCCGAACATGCGCGCCGGGGTCGTGGAGGTGACCTCGACCCAGCGTTCGAGCGAGATCTGCTTGTCGACGACGCCCTGGTACAGCAGGTCCATGCGGTGCTCGACCGACCCGATGCCGTTCGGGATCTTGGAGAAGTCGCCAAGGCCCATGTCCTTCTGGCCCTTCATGCAGAACGGGCAGTGGTCGGTGGAGACCATCTGGATGTCGTTGGTGCGCAGCGACTGCCACATGTGGTGCTGGTGACCATCCTCGCGCGAGCGCAGCGGGGTCGAGCACACCCACTTGGCTCCCTCGAACTCGCCCCACTCCTCGCTCGTGGCGCCGAGCTGCTCCTCGAGCGACAGGTACAGGTACTGCGGGCAGGTCTCGCCGAAGACGTTCTGGCCGTGGTCGCGGGCGGCCGCGATCTGCGCGACGGCCTGCTTGGCGGAGACGTGCACGACGTAGAGCGGCGCCCCGGTGAGATTCGCGAGCATGATCGCGCGGTGCGTCGCCTCCTCCTCGGCCTGCCACGGCCGGGTGACGCCGTGAAAATAGGGCGACGTGTTGCCGGCGGCGATGGCCTGCTGCACGAGCAGGTCGATGACACTGCCGTTCTCCGCGTGCATCATGATCATCGAGCCGTTGGAGGCGGCCTTCTGCATCGCCTTGGTGATCTGCCCGTCATCCGAGAGGAAGACGCCCTTGTAGGCCATGAAGAGCTTGAAACTCGACACGCCCTCCGTGAGCAGCTCGTCCATCGCGACCAGCGACGAGTCCTGCACGTCGCTGAGAATCTGGTGGAACCCGTAGTCGATCGCGCACTGGCCGGCGGCCTTCGCCTGCCAGAGGTTGTACTGGTCGATGACGTTCTCGCCGGCGTATTGCACCACGAAATCCACGATGGATGTCGTGCCGCCCCAGGCGGCCGCCCGGGTTCCGGTCTCGAAGGTGTCGCTCGCGAAAGTGCCGCCGAACGGCATCTCCATGTGGGTGTGGGCGTCGATCCCGCCGGGAATCACGTACTTGCCGGTCGCGTCGATCACCGTGTCGACGTTGGAGGCGACATCGAAGCCGAGCAGGCGCGATCCGGGGGCCAGCACCGCGACGATCGTCTCGCCGTCGATGAGCACATCGGCGGCAGCGGCGCCGGTCGAGTTGACGACCGTGCCGTTCTGAATGAGTGTCTTCGCCATTACGGCGCCACCGTCGCGACGTAGGACTCCGGCCGACGGTCGCGGTAGAACTGCCAGGAGTTGCGCACCTCCCGCAGGGTATCGAGGTCGAGGTCGCGGATCACGATCTCGCTCGTGTCGGTGCTCGCGATGTCCCCGACGAAGTTGCCGCGCGGGTCGACGAAATACGAGCTGCCGTAGAAGGTGACCGCGTCATCGCCGAACTCCTCGGTCTCGGTGCCGATGCGGTTGTTCGCGCCGATGAAGTACTGGTTCGCCGCGGCCGCGGCGGGTTGCTCGAGCTCCCAGAGGCGGTTAGAGAGGCCGGGCTTGGTGGCGGAGGGGTTGAAGACGATCTGGGCCCCGTTCAGGCCCAGCTCGCGCCATCCCTCGGGAAAGTGCCGGTCGTAACAGATGTAGACGCCGACCTTGCCGACCGCGGTGTCGAACACCGGGTAGCCGAGGTTGCCGGGACGGAAGTAGAACTTCTCCCAGAACTGCGGAAGGTTCGGGATGTGGTGCTTGCGGTACTTGCCGAGCATCGTTCCGTCGGCGTCGATCACGACCGCGGTGTTGTAGTACACCCCCGGCATCTCCTCCTCGTAGATCGGGAGAACGATGACCATCTTCAGCTCCCTGGCCAGGGCCGTGAAACGGTCGACGGTCGGGCCGGGGATCGACTCGGCGTAGTCGTAGTACTTGGAATCCTCGATGATGCCGAAGTACGGACCGTAGAAGAGCTCCTGGAAGCAGATGATCTGAGCACCCTGGGCGGCGGCATCCCTCGCCATCTGCTCGTGCTTGGCGATCATGGACTCCTTGTCACCGGTCCACGTCGTCTGGGTGAGGGCTGCGCGTACGACAGTCATGAGATCCTCCGTTTGCCAGGTCTGTTTTGTTATTGTGCGCCGTAAACATTTCCCTTAGATTTCTGTATAGGGCTTTTCGTAAACATAGAGGCGATTCGGATGCAGATCAATGATTGACAGCGGGAGCAGAGCGTGAAGCCCATCGCGCAGACCGTCGATGAGGCGACTCCACACGGCATCGCCGCCGCCGTCGCCCGGCTGATCCGGTCGGGCGACCTCGCCCCCGGCGACCGCCTTCCCACCGTCCGGGAACTCGCCACCGACCTCGGCGTGAGTCCCGCGACGGTCAGCCATGCCTGGCAGGCCCTCTCCAGAGTCGGCCTGATCATCTCCCGCGGCCGCAGCGGAAGCTTCGTGCGGGCCACCCCGCGCAAGTGGCTTCCGCCGCGCTTCCAGGGCCTCGCCAGCCAACTCGAGGCGACCCGGCTCGACCTCTCGACCGGAACGCCCGACCCGACACTGCTCCCCGCCCTCGGCCCGGCGCTCTCCCGTGTGTCGCTGCGGGCGGGCACCGTGAGCTACCTCGATCAGCCGGTGATCCCCGAGCTCGACGCGATTCTGCGCGACACCTGGTCCTACGACGTCGAGGCCGTGACGGTGGTCGACGGCGCGCTCGACGCCCTCTCCCGCGCCCTCGATCTCGTGGTTCGCTTCGGCGACAAGGTCGTGGTCGAGGATCCAGGATTCCCGCCCATTTTCGATCTGCTCGACCACTTCGGTGCCGTGCGCGTGCCGGTCGGCCTTGACGAGAGCGGGATGCGGCCCGACCTGCTCGCGGAGGCGCTCACGCTGCGTCCAACGGTGGTCGTGCTGCAGCCCCGAGCGCAGAACCCCACCGGCCGATCGCTCACCCCGGCCCGTGCGGAGGAGCTGGCCAGGGTCATCCGCCGCAGCAGGCACGCGAGCAACGCGATCGTGATCGAGGACGACCACTCCGGCGAGATCGCGGCGGCGCGGGATGTGAGCCTCGGCACCTGGATCCCGGACCAGGTGCTGCACATCCGCAGCTTCTCCAAGTCGCACGGGCCCGATCTGCGGATCGCGGCGGTGGGCGGGCCGACGGAGCTCATCGAACAACTGGTCGCCCGACGCATCCTCGGTCCCGGCTGGACGTCGCGCATGCTGCAGACCATGTTGCACGACCTGCTGACGAACGCCACCTCGGTCTCCCAGGTCAGCGACGCGCGTCGGCTGTACCGCGCCCGGCAGTGGCAGCTCTCCGGGGCGCTCGCCGCGCACGACGTGACCCTGCCGCCGTCGGACGGCATCAACACGTGGCTGCGGGTCGCCGACGAGCGGGCCGCCATCGTGCAACTCGCCGCGGCGGGCATTCGTGTCGCCGCCGGAACGCCGTTCCAGGCGAGCCTCGACGGCAGCTTCGTGCGCGTCACCGCGGGCCACCTGCGCTCCGACTTCGACTCCGTGGCCGAGACCCTCGCGGCGGCATCCCGGGCATAGTGGCGCTGTGCCGCCGCCGCGGCTCCTCCCCCGCCCCCAAACGCAGGAGTTTCGCCCCCAAGCGAGCCCCCTGGCGCGAAACGCCTCGCCGATGGGGCGGGACTCCTGCATTTTCGTCAGCGCGCGATGCGGCGGGCGCGACACTTGCGCTGCGGCGGGCGCGCTGCGGCGGGGAAACGAGAACGAGCCGCCGCGGGATCCGGGTGGATGCCGCGACGGCTCGTCGAGTGCCCGGCTACTTGCCGTGCGCTCGCAGCAGTTCGGCGATGCGGATCGCGTCACCCTGCGGAGCATCCGACTTGCTGTCCGGGTGGGCGATGAACAGGTACAGCAGCCCCACGCCCATCACGATCCCGAGACCGATGAGCACGATCCAGTCGTTCAGGAACACACCCGATCGGCCGGGCCAGGCCAGCAGCAGCATGGCCAGGATGCCGTACACCAGGGCGACGACATTGACGGCGAAGCCGGCGCGACCGAGGTTGAACGGCCCGGCGGGCCGCCAGCCCTTGACCCGCTGCCGCAGAGAGGCGAGCACCACCGACTGGAAGGCCACGTAGATGCCGAGAACGGCGAATGACGTGATCTGGGTGAGCAGTCCGTCCGGGCCAACGAAGATGATCAGGCAGAGGATCACCGGGATGGTGCACGCGACGATCAGCGCGTTGGTGGGCACCTTGTGGCGCGGCGAGACCCTGGCGAGCCACTTGTGGCCGGGGATCATGCCGTCCCGCGCGAACGAGAACAGCAGCCGGCTCGCCGCGGCCTGGAGGCTCAGCACGCAGGAGAGGAACGCGGTGATGGCCACGAGTAGGAAGATCTTGGCGCCAACGGAGCCGAGCGAGGCCTGCAGAATCGCGGGGATCGGATCGGCATCCTTGCCGTCGACGATGGCCTGGAGATCCGGCGCGGCCATGACGTAGCCGCCGAAGGCGAACAGGGACGAAACGCCGCCGACCAGGATCGTGAGGATCATCGCCCAGGGGATGCGGCGTGCGGGGTTCGTGACCTCCTCCGCGACGTCGCCGCAGGCTTCGAAACCGTAGAACAGGAAGAGCCCGGCCAGTGCCGCACCGAGGAATGCGCCGAAGTATGAGCCGTTCCCCTGGACCCCCATCGAGTTGAAGAACACGCCGAAGTCCTGGTGACGCTGGAAGATCAGCAGGTACAGCCCGACCGCGATGACTCCGATGAGCTCGGCGGCGAGGCCGATGCGGGCGACGGTGGCGAGGGTCTTGGTGCCCGTGAAATTTAGCCCAAGGGCGACGACGAGGAACAACACGGTCAGCAGCAGCGTCACCATCTTGGTGACCGGCAGGCCGAGGAGGCTGGCGAGGAATCCGCTGCCGAACTCGGCGACCGCGGTGATCGTCACGATCATGGCCCAGATGTAGACCCAGGCCGCCATCCATGCGTAACGGCGGCCCCAGAGCCGACGGGTCCAGGGATAGATGCCACCGTGAATCGGGTATTGGGACACGACCTCCCCGAAGACCAGTGCCACGAGCATTTGCCCGCTTCCCACGATCAGCAGCCAGAAGATCGAGGGCGGGCCTCCGGTGGAGACCGCCAGCGCGAACAGCGAATACACGCCGACGAGCGGCGAGAGGTAGGTGAAGCCGAGGGCGAAGTTGGCCCACAGCGACATCGATCGGTTGAATGTGTCTTCATAGCCCAGAACCGCCAGGTGCTCGCTGTCGGAGCGTTCGGGGGTCGGGGAGGAATCTGCTGGCATGGGGACCTTCCGGCTCGAGTAGAGGGTGGTCCGCGGTCGGCATTGACCGCGGACGCCTCATCACGTGGGATCAATCTAGTGGGCGACCGATCGTCCGTCCGAGAGGACGGCCGATGTTTTCGAGAGCCGTGCGCGCTCTCAGTCGCCGAAGGCGCGACGGATGCCGCTCCAGACCGACCGGGGAAAGAGGATGGCGCCAAGCCGCCGCCGCCGATCGGCCGCCGACCGCAGACCGGCGACGACCGTGCGGGTGTCGGCGAGAGCGGACGCCGCGGTGCGGACGATCCCCTCCGGGCCCGCGACGCCGGCCTCGCCGTAGCTCGCCCGCTCCACCACGGCCCGCAGCCGATCGACAGCGTCCCGCGGCGCGCCACCGCTCGCCGAGACGATCAGCTCGGCGGCCTCGCGCGGGGTCGCGGTCTCTGGCACGGCGATGCCGAGATCCGCCGCCGTCTGGATGGCCTCATGCCAGCCGGTGAGCGGGGGCGCGGTTCCGCGCCGCAGCCCCCTCATCCGCCGTCGGCGAACGCTCACCCGCACTGCCGCCGGCGTGAGGGCCACCCCGCCGGCCACCGCGAGCGCGAGCAGGAGCCAGCCGAACGGACCCAAGGGGAACAGCTGGTTCCCCACGCCGCCCGGTTGGTTCGCCTGTTCGGGGGGACGCGCTCCCCCGGTCGCGGAGGCACGCTGCGAGGCCGTCCCGCTCGGGGCGCCCGGCGCCGCGGTGTTCACCGGAACCGGCACGTTCGGGAATGCGGGATCGGCGTAGGCGGGCACCACGCCGCGGCTCACCGTTGGCTCGAACCTCGTCCAGCCGATGCCCTCGAAATACAGCTCCGGCCAGGCATGCAGGTTGTGCGAGCTCACCGTGAACGTGGTGCGTCCATCGCCCGCTTGCAGCAGTTGGGTGCCGGGCAGAAAGCCGATGGAAATGCGGGACGGGATGCCGAGGACGCGCGCCATCACCGCCATGGCTGAGGCGAAATGGATGCAGTATCCGGACTTCGCCGCCAGAAATGCCGCGATCACCGCCATCCCGGTGCCATCGTAGTTCTGCTTCACCGGGGCGGTCTCGGAGTATTGGAAGTTGCCGTTCCGGAAGAAGTCCTGCAGCAGAAGTGCCTTCTCATAGTTGCTCGAAGCACCGCCGGCCACCTGGTTGGCCATGTCGGTGATCACCTTGGGCATGGAGCCCGGCAAGGCGAGGAAGCGGTCGAAGCCGGGCGGCACCGTGGTGCCGGCGGCGACCAGCTGGGCGGGGGTCGGCTGGATGACGAGGCTCGTCGCGCGATAGGTCTGGTTCGCGGCGGTGCCCGTCGGACTCTTCACGGCGAGTCCGTTGGGATCCCAGTACCAGTCCCCCACGAGGCCGGAGACGCGCGAGGAGGGATACGGAAGAGGCAGCCACGGGCTCGAGAGGCCCTGCACGGTCACCGAGGTGGTTTCTTTCTTCGTCGCCACTTCTGCGGAGAGTCCGGGCGGGAAGGCGATCGCGTCAGGAGTGTTGGTTCTGTTCTGGCGGAACGGATCCGGCGCCCAGTCCACCCCGCTGAAATTCTCGAGGCTGATGAGCCGCAGGTACTGCGGGTTTCCGGAGGCGGTGGTGTAGGTCAGCACGGTGTGCGCGATGTCCTGTCGCAGGTTCTGGCCGAGCGACAGCACCGGATTGACCCCGGAGTTGAAACCCGATCCGTTCCCGTTCTGGGCCGGTTCGACATTGGGCAACAGGAGCGGCGCGATCAACGCCCCGACCGTCACGATCGCGGCGAGGCCGAGCGTGAGCCGGGTCTGCCGGCGGAGCGCCCTCACGCGCAACAGCAACAGGTAGGAGAGCGCGGCGAGCACGAACACCAACGGGTCGGTGGCATCGATGCTGATCGAGCTCGGCACGCCGAGCAGCACCAGCAGGGGGATGCCCGCGAGCGCCGGCGTGCGCAGGGCGTTCGCGAGCAGGTCGGCGACGATCACGAGCATGCCGATGCCGAGACAGAGCAGGAACATGATCGGAGTGGTCGCCACGGCGGGAAGCGATTGTCGGGCGATCGAGCCGGCGGCGGCCTCGGTGAGCCGACCGAAGGCACCCCACGAATCCGCCGTCGGAACGACCAAGAGGACGGCCGTCGCCGGCACGAACGCCACCGTCAGCGCCAGCATGAGCGCGACGATCGAGGCAAGCGGGGGCGCCCAGCGCCAGCGCACCGGCGGGGTGCGCGTGACCATCCCCCGGACCAACGCGGCGGTCCCCAGCAGCAGCACACAGAGCATGGCGAGCTGGAACCACCAGATCGCGCCGTCCAGGATCACGTGCAGGCCCGCGAGCAGCACAAGAAACGCCAGCAGCAGGGCACCGCTCGTGCGCAGGTTCGCCGCTCGCTCCGACCAGTGGCGCCGCTCGGGCACGGGACGCTCCGGTGGCCGCACGACCCGGCGCTGTGCCAGACCGGTGTCAGCCACGATCGCGCTCCTCCGGCGCCACCCCATGACCCCTGAGGCTCACGGCACCGGTTTGCATCGCCCCGACGGACTGCCATGCCTCCTCGATCGGATCGTCGACACCCACGGTCACGCAGAACCAGCCGGCGTCGCTCAGCGTTCGGGCCAGCCCGAGTTGACGGGGGGGCGACGAGGAACGCGACGGCGAGATCGAAGGACCGTCGCTGGGAAACGAGGCGCTGCACCGTCAGGGCATCGGCATCCGACAGGATCGCGAACACCGAGCCCTGCGAACGGTCCGGGCGCTGCACCCCGCGAAGCAGCGACAACTCCCCACCCGAAACGTCGGTGAGCGCCACGGAGGCGAGGCTCTCGAGGAATTCCTCGGGATGCTCGAGCGAGGCGAGCTGCGCCCCACCGGTCTCGATCACCCGAACGACGAAGCCTTCACGGGACAGGTGCACGGCGAGGGACACGGTGAGCCGAACCGCCCACTCGAACGCCGCGCTCTCCGGGCCGTCCGACTCGTGGGGCGCCGCGCGGTCGCGGTAGTTGCTGCGCCGGGTGTCGAGCAGCACCCGGGCCTCCGCATGACTTCGCTGCTCCTCCTGGCGCACCATCAGCTGCCCGGCATGGGCGGAGGCACGCCAGTGGACCCGGCGAAGGGCATCCCCGCGACGGTATTCGCGGGTCATCAGGTCGTCCTCGCCGCCGAGCGCCCGGCGTTGAAGCATGCGGTTCGGGCCCTCGTCCGCGGAGATCGCGACGACATCGTCGGCGAGCGCCGTGACATCGGGTGTCACGGTGAGCACTTCGCTCGAGCCGACGACGAGAGCGCCATCGGCGAGCCCGAACGGGTCGGAGAAATCGACGAGCACCGGTCCGATCGGGAAGACGCCGCGGTCGAGGGGCCTGAGCTCGTAGCGGAGCCGCACGCTCGACCCGCGCCCGGCGAACTGAGGCCCGCGCGGCATCAGCACGGGAAGGTTCTCCGGAGCGGATGCGTACGGGGGCCACGGCCAGCTATCACGCCAGTGCGCGGTGGTGGTGCTCGACCGTGAGAGGTTCTGCACCTGCACGTCCACCGTTGTCGGATGCCCCGCCCCAACGACCGAGGGCGAGAACGACCGCGTCACCGCCAGCCGCATCCGGCGAAACCGCACCCAGGCGAGGGCGACGAGTGGCAGAAGCATCAGGAACGATCCGAGGTACAGCGGTTCGCGGCGGCCAAGCCAGTAGGAGCTCGGGATGGCGACGGCGCCGCAGACGAGCAGCGCCCAGCCGCGCCGGGTGAGGCGCGCGATGCGACGGCCGTCCTTCGGCGGCCGGATCGGCCTCCCGGGGCCGGTCGGCTTCACGAGCCTCTCCGAGGTCACGGGGTGCCCGGGCTCAGGCCGGCCCGACGGCACCGAGCGGAACGGGGGTCGCGGCGACGATTCTCGCGATGATGTCACCCACGGCCTCGTGGGTAAACGGGTTCCCGGTGCCGGCGACGCGAGTGGTGGGGATGATGCGATGCCCGAGCACGGCGACGGCGAGGGCGTCGATATCGTCCGGCAGCGCGAATTCGCGCCCATCCAGCGCCGCCCGGGCCTTTGCCGCCCGCACCAATTGCAGCGTCGCCCGGGGACTCGCCCCGAGGCGCAGGTCGCGGTCGCGGCGGGTGGCTTGCGAAATCATCACGGCATACTGTTCGACCGCCCGGGAGACGAAGACGTTGCGAACGGTCGCGATCATCGCGATGAGCTGCACCGTGGTCACCACCGGTTTCAGATCGGCCAGCGGGCTCCTCGACTCCCGCGTGCGCAGCATGGCCAGCTCGGCGGCCTCGTCCGGATACCCCATGGAGATTCGGGCCATGAAGCGGTCGCGCTGGGCCTCGGGCAGCGGATAGGTGCCTTCCATCTCGACCGGGTTCTGGGTGGCGATGACGGTGAACGGGGAGGCGAGGATGCTCGTCGTGCCGTCGACGGTGACCTGCCCCTCCTCCATGCTCTCGAGCAGCGCGGACTGGGTCTTCGGGCTGGCCCGGTTGATCTCATCACCGATGACGATGTTCGCGAAGATCGGTCCGGGCTTGAACTCGAACTCCCGCTCGACCTGGTTGTAGATGGAAACGCCGGTGATGTCCGACGGCAGGAGGTCCGGCGTGAACTGGATGCGGTTCACCGTGCAATCGACGGACTTCGCCAGCGCGCGCGCCAGCATCGTCTTGCCAACGCCGGGCACGTCCTCGATGAGGAGGTGCCCCTCCGCGAGCACCACGGTCAGGGCCATCAGCACGGCATCCCGCTTGCCATCGATCACCGTCTCGATGCTCCGCAGGATCTCACCAGCGTGGAGGTGGAAATCATCGAGAGGCATCACGCCATCTGAGTCGTTGCTCATTTTTCCCTACCGGGGGTTGGCATATCTTTCGCCATTCTGGCAGACGGCGAGAGATGAAAATCCGCACTGAAGCGAATACCCAGTCACCATCGACCCGGCTCACAGGCGCCGCGCCTTCCCGGTCGGGTTAGCGTTAGCTCCGTGAAAATTACCGTACTCTCTGGCGGCGTCGGTGGCGCCCGCTTTCTGCGCGGATTGCGCCAGCACCTCCGCACGACCATGCCCGACGGAGCCGGGGGAACCACTGCCGAGATCACCGCGATCGTCAACACGGGCGACGACATGTGGCTCACCGGCCTGCGCATCGCCCCGGACCTCGACTCGATCATGTACACGCTCGCCGGCGCGAACGACGAGGAGCGCGGCTGGGGGCGCATCGGCGAAACCGAGCGGGTGAGCGCCGAGTTGCGCGCCTACGGAGTCGGCTGGCCGTGGTTCACCCTCGGCGACCTCGATCTCGGCACCCACATCACCCGGAGCCACTACCTGCGCTCGGGACTCCCGCTCAGCGAGGCGACGGCGCGGATCACCGCCCGCTGGGATCTTGCGGTCACCCTGCTTCCGGTCACCGATCACGAGGTGGAGACCCAGGTGGTCACCGACGAGGGCTCGATGCACTTCCAGGAGTGGTGGACCCGCCACCGCGCCGCTCTTCCGGCCCGCGCCTTCGTGCAACAGAACGTGCTCGAGGCGACCCCGGCCCCTGGCGTACTCGACGCCATCGCCGGCGCGGACGTGATTCTCGTCGCGCCGTCGAATCCCGTTGTGTCCATCGGCACCATTCTCGGCATCCCGGGTGTGCGCGCTGCCCTGTCCGCGGCGCCCGGCCCCGTCGTCGGGGTCTCGCCCATCATCGCGGGCACCGTGGTGCGCGGAATGGCGGATGCCTGCCTCACCGCGGTCGGGGTCGACACCTCCGCCGAGGCCGTCGCGCGACACTACGGCGCCCGCACCGACGGCGGCCTTCTGGATGCCTGGCTCGTCGACGCGACGGATGCCGCGGCCCTGCCCGGCATCGAGGCCGCCGGGATCGCCGCCACCGCCGTGCCCCTGTGGATGCGCGACCTCGACTCGAGCGCTCAGGTCGCCGCCGCCGCGCTGGCGGCAGCCAACGCCTGACGGGTCACCGCGCGGTGAGACCGAGCGGGCCGGTTACCGGTTCGCCAGCCACCCGGCGGTGTGCGCTCCGAGCCGGTCCTCGAGCAGCCGCAAGGCCTCCGGGGAGTCCACGTCGTTGCGGAGTCCCCATTCGCCGGGAAATTCGAGCGGCTCATAGCCCGCGGCGAGGTGCCGGACATTCGACGAGGCGCCGAACGCGGGCGCGTGGGTGGCGCCCGCCGCCGCGGTGATGAGTACGGTCCCGTCGCCCGCGGAATCCGGAACCATCGCCAGGGCGTGGCCCCGAGCCGCGCCGAGAGCGGTGCCGAGCTCGAGCGGGGTGAGGGCGGGCAGGTCGCCGAGGAGCACCGCGATGCCGCGGCCCGGTTCGGCCAACCGGGTGGCGGTCACGAGGCCGAGCCGCAGGGCGGAATCCAGTCCCGCGGTCGTCTCCTCCACCAGCACGATGGCGCCGAGTTCGTCGAAGATGCCGGATGCCTCGGCGCTCGTGACCACGAGCACGGCGGCGACCGAATCCGTCGCCATCGCCGCGGCGACGGTGTCGACGGCCATCGCGATGGCGAGTGCGGAGTTGTCCGACGGCCCGAATCGGGACTTGGCCGCCACCGTGCCCTTCACGGGCACCACCACGACCCACTCGGTGGTCGGAGCGGACCGGCCCGCCGTCTTGCCGTCCGGGTTCGCGGCCGCAGTGCCGGCCTCGAAACCCTGCTCCCACGCCTCGTCCGTGCCGAGGCGGAACATGTCCATCGCGGCGGGACGGATGAGTGACCGGGCTCCCGCGGCATCCGGGTCGAGCAGGTGCGCAAGCCCCCGAACCACGGCGACCGGCAGTCCGTCGCTCTTGCGCTTCACCAGGTCGGCGGCGGAGGCGATCTCGTCACCCGCGGCCGGGACGGTCACGTCGAGGCGACGCCCCTGGGAATCCGCGGAGCCACGCAGGTCGTCGAGCACCCGCACCCCACTCGAACCGATCGCGACATCCGTCTGGCCCTCGCGCCACGCGCGACCGAGGGTGTCGGTGATGATCACGCCGAGCCTCACCCCAAGGCGGGCCTCGAGCGCCATTCGCAGCGCGAGAGCCGAGGCATCCGGGTCAACCGGAAGCAGGAGCACGGTGCCGAACGGGGTGTTCGATGAGTCGACACCGGCGGCGGCGGCCACCATCCCGAGCCTGTTCTCGACGATGCGGGTCACCCCGCCAGGGTGCGCGCGCGTCGCGACGACCCGCACGGTCTCATCGGTGATGGCCTGTTCGCGGTCGGTGGCCCGCACGAAGCGGCCCTCCGCCTTCGAGACGATCTTGGAGGTGACGGCCAGGATGTCGCCGTCCCGCAGCCCGGTCGCCCTCGAACCGATGATGTCGGCGAGGTCGTCCCCCGCCGCGATCTCCGGAATCCCCTCGATCGCCCAGACCGTGAGCATCACGTCACCAGCTTCGGCAGCACGTCGCGCGCGAACGCGTCGATCCACTCGCGCTGGTTGCGGCCCGCGTTGTGCAGGTAGATGCGGTCGAACCCGAGGTCGAGGTAGCGCTGGATGTGGGCGCGGTGGGAGTCGAGGTTCTCGGACACGAGCATCCGCCCCTCGAAGTCCTCCGGGCGCACGAGCCGAGCGAGCTGCTCGAATTCGAACGGAGAGCGGATGTCGGAACGCGGGAAGCGCATGCCCCCATTCGGCCACTGGGTGATCGCGTTCGCCATGGCCTCCTCGTGGGTCCGCGCCCAGCTGAGGTGCAGGCGAAGCACCTTCACGCCCGGTGGGCGGCCCACCTCGCGCGCGCCCTCGTCGAAGCGCGCGAACAGGCTCTCGATCTTGTCGATCGGCGCGCCGTCGACGATGAGCCCGTCGACGGTGCGGCCCGCGCGCTTCGCCGTGACCGGGCCGGATGTCGCCACCAGGATCTCGGGGGCGGCCTGTGGCATCGTCCACAGCCGGGTCGACTCGAGCCTGAAGTGCTGGCCGGTGTGTTTGGTGTCGCGCCCGGCAATGGAGGCGGTGAACAGCTTGTTGATGACCTCCACCGCCTCGAACATGCGGTTGATGCGCTCCGCCGTCTCCGGCCAATAGGTCCCCGTGACATGCTCGTCGATCGCCTCTCCCGAGCCGATCCCGAGCCAGTGGCGCCCCGGGTACATGGCCGCGAGCGTCGCGCTCGCCTGGGCGACCATGGCCGGATGCCAGCGGAACGTTGGCACCGTCATGCCGGTCCCGAGGTCGCCCCGCGTGGTCTGCCCGAGGGCGCCGAGCACGTTCCAGACGAAGCTCGCCTCGCCCTGCCGGGGCACCCAGGGTTGGAACCGGTCGGCCGCCATGACGCCGGTGAATCCGTGCGCCTCGGCGTAGGCGCTCAGCTCGAGCGCCTCGGTGGGGTGGAACTGCTCCAGCATCGCGGCATAACCGATGTGCGGCACGGAGAAGGGCATGACTCCATTCTCGCGCAACGAATATTCGCTTTCGTCCGGGATCACCATGGGTGGCTGTCGCGTGCCGCTACGACGCGCTCTCCCAGATGTGCCCACCCGGGTCGACGAAACTCGCCGTGCGGATGCCCCACGGTCGGTCCATCGCACCGTTCAGAAGCGCGACCCCGCGCCCGGCGAGCATGGCGCAGGTCGCGTCGCCGTCATCCACCGGGATGGTCAGTTGCATCCGTGCGCCCGCGGCGGCTGGTGCCACTGCCGCCGGAGCGGTGTTATCGGCCAGCCCGACAAACTACGCGAGCGCGCGCAACCGCGGCGCCAGGTCCCGCTCGAACAGCTCGAGGAAGCGGCGCTGGTCCTGCCCCGGCCCGTGGAACACCAGGTGGTTCATGCCGGCATCCACATACGGCTTGATCGCTGCGACGACCTCGTCGGGGTCGGAGCCGACGATCCAGCGCCGGGCAACCTGCTCGATCGGCAGGGCGTCGGCCGCCTTCTCCATCTCCATCGGATCGGTGATGTCGTGCTTCTGCTCCGCGCTGAGTGACAGCGGCGACCAGAAGCGGGTGTTCTGCAGCGCGGTCTCGTGCGAGGTCTCGTAGGAGAGCTTGATCTCGATCATGTGGTCGATCGCGTCGACGGAGCGGCCGACCTTCTCGGCGCCCTCCCGCACGGCCGGGATGAGCCGCTCGGTGTAGAGCTCCATGCCCTTGCCGGAGGTGCAGATGAAGCCGTCGCCGGCGCGGCCGGCGTAGCGGGCCACGACCGGGCCGCCGGCGGCGACGTAGACCGGCACCGGAACATCCGGCCGGTCATAGATCGAGGCGCCGTGCGTCGAGTAGTACTCGCCATCGAAGTCGACCCGGTCCTCGGTCCAGAGCCGGCGCATCAGGCCGATCGCCTCGCGCAGCCGGGCGAACCGCTCCGTGAACTCTGGCCAGTCCTGGGCGCCCGCGCCCCGGAATCCGGTCGCGATCTCGTTGAGCGCCTCGCCGGTTCCGACGCCGAGCATGATGCGCCCCGGGTACAGGCAGCCGAGCGTCGCGAAGGCCTGCGCGAGCACGGCGGGGTTGTAGCGGAAGGTGGGCGTCATCACCGAGGTGCCGATCTGCACGGTGGAGGTGCGTTCGCCGACCGCCGCCATCCAGGCGAGCGAGAACGGGGCGTGGCCGCCCTCGTGGCGCCAGGGCTGGAAATGATCGCTCACCGCGACGCTCTCCATGCCATGGCGCTCGGCGGCGACCGCGATCTCCACGAGCTCCCGCGGCGCGAACTGTTCAGCGGATGCCTTGTAACCGAGTTTCAGAGGGAGCATCCCTCAATCCTGCCACCGGAATGCCGATCGCCCCAATGAATCAACCGGCGCTCTGGCGCGGTCGAACGGCGGTGCGCGGCACCGGTTATGGCCTCTGCAGGAAGTCCGCGACGGCCTTCGGCACGTAGGGCGAGACGTCCCCGCCGAGGGAGGCGACCTGGCGCACGAGGGAACTCGACACGTGGGCGTGCGCCGGATCCGGCAGCAGGAAGATGGTCTCGACCCCCGCAAGGTTGCGGTTGACGATCGCCATCGGCGTCTCGTAGGCGACGTCGACCTGCGATCGGATGCCCTTCACGATCGCTGTCGCGCCGACCTCCGTGCAGTAGTCGACGAGCAGGCCGACGCTCCAGGAGGTGACGATGATGTCCCCCGCGATGCCCGCATCGAGGATGGCCTTCTCGATCAGGGCGACGCGCTGCGCGACCGGCAGAAGGGCGGTCTTCGCGGGGTTGTGCACCACGAGAACATGCACCTGGTCAAAGATCCCGGCCGCACGCTCGATCACATCCAGATGGCCGAGAGTGACCGGATCGAAGGAACCAGGGACAACCGCGATCCTGCTCATGCCGCCAGACTACGGCACCGCACGTTTCGTGTTCCTGACCGACCCTCACCCGGGAAGCGCCATTGACCGGCCCGCTACGTCTTGGCGAGGAAGTCGCGGCTGGTCTCATCGAGCCGCCGCGCGAGCGCGGTGCGCAATGCGTCGTGACCGGTGAGGCGGGGATCGCCGTCGAGCACCGCCTGGGCGATGGCCCGTGCCTCGGTGATGAGTTCGCCGTCCTTCGCCACCCGCAGCAGCCGAAGCGAGGAGCGCCCGCCCGACTGCGTGCTGCCGAGAACGTCGCCCTCCTGCCGCAATTCGAGATCCTTCTGGGCCAGTTCGAATCCGTCGAGGGTGGAGGCCACGACCTCGACCCGCTCTCGGGCGAGGGTCTCCGCCTCCGCCTGGGTGACCATCAGGCAGAGTCCGGGCACCTCGCCGCGGCCCACCCGGCCACGGATCTGGTGCAGTTGCGAGACGCCGAAGCGGTCGGCATCCAGAATGATCATGGTCGACGCGTTCGGAACGTCGACGCCGACCTCGATCACGGTGGTCGCGACGAGCACGTCGATGTCGCCGGCGGCGAAGGCGCGCATGAGGGCATCCTTCTCCTCGCTCGGCAGGCGACCGTGCAGTGGCTCGACCCGGCGGCCGGCGAACAGCGGATTGGCGCGCACCCGGGCGAGCGTGTCCGTGACGTTGCTGAGCTCGGTCGCCGGTCCGGTCGCGAGTTCCAGGTCGGCTTCGGCACCCGATGTGCTGTCGATCGCCGGGCAGACGACAAATCCCTGCCGGCCGGTGGCCAGTTCCTCGGCGAGCCGTTCCCACACGCGATTGGCCCACCCCGGCTTGTCGGCGAGCGGAACGACGAAGCTCTCGATCGGCACCCGGCCAGAGGGCAGTTCGGCGATGGTCGAGACGTCGAGGTCGCCGAACACGGTCATCGCCACGGTGCGCGGGATCGGCGTCGCGGTGAGTACCAGCACATGCGGAGGAACCGCGCCCTTGCGGCGGAGGGCCTCTCGCTGCTCGACGCCGAAGCGGTGCTGCTCGTCGACCACCACGAGTCCGAGGTCGTAGAAGCCCACGCTCTCGCTCATCAGCGCATGGGTTCCGACCACGATCTGCGCCCGCCCGGTGACCGCGGCGAGCGTGGCCTTGCGGCGATCGGCGACCGGCAGTTGGCCGGTGATCAGCGTCGGTCGGAGCGCGGCCGCGAGATCAGGACCGAGCGTCTTCACGATCGAGCGGAGGTGCTGGCCGGCGAGCACCTCGGTGGGGGCCAGCAGCGCCGACTGGCCGCCGGAATCCGCCACCGCGAGCATCGCCCGCAGCGCCACGAGGGTCTTGCCCGAGCCGACCTCCCCCTGCACGAGCCGGTTCATCGGCGCTGGCGCCGCGATGTCGCTCGCGATCTCCGCCCCGACGGTCGTCTGGTCTCCCGTGAGCACGAAGGGCAGCTGCGCGTCGAACCGTTCGAGGTAACCGCCGGGTTTGGGCTCCCTCGGCGTCGCGGACTGCTGCCGAAGTAGCGCGCGCTGTTCGAGCAGCGCCGCCTGCAGCACGAAGGCCTCCTGGAAGCGCAGCGACTTCTGCGCCGCCCGCCAGTCGATGTCCTTCTGCGGACGGTGGATGAGTTCCAGCGCGCGGGAGTAGCTCATCAGCTTGCGTTCGCCCCGCACCGAACCGGGCACGGGATCCTCCAGCGGCGGCAGGGTGTCGAGCACGATCGCGATCGCCTTGCCGAGTTGCCAGGACGCGACGGATGCGGTGGCCGGATAGATGGGGATCGGCAGCTCCGCCCACGTGCGGGCCTGCTCCTCGCTGGCCGCGCCGTCCGTCTCGAACAGCTCGTAGTCGGGGTGGGCGAGCTGGATCGCGCCGCGGTAGTCGCCGACCTTTCCGGCGAAGATGCCGCGTACGCCCGGGCGGAGTTCCCTGGCGCGCCAGCCCTGATTGAAGAAGGTGAGGGTGAGCACCTCTGTGCCGTCGCTGATCGTCACCTCGAGAATGGAGCCGCGCTTGGCCCGCATCGGCCGTTCCCGCACCTCGAGCACCTCGGCGACGATCGTCACGCTCTCGTCGATCGACAGTTGCGCGAGCGCGGTCAGCTCTCCGCGCAGCGCATAGCGGCGCGGATAGTGGCTGAGCAGATCGCCGACCGTCGCCAGGCCGAGGCCCTTCTCGATCGCGGCGGCCGTTCGCCCGCCCAGGGAGGCACTGAGCTTGGCGTCGAGCGGTGATTCCACTTCGACAGGCTACCGCCGGGCTCGGACACTCACGGCCTGCGCAGCCCGCTGACGGTCGGGAACGGCGTTTCGCCGATCGGGGTCGTCTCCGGCAGCGCGGGCGGATAGCGTTGGTTTCTGATGACACGCATAATCTCCGGGTTCGCCGGATCCATAGCCCTGAAGACTCCCGGTGCCGGCACCCGCCCGACGAGCGACCGCGTGCGTGAGTCCGTCTTCTCGGCGCTCGAATCCCGCGGCGCAATCGACGGCGCCCGCGTGCTCGACCTGTACGCCGGATCCGGGGCGCTCGGACTCGAGGCCGCCAGTCGGGGAGCCGCATTCGTGCGCCTGGTGGAGCGGGGTGGGGCGGGCACCACCGTGTGCCGGGCCAACGCGGCCGCCGTCGTCGCCCAGGCGCCGAAGGGTTCGGATGTGCGCATCGAGGTGAGCGGACGGCTCGTGCAGTCCTTCCTCACGAGCAACCCCGAGGAGTGGGACCTCGTGTTCATGGACCCGCCCTACGACCTTGACGAGGCCGAACTCGCCCTGAATCTGGCCTCGCTCGCCCCGCGCCTCGCCCCGGATGCCGTGCTCTGCCTCGAACGAAGCAGCCGCTCGCCCGAGCCGCTCTGGCCGCACGGCATCGAGCTCGACCGCCGCAAGGACTATGGCGACACGACCCTGTGGTGGGCCCGGGCGGCCCCTCACCCCCTGCCGGGGCCGGCTCAGCCCGCTGTGCCGGCCCAGTCGCGGTAGGGATCCCAGCCGACGGAGTCGTGGGGCACCCCATCAACGGTGAGTCCCTCCCCCGGTACGCAGACGCCGATCGCTCGAAAGCCCGCCGGAAGTGGCGAGCCGGGCGGGAACGTCGCGAGCAGCGACTGATCCTCCCCGCCGCCGAGCGCACGCTCGGGATCGGCGCCGAGCCCGGCGCGCGAGAAGTCGATGCCCAGTCCGCTCGCGCGGGCGAGACGGGCAGAGTCGATGGCCAGTCCGTCGCTGAGGTCGAGCATCGCGGTGGCTCCGTTGAGGGCCGCGACCCGACCGGCGCCGATCGGCGGGCTGGGGGCCAGCTGCGGCCGGGTGCGCGGGCGCAGCGCGGCCGCGAGGGCGGCATCCGGGCGACCGGAGGAATCCACCGCCTCGGCGAAGAGCAACCGCAGGGCAGCCGCGGCCTCGCCGAGCACCCCCGCGACGGCCACGATGTCGCCGACCGATGCTCCGGAGCGACGCAGCGGAGCGCGACCCTCGAGATCGCCGAAGGCGGTGACCGCGATGGTGAGGGTTGGCGACACAGACAGATCGCCACCCACCACCCCGCACCCCGGCGCGAGGGCTTCACACGCGTCTCGGAGGCCGTCGGCGATGCCCTCGAGCAGCGACACGGGAGAGCCGGCCGGTGCGGCGATCGCCACGACGAGCGCGGTGGGCACGGCGCCCATGGCCGCGACATCCGAGAGGTTGGAGGCGGCGGCCTTCCAACCGAGATCGTGCGGACTCGACCAGGCGAGCCGGAAGTCGGGGCCGTGGATCATCATGTCCGTCGTGACGACGAAGCGTCCGTCCGGTGCGGCGACGACAGCGCAATCGTCACCGGGACCGAGCAGCGCGGACGCGGCGGCGGGCAACCGGGGAAAGATCCGGGCCAGCGCGGCCGACTCCCCGATTCCTTCAAGAGTGTCGGGAACGGCGACTTCTGGCATGGGCGGCATGTGTCAAACGGTAGCCTGAAAGCAATGAACACACTGCGTGGTGGCGGCACCCTGCTCAGATCCGGAGCGGCTGTCGTGCTCGCCTCCCTGCTCCTCGCCTCGCTCGCGGCCTGCGCGCCGACCGTGCCGCTCACGCCCGCCGCGGACGCCACGAACCCGAAGTGCGCGGAGATCATCGTGCGCCTGCCCACCTCGGTGGTCGGCCAGCCGCTGCGCAACACGAACGCCCAGGCCACCGCGGCATGGGGGAATCCCACGTCCGTCCTGCTGCGCTGCGGCGTCGCCCAACCGGGTCCCTCGGCCCTCTGTTCCACCGTGAAGGGTATCGACTGGGTTGTCGATGTCACGGGAAAGACGAGATTCGTCTACACGACCTACGGACGCTCGCCGGCAACCCAGGTGGTGATCGACATCAGGCTCACCCAGGGCCAGGAGGCGATCATCCTGGATGCCCTCTCCAACGCCGTCGGTTCGATCTCGCCGACCAAGCACTGCACCGAGCACGGCCCGGTCTTCGTGCCCGAAAGCACGCCGACCCCGACGCCGACGCCCTGACCCCGACGGCCCGACCCGTCCGTCGAGCGGTACCTACTCGACGGGAATCGACGGGGTTTCGTCGGTCGTGAGGTGCGGCGCGATGTCGCGGGGGTCCATGGTGCCGGCAAGCACCTGGGCGACCTGGGCCACGATCGGCATGTCAACGCCGCGCGCGGCGGCGAGTTCGAGAATCGGCGCGACCGACGAGAGCCCCTCGGCCGTCTGGTTCATCTGCTTCACGACGTCGGTGAAGCTGTAGCCCTGGCCAAGCAGCCGCCCGGCGGTGTTGTTGCGCGAGAGCGGCGATTCGCAGGTGGCGATGAGGTCGCCGAGCCCCGCGAGTCCGGAGAGCGTCTGCGCCAGTCCGCCGTAGGCCACCGCGAAGTCCGTCATCTCGACGAGCCCGCGCGTGATGATCGACGCCTTCGTGTTCTCGCCGTACCCGACGCCGTCGACGATGCCGATGGCCACCGCGATGAGGTTCTTGAGCACTCCGCCGAACTCGGTGCCAATCACATCCGTGTTCACGAACGAGCGGAAGTACGGGTTGGTCGCGGCCTCGGCCACGAAGGTCGCGGTCTCGATGCTCGTCGAGGAGACGACCGCCGCCGTCGGCTGCTCCTTGGCAATCTCGAGGGCGAGGTTCGGGCCGGATGTCACGGCGATACGATCGGTGCCGATCTCGAGCTCCTGCTGGATGACCTCGCTCATGCGGTCGCGGGAGCCCTTCTCGACGCCCTTCATGAGACTCACCACGACGGCGTCGGAGGGGATGATGTCGCGCATGATCCGCAGGTTCTCGCGCAGTGACTGGCTCGGCACCGAGATGAACACGATCTCCGCCCCGTCGAGCACATCGGGAATGTAGGAGCTCGCCCAGAGGTCGCGGGGCAGATTGATGCCCGGAAGGTAGTCGCTGTTGCGCTTCGACTGGGAGATCTCCCGGGCCAATTCGGGGCGCCGGGCCCACAGGGCGACATCCGAACCACCGTCGGCGAGCACCTTGGCGAAGGTCGTGCCCCAGCTGCCCGCGCCGAGCACGGCGACGCGGCGCACCCCGGACCGGGAGATACGAATGGGCAATGTCATCGGATTATGGTTGTTCAAAACGACCGATCTCACTCTGGCTGTGCTTGGCGGGATCCCACGGTTCGGCGGGCGGGGTCTCGTGCCGCAGCTCGGCAAGGAGCGACGTGAGGTCGGCCATGAGCACGGCGGTGGCGGCGTTGAGCGTCTTGGTGTCGAGGCCCTTCCCGCGGAAGGCCGACAGGTCAACCGGGTCGCCGAACTTGACGGTGATCGTCTTGCGGGGAAAGAGGCTGATCCGCTTGCCGTACCGCGGCAGCACCTTCTGCGCTCCCCAGTGCGCAACCGGGATGAGCGGCACATCCGCCATGAGCGCCATCCGCACCGCTCCGGTCTTGCCGCGCATCGGCCACAGGTCGGGATCGCGCGTGAGGGATCCCTCGGGATAGATGACGACGGCGTGGCCGGCGTGCACGATCTGGTCCGCCGCCGCGATCGGGTCACTTCCGCGCGCGGAGCCGGTGCGTTCCACCGGCACCTGCCCGGAGGTGCGCAGCATCCACCCGAACACCGGCATGGAGAAGAGGGATGCCTTGGCGAGGTAGCGTGGCGCGCGGCCGAGCTTCCACATCACTCGGCCGATCACGACGGGGTCGATCTCGCTGTAGTGGTTCGGCGCCAGCACGAACGCACCACTCCTCGGGAGCTTCTCGCCGCCGATGATCACGTAGCGCGCGAGAACCTCCATCGGAGGAACCAACAGGAACGCCAGCAGTCGGAAGATCGGGATCTTCTCCGATCGATGATGATCGGCGGGCGGAACCACGGCCAACGGGTTAGCCCCCGTAGACGAAATCGGCCCCGAGGACGTCGAGCTTGTCCATGAAGTGTTCGTAGCCGCGGCTGATGATGCCCACGTTGCTGACCGTCGACACGCCCTCCGCCGTCAGCGCGGCGATCAGGTAGCTGAAGCCACCACGCAGGTCGGGCACGCGCACATTGGCGCCGTGGAGCTTGGTCGGTCCGGTGATGATGGCGGCCTGCTCGAAGTCGCGGCGGGCGACCCGACGCGGATGATCCGGCAGGCCCTCCTTGTGTACGACGATGTCGGCGCCCATCTCGTTGAGGGCGTCGGTGAAGCCGAATCGATCCTCATACACCGTCTCGTGCACGACCGACACCCCGTTCGCCTGGGTGAGGGCCACGATGAGCGGCTGCTGCCAGTCCGTCATGAAACCCGGGTGCACATCCGTCTCGATGGTGACGGGTTTGAGTTCCCCACCCGGGTGGTAGAAGCGGATTCCGTCGTCTTCGACATCGAACGCGCCACCGACCTTGCGGAACATGTTGAGGAAGGCCATCATCTCGTTCTGGCGGGCGCCCTCGACGAAGATGTCGCCCTTGGTGGCGAGCGCCGCGGAGGCCCAGCTTGCGACCTCGTTGCGGTCGAACAGTGCGCGGTGCCTGTAGCCCTCGAGGCGGTCGACGCCCTCGATCAGGATCACCCGCTTCGGCTCCACCGAGATGATGGCGCCCATCTTCTGCAGGATGGCGATGAGATCCATGATCTCGGGCTCGATGGCCGCGTTCTTGAGTTCGGTCGTGCCCTTGGCACGTACCGCGGTGAGCAGCACCTGCTCTGTCGCTCCGACGCTCGGGTACGGAAGCTCGATGTCGGCACCGTGCAGGCCATCGGGTGCCGTGATGTAGATGCCCTCGAACGTCTTGTTCACGATGGCACCGAAGGCGCGCAGCGCGTCGAGGTGGAAGTCGATCGGTCGGTCTCCGATGCGGCAGCCGCCGAGGTCGGGGATTCGCGCCTCGCCGAGACGGTGCAGCAACGGTCCACAGAACAGGATCGGGATGCGGCTGGAGCCGGCGTGCGCGTCGATCTCGGCGAAGTGTGCCTTCTCGACGTTCGACGTGTCGAAGATCATCTCGCCGGGGATCGGGGAGGTGACGATAACGCCGTACACCTCGAGCAGACCGCGCACGACCTCGACATCGCTGATGTTGGGCACGTCACGCAGCACGCTGGGTGTCTCCCCGAGAAGGGCGGCCACCATGGCCTTGGTCGCGAGATTCTTGGCTCCACGAACGGCGATGCGGCCCTTGAGCGGGTTGCCACCGGTAATCCTGATTTCGTCGGACTTCAATCCCACTCGCTGGCTGGCCTTCTGGGTGCCCTTGACAAGGGGGTTCATTCATTCACCTGCTACGTGTTGTATCGGAAGGGTTCGTGGCCGCCACGATTCCCGTGCGACCTCGAACGTGGTGATCTGCGCCTCATTGCGCAGGGTCAGCCCGATATCGTCCAGGCCTTCGAGGAGCCGCCACCTAGTGTATTCGTCGATCTCGAACGGCACCGTGAGGTCGCCGACCGTGGCCGTCTTCGCGACCAGGTCGACGGATGCCGCGATGCCCGGCTGCGCGTCGATCACGCCCCACATCGACTCGAGGTCCGCTTCGCTGATTTCGCCGGCGAGGAGACCCTGCTTGCCCGCGTTGCCGCGGAAGATGTCGCCGAACCGCGGACTGAGTACGGCGTGGAAGCCGTAGTCCCTCAGTGCCCACACGGCGTGCTCGCGGCTCGATCCGATTCCGAAGTCGGGGCCGGCGATGAGCACGCGAGCGCCCTGGAAGGCCGGGTCGTTGAGCACGAAGTCGGGATCCTGTCGCCAGGCAGAGAAGAGTGCGTCGTCGAAGCCGGTCTTGGTGACGCGCTTGAGGAAGACGGCGGGGATGATCTGGTCGGTGTCGACGTTCGCCCGCTTGAGCGGAACGGCGACTCCCGTCACGACGGAAACCTTGTCCATTAGTTGCTCCTGTTGGTCGAGGAGGCAGCGACAGCGCTGGTCGAGTCCCCGCTGATGGTCGACAGATCGGCGGTGTCCAGACCCAAGTCCCACGGGCTCGACAGCGTGCCGCGAATCGCGGTTGCCGCCGCCACGAGCGGTGACACGAGGTGCGTGCGCCCACCCTTGCCCTGGCGGCCCTCGAAGTTGCGATTGGAGGTCGACGCGCACCGTTCCCCCGGTGCGAGCTGGTCGGGGTTCATCCCGAGGCACATCGAGCACCCCGCGAACCGCCACTCGGCCCCGAAGTCCTTCACGATCTGGTCGATGCCCTCGGCCTCGGCCTCGAGCCGCACGCGCGCCGAACCCGGCACGACCATGACGCGCACGCCATCCGCCTTGGTGTGTCCCTTGATGATCGATGCGAAGGCGCGCAGGTCTTCGATTCGGCTGTTGGTGCAGGAGCCCATGAAGACCGCGTCGACGTGGATGTCCTTGAGCGGCGTTCCCGCGGTGAGGTCCATGTATTCGAGGGCGCGCTCCGCCGAGGCGCGCTCGTTGGCGTCGGCGATCGCGGTCGGGTCGGGCACGGAGTCGCTGAGCGACGCGCCCTGGCCCGGGTTGGTGCCCCAGGTGACGAAGGGCTCGAGATCGTTCGCGTCGAGGAACACCTCGGCATCGAACACCGCGTCGTCGTCGGTCGCGAGCGTGTTCCAGTAGGCGACCGCCTCGTCCCAGTCCGCGCCCTTCGGCGCGTGCGCGCGTCCCTCGAGGTAGTCGTAGGTCACCTGGTCGGGGGCGACCATGCCGGCGCGGGCGCCTGCCTCGATCGACATATTGCAGACGGTCATGCGGCCCTCCATGGAGAGCGAGCGGATGGCGCTGCCGCGGAATTCGAGCACGTAGCCCTGTCCCCCGCCGGTTCCGATCTTCGCGATGACGGCGAGGATGATGTCCTTGGCCGTGACGCCGGGGCGAAGCGCGCCCTCCACGGTGATGGCCATCGTCTTGAACGGGGTGAGCGGCAGGGTCTGCGTGGCGAGCACATGCTCCACTTCGCTCGTGCCGATGCCGAACGCCATCGCACCGAATGCGCCGTGGGTGGAGGTGTGGGAGTCGCCGCACACCACCGTGATGCCGGGCATCGTGAGGCCCAGCTGCGGTCCGACCACATGGACGATGCCCTGGTCGATGTCCCCGAGCGGGTGCAGCCGAACGCCGAACTCGGCACAGTTGTTACGCAGCGTCTGGATCTGGGTACGGCTCGTGAGATCTGCGATGGGCTTGTCGATCTCGAGCGTCGGGGTGTTGTGGTCCTCGGTCGCGATGGTCAGGTCGACGCGGCGAACCGGCCGACCGGCGAGACGCAGACCGTCGAACGCCTGCGGGCTGGTCACCTCGTGCACGAGGTGCAGGTCGATGTAGAGGAGGTCGGGGCTGCCGCCCTCACCCTTGACGACGAGGTGGTCGTCCCAGACCTTCTCGGCGAGCGTACGTGGCTTCACGGGCAATTGATCGTTCATGATTGTGCAGTCTCCTACTAAGAACGGCGGTCAGCCACGGCGCATATTTCCAGCACCAGACTCCGCGACGAGGGCGGCCTGAGGACTAGGACTCGTCGCGGCTACGAAGAAGAAGCAGACCGATCAACACTGGCTCAGGCTAACACCGATTGTTGCGTGGACCGGGATGCCCCGGGTGCCCGGGCCTCCCTTGGCCGAGCGGCATCGATCGTCATTAGGGCGTTCGACGCCGGTCGTAGCGGATCTTCACGAGGCTGGCGATGACCGCCACGGCCATCGACGCCACGATCACCGCGAGCGAGACGAGGGTGGGAATCTCCGGCGCCCACTCGACGTGGTTGCCACCGTTGACGAAGGGAAGCTCGTTGGTGTGCAGCGCGTGGGCGATCAGCTTGAATCCGATGAACGCGAGGATGAACGCGATTCCGTACTTGAGATAGACGAGCTTGTCGATGAGGTCGCCGAGCAGGAAGTAGAGCTGCCGAAGCCCCATGAGCGCGAACACGTTCGCGGTGAACACGATGAAGGCGCTCGTTGTGATTCCGAAGATGGCCGGGATCGAGTCGAGCGCGAACACCAGGTCGGTGGTTCCGATCGCGATGAACACGACGATGATCGGCGTGAACACCTTCTTCCCGTCGATGACGGTGCGAATCCTGGCCCCGTCGAACTCGTTGGAGATGCTGATGCGTTTGCGAAGCAGGCGGATGATGCCGCTCTCCTTCTCCTCCATCTCCTCCCTGCCCTGGAAGGCCTGGCCGAACGCGGTGTAGAGCAGGAATGCACCGAAGATGTAGAAGATCCAGCTGAAGTTCTGGATGAGCGACGCCCCGAGCAGGATGAAGATCCCGCGCAACACCAGGGCGATGATGATGCCCACCATGAGCACTTCCTGCTGGTACTTCCGCGGTACCGAGAATCTCGCCATGATGATCACGAAGACGAAGAGATTGTCGATCGACAGGCTGTATTCCGTGAGCCAGCCCGCGATGAACTGGCCCGCAGGTTCGGCACCGGCGAAGAAGAACATGAGAACCGCGAAGACGATCGCGAGCAGCACATAGAAGCCGACCCAGAGGCTGGATTCCCTGGTCGAGGGGATGTGGGGCCGCTTGAACGCGAGCACCAGGTCCGCGATCACGATCACAATCACGATCACGATGCTGGTGATCTCGAACCAGAGAGGGAGTTGCAGGTCCATTGCCGAGCCTTTCAGAGGAGATCGGCGCGGTCTCCTGATGGAGCGCGCGCCGGATTTCCGAAAGTCTCTTCCGCGCCGACGAATCGACACCACCACACCCGGGCCAGCATCATCGGTGACCGTATTGACGGGCGCGGAACGGGGCGTGTGACGGCCCGTGGGAATACTCCCCTTCGCAGTCCCCAGCCTAGCTGATGGTCCCGGATGACGACCCCCCTGCCTCGACCCTCCTGCCTCGCACCTCCCGTCTCCGCCACCGCCACCGCGCCTGAGGCCGCGCCCCGCTGCGCGGGCAAGGGCGCGGGCGAGCCGACCGGGACCTTCGACCATGGGTGCCGCGTCCTCCCGGGCATATCGTGCTGCGCACGGACGAGGACGAACTGCGACGAGTGGCCCGCAATCGACTGAAGGCGCGCCTCGAGCACAAAACCATCCGAAACACGCCGACGACTATGAAATAAACGCGACTGTAGTACTAGCCCCAGCCTGTGCCCTGCCCCTGCCCCTGCCCGCCAGGTTGAGTCCCGAGTTACCGGCGTCGCGCCTCGCCCCGCGCACAGACCCTCACCCTCGTGAGCCGAGGGCGGCCATTTCCGTCATGACGACACTCCTGCTCGGCATGGGTCTCAGCGACTGGAGCGGGTCGTCACCCGGCGGGGGTCTCAGCCAATAGCTCGCACCCTCCCGCACGATCTCCCAGTGATTGTTGTGCACCAGGAGGTGATGGAAGCGGCATAAAAGCACGCCGTCGGCGATGTCAGTCGTTCCGTGGTCTCTCGACCACTGCCTGATGTGGTGCGCCTCACACCAGGATGCGGGTCGATCGCAGTCGCCGAACCGGCATCCGCCGTCACGAATCGCGAGTCCGATGCGTTGTCGTGCGGTGAAGAGTCGCCTCTCGCGGCCGACATTCAGGCAGCGGCCGTCGCCATCGAACATAATGCCGACGCTGCCGGTGTCGCAGAGATGGCGTTCGACCGTTTCTATCGAAATCGGGTCGGGCATGCCCTCGATGTAGCCGTGCGAAGTGGACGACGAGCCGTCGGTGCGCGGTTGGGCAAGCGCCGCCTCGGTCACTACCACCCGGACCGCGGGGCGGCTTCTGCCGAACAACGTCGACTCGTCAGCGGCCGCCGCGATGCGAATCATCTCGACGAGTGCATCCGCGGTGATCTGGGCGTCGGTGCGCGGGTCGTCGGTAATCGCCCGCGCTCGCTCCTTTTCCGCCGGGTCCACGAATCGTGGTCCGCCACCTCGAGGCCCGAGAATCGCCTCGAACGCGGCGAACACGGTTCGACCGCCTTCCGGATCGAGAACGGCCGACACCTGGTACATGCCGTCTCGGCGGATCCAGCGCGTGAGCGATCGCGCTTCATGCCGTCGCCGTTCGCGCAACGCGATCCCGTCGGCATCCAATTGGTCCCGCATCTGCCGTGCACGCCGCAGGAGATGATCGGCGGACGCCCCTTCCGCCTCCGCGAGGAGTTGCTCACTCGCGGCCGAGAGCGCGATCTCGCTGACCGCGACGTCAACTTCGCCGAGACCACGGCGGATGGCCTCGATACCATCGGCCGAGACCACCGCCTCCACCAGAGCCGCCGAAATCGAAGTCTGCCAGCTCGGAGGCACAGCGGTCTGAGGCGGAGAGGACGGTGACGGGGAGGACGGGTAATCGGGAGGAGCCGAGGCAGCGGCAGCGGCAGCGGCAGCGGCGAGCATCGTGCCGAGCGCGACCTGTTTGCTCGCCTCAGCGTGGGTGGTCTGGGCCCGGGATCGCACGAGGTTCACGGCATTCGCGAAGCCCTCGCGCTGCGCGAGGCCGCCGTAACCATGCTCGAGGCGGGACCGCGCCGCGATCTCCCCCGCAGCCCACGCCGCATAGGTGTCGAGGTGCCGCCGGTGACGCGCGATCAGGTCGAGCGAGTCCATCAATTTGTTGTCTGAAAAGCCGGCGAACTCGGCCGCGGATGCCCCGATTCCGGCGACGATCGTCGCTGACTGGAGGAACACTGCGGAGTGAATGGCCATGGTCAATTCTCCCGTTTTCGAACAGATGTCGGTCTTACGATTTAGGTGAGATAGAAATTCTTTCCGGGTAGCAAGTTCTCGCGGACCTGCGCTGCGAACGATTCACATGAAGGCTTCGGGAACTCTCCGCTAGAGGTCTTCTGAGCTGCTATCCGAGCGCCTGATTTGCCAGCCCTCTAAACCCCGCCGGATTGATGGATCGGGCTACGCGCATCTCACCTAAATCGTAAGAGGGACAGATGTTCGAAGGTTGTCCGGCAATCTGTGCACAACTTCTTGTCCCCAGGACCGACCGGGGGCGGGATGCGATACGCCGCGACGGGACGCCAAGCCGCACCACGGGCCTTTCTGCTCTGCCTCGGCACCCTGGGCACCGGCCAG
>JBBSBA010000016.1:0-42716 GCA_038251725.1 Actinomycetales bacterium
CGCCAACGGGCTCGGCTGGTCGAGCATCATCTACCCGGGACAGACGATCGCGATCCCCGGATCCACGACAGCGGCCTCCGTCGCTCCGGCCGGCCAGGTGCGCATCGTCGAGACGTCGTCGGTGACCCCGGCGAACAACGCTCCGGTGACCTACACGATCGCCAGTGGTGACACCGTGGCGGGCATCGCCGCCAAGTTCGGCGTCTCGTCGCAAGCCATCCTCGCCGCGAACAACCTCACCTGGTCGAGCATCATCTACAGCGGCCACACCATCGTGATCCCCAGCGCCGTTCCGAACATTCCCTCGTCACCGTCGGCCATCGTGCCGATGAGCACCGAAATGGCGGCCAACGCACGCACGATCGTGGCCGTGGGCCGCTCCCTCGGAGTTTCCGACTACGGTCTCGTCATCGCCCTCGCGGCCGCCGCCCAGGAGTCGGGGCTGCTTAACCTCGACTTTGGGGACCGTGACTCGCTCGGCCTCTTCCAGCAGCGCCCGAGCGCCGGATGGGGTACCCCGGCTCAGATCATGCAGCCGGGCTACGCGGCAAAGCTGTTCTTCGGCGGCCCGCACAACCCCAATCTGGGAAACACCGTCGGCCTGCTCGACATCCCCGGCTGGCAGTCCATGTCGGTGACGAAAGCCGCCCAGGCCGTGCAGCTCTCCGGCTATCCGACGGCCTACGCGAAGTGGGAAGGCTCAGCGCGCTCCTGGCTCTCCAGCCTCAACTAGTGCCGCCGGGATAATAACGATTCCGGCTCCATCCGCCCGCGGACCGCGCGCTTTGCGGTGTTTTGGCACGGCTGTCGGCGTCCCCATCTTTAGACTCGATCAGTGACCACCAACAGCAGCGACCCCCTGATCGGACGTCTCATCGACGGCCGATACCAGGTGCGCTCGCGCATCGCCCGAGGCGGCATGGCCACGGTGTACATGGCCACCGACCTCCGCCTCGAACGCCGCGTCGCGATCAAGGTCATGCACGGGCACCTGGCCGACGATTCACAGTACAAGGCCCGCTTCATCCAGGAGGCGCGCTCGGCCGCGCGACTGGCGCATCCCAACGTCGTCAACGTATACGACCAAGGACAGGACGGCGAAACCGCCTACCTCGTCATGGAGTACCTGCCGGGGATCACCCTGCGCGATCTGCTGCTCGAGCACAAGGTGCTCACGACGGTGCAGGCGATGGACATCATGGAGGCGATTCTCTCCGGGCTCGCCGCCGCGCACAAGAACGGCATCGTGCACCGCGACCTCAAGCCGGAGAACGTTCTGCTGGCGGATGATGGTCGCATCAAGATCGGCGACTTCGGCCTCGCCCGCGCCGCCTCCGCCAACACGGCCACCGGCAACGCACTGCTCGGAACCATCGCCTACCTCTCCCCCGAGCTGGTCACCCGCGGGGTGGCCGATACCCGAAGCGACATCTATGCCGTGGGCATCATGCTCTACGAGATGCTCGCCGGAGAGCAACCATTCAAGGGCGAGCAGGCATTCCAGATCGCTCACCAGCACGCCAACGACACCGTGCCGACACCGAGCGCCAAGAACCCTCGTGTTCCGGCCGAGCTCGACGAGCTCGTGCTCTGGGCGACGGCCCGCGATCCCGAGCAGCGTCCGCGCGATGCGAAGGCCATGCTCGACCAGCTTCACGAGACCGAGTCGCTGCTGCGCCAGGACGGCCCCCGCACCGACGCGACCACCGTGCAGCGCACGACGGTCATGCCGTCGGCCATCGCCGCTCCGTCGAACACCGCCGACACCCAGATCTTCACCGCAAAGGCGCGCCACCGCACCGGCCCGATCCTCACCGAGACGGCCACCGCCCTCGCGGTCACGACCGAACGTCGCCGACGCAAGGGATTCTGGCTGTTCGCCCTCGTCATCATGCTCGCCGCGGTCGCCGGAGGCACCGGCTGGTACTTCGGCTCGGGACCGGGCGCGCAGATCACCATCCCCGACCTCAGTGGACGGTCACGAAGCGCCGCCACCGCGACGCTCAAGGGCATCGGGCTCACGGTGAGTTCGACCACCGGCGCGGTGCCGTCGGTGTCGGTCGCCAAGGGCGCAGTGGTCACGACGAAGCCGCAGACCGGCGCCAGCGTGCCCAAGAACAGCACGATCACCCTGTTGCTCTCCACCGGACCACAGCCGCTCTCGGTGCCGGTGCTGGTCGGACAGCCCGAGAAGGCCGCGATCAAGAGGATCACCGACGCCCGCTTCGCCTACGACGCGAAGGACTCGACCCGCCAGTTCGACTCGAAGGTCGCCAAAAACACCGTTATCGCGGCGTTCGGCACCGGCGGCATCGATCTCGCGACGGCCAGCACCTACGGCGAGCAGCAGCCGATCACCCTCGTCGTCTCGGCCGGCCCGCTTCCGGATGTCGCCGGCCTCAGTGTCGCGGCAGCCACCCAGAAGCTCAAGGACGTGAGCGTCACGGCGACCTCCGGCCGGGATACCTACAGCGACACGATCCCCGCCGGCGACGTCATCAGCATCGAGCTCGCCGAGGGACAGATAGTGCGCCCGGGCGGCACCGTGTCGATGACAATTTCGAAGGGCAAGGAGCAGGTCGCGGTGCCGAATGTCGTGGGGATGGCGTGGCCCGCCGCAAAGGCGGCGCTCAAGGCCGCGGGCTTCGCGATCAAGTTCAACAACTTCTTGAGCCAGGTCGTGGCATCCAACAATGGGGGCACAGTAACCTCGGTGAGCCCCGGCCAGGGAACGATGGTCGATAAGGGATCCACGGTCGTCATCGACCTCAACAACCTCTAGCCCGACCCGCCCGCCACCCGAACGACCGTTTGGCGACGGCGCGCCAGGTGCGAAATCCATGCCGCGCGACCCGAATCGCCACTCAACTCATGGGTGTGGCGGCGCGTCGCGGCGAATTGCATGGATTTCGCACCGTGGGAGCGCTGCGGGCGCAGGCATGCCGAAGCTCGGGCGCACGGGGCACGCCCCGGCAGGCGGTCGCAGCGCTGGCTAGTGTGCGCCGAGCTCCTCGGCCACGAGGAACGCGAGCTCGAGCGACTGCATGTGGTTGAGCCGCGGGTCGCAGAGCGACTCGTAGCGCGTGGCGAGGGTGTTCTCGTCAATCTGCTCCGAGCCGCCGAGGCACTCCGTGACGTCATCGCCGGTGAGTTCGATGTGGATGCCGCCGGGGTGGGTTCCCGCGGCACGGTGCGCCTCGAAGAAGCCCTTGACCTCGTCAACGACGTCGTCGAACCGCCGCGTCTTGTAGCCGTTCGGCGTGGTGAGTCCGTTGCCGTGCATGGGATCGGTGACCCAGAGCGGGTTGGCATCCACCTGCTTGATGGCCTCGAGCAGCGGCGGCAGGGCATCCCGAACCTTGCCGGAGCCCATGCGGGTGATGAAGGTGAGACGGCCGGGCTCGCGGTTGGGGTCGAGCTTGTCGATGAGCCGCAGCATGTCGTCGATCTTCGTCGTCGGGCCGAGCTTGACACCGATCGGGTTGCGCAGACGGGACATGTAGTCGACGTGGGCGCCGTCAAGATCGCGGGTGCGCTCCCCGATCCAGAGGAAGTGCGCCGAGGTGTTGATCGGCGTTCCGTTGCGCGAGTCGATTCGCGTCATCGGGCGCTCGTAGTCCATCAGGAGGCTTTCGTGCGAGGTGTAGAACTCCACGCGCTTGAGCTCGTCGAAGTCCGCCCCGGCGGCCTCCATGAACTTGATGGCCTTGTCGATATCGTGGGCCATCTGCTCGTAGCGCACGTTCGCGGGATTGCGGGCGAAGCCCTGGTTCCAGCGGTGCACCTCGCGCAGGTCGGCGAAGCCACCCTGCGTGAAGGCGCGAACGAGGTTGATGGTCGACGCCGACGTGTGGTACCCCTGCACGAGCCGCCGCGGGTCGGCCTCGCGGGATTCCGGCGTGAAGTCGTACCCGTTCACGATGTCGCCGCGGTAGGCCGGGAGCGTGACGTCGCCACGGGTCTCGGTGTCGCTCGAACGCGGCTTGGCGAATTGGCCAGCCATGCGGCCCATCTTGATCACCGGGGTCGACGCACCGTAGGTGAGCACGACGGCCATCTGCAGAACGGTCTTGACCCGGTTGCGGATCTGCTCGGCCGTGGCACCCGCGAACGTCTCCGCGCAGTCGCCGCCCTGAAGCAGGAACGCCTGTCCGCGAGCGGCGGCGGCGAGGCGCTCGCGCAACACGTCGACCTCACCGGCGAAGATGAGGGGCGGCAGCGACGCGATCTCGGCCGATGCCGCGGCAACCGCCGAGGCGTCCGGCCACTGCGGCTGCTGCTTGATCGGGAGTGTGCGCCAATAGTCGAGACCGGCGATCACTGATGGATCTGCGAGGACGATCGGGTCTTCATTGCTGGCAAACACAGGGGTAGATCCTCAATGCGCGGTGGGTGACATCGGGTGAAAGGCCCGTAAATACCAGCTTACCGGCTGCGCGAAGCCTGCTTTTCCTTGACCGACGAGGCGTAGGCATCCACGTATTCCTGGCCGCTGAGGCGGTGAAGTTCGTACATGATCTCGTCGGTGATGGAGCGCAGGATGAAGCGATCGCCCTCCATGCCCTCGAAGCGGGAGAAGTCGAGCGGCTTGCCGATGGCGATTCCGATGCGACGGACCTTAGGGATCTTCGAGCCGATGGGCATCACCTTCTCGGTGTCGATCATGGCCACCGGAACAACGGGAACGCCCGCCTCGAGGATCATGCGGGCCACACCGGTTCGGCCACGGTAGAGACGCCCGTCCGGGCTGCGGGTGCCCTCCGGATAGATTCCGAGAATTTCGCCGTGCGCGAGCACACCGAGCCCGGTCTCCAATGATGCCTCGGAGGCCTTGCCGCCCGAGCGGTCGATCGGGATCATTCCGGTGGCAGTGAGGAAGGTCTTGGTGAGCCACGACTTGGCGCCGCGACCCGTGTAATAGTCGCTCTTGGCGAGGAAGCTGATGCGGCGGTCCATCACGAGCGGCAGGAAGACGGAGTCGATGAACGAGAGGTGGTTGCTCGCCATGATCACCCCGCCGGTCTTCGGGATGTTCTCGTGCCCGGTCACCCAGGGACGGAAGGCCGTCTTGAGCAGCGGACCCGCAACCAGGTTCTTCATGAACCAGTAGAACATTTCGTTAACCTGCGCCTTCAGAGATTGCCCCACTCTAACGGTTCCACCGCGGTCGGGCCGTTTTGCGCCGAGCGGTGGAACCTAGCGGTTCTGCGAGTGCAGCCGCGCGAGGTCGGCCGCACCGACGACTCCCGCATCGTTCACGAGCTCCGCGATCACGAACTTCGGCTCCGGGTGGAACCCGCGGGCTGGCAGATGCGAGAGGTAGGCCTCACGGATGGGGTCGAGCAGCAGGTCCCCGGCAACCGCGACCCCGCCGCCGAACACGAAGACCTGCGGGTCAAGCACAGCGCTCAGGGACGCGCAGGCCTGGCCGAGCCAGCTCCCGAGCTCGCGAAGGGCCTGCAGCGCGCCGGGATCGCCGGCCACGATGAGATCCGCGACATCCGACCCCTCGAGCGAGCCCTTCTCCGCGCGCACCGCGGCGAGCCCGAGGCCGATGCCGCCCAGATCCGCCATCTCGTTCGCCATGCGCAACAGGGCCCGGCCCGAGCCGTACTGCTCGATGCAGCCGCGCGCGCCACAGCCGCACGGCAGCCCGTTGGGCACGATGCGCATGTGGCCGAGCTCGGCGCCCACGCCGAAGCCGCCGCGGAACAGGCGGTCCTGGGTGACGATGGCGCCACCGACACCGGTGCCGATGGTGAGCATCGTCATGTCACTGTAGAGACGAGCGGAGCCGAAGCGGAACTCCGCCCAGCCAGCCGCGTTCGCGTCGTTGTCGATCGTGATGTCGAGGTCGAGGCGTTCGGTGAGCCTGGCCCGCAGCGGCTCGTTCCGCCAGCTGATGTTGGGCGTGTAGTAGACGGTGGACTGTGCCGCGTCGATGAATCCCGGCGCGGCGACGCCCGCCGCCGCGACATCCTGGCCCGCGCTGAGCTTCTCGATCATCGCCACGACGGCGTCGACGATCTCCTCCGAGCCCGTGGTGGGCGTCGGCATCCGGTCCTCGGTGATGATCTCGCCGAGCTCGGAGACCAGGGCCCCCGCGATTTTGGTGCCGCCGATGTCGATTCCAATTGCATGCACGAGCGGTGACCTTTGTTCCGATTGAAAGTTGTGGGGGACGTACAAGAGGTGCCACGCTTCCCGGAGGCACCCCATAGAGTTTAGGCAACGGGGGTGGGTATCGCCATTTGCCCCCTCGCCCTGCAGCGCACGGAGCCGTCGACGAACGACTTTCCGTGCCGGTACCGAAGGAGTTGCCGTGGAAGAGTACGACATGCCAGCCATTGTGCAGGCTGATCCCGACGCCAACGCGACGGATCTGCTCATCGACCGCGTGAAGGCCACGCCGGACAGCCCGCTCTTCGCGCTGCCAACCGCCGCCGGCGGGTGGACGGATCTCACGTCATCCGAGTTCCTGCGACAGGTTGTCGCCCTGGCCAAGGGCCTCGTCGCGGCGGGAATCGAGCCAGGGGACAAGATCGGGCTCATGTGTAAGACGCGCTACGAGTGGACGCTCATCGACTTCGCCACCTGGTTCGCCGGCGCCATCCTCGTGCCCGTATACGAGACCTCTTCCCCCAACCAGGTGCTGTGGAACCTCACCGACTCCGGCGCGATCGCCATGATCACCGAGACGCCGGAACACTTCGCGCGCTTCGACGAGGTCTACGCGGACCTGCCCCTCATCCGCAACTCCTGGAAGATCAACCTGGGAGACCTCGACAAGCTGGTCACCGCCGGGACCGGAGTCGCCGACGAGGAGATCGAACGCCGCCGCCAGATCGCGAAAGGCTCCGACCTCGCGACTCTCATCTATACCGCGGGCACCACCGGACGGCCCAAGGGCTGCATGCTCAGCCACTCCAACTTCGTCGAACTCGCCCGCAATGCGGCCAAGGCGATCCCCGAGGTGGTGAACACCGAATCGAAGACGCTGCTGTTCATTACGACGGCCCACATCTTCGCGCGATTCATCGCGGTGCTCTGCGTACACGGCGGCGTGCAGGTGGGCCACCAGGCCGACACCAAGCAGCTGCTGCCGGCGATGGCATCCTTCAAACCCACCTTCCTGCTCGCCGTTCCGCGGGTCTTCGAAAAGGTCTACAACTCCTCGGAGCAGAAGGCAGAGAGCGGCGGAAAGGGAAAGATCTTCCGCCGGGCCGCCAGGGTCGCCATCGAGCACTCGAAGGCGCTCGACGCCGGGAACGTGCCGTTCGCGCTCAAGGTGGAGTTCGCCGTGCTCGACCGCCTCGTGCTGTCGAAGATCCGCGCGGCGATGGGCGGCAACGTCAAGTTCGCGGTCTCCGGATCCGCTCCCCTCGGCCTGCGCCTCGGGCACTTCTACCGCAGCCTTGGCATCACCATCCTCGAGGGCTACGGTCTCACCGAGACAACCGCGCCGATTTCGGTCAACATCCCGTCGAACTTCAAGATCGGCAAGGTGGGCCCGCCGCTCCCCGGAGTTTCGGTGCGCATCGCCGAAGACGGCGAGATCCAGGCCAAGGGCATCAACATCTTCGCCGGCTACTGGAAGAACCCCGAGGAGACCGCGAAGGTCTTCGACGGCGAATGGTTCACGACCGGCGACATCGGCGAGTTCGACGAGGATGGCTACCTGTCGATCACCGGGCGCAAAAAGGAGATCATCGTGACTGCGGGAGGCAAGAACGTCTCGCCGGCCCAGCTCGAGGATCCGATCCGCGCCAACCCGATCGTCGACCAGATCATCGTCGTGGGCGAGCAGAAGCCATTCATCTCCGCACTGATCAGCCTCGATCCCGAGATGCTTCCGGCCTGGCTCAACAACAACGGCGAGGACGCGAACATGCCGATCGAGCAGGCGGCGCGGCAGCCGAAGGTGCTCGCGGAGATTCAGAGCGCGGTGGATGCCGCCAATGCGAAGGTCTCGCGCGCCGAGTCGATCCGCAAGTTCGTGATCCTCACCCGCGAACTCACCGAAGCCAGCGGACACCTCACGCCGAAGCTCAGCATCAAGCGCAACGTCATCCTCAAGGACTTCGCCAACGAGATCGAGGCGATGTACCAGGGCGTCCCCCCGGCCGAGAACGCTGGATGAATCCCGGTACCTGACGCGCGCCCGCTCTCGGAGTCGCGGGCGGGCTCTCATGGCGGGCCCGGAGCCTGAAGGCGTTGCCACCCCGAACCCACAGGAAGTCCGGCTGGCCGCCCGCGAGTTTCCTGACCTGACGTTGAGTCTCCAGACGCCGCATCTGAAGATCAGGCCCGTCGAAGGCGTTGATGATGACCCAACCGCGCCCGCTCCCACGGGCGGCACGGGGGCGAGCGGCAGAAATCATGTTTGGGCCGATTCCGTCCGGCGGCTCACCTCGCGGAGAGAGCCAGCGGGGTCAGTGACCAGTTGCGGGCCCCTCACGTGTCGCCACGGTCTTGGCGAAGGTGGCGAGCAGATCCCCGATGCGGTGATCGCTGTCTAAAGGGTGCCGAAGCGGCATTGCCTGGTTGAGACGGTAGGTGTTGCGACGACCCTCGCGCTCACGTTCCAGATATCCGGCCTCCTCCAGCTCGGTGACGATTCGTTGCGCCGCCCGCTCAGTGATCCCGACCTGAACGGCGACGTCGCGTAGCCGCACGTTCGGGTTTTCCGCCACACACAGCAACACGTGGGCGTGATTGGTCAGAAACGTCCATGTCGCCATCTCCCGATTATCTCCCACCAGAGAGGGTTCTCCACACACATAATTCCCGACATTGAACATGTGCTATGGTTTTCCTGTTTTGTGAGTCTCGTTTCTGAGGGGTGCCGATGGTTGACTGGCTTGTTGTGGGTGGCGTAACGCTGACGCCGTGGATCGCGGGGCTCTGCACCGCGATAGCGGCCCGGCTGGGGGCGAGCGGGGACAGGGCGGCCCGGCTCGCTGCGGCCGTGGTCGGGACCGGATTCCTTTTCACCGTCGCGACCGCTATCGCATCCACTGCCGCGCTGCACCAGTCTGCTCGGGTGGGGCTCGGGTCAACGTCCGTTCAGCTGGATGCCCTGGCGTTGATCTTGTCGATGCTGGTGTTGGGACTGAGTGCGATCGTCCAGGTATTCGCGATTCGATACCTGCGCGGTGATCTCCGACAGATCTGGTTCGTCGGTGCCGCCAATCTGCTCACCGGGTTCACTGTGTTGATGGCGTGCGCCGGATCGGCGGCCATGTTCGCCGTGGCCTGGGTCGGGGCTGGAGGAGCCCTCGTTCTGCTCCTGGCCACCTATCGGGAGCTTGCGCAGGCGCGCGACGGCATACGACGCACCGGGATTCGGTTGGTGATCGCCGACACGGCCTTCCTGGTTCCCGTGGTCGGCCTGCTGATCGTCGCCGGAGGAGACTTCCCTCTGGATCAACTCCGCGCGGTCACGAAGTCGTTGCCGTTGCCGCTACAGCTGACCTGTGCCGTGCTTCTCGTTGGCTCGGCGCTGGCTCGCTCAAGCCAGATCCCGTTCCAGGGTTGGTTGCCGTTCACGTTGGCGGCGCCCACGCCCGTGTCTGCATTGATGCACGCCGGCGTCGTCAACGCCGGCGCCGTCCTGTTGATCCGATTCGCCCCGGCCATCGCGCCCCACCAATCCGTCATGATCGGGGTGTTCGTGGTCGGGGCCGTGACGCTGGTCTACGCGTCGGCGGTACGCCTGGTTCGCCCGGACGTGAAAGGCCGTCTGGTGTTCTCGACCATGGCGCAGATGGGGTTCATGATCATGGCCTGCGGTTTGGGGGTGTTTGCGGCGGCGATCTTCCATCTGGTCGCTCATTCCCTGTTCAAATCCACTCTCTTCCTCGGTGCCGGAATGGGGGTGCGTCAGCACGCCGTCGACCGGGACCTTCCGGCCCGTCAGACCAACTCGCCGCCCACTCTCGCTGCGGCCGTGGCCCTGTCGGTACTGGTTCCATTGGCGTCGTTGGCCGCAGCCAAATGGGTGTTCCTCCCCACCGCGTCGACGACCAGCATCGGCCTGCTGGCGTTCGTGGCCCTGACCGCCAGCGTTGCTTTGGGCACAGCGTTGAGCACCAACTTCTCGGCTCGCACGCTGCTCTCCGGCGCCGCGTCGACAGCGGCGCTGGCGTTCGGGTACGCGGCCCTCCTTCGGGTGTTCACGGTGGCACTGGAACCCACGACCACCATCGACGCCGCCCCCGCCTGGCTGCTGGCGTTGCCGGCCTTGGCCCTCGCCGGGCTCCAACTGCTGTCCCGTAACCCGCACCAGCTTGCGCACCTTCGTGACGTCGTTTACGCGAGGGCCGTGACTGCCTCTCTCCCCCGCCCGCCCGTTCTCCCCCGATTGCCAGCGAACCCAGGAGTGTTGTCATGAATTTGAATCTTCGCGCCCAAGTGGCCACGGCCGCCCACGACATCGTGCCGTCCTGGCCTGTGGAGTCCTTCATCGCCGTGAACCCTCTCGCGGGCCACGAGCCTCGCCCGTTCGAGACCGCCGCGATCCCGGGCGTCGTGCTCACCCGGTCTCGCGACGCCTACCTTGCAGACGCCGACCGCAGACGGATCGTCGATGCCGACCTGATCGCAGCCCTGGTCGAGCGTGTCCCCGAGCTCACCGGTCAGCTCACGATTGGTGGCAGAAACGTGTCAGCGGTGAGCCTGTTGATCCTGGACATGAAGTCCGCGCTGTGGGATACCACCCCAACGGCCGAACACCCGACACCCTGGCTTGACGAGTATCTGGCCACCTGGGTGTCGTCCTACCTGAACCCGGACCCGCTCTGGGCGATGCCCCACAAGCAGCAAAATTTCTACCAGGCGTGGCGAACCCTGGCCCGCCGGGACCCGTCACTCCCTCGAGCGGTCCGCCGGTCGGTGGGCGTGCTGCCAGCCGAGCCCGACGCCGCGCTGGCGTGGGCTCTCGTCAAACTCGGGGTCACGGAAGAGGCGGTCACGAAGACGCTGCGCGCAGAGCTCGAGCAACTGCCGGGCTGGGTCGGTCACATCAAGTGGCGGGCCGAACAGATTGGAGACATTGACCTGACCTCCTACCTCGGTGTGAGATTGACCCTCCAGGCGCTTCTCGGGCCGACCCCCCTCCCGCCGTCACGAGGGCCCGTCCTGGCCGACGAGGCCCGGCGGACCCTCTGGTACCGGGGCCAGCACGTCGCCCGGTCGATCGGCGGCAGTCGGGTGGACCGCGAAGACATTGCGGCCGTGGTCCGGGTCTTGGCCACGCATCCGGTGGCCGACCACCCATTGACCTGGCAGAAGGCCTACGAGTTGCACTACCGCGCCGCCCTGGCGCGGGCTCTCACGACCACTGAGCAGCCCCGCTCCCGTCCGCACCTGCAGCTGGTGATGTGCATCGATCCCCGGTCCGAAGGAATGCGACGCCACGTCGAGGTCCTCCCCGAGGTGGAGACGTTCGGGTTCGCCGGATTCTTCGGCGTTCCCGTGCGCTTCGCCCGCTACATGGCCCGTGGGGCCATCAATTCATTGCCAGCCCTCCTGACGGCCCGCAACCAGCTCACCGAACAGCCGACCAACACCGCGAGAGCTGACGAACAGGTCGCGCGCGGTCGCGCGCGGGACGCACTTCGGCACGCGACCCACCGTGCCGACTCCGGCGCGGTGACTCCGTTTGCCCTGGCGGAGGTATCCGGCTGGCTGTACGGCGCTATCAGCATGCTGCGCACGCTTACCCCGACGCTGCAGGCACGAATCCATCGCGCGCTGACTCCGTCGACGGACATTCTCGAGAGCACCGTGACGATCGTTGACGCCTTCACGCTCGACGAGTGTGTCGCCATGGCCGAAACCGCCCTTCGGATGATGGGCATCGCCCGGTTCGCACCGCTGGTCGTGCTCGCTGGCCATCGCTCCGAGTCGATGAACAACCTGTATCAGTCGGCGTTGGATTGTGGCGCCTGTGGCGGCAACCCCGGAGCGGCGAATGCCCGGGCCTCCACTGCCATCTTCAACGACCCCGAGGTGCGAGCACTCCTGGGGACCCGCGGAATCGACATCCCCTCCGACAGCTTCTTCATCGCAGCGGAGCACAACACCGTCACCGACGCCATCACACTCCTGGACCGGCACCTGATCCCGGAGAGCCACGTCGATGCGGCGCGGGCGTTCGACCGGATCCAACGCACGGCCGCCGAGCTGTTGGTCAGGGAACGCGCCGAGGGCCTGCCGGGAGCATCCCCCCACGCCCCCTCCCGAGTGCGTGAGCGCGCCCACGACTGGGCGGAAGTCTATCCAGAGCTCGGCCTTGCCGGAAACGCGGCCATGATCATCGGACCGCGGCAAATGACCAGAGGCGTCGACTTGAAGAGGCGGGTGTTCCTCCACTCCTATCAAACAGAGTTGGACCCCGACGGGACCGCGCTGGAAACGATCATGACCGCACCCTTGGTTGTCGCGCAGTGGATCAACCACCAGTACTACTTCTCCGCGCTCAACCCCGCGACCCTCGGCGCCGGAACCAAGACCATCCACAACGCGATTGGCACTATCGGAGTACTCTCCGGACTCGCGGGCGACCTGCGCCGCGGCCTTCCCTGGCAATCCGTCGGCCTCGGCGATCAGCTGTTCCACGAACCGATGCGCCTGACAGCCATCGTTCAGGCGCCCCTCGACAGGGTCGGGCGCATCGTCTCCCGCAACCAGGTGTTGCGCAACCTGCTCGACAATGACTGGATCACCCTCACTGCACGGAACGACCCCGCAGCCCCTTGGCACCGGTATACGCCGTACGGCTGGACTGCCGCCCCTCTCCCACTGGAAGGATCACGACCATGAACAACCTGACCAAGATGACCCGCATGGAAGTCGTGGTGCCCGCCCGCGACGCGCCCGCAATTCGCGAACTGATCACGTCCGCCGGAGCGACCGGCTACACGTCCGTGTCAGGAGTGTCAGGAATCGGACACCGCGGGCAGCACTCCGGAGCTCTGCTCTTCAACGAATACGACGCCCTCACCATGCTTATCACCGTGCTCCCACCCGACAACGCTGCCGAGTTGATCGACGCCGTCGGGGGGCTTCTCGGCACATCCAGCGGCGTCATGTTCGTCTCGGACACCTACGTCTCCAGGCCCGACTACTTCCAATGACCGTCCCCCGCACCGCCTACACCGGGCGACTGATCACCTTCGCCACCATGCACGGCAAAGAATTGCTCGCTCGCGACGTGTTCCGGAATGTCCTTGGCGCGACGGTAACCGCGGCGCTGGATATCGACACTGACCGGTTTGGAACGTTCGCGGGCGACATCCCCCGTCCCCTCAGCCCCCGCGACGCGGCCCGCGCGAAAGCCCGAGTCGGCATGCACATCAGCGGCAGCACCCTCGGGCTCGCCTCCGAAGGCAGCTTCAGCTCCGGATTCGGGCCCGTCGTGGAGAACATGGAGCTCCTCGCCTTCATCGACGACACCCGGGGCCTGGAGATTGTCGACGGCATCGTCAGCATCTCCCCGGTGCCCGGAGGACGACGCATCGCCAACACCGGCGAAGCCATCACGTTCGCATCGGCCATCGGCTTCCCCGACCAGGGAGTGATCCTGCAGAGCACGAACGGCACCTCCACGGCCGCCCACAAGAACATCACCCAGCTTGAGGTCCTCGAGGAGACCGTTGAGACCCTTCTGGGAGAGCACTCCACGGTTGTGATCCTGCCCGATTACCGTGCCAACAGAGCACCGTCTCGCGCGGCCGTCATCCGCACGCTCTGCGGGAAGATGGCACACCGGCTCGCAACCGGATGTCCGCGCTGCGGGTCGCCAGGGTTTGGACCCGTCAGCGTCGAATACGACGTGCCCTGTTCACTCTGCGGATCGCCAACCCGGGAGATCGCGGCCGATATCCACGGCTGCGCGGCGTGCGATCACCAGGCCCGTCTGGCGCGTCCACACACTCCCGCCGACCCGCGGTGGTGCCAACACTGCAACCCCTAGGGCGCGCGGGTGACTAGAACCAGTCCGATTCCCGGATGGCCCGCATCGCCTCGCGGCGGAGGCCCTTCTCGAGGCCGTCGATGTAGAGCGTGCCGTCGAGGTGGTCGGTCTCGTGCTGCAGCGCCTGCGCCATGATGCCCTCGCCGCTGAGCTCGACCGGGTTGCCCTCGAGGTCGACGCCGGTGACGCGCGCGAACGGATGGCGCAGCCGCTCGAAATAGAAGCCGGGCACCGAGAGGCAGCCCTCGTCGACCAGCTGCGGCTCGCCCGAGACCTCCACGAGCACGGGGTTGATGATGTACCCGATCTGCCCGTCGATGTTATAGCTGAACGCCCGCTGGTTCACACCGATCTGCGGGGCGGCGACCCCTGCCCGACCGGGAATCTTCACGGTATCGAGGAGGTCCTGGATGAGACCCGTCACGTCATCCGTCGGCGTGATCGGGTCGGACACGGTCTTCAGCACAGGATCGCCGAAGATTCGGATCTGTCGCTCGGTCATGCGGTGGTGCTCGCTTTCTGGGGGTGTGCGTCCGGTGCGTCGAACGGGCTCGGTCGCGTCGTCGCGATCAGGCACCCTGACGGGCGGGCAGGCCGTCCGCCACGAGTGCGGCGAGTTCACGGGCCGATGCCTTGGTGAGCGGCTTCAGGTCCTTGTAGTTGATCACCGATCCGGCGGCCAGTTGCGGATCGTAGGGAATTCGCACGATCTCACGCACTCGGGACTTGAAGTGCGCCTCGATCTCCTCGAGCTTCACCAGGTTGGTGCCCTGGGTGGCCGTGTTGAGGGCGACGACCGCGTTCTTGACCAGATTCTGGTAGCCGTTCGCCTCCAGCCAGGTCAGGGTCTCGGATGCGAGGCGCGCCTCGTCGACGCTGCCTCCGGAGACGATGACCACCGAATCGGCCCGCTGCAGCGTTGCCCGCATCACCGAGTGCACGATTCCGGTGCCGCAGTCGGTGAGCACGATCGAGTAGAACCGCGCGGCCAGATCTGCGACGACGTTGTAATCGTTCTCGTCGAAGGCCTCGGAGAGCAGCGGGTCGGTGTCGGAGGCGAGGATGTCGAGCCGGGTCTCGTCGCGGGAGACCATGGTGGTGAAGTCATTGAAGCTGTTGATCGTCGGGGCCAGGTTCACGACGTCCCGCACCGTCGAGCGCGTCTGCTTGTTCACCCGTTCGGAGAGGGTGCCACGGTCGGGATTGGCATCGATCGCGATGATCCGGTCTTCCCGGATGTCGCTGAACGCCATCCCGAGCAGCGCGGTGATCGTGGTCTTGCCGACCCCGCCCTTTCGGGTGAGCACGGGGATGAATCGGGCCGCGCCCTCGAACTTCTTGTCGACCCGGGCCTCGACGGCCTTGCGGGCGAGCACCTTGGGGGAATCCCCGCGGTTCACGAGGTGGAGGGTGGCCGCATAGAGGAACGCGTTGAGCCCGCCCTCGGGCTTCACCCGCTTCTTCTTGCGCACGTCGATCAGGCGATCGGGCGTGAGCATGGTGGCCGGCTCCGGCGTAGAGGAGACCTCGCCGCGCAGCCGATCGCGGCGACTGAGCGCGCGGTCGTCATTGCTCGGGAGGTCCGGAACGAACGGCGCTGACGGTTCGGGCACGGGGGCCGGGGTCGGCGCGACGACGTTGATCGACGTGGTCGTCGGCTGCACCACCCCGACGGCGCCCGGGTTCACGGGAACCTCGACGATCGCGACGGCCAGCTCGTCCATCGGTGCGGCATGCACGGTGGTTGGCAGGTTCACCTCGATCGTGAGGCTCGCCGGCAGGCTGGAGGCCAGATCGTCCGACGGCGCGTCGACGAGATCGTAGGCCACTTCGGAGTCGGAGAGCTGATCGCCGTTCTCCGATTCCCTGCTTCTGGTCGACATTCAAGAACCTTCCATTGCGATGAGAACCCCCCACACTACCGCGAGGGCGCTCCAGTGGCTGCTGCCGCAGCGCCTGCGCTCCCTCAGACCGGTTCGATCACGACAAGGAGGTCGCCTCCATCCACCTGCTGGGTGCGGGGAATGGCGAGACGCGTGATCCTGCCGGCGATGGGAGCGGTGATGGCCGCCTCCATTTTCATGGCCTCGATGGATGCCACGATCTGGCCGACCTCGACGGTGTCGCCGTCAGCCACCTGAAGGGTGACGACGCCGGAGAACGGTGCCGCGACCTGACCGGGGACGGTCGGATCGGCCCGCGCCGCCGTCTGGGTGTCGACGGTGATGCCGCGGTCACGCGCGAAAACGGGACGCATCTGCCCATTGATCACGGTCATGACCGTGCGCATTCCCTTGTCGTCGGCCTCGCCGATGGCCTCGAGCCCGATGTACAGGCTCACGCCCTTCTCGATGTCGATGACGTGTTCGTGGCCCTGGCGAAGGCCGTAGAGGTAGTCGACCGTGTCGATCACGGAAAGATCCCCGTACTGCTCTCGTACCGACTCGAACTGCTTGGTCGGCGCGGGGAAGAGCAGGCGGTTGAGGGTTGCCCGGCGCACGCTCGCATCCCCGGCAAGACCCTCGCGGTCCGCATCGGTGATCTGCTCCACACCGATCTTCACGGTCCGCCCCTTCAGCACCTTGGTGCGGAACGGCTCCGGCCAGCCGCCCGGAAGGTCTCCGAGCTCTCCCGACATGAAGCCGACGACGGAGTCGGGGATGTCGTACCTGTCCGGGTTCTCTTCGAAGTCGGCCGGGTCGGCATTCGCGGCGGCGAGGGCGAGGGCGAGGTCGCCGACGACCTTCGACGACGGGGTGACCTTCGGCGGACGCCCGAGCATCTTGTTCGCCGCGGCGTAGAGATCCTCGATCTTCTCGAAGTGGTCGGCGAGGCCGAGCGCGATGGCCTGCTGGCGCAGGTTCGACAGCTGGCCGCCGGGGATCTCGTGGTGATAGACGCGCCCGGTCGGTCCGGAGAGCCCGGACTCGAACGGCTTGTACGCATGGCGCACGGCCTCCCAGTATGGTTCGAGGTCGGAGACGGCCTGCAGCGAGAGTCCGGTGTCACGCTCGGTGTGCGCGAGCGCGGCGACGAGGGCGGAGGCGGAGGGCTGGCTGGTCGTTCCGGCCATCGGTGCGCTCGCAACATCCACCGCATCCGCACCGGCACGGCTGGCCGCAAGCAACGTCGCGAGCTGTCCACCGGCGGTGTCATGGGTGTGCACGTGCACCGGAAGGTCGAAGCGGTCGCGAAGGGCCGTCACGAGCTTCTCGGCCGCGCTTGCGCGCAGCAGTCCGGCCATGTCCTTGACGGCGATGATGTGGGCGCCGGCCTCGACGATCTGCTCGGCGAGCCTCAGGTAGTAATCGAGCGTGTACAGGTCCTCCGCCGGGTCGAGCAGGTCGCCGGTGTAGCAGAGGGCGACTTCGGCGACGGCGGATCCGGTCTCGAGCACCGAGTCGATGGCGGGACGCATCTGGGAGACGTCGTTGAGGGCGTCGAAGATGCGGAAGATGTCGACTCCCGTCGCGGCGGCCTCTCGCACGAAGGCATCCGTCACCTCCGTGGGATACGGCGTGTAGCCGACCGTGTTGCGGCCGCGCAGCAGCATCTGGATGGCCACGTTCGGCAGGGACTCCCGCAGGGTGGCGAGCCGGTCCCACGGGTTCTCGCCGAGGAAGCGCAGTGCCACGTCGTAGGTCGCGCCGCCCCAGGCTTCGACCGAGAGCAACTGCGGCGTCATCCGCGCCACGTACGGTGCGACGGCGGTGAGGTCCTTGGTACGCACCCGGGTGGCGAGCAGCGACTGGTGCGCGTCGCGGAAGGTCGTCTCGGTGACGGCAAGCGCGGTCTGGGCCCGCAGGGCAGAGGCGAAGCCGACCGGGCCCAACTCGAGCAGTCGTTGTCGCGATCCGGCCGGCGCGGGGGTGCTGATGTCGATGTCCGGCAGCTTGAGCGCCGGGTTGATGATGCCCGCTCCGTCGCCATTCGGGCGGTTGACCGTGACATCCGCGAGCCAGTTGAGGATCTTGGTACCACGGTCCTTGGACTGGTTGGTGTCGAACAGCTCCGGCCGTTCCTCGATGAAGGAGGTGCTCAACTCGCCGGCCTGGAAGGACGGGTCGTCGAGCACGGCCTGCAGGAACGGGATGTTGGTGGAGACGCCGCGGATACGGAACTCGGCGAGTCCGCGCTTGGCCCGGGCGACCGCGGCGGCGAAATCGCGGCCGCGGCAGGTCATCTTCACGAGCATCGAGTCGAAGTGCGGGCTGATCTGGGTACCGGGGTCGATCGTGCCGCCGTCGAGGCGTATGCCGCCGCCACCGGGCGAGCGGTAGGTGGTGATCTTGCCGGTGTCGGGCCGGAAGCCCGCGGCGGGGTCCTCGGTGGTGATGCGGCACTGCAGGGCGGCGCCGCGCAGGTGGATGTCCTCCTGCAGCAGGCCGAGTTCGGCGAGCGTCTGCCCGGAGGCGATGCGCATCTGGGACTGCACGAGGTCGATGTCGGTGACCTCCTCGGTCACCGTGTGCTCCACCTGGATGCGCGGGTTCATCTCGATGAAGACGTGCTGGCCCTTACGCTCCCCCGCCGTGTCGAGCAGGAACTCGACCGTTCCGGCGTTGACGTAGCCGATCGACTTGGCGAAGGCGATGGCGTCGCGGTACATCGCCTGCCGGGTGACCTCGTCGAGGTTCGGCGCTGGCGCGATCTCGACGACCTTCTGGTGGCGGCGCTGCACGGAACAGTCCCGCTCGAACAGGTGAACGGTCGCCCCGGTCGAATCGGCGAGGATCTGCACCTCGATGTGCCGCGGACGCACGACGGCCTGCTCCAGGAACATGGTCGGGTCGCCGAACGCGCTGTCGGCCTCCCGCATCGCCTCGAGAAGGGCGGCGCGCAGGTCTTCCTTCTTCTCGACCCGGCGCATGCCTCGTCCGCCACCGCCGGCGACGGCCTTGGCGAAGATCGGGAAGCCGATCGCGTCGGCCCCGGCGAGCAGGGCGTCGATGTCCCGGGAGGCGGGGGTCGAGGCGAGCACGGGAACTCCCGCGGCGATCGCGTGCTCCTTGGCTGTGACCTTGTTGCCGGCCATCTCGAGCACGCTCTGGCCCGGTCCGATGAACGTGATGCCGACAGCCGCCGCGGCCGCCGCCAGCTCGGGGTTCTCGGACAGGAAGCCGTAGCCGGGGTAGATGGCGTCGGCCCCGCTCTCGAGTGCGACGCGGATGATCTCCGACACGTCAAGGTAGGCCCGCACCGGATGCCCGGGCTCACCGATCTGGTACGCCTCGTCTGCCTTGAGGCGGTGCATCGAGTTGCGATCCTCATACGGGAAGACGGCCACGGTCTGGGCACCCAATTCATAGGCGGCCCGGAAGGCACGGATGGCGATTTCGCCACGGTTGGCCACGAGGATCTTGGAGAACATCTGGTCCTTTCGAAACTTCCGCCAGTTTAGGGCCGAGACACGCCAGCGCATCCCTGACAGAGCGCCCAACAGAGCACCGAAATTTAGGTTCTTTAAGACTAGTGAAGGTATCGTGGTCGCTCGTGCATGTACTTAGCGTCAGCTCCCTCAAGGGCGGGGTCGGAAAGACGACGGTGACCCTCGGGCTGGCCTCAGCGGCATTCTCGAAGGGCTTAAGAACCCTCGTCGTCGACCTCGACCCTCAGGCGGACGTGTCCACCGGGATGGACATCAACGTCGCCGGACACCTCAATGTCGCCGACGTCCTCGCCTCGCCGAAGGAAAAGATCGTGCGCGCCGCGATCGCCCCGAGCGGGTGGACCAAGGGCCGTTCCGGCAAGATCGACGTGATGATCGGCAGCCCCGCGGCCATCAATTTCGACGGGCCGCACCCCAGCATCCGCGAGATCTGGAAGCTCGAGGAGGCCCTCGCCAACGTCGAGGCCGACTACGACCTCGTGCTCATCGACTGCGCCCCCTCACTAAACGCCCTCACCCGCACGGCGTGGGCGGCAAGCGACCGCGTCACCGTCGTGACCGAACCCGGACTGTTCTCCGTGGCAGCGGCCGACCGTGCCCTGCGCGCTATCGAGGAGATCCGCCGCGGCCTCTCCCCCCGTCTCCAGCCGCTCGGCATCATCGTCAACCGGGCGCGCGTGCAGTCCCTCGAGCACCAGTTCCGCATCAAGGAACTCCGCGACATGTTCGGTCCCCTCGTTTTGAGCCCCCAGCTGCCGGAACGCACATCGCTGCAGCAGGCGCAGGGCGCAGCCAAGCCGCTGCATGTCTGGCCGGGCGAGAGCGCCCAGGAGATGGCCCACTACTTCGACCTGCTGCTCGACCGCGTGATGCGCACCGCCAAGATCGGCGAGTACGCGGTCACAGCGTAGAGGTTCCCCCGACCCGACCCTCCCCGCGCCGACTCTTCCCGCTCCCACTCTTCCCGCTCCGTTCGAAATGCAGGAACTCGCGTGCGGCATGTCGCCTGGAGGGTCACACGCGTTACTCCGGTAACGCGCACTCCTGCATTTCGCACAGATTCGCACGGATGACGGCGTGGTCACGCTTCGGCGTGGTCACGCTTGGGCGCGGGCGCCGAAACTAATGCGTCTTCAGCAGGCGGGCGCGGCGCAGGGAAACCGCTAGGAGGCGCGGGTGGCGCGGCGGGCCGCGAGTTCGTCCGAGATGTCGGGTCGCTCGGAGTCAAGCTCCACGAGGCTGTGCTCCACCTCGCGCAACACCTTTCCGACGGCGATGCCGAAGACGCCCTGGCCGCGGCTGACGAGGTCGATGACCTCGTCGTTGGAGGTGCAGAGGTAGACGCTCGCGCCGTCGCTCATGAGGGTCGTCTGGGCGAGGTCGCTGATGCCGGCCTCACGAAGCTGATTGACCGCGGTGCGGATCTGCTGCAGCGAAATCCCGGTGTCGAGCAGTCGCTTGACGAGCTTCAGCACGAGGATGTCGCGGAAGCCGTAGAGGCGCTGCGAGCCGGATCCGGCCGCACCACGCACCGTCGGCTCCACGAGCTCGGTGCGGGCCCAGTAGTCGAGCTGCCGGTAGCTGATGCCGGCCGCGCGGGCGGCGACGGCCCCGCGGTAGCCTGCGGAGTTATCGAGGTCGGGAAGACCGTCGGTGAAGAGCAGTCCAAGATCGTAACGAGAATCCTCATTACGGGTACTGAGCTCACTCATCTGACTGCCTTCCACACTGTTGTCGACCACCCTCAACTCTCAAGGAGTGGTTGATACTTCTGTCTTGCTCCACGTTACCGAGGGGACAAGCCGGTTGGGCCGCATTGGCGATCCGGAGGGTCGGCGTGTCGGTCGGATCGCACGAATATGACGCGCGATCGAGGCCATCAGTTTACGGGTCGAGGCGAGAAAGCGCCGAGCGAATCAGGCTCGAGCGCACGATCTCGAGCTGTCCGGCTATCTCACGCGCGAGTTCGCCCGCCTTGGCCCGGCTCGACGCGTCTTTCCGTCGCGCCACCGGGATGAGGGCACTCTCGATCAGGCCGAGCTCGCGCTCCGCCGCGGCCCTGAAGCCCCGCAGGTGCCGCGGCTCGATGCCGGAGCGCTGCAGCTCCACGAGCGACTTGAGCACCGCGAGGGCCTCCTCGCCGTAGAGGTCTGCCGGGGCGACGAGAGATGACGACACGGCGTCGTTGAGCAGCTGGGGGGTGGCCCCGGCCTCACGGATGAGCTCGTCGCGCGGCATCCGTCGCTCCGCCGAGAGGATGGAGGGCGACGTGAACGTCGACCCGCCCGGCAGTGTGGGCGGCCGGCCGGCATCCAGTTCGTCGAGGTAACCGCGGATCACCTTGAGCGGAAGGTAGTGGTCGCGCTGCATGGTCAGCACGAAGCGCAGGCGGTCGAGATCGGTCGGCGAGAACTTGCGGTAGCCGGATTCGGTTCGGGCCGGTGTGATGAGCTGGCGTTCCTCGAGGAATCGCAGCTTCGACGGCGTGAGATCGGGGAACTCGACGGTGAGCCGGGCCAGCACCTGGCCGATGCTGAGTAGGGGCGCGGCCCCGGGCACACGTGCCTGGGCGGACGTGCGGGGCACTACCTGCTCGCCTGGCTCGCGAGATCCAGTCTTGACGCATAGAAGGTGAGGCGGAACTTGCCGACCTGCACCTCCGCCCCGTCGTGAAGCAGTGCGGTGTCGATGCGCACACCGTTGTAATAGGTGCCGTTGAGCGAGCCGAGATCTTTGATCTCGAATGTCGTCCCGCGGCGCTGAAACTCGGTATGGCGTCGCGAGACGGTGACGTCGTCGAGGAAGATGTCGGCATCCGGATGCCGACCGGCGGTGGTCAGGTCGGCATCGAGCAGGAATCGGGCGCCCGAGTTCGGACCGCGGCGCACCACGAGCAGTGCGGATCCGGAGGGCAGTGCGGAGATTGCCGCCTTCTCCTCCGGCGAGACCTCGCCCTCGAGGGCGGACAGCGCCGCCTCGAAATCGGTGGTCAGGTGCAGCGTGGTATCAGTCTCACGAGGCTGGTTCTCTTGTGCATCGTCCTGGTTGCCCGGATCGACCATTCTGCACCTCCCGTGTTTGCGCCGCTCTGTGGAGCGGGGTGTGTCGGATGGCCGTCGAGCGGCCATCCCGTGCTAGCGCTCCAGCGTATCGGATTTAGCGACCTCGCCGGGCCGCGGAATTCGGGTGATGCGCACGGTTTCACGCAGATAGATGAGCCCGGCCCACCAATACAGAAACGCACCCCAGAGCGCGAAGGCCCAGCCGAAGGGCACCGTGATCCATGCGAGTGGGGGAAACGCCTGACCGATCATGAGGATGGGGAGGGCATAGAACAGACAGAAGGTCGCGACCTTGCCGAGATGGTGCACCGGCAGGGGACCGTAGCCGAAGTTGGCGAGCGTGACCCCGAGCACGGCGAGCATCACGTCGCGTGCGACGATCACAATCAACAGCCACCAGGGGATGACTCCGCGAATGGCGAGACCGATGAGCGCCGTGAAGATGAAGAGCCGGTCGGCGGCCGGATCGAGAAGCTGGCCGAGCCGGGTGACCTGGTTGAACCGCCGGGCGAGCACTCCGTCGAGGAAGTCGGAGACGCTGGAGACGACGAGCACGAGCAGCGCGAGGGCGTCGTGACCTCGCACGATCATGACGAGGAACACCGGCACGAGCAAGAGTCGAAGAAAACTCAGTATGTTCGGAACCGTGAAGACCCGGGAACTCAGCTGGTTCGTCGTCTGGGGCTCCACAACTCGAAAGTCTATCCGCGGCGGCTCCGGGCATAGTATTCGCTTCATGTCGCCCCTCGTCGTCATTGCCGTGATCTGCGCCGTGATCTGCGCGGTCACCTGGGTCGCCTCACTTCTCACCGGCGACAACTCGTGGGTTGATCGCATCTGGTCGATTGTGCCCGTGGCGTACCTGTGGGTGTTCGCCGGATTCGCCGGCCTGCTCGATGCCCGGCTCGACGTGATGGCCGTGCTGGTGACCCTGTGGGGGGCACGCCTCACCTTCAACTTCGCCCGCAAGGGCGGTTACTCTGGCACGGAGGATTATCGCTGGTCGGTGCTGCGGTCACGCATGAAGCGCTGGCAGTTCCAGTTGTTCAACCTGTTCTTCATCGCGATCTATCAGAACCTCCTGCTCGTCGCCATCACGCTTCCGGCGTCCACCGCCTACGAACACCGGTTCACGCCGCTCGGTTCGCTCGACATGCTGCTCACCGTGCTGTTCCTGTTCTTGCTCGCCGGCGAGACGATCGCCGACCAGCAGCAGTGGAACTTCCACGCCTGGAAGAAGGCGGAGTCCGCGGCGGGTCGCCAGCCGTCGCCGCGCTTCCTGCAGACCGGGCTCTTCCGCTTTTCTCGGCATCCGAACTTCTTCTTCGAGCAGGCGCAGTGGTGGGTGATGTTTCTTTTCGGCGCGGTCGCGGCCGGGTCGCTGCTGCAGTGGACGGTGGCCGGCGCCGTGCTGCTGGTCATCTTGTTCATCGGCTCGACCCGGTTCACGGAGAGCGTCACGCTCGGCAAGTACCCCGAGTACGCCCAGTACCAGTGGCGCACCTCTCCGACCATCCCCCGGCCGCCGCGCGAGCGCGCGACCCGGGCGAACGCCTAGGGCTGCCTCGGTTCCGGTTTCGGGAAGGTGGCCCGCATGTGGTCGGACGACAGGTAGTCCGAGACGCCGATCAGGACGAGGCTGAAGGCGATCTGCTCTGTCACCATCCAGAGCGGGTAGAGCCCCGGTATCGCGGCGATGACGAGGGTGACAACGGGGAAGATCTTGCTGAACAGCCGAAGCCGCGAATAGGCCCAGTAGTAGCCCTTCTGGGCGCGCCAGGCGAAATAGAAAAGCGTCATGGTCATGGCCAGGACCACACCCGAGCGAAACCACACCGGCCACGGAACCCGCTGGCCGTGCGTCACGAGGAAGAGCGCGACGACGACCGCCCCGACACCGAGCAGCACCTCGATCGCGAGCAGCCAGGCGATGGCAACGAAGGCACGGCGGGTCCGCGGGTCCCTGATGCGGTCATGCGCGACCAGGTAGCCAGCCTGCCGACCGCCGGCGACCCGGTCGAGCCGCAGAAACAGTCGCTCGAGGAAGGCCGCGCGGGGTGTTGTCACGGCTAAGAGGATACCGGGGTGCCGGTGACAGGACGCCGGTGGTCGGGGGTAGCGTGGACCGCATGTCGTGCATTCGCTTCAACACCCCCGCACAACGCCAGGCCATGCGGGACCACCGCCCCGTCATGCTCACGAGCGAGCAGGCGGCGGCCCTGCACCCCGCTCCCCCGGTGACCGAGAGCAAGATCCGCCGGTTGCGACTGCTCGCATCGGATCCGAATCCGAAGATCCGCGAGAGCGCGGCGAGCAGCTACCACACCCCGGAAGACCTCTTCGAGTCGCTGGCGCGGGATGCCGACGAGGGCGTGCGGGCCTGCGTCGCCCGCAACGAGTCGGCCCCGTGCGCCGTGCTGAGGTTCCTCGCGGACGACGCGTCGGAACGCGTGCGCGGCTTTCTCGCCATCAACTTCTTCGTTCCGGCCGACGTGATGCAGCGACTGGCCGGCGATGCCAGCGAAACGGTGCGCGGACTCGTGAGTTGGAAGGGCGCCCTCGCGGGTGCCTGATCGCGTTTCTCCGGCCGCCCGCGAGTCGTAGAGTCGGACCATGGATTCCCCCCTGTCGAGCACGCGGGTCGACAGCTGGATCTGGGCCGTGCGGCTCGCCAAGACCAGGTCAGCCGCGACGGCGGCCTGCCGCGCCGGCCACGTTCAGGTGAACGGCGAGCGGGCGAAGGCGGCCCAGCCGGTGCGGATCGGCGATGAGGTTCGCCTGCGCAACACCGACATCGAGCGCACGGTGCAGGTCGCTCGCCTCGTGGCGAAGCGGGTCGGAGCGACCGTCGCCGTGGAGTGCCTGGTCGACCTCACGCCGCCACCGCCGCCGAAGGAGGAGGTGGCGGCGGCCATTCTGCGCGAGCGCGGCGCGGGTCGTCCCACCAAGCGGGAGCGTCGTGAGCTCGAGAAACTTCGCGGACGAAATACTGACGACGGTGACCACCACAGGTGAGATCGTGTAAACAACATGTGAAGTATTTCCAGACCGGCAAATGGCCAACCGCCCCGATCCCTAGGATTCCCTTATGACCGAAACCACGGCGACCCTTACGCCAGCATCCGCACGCGCCACTTCGATCGAGCCGGGCGGGATCGAAGCGATCCCCACCGAGCGACGCCACGGCTCCCCCTGGCAGCTGTTCGCCACCTGGACCGCCCCGAACCTCGAATTCGCCACGATCTTCGTCGGCGTCATCGCGGTCGCTTTCTTCGGCCTCGGTTTCTGGCAGGCGATGCTCGCGCTCGCGGTCGGCACCGCGGCCGGGGCGCTCACCCAGGGCATCCTCTCCACCTGGGGTCCGCGCGAGGGTCTGGCCCAGATGGTGCTCAGTCGCACCGCCTTCGGGTATCGCGGCAACATCCTGCCCGCCGCCATCAACACGGTGATGGCCGGCCTCGGCTGGTTCGCCGTCAACTCGGTGAGCGGCGCGTTCGCGCTCGAGACCCTGACCGGGATGCCGGTCGCGGTCGCGCTCCTGATCGTCGTGGTGATCGAAGTAGCGGTTGCGTTCATCGGACACGATCTGGTGCAGGTGTTCGAGCGCTACTCCAGCTACATCCTCGGGGCCATCTTCCTCGTCGCCACGATCACGATCTTCGTGCACGCCGACTTCGGTTTCGTGCAGAAGGGCGGAAGCAACTTCAGCCTCGCCGGCTTCACGCTGGCTGCGGGCGCCGCCTTCGGCTACGCCGCCGGCTGGAACCCGTATGCCTCGGACTACAGCCGCTACCTCAAGGCCGTCACGAGCAAGAAGACCATCGCGTGGGCAGCCGGCCTCGGCAACTTCATCTCCTGCATCGTGTTGATGGCCGCCGGTGCCGCCGCCGCCACCATCGCCGGATTCAACCCGGGGAGCCCCACAGACTCGTTCACCCACAGCATGCCGGCCGTGATCCGCGACCTCACGCTGATCGCGATCACGATCGGTGCAATCGCCGCCAACGCGCTCAATATCTACTCCGGCGCCATGTCCTTCCTCGCGGCTGGCATCAAGATCCGCTTCAGCCTCCGCCGCGCCATCATCGCTCTCGGTTTCGGAGTGCTCGGTTTCTTCATCGCCCTGAGCGCCGTGCTCAATCAGCAGCTCGCCTCCGACTACGAGAACTTCCTCCTCGTGATCGCATACTGGATCGCGCCCTGGCTCGGCGTGGTGCTCGTGGACCGGTTCCTCCGGCGCAACACGGAGATCTACTCGATCGTCACCGACAAGGCCAGGTACCGCAATGCGGCCGGGGTGATCGCGTTCCTGATCGGACTCGTCGTCTCGATCCTCCTGTTCTCCAACCAGTCGTTCTTCCACGGCCTCTTCGTCGCTCAGTCGCTCACCGCGACGGACTTCAACGGCATCGGCGACTACACCGCCATCGTCGGGCTCGTTCTGGCCGCCGTCGCCTACTACGTGCTCTTCCGCGTGCTCAAGCCCGCCCTCGGCGGCCCGTTCGTTGAAGCCCCGGCAGTCGTCATCGGAGTAGACGCCGCGGACTCGGTCGCGTGAACGCCTCCGCGGTCGTCGGTCAGGTCTATCCGACCGACGCCGACAAGCTCGCTGTCGCCGCGGCCGAGGCGGCGGCCGGTGCCGCGGAGGGTGGCATCCCGATCGGCGCTGCCCTGTTCGCGGCGGACGGCACGCTGCTCGGAAGCGGCCACAATCGTCGCGTTCAGGACGGCGACGCGGCGATGCACGCCGAGACGAACGCCTTCCACAACGCGGGTCGCCAGCGCAGCTACCGTGACACGGTCATGGTCACCACGCTCTCGCCATGCTGGTACTGCTCCGGGCTCGTGCGCCAGTTCGGCATCGGGCGGGTCGTCGTCGGAGACGACCAGACGTTCCTCGGCGGGCAGGACTGGCTTGCCGAGAACGGCGTGGATGTGACCGTCGTCAACGACCCCGAGCTCATCACGATGATGGGCGCCTTCACCATCGCGAACCCCGCGCTCTGGAACGAGGACATCGGCGAAGACTGAGGAAGGCCCCGCAACACCGGCACGCGCGCCATCGCCGCCTACGTCTACTCTGGATCGGGGCGATTGCGAAACGAGGGAAGCGTGTGAACCGGAGAATATCGGCCTCGATTGCCGCTGTGGCGACGCTGCTGATGATCACCGGATGTGTTTCATCCTCTGGCACGCCGACTCCCACCCCGACCGTTGCACTGCCCGCGCTGCCAACGGAGGGGTACCTCGTGGCCCAGACCGCCGTGGCCACCTCCCTCGACCGGGATCAGCACGTGCTCTCGACCGTCGGCATCGATGGTGTCATCCTGTCGTCGACCGGTGACACGGTGGCGGAGCTGCCGGAGAATGCCGCGGCACTCGTCGCGGCGGCCCACGCCCGGGGGCTCAGTGCGGAACTCCTGGTGAGCAACTACGACAACTCGAGCGGTGAGTTCTCGAGGAAGATCGCGACCGCTCTTCTGGGCAGCGCGGCGCACCGAACGGCCGTCACGAGCCAACTGGTGGCGCAGGTCACCTCCGCGGGATTCGACGGTGTGCAGATCGATCTCGAGTCGCTCACGGCCGCCGATTCCGAAGGACTCGCCGCGTTCGCGCAACAGCTGCACGAAGCGATCGGGGCACCGAAGACGGTATCGATGGCCGTCACGGCCCAGAGTTCGAAGGCGCGATACCTCGCGGCCGGGTACGACTTCGCCCAGCTCAGGACGTCCCTCGCCCGCGTGGTGCTCATCGCCTACGACCAGCACGGCCCCACCTGGTCGAAGCCCGGTCCCGTTGGCGGGCTGCCCTGGGCGACGGCGGCACTCGACGCGCTCATCTCCACGGGTCTGCCGACCGCCCAGATCGACCTCGGTGTGGCCGGCTACGGCTACAGCTGGCCCGGCAACGGCACGACCGGTGCCCAGCTCAGCGATGAGGATTCCCGCACGCTCGCCGGCGATCTCGCCCGCTACGACACCAGACAGGCCGAGTGGACCGCGACGCTTCCCGATGACACCGTTGTGTGGTGGTCGGATGCCCGCTCGCTCAACGAACGACGTGCCCTCGCCCTGAGCCGCGACCTGCACGGCATCGCGGTCTGGGATCTCTCGCTGACCGATCCGCTCTGACCCGCTGCGGCGGTCAATTGGCCGGCCCCGCGATCAGCGTCACGGCCGCCGAGTGTGCCGCGCCCGCGGCATCCGTCCAGGACAGGGTGACGGAGTCACCGGGCCGGTGTCCGCCGAACAGCGAGCTGAGCTGTGAGCCAGAGGTGATGACCGTTCCGTTCACCGCGGTGATGGTGTCGCCGGCGGTCAGTCCGGCGGTCGCGGCCGGACTGCCGACGAGCACGCCCGCGATGGTTGCGCCCGTGCTGCCGGCCGTCTGGCCGAGCTCCACGCCGAGGAAGGCCGGAGAGCCGATGGTGACCGTGGCGCTCCCGACGCCCGACTCGATCTGGTGGACGACACCGAGCGCGGTCCCCACCGGGATGGCAAACCCGGCAGTCACGGCGTTGCCGCTGGATGCCGCGGTGTCAATCCCGACGACCTCGCCCCGCGTGTCATAGAGCGGTCCGCCGGAGTCCCCGGCCACCACGCCGGCATTCGTCTCGATGAGGCCGTTCAGGATCTCGGGGGCGCTCCCGCCCTCTCCGGATGCCGTGATGGTCTGGTCGACGGCGGTCACCGTTCCGGCCGCGGCGCTGAGCACTCCCGTGCCTCCGCCGTTGCCGACCGCAGTGACGGCGTTCGCGACGACCACGCCAGAGGTGTCGGTGGGGGCGATGGCGAGCCCGGAGGCCCCCTCGAGGTGGAGCACCGCGACGTCGCTCGTCGGATCGGTGCCCACGACATCCGCCGTGTAGGTCCTGCCCGTCGTGCTCACCGTCACACTGATGGTCGTCGCCCCGTCAATCACGTGGTTGTTGGTGAGAATTTCGCCGCTCGAGGTGAGCACGATCCCGGTGCCGGCGGCCTCCGCGCCTTGGTATTTGAGCACCGAGTCGATCACCACGACTCCGACCGACTGGGCAGCGGTCGCCGGCGAGGCACTCGTGGATTGTGCCGCCCGGGACATCGACCCGGTGCCGTCCGGCCCCCGGGTGCCGAGCTGGGGAAGGAGCGTTGCGTTCGTCCCGTTCGACGAGGAGGTCGACGAGGATGCCGCACCCTCGAGCGAGACGATCCGCATGGTCGCGGCGATGCCGGTCGCACCACAGGCGATGACGAACGCGCCCGCTGCGCCGGCGATCACGATGGATCGGGCGCGCCACCGTCGTCGCTGCGGGGTGACGACGACGCCGTCTTCCGGCTCCGCAGTGGGGGCCGACCTGGTGAAGACCGATTCGGATTCGTTGCTGCTCATGTTCGCCATGGTCCCTTCGCCGACGGTTTCGTCGGCCTGCAACCCAGCACAGCCCCGGAGCCTATGCGTGCGCTATGCGCAGCACGAGCGTCCCCTTCAAGCATCATGAGCAGCCGCGGTGAGCCGCCATTGGGTGCCGCCCGGTATCGTGCGGAATGAGCGATTCGCCACGAGAAAGTCGTCCCGACAAGCACCACCCGGCGGGCCTGGCGTTCGGTGCCCAGGCGGCGCGGTGAGGACCGCCCAGAGGGGCTGGGAGTCGGACGGCCTCGAGCCGGACGGCCTCGAGTCGGACGGCCTCGAGTCGGAGAGGCGGCGATTACGGGAATGCGCGAGGGCGGCCCAGCGCTGACCGTGTCATGAAGCGAATCGGATTCCTCTCCTTCGGCCATTGGCAGGATGTCGCGGGCTCTCACACGCCCACCGCGCAGGACGCGATCCTGCAGACCGTTGAGCTCGCTGTCGCGGCGGAGGAACTCGGAATAGACGGGGCGTACGTGCGCGTGCATCACTTCGCACCCCAACTGGCGTCACCGTTTCCGCTGCTGGCCGCGATGGCGGCCCGAACGAGCCGCATCGAGGTGGGCACAGGCGTCATCGACATGCGCTATGAGAACCCGCTGTACATGGCCGAGGAGGCCGCGGTCACCGACCTCATCAGCAACGGCCGCCTGCAGCTCGGCATCAGCCGAGGGTCGCCCGAGACCGCGCTTCGCGGCTCTGAGTCGTTCGGCTACGTTCCGGCCGACGGGCGAACGGATGCCGATCTGGCCCGCGAGCATGCGGCCCTGTTCCGCGCGGCCATCGGCGGCGTCGGCGTGGTTCAGGCAAACCCGCAGATGACCGGGCGCTCCGGAGCGCTCGCCATCGAACCACGGTCCCCCGGCCTGACCGACCGCATCTGGTGGGGGTCAGGCACCCGCAAGACCGCGGTATGGACGGCCGAGAATGGCATGAACCTGATGAGTTCCACCCTCCTCACCGAAGACACCGGCGTGCCTTTCGACCAGCTGCAGGCCGAGCAGATCGAGCTGTACCGCGCCGCCTGGGCGCAAGCCGGCTGGCCGCGAGAGCCCCGGATCTCGGTGAGCCGTAGCGTGCTGCCGATCGTGACAGACCGCGACCGCGCCTACTTCGGCGGGCGGACATCCGATTCGAAGGACCAGGTCGGCCACCTCGATGGCGGGCTCGCGCGATTCGGCCGAAGCTACATCGGTGAACCCGATGTCATCGCGGAACAATTGGCGAAAGACCCGGCCGTGCGCGATGCGGACACCCTGCTGCTCACCATTCCGAACCAGCTCGGCGTTGACTACAACACGCGGCTTCTCGAGACGATCACCCTGCACGTCGCTCCCGCGATCGGCTGGACCGCTGCCGCGCGGTGAGCCCGAACGCCCCGGTTGCAACAAGCTGGGAACAGCCTGAGATGCCGTGAATTTTTTTCTCGCCAGTCTCGGGACGCCGGGTCTAAAATCTAGGCAAAGCCTCCCCGGACCCCGGCGGCACGGTTCTCGCACGTGCACGTGCGAGCGCCCCGGATCATCGGTTTCGATTGGCATCGCGCTCCGTCGATCTCGATAGATCAGGGCATGAGGAGCTCGATCTTCGGGTGATCGTGATCCTCCTCGGTGGAGGCCGGTGGCGCAGGATCGCGGGGGCCGTGATGCCGGCCTCTCATCCGCGCCCGGACAATCGCCCTACTCCCCCGCCTTCGTCGGCCCGTCATCGCTCCAATTGCGCAGGCGGTTGCTCGGGTCGAGCCGGGCCAGCACTCGACCCATGATGCGGTCGAGGTCGGCGACGTCAGCCGCATCGAGCGCGTCGATCACGCTCTCGCGCACCATCGCGACGTGGCCGGGCGCCGTCTCGATCACCTTCTGCCACCCGCTCTCTGTGAGGGCGACATTGGTCGCCCGACGATCCCGCGGGCAGGGGGTGCGACCCACGTAGCCACGCTTCTCGAGCCGTGCGATCACGTGTGAGAGTCGGGCGAGGGTCGAGTTGGTCGCGGTCGACAGCGCGGTCATCCGCAGAGTGCGCCCGGGCGCCTCCGAGAGCCTCGCCAGGGCGAAGTATTCGAAGTGGGTGAGTTGGGCGTCCCGTTGAAGTTGCGCGTCGAGGCTGCCGGGGAGCAGTTCGACCACGGAGACGAGCCTGATCCAGGCCCGCAGCTGTTGCGGAGTCAGCCAGCGAGAGTCATCCATTGGCCGAGCCTAGTCGAATGCTTGACGCTACAACTAACAGGCCGGGCGTGCCTCTGGCTCCTGCCGAAAGCGGCCGCGAGGCGACCGCCGGATTGCGAGAGTGGGATCCAGTCGGGAGTTGGACCCCACCCTCCCCGGCGCCACGACTGAACCTGGCTGGGTAAGGCGCTCTCCCGGCGTGGGCCGGGCGGGTGAGAGTCGCCTGTTCGGTTTTCGGTTGTGGAGCAGGGAACAATCTTCTGCAGCAGAAGGGCCGCCGAACATGACCAAAGTCCCACATCCGAATCGACACCATCCGGTGCGGGTCGTGCCCGGACGGTTCTAATTGGCCGGTGGGGTATCGCCGATGGAGCCCGCGCCATAGGCTGGAGTCATTCCCGGTAGTGGTGCCTAGACTTCGCCCCGCCGTCAAGGGTGGTCTCTGTGTGTGCTCAGGCGAGAATCCGTTTCATGGCAACGGAGCAGTCGTAGTGCGCCACGATGGCTGCCGCGTGTGCAGACAGCCTCTGTGTGATGAAGTAGGCGAGCACATCGGACAGACGTGATTCGCCCGATTCCAGGGAGATTCATGATGACCGACAGCCAGTCCACCCAGTCGATGCGGGCGCACCCCCACCTTCGAGCCGTTTCGATCACGGACCGGCAGTTCGAACCGATGACGCAGGAGTCGGCCCCGCTGATCGCACGATCGAATGTTCGAGCACTCGAGCACGCGAACCGGCGACGCGGATGGCTCGAGGCAAGCGCCGATGTCACCCGCAAGCTTCTCGCGGATCACACCCAGTCCGCTCTCGACCTGGTGGTGCGCTACGCCGCCAGCGGCGCCGACGCCGACGCGGCCTCGCTCGTCCTGAAGACGCTGGACGACGAGTGGACGGTGCGCGCCCGATCCGGTGAGAATAGCGGGATCACGCTCGGCGAACTTGTCGACCCGGAGCGCAGCCTCGCCGGCCGCGTCATTCGATCGGCCGAGATCGAACTCGTCGATGACTATGCGAGCGAGATCGCGGGCGCTCGTTTGACCGCCTTCACGGCCGCAATCGGCGCCCCAATCCTCGGTGAGGCGGGGCAGGTACTCGGCGTGCTGAGTATTGCGCGCGCGACGGGCCGCCCCTTGTTCACCGCCGAGGACGCCGATCTGCTTGGCAACTTCACCCGCCAGATCGGAGCCGCCCTCGATCTCGATAGCGCCCGCTCGGACCGGGAAGCAGCGCGGCTCACCGAGGAGCGGGATCGAATCGCCGCGGACCTGCACGACCACGTGATCCAGGAGTTGTTCGCGACGGCGATGGGGCTGCAGAACGTCGCAAGCGCCCTCACCCTTCCCGACCAACAGTCCCAGGTCCGCGGCTATGCCGTGTCGCTCGATGAGACGATCCGCCGCATCCGCCAGACCATCTTCACCGTGCAATCGCACCACTGGAACCTCGACAGCGTGCAGGGCCGACTGCTCACCGTGCTCGACCAGCAGTCCGAGGCACTCGGATTCGCCCCGGAGATCGAATTCGCCGGACCGCTGCGACTCGGGATCTGTGATGACCTCGCCGAAGACATCGTCGCGGTCGTGCGCGAGGGGCTCTCCAACGTGGCCAAGCATGCCAGGGCACAACACGCCCGAATCGCCGTTTCCCTGGTCGACGAGGTCGTCACCGTCACCATCGCCGACGACGGGATCGGCATCGACAGCCCGATCCGCGACAGCGGGCTTGGCAACCTCCGCCGCCGCGCCGAATACCGGGGAGGACGCTTCACGGTCTCCAGTCCCGCAGAGGGCGGGACCCGACTCGAATGGACCGTCCAAATCTCATCGGATCCATAAGCGCGCCGTGAGTGCGGCACGCGGGACCGCGCGCCCGGGGACTACCTCTGTTCGCTGTCCTGCGCCTTGAGGCTCAGGATGGCCGCTTGGGTGCGAGTGGGCAGGCCCAGCTTGGTGAGCACCGCCGACACGTAGTTCTTCACCGTCTTTTCGGTGAGCGAGAGTTCGATGCCGATCTGGCGATTGGTGAGCCCCTCGGTGATGAGCGTGAGCACCCGCTGCTCCCGCGGGCTCAGCGAGCCGAGACGCGGATCCCGAGCGGCATCGTCCCTCATCCGCTGAGCGACGCGTTTCGCAAGATTGGGGTTCAGCAGCTTTCGCCCGGCAGCGACCTTGCGCAACGCATCGAGGAACGCCGGACCGCTGACGCCCTTGAGCACATAGCCCGCCGCTCCGGCGACGATGGAAGCCGAGACAGCCTCATCATCATCGAATCCCGTGAGGATCAGGCACCGGAGCATTGGATTGTCCGAGAGGATCTCGCGGCACAGGTCGATTCCGCTGCCGTCGGGGAGGTGCACGTCGAGCACCACCACGTCGGGACGGGTGGCGGCGATGCGGCCCCGAGCGGAGGCCGCGCCACCGGCCTCCCCCACGATTTCGATGTCCGGTTCCGAATCGACCAGACCGGCGATTCCGCGCCGCACCACCTCGTGGTCGTCCACGAGGAACACCCGGGTCGGGGCGGAGACCTGAGTCTGGGTCATGCCGGCTCGCTCCCCTCGTCCACTTCGCCTTGGGTTCCCGCCGCGACGGCGTCCGGCGGGGGTCCCTCGGCGGGCGCGATCGACGATTCCCGCTCCCCCGTGTCGAGACGGAACGGAGGGTACACATCGGTGAGCAACGTCGCATAGGCGATGACCCTCCATACCCAACGGTTCAGCCCCATGATGAAGTCGAACATCGCTCGCGGGTAGCTCCCCGTGAAGAGCAGGATGAATGCGGAGACGATCACCAGCGCGCCGAGCAGGGACGCCGAGGCACCCCGAGAACTCTCGCCGGCATCCGTACCCCCGCTCCACACCGTCCAGGTCGACCCGGTGATCGCCCCGACGATGATGTAGTGCGGGATCGCGAGGAGCCACCACTTCACGAGCACGAGTCCCTGGGAGAGGTGCTCCGGGTAGACGACGTCGAAGTCCGCCGGGTAGTTCGTGCGTTGAAGCGTGAAGGGCGGGTACTCATCCGTTCCCAGTGCCGAATAGGAGTAGAAGGCGACCCTCCAGCCCCACCGCAGAACTCCGACCGCGAAGTCGAAGAGCGACCGCGGATACCGTCCGCTGAACAGGATGGCGAAACCCGAGATGATCGTGGTCACCGACACCGCGATGAGGAGGAAGAACAGCACGATGAGATGCGGGATGACGAGAAGCCACTTCACCAGCCACAGCCCGCGGGAGGGCGAGGGCTCGTAGCGGCCGGTCAGGCTCGCAGGGAAATCTCGCGTGGTCGTCGTTGTCATGAGGTCTCAATCCTTCGGTCTGCTGTCACGGGATCAGGGACCGACGATGATGTTGTTGTGCACCGTGGAGACGTGCGGTGACGACCACACGGCGGCCATCGCCTGGTTCTTCTCGGCCAACGACCGCACCCGGCCCGTCAGAGTCACCTCGTTGCCGTTCACGTGCACGACGATCGCGTCGGCGTCGATCTGCGCGTTTCGCATGAGCGCCTTGCTGATCCGCTCGGCGGCATCACTCGCGGAGGCACGGGGAGACAGGGTGACGTTGTTGACCACCTCGAGCACCCCCGCCACGGTCTCCGCCTCTCGCCCGGCGGCGTCGCGTTGGTAGTGCCAACCGACCTGGCCACCCAGCGTCGCATAGCCACCGGTCACCTCGACCGTGATGGCATCCTTCGGAATGTCCGGCCGCAGTTCGAGGGCATGCACGATGGCCTCGGCGATCTGGGTGTCGGAGTGCTCGAGGGAGGCGACCGACTCGACCAAGAGCTCGTCGACGAGCGCGGTGACGCCCTTCACCTGCCGGGCCGCCGTCTTCGCGGCGGTCCGCTCGACATAGGTGTGCACCTCGCCGTAGAGCGTCACGACCCCGTCGTGCACCGCGACGCCGATCGAGGCGGGGTCCACCTCCGGGGTCCACTCCAGCTCCTCCTGGACATCCAACTGGATGTCGAAGTCGGGTCGACGAGAAGTACTCATGGCGCTCATCGTTGCCCCTCGGCCACCCCGGGACAGGGCCGAAAGACCCACCGGCAACCGGGACAGGCGACGGTAGAACTCAACGAGCGAGGCTCCGTCGCCGCCCGGTGCCGGGTCGGGCGTCAATCGCACCCACGGTCGGTCATTGAGGAACGCCGCGGTCGGCGTCACGACCACGATCTTCGGCTCCGGCCAGGGCAGCGACCAGCCGTCTGCCGCGGAGAGTCGCCGAAGATGTCCGGCGGGAACCCGGTCCTCGAGCATTTCGATCACGCGGGAGGCGAGTCGCCCGGATGGGCCGAAGCTGGTGAACGCGACATCGCAGCCCGCGGCGAGCGCTCCGGCGATGTTCTGCAGCACCACGGCCGGGCCACACCCCGTGGCGCAGACGATCAGCACCGCCGCATCCCTCGCCCCGGCCTCGGCCACGGTGCCCGCGGGCACCGCGATCTCGCGGGGCGGCGTGAGCGCGAGAGCACCCAGCCGCAGCAACAGGTCGCCGATGGAACGGAACTCCTCGTCGCCGCCACTGTCGCCGACAGCGGCGGCGGCGGATTTTCTCGGAGGTCGAGATCGGAAGCTGCGGGCGACCGAGTCGAGAACCGCGGCCCGCGCACACTGGCTCCAGCCGCCGGGTTCGCTCGCGACGCCGGCGAGTTTCTCCTGTTGCCGGAGCACGATCAGAAGCCGCTCGGCTCGGTCTCGAACTCCTGCTCGTGGGGGGCCCGCTCGTGATGGAGCGGGTGGAGGGCGGCGCTGTCCTCGAACCAGAACAGGGCGTCGTAGCGGGCTCCCATCACGGTGGGAACATACTGGAGTACCTCCCGCGCGGGCTCGTAGACCACCCCGATGGCGCGGTGGCCGAGACGGGAGGACAGCCAGTCCCCCGAGCGATCCTCGCCGAAGATGAGAATGGCTGGCGCGCCGAGCGCGCGATGCAACAGGTCCTCGTGACTGCCCTCCCGCGCCGGTGGAACGGGGCGGATCGTCTCGGGCGATCCCCAGTCCTGGGCGGCGAGCACATCGCCATGGTGGGAGGCGAACCCGACGAGCGCGACGCCGACCGACGCGTGGCGTTCGCGCACGAGCTGGCCGACGTTCACCAGGCCGTCGCGCGCCATGTCCGTGGCGCGGGCATCGCCGACGTGGGTATTGTGCTCCCAGACGAGTCCGCGCGAGTCTCCTCCGAAGTGGGCCCGCAAGCGATCGATCGTGTCGGCCATGTGCGTGTCACGCACATTCCACGACTGCCGGTCACCCCGCACCATCATGCGGTAGTACCGTTCGGCGCCGGCGGCGACCTCCGCATTCTGCAGGGCATCGAACGCCCCCTCGTCGCCCTCGCGCTGCAGCGCCTGCTCACGCACCGTATTCAGCAGTTCGACCACCGGTGTCTCGCAGGATTCCGGCACCAGCCGGGTGCTCCAGGCGTAGCGCTGCGGATCCTGGCCATATGGCACGAAACACTGCCACGCCACGAGGGCGCTCGGCACGGCATCCGGGGCGTTGGCGTCGAGCCAAGCGATGATCTCGGCCAGCGAGTCCCATAGCGAGTAGACGTCCAGGCCGTAGAAGCCGACGCGCTCCTCCTCGGGCCGCACGGAGTTCCAGCCGCGCAGCCAGGTGAGAAAGCGCGCGACCTCGTCATTCGCCCAGAGCCACGTCGGCCAGCGTTCGAAGCGCTCGAGCAGCATTGCCGCGTCGAGGCTCTGGTCCCCCTCGCCCCGAATCCACTGGTTGATGCGCCAGCAATCCGGCCAGTCCCCCTCGACACCGATCCAGCGCACCCCACCCTGCTCGATGAGCTTTCGGCTCAACTCGGCCCGCCAGGTGTAGAACTCGTGGGTGCCGTGCGACGCCTCGCCAAGACAGATGATGTGGTCGTCCACGAGCCGGTCGACCAGGGGGTCGAGATCGCTCGGCCGAACCAGTGGTCGGGCGAGGGAACGGATTTCGGCGATGATGTCGTGGCTGTGAATCGTATGCGGGGTCATGGCCGCGCCTTCTTCGTCGTAAGCTCGTCGGCGGAACGCTCGGCCGCCTCATCGAGGAGGCGGACGACTTCCTCGTCGCTGGTCTGGGTGAAATCGATGTAATGACGGCCGACCGCGATGAAGCGCTGCGGCGCGAGCGGGCAGACGATCTCGTCGGCGTCGGTGAAGTCGCGCACCACGGCCGGGGCGCCCACCGGCGAGGCGAGGACCACCCGGGCGGCCCCCATCGCACGGGCGATTCGACAGGCGGCCGAAGCGGTCGCGCCGGTCGCGATCCCGTCGTCCACGACGATGGCGGTGCGGTCGGCGAGGCTGACCCTCGGACGATTGTGCCGGAAGTTGCGAACGCGCGCGGCCAGCACCGCGCGTTCCCGCTTCTCCACGACGGCAAGCTGGTCCGGCGTGACGTGGGCGACTCCCATGATGTATTGGTCGAGAACGCGCACGCCGTCTTCGCCGATCGCGCCCATGGCGACCTCGGGCTGGAACGGCAGCCCGAGCTTGCGAACGACCACCACGTCGAGCGGCGCCGAGAGCGCGCGGGCGACCTCCGCCGCGACGGGAACGCCACCGCGCGGCAGTCCGAGCACCACGACGTCGCTGCCCCTGAACGGCAGGAGCGCGGCAGCGAGGCGCCGACCGGCATCCACCCGGTCGGCGAAGGTGAAGGTACCCGTGAGGCTGTCGGTGTTCATCGTCGGCTCACTTCGCGGTTTCGGGGCCGAATAGCCGGTCGCCGTGCATCACGAGCGTCGGGCACGACGAGTACTCGGCGCACACCGAGCTCACCGATCCGAGCAGGAGTCCGGTGAATCCGCCGTGTCCGCGACTGCCGACGATGACCAGGTCGGCGTCCTTGCTCAGGCGCACGAGCTCTTTCGACGGGGATCCCTCCACGACGGTCTGCTCCACCCAGACCGGGGGCTTGTCGCCGAACACCGCGCCGACCGCATCAGAGAGGATTTTTCCAGCGTCGTCGGAGGCCGACCAATCCGGCGGGAAATAGCCGATCACGGAGGCCGGGTACTCCCACACGTTGACCGCCTCCACCGAGCCGCCGTAGGCGCTGACCAGCTTGGCCGCCTGCCGCAGCGAGACGATCGAGGCATCCGAACCATCGACTCCCACGACGATGTGAGGGCGTTTCGACGAGGGGACGAGTCCGCGGGAATTGGATGGGGTCTCAGCTGAATCGATCATGCCCCACTGTGCGACGTGGCCGGGATTTCGGCACAGGGTCTAAGGTCACATCGGGCGAGCGACGGCGAGGTCACACTCCATGCGACACCAATTACGAGCCTCTGAAGGGAAGCGCGATGCCCACTCCGAACGAACCGACTCCGGCCGAATCCTCCCCGAGCACCGAACCCGAGATCGTCGCCCTCACTCCGATGACCGTGGCCCTGTTTCGGCAGACCGTGCCAATGAACGCCCTGACCGACTACTTCGACCGTGCCTTCCGCACGGTCGGCGCGGTGCTCGGCGCGCAGCAGATCCCGATCACCGGGCCACCGCTTGGCGTGTACTACGGCATGCCCACCGACACGGTCGATGTCGCGGCGGGGTTCCCCACCGGTCGGCTCGCGGAGGCAGCCGACGGGGTCACCGCCGAGGCGCTGACCGAAGGGCGCGCCGCCCAGATCCTTCACGTCGGCGGCTACGACGCGATGCAGGAGACCTACCGCCGACTGATGGCCTGGATGACGCAGCAGGGGCTCGTGCCAGGCCCGGTCATGTGGGAGACCTACCTCACCGAACCGAAGCCGGGCGGCGAGCAGGAATCACTGCAGACTCTCATCACGTGGCCCCTCGCGGGCTGATCGCGCACGATCGTCCCGCGAGGGCCAGTACCTCTGCTCTGGACGGTCTCGACTAGTGGATGAGCACCTTGAGGGCGTCATGTTCGGCCGCGTGGCCGAAGACGTCGTAGGCCTCGAGCATCTGGTCGAAGGTGAACTCGTGCGTCACGAACTTGTCCGCCGGCAGTTTGTGCTGCTCCACCAGCTTCAGCAGCATGCCGAGCGTGTTCGTGTTGACCAGTCCCATCGAGATGTCGATGTTCTTGATCCACAGCTCGTTCAGGGCGAGGTCGGCTGGCTTGCCGTGCACGCCGATGTTGGCGACGTGCCCACCCGGACGCACGAGGACCGTTGCCATGGTGAAGGTCCGCGGGATGCCCACCGCTTCGATGGCGACGTCCACCCCGAGTCCATCGGTGAGCGCCATGACCTGTTCCTTCCAGTCGGCGTCTCCGGAGTTCACCGTGTCGGTCGCTCCGAAGTCCTTCGCTCGGGCCAGCCGGGCGTTGTCGAGGTCGATGGCGATGATTCGCGACGGTCCGTACAGCCGGGCGGTCATCACCGAGGAGAGCCCGACCGGGCCGGAGCCGATCACGGCGACGACGTCGCCCGGTGCCACGTGCCCATACTGAACGCCTATCTCAAATCCGGTGGGCAGGATGTCGCTGAGCAGGATGCCCTCGGCGTCCGACACGCCCTCCGGCACCTTGTAGACCGAGTTCTCGGCAAACGGCACGCGCACATACTCCGCCTGGGTGCCGTCGATCATGTAGCCGAAGATCCAGCCGATTCCGGCGATTCCCTCGGGATCGAGGCAGTGGCTGTAGAGGCCCTTGCGGCAGTTCGAACAGCGGCCGCAGGAACTCACACAGGCGAGGATGACCCGATCGCCGACTGCGAGCTGGCTGACGCCGCTTCCGATCTCCGTGATCACCCCGATGCCCTCGTGGCCGAGGATTCGACCGACCTCGACCTCGGGCACATCACCCTTGAGGATGTGGAGATCCGTCCCGCAGATGGTGGTCGCGACCATCTTGACGATGACGTCGGTCGGGGCGAGGATCACCGGATTCGGTACTTCCTCCCAGCTCTTCTGGCCCGGACCTTTGTATACGAGCGCCTTCATGACTGCCTTCCTTCGTAGACCGAGGGGCATCGATGCCCCAGGAGGCCGGTCGAACGCGAACGCACCGCGCCCTGACCTCCTCCTCGAGTCAAACGCGGCAGCGCGGTCCCAGAGGGGTCGAAGGTCCCCAGCCGGGCCCGCGCTACCGTGTGGACACGTAGACGGTGTTGGCCGACTGACCCTCGGTGATCGGGTTGTCGAAGGTGACCACGTGCGCGACGTTCACCGGGAACACCGAGGCCAGTGTCACCATGAATTCGTCGTCGGGCGGGTCGTCGGACCACAGGGCGAACACGCCATCCGGAGTGAGGTGCCGGCTCAGGGCACGCAGGCCGTCCGGCGTGTAAAGGTCCGCGTGACTCGGGTCGAGGCGATGGCGCGGCGAGTGGTCCACATCCAGCAGGATCGCGGCGTAGGGCACGGAGCCCGCCGCCGGGGGGCGGCGCATCTGGCCGAAGAAGTCGTCGAGCACGAGGGAGGTGCGCGGGTCGCCCACGAGGGCGCCGGAAACCGGGAGAAGCTCCCGCCGATGCCAGTCGATGACCGGGGCGAGGGTGTCGATCACGGTGAGCGAATGCACCCGGACGTCGGCCAGGGCGGCCACCGCCGTGTAGCCGAGACCGAGGCCGCCCACCAGCACGTCGAGGTCGGATCCCGCCACCGCGGCGAGGCCGAGATGCGCGAGTTCCTCCTCGGCGACCGTGAAGAGGCTGGACATCAGGAACTCTTCGCCGAGCTTCACCTCGTACACGTCGACATCGAGCGTGGGCTCCCTGCGCCGCCGCAGAACGAGGTCGCCCATGGAGGTGGGCTGGAAGTCCAGCTCCTCGAATCGCATGCTCATGAGTCTCCCGACGGTCGTGGCTGCGAAAGGAGGGATCCTTCGGCCCTCGCCCAACCCTAGGCCAATGCATACGCTTGCCCTGTGAACTCCGCGAAAAGCATTCTGCTGACCGGCGGCAACCGGGGAATCGGCCGATTGACCGTCCAGGAACTCCTGCGCCGGGGACACTATGTCGTCTTCACGTCGCGGTCCCTCAAGGCGGGCGAGGCGGCCCGCAAGGAGTTCGCCCGCTCCACTCGTGGCGCACGGGTTGAACTGAGGCAGCTGGACCTGTGCTCTCTCGCCAGCGTTCGTGCGCTCGCCCAGACGCTCGTCCAGGACGACCGGCAGTTCGACGTGATCGTGCACAACGCGGGAACCCTCGTCCCTCCAGAGCGGAGGACCCTGACCGAGGACGGCATCGAGCAGACCCTCCAGGTGCATACCGTCGGCCCCTACCTGCTCAGCACACTGCTGATGCCCGACCTCCGCCGTCCGTCCCGTCTGCTGTTCATCGGCTCCGACCTGCACCGGCCCGGGACCCGCGGAGCCTCGGTCGACTTCCGATTCGATGATCCGTTCCTCGACGAGCATTACCGCCCCGAGCGCGCCTACAAGAACGCGAAACTCGCCCAGCTCTGGCTCGCCCGCGAGTGGGAGCGGCGGCACGGCTCCGAGGGAATCCACGCCGACGACGTGTGCCCCGGCTTCATCCCGTTGACGGCCTCCGCGACGTCGCGCGGAGCGATGCATTTCCTGCTCCGACGGGTGCTGCCGTTGATGCCCTTCGCCACCTCCCCCGCGGATGCCGCAACGCTCGAGGCCGACTGGGCCGAACAGGATGCCACTACCCCCGGCGGCCGCTACTTCGACGGCCACACCATCACCCAGCCGAGCGCGGCCGCGCGGGATCCCGAGCGGTCGCGGGCGTTCTGGGCCCTGCTCGAGGAGTGGGCGCCCGCCAAGCGGATGCCGAACTAACCGTGGGCG
>JBBSBA010000017.1:0-42551 GCA_038251725.1 Actinomycetales bacterium
ACCAGGGCCGGCTGGTCGCCATAGGCCATGGAATAGACCACCCCGGCGGCAGCGGCGCGGGTCGCCAAAGCGGGGCCGGCCAGCACATCGGCCTCCACATTCACCATCACGATGTGCTGACGGGCCGCGATGGCGGCCCGTCACCCCTCGACTTCTGAAAGGGCTACAGCGTGTAGTTGTCTACGGCTGGCGGATCGACGTAGGGAAGTGCCTTCCCCGCGGTGTCATCCCATGCCTTCTTGTAGCTGCCGTCCGAATAGGACTTCGTGAGCACATCGTTGATATAGGTGCGGAATACCGTGTCATCGTGCTTCAGCCCGATGCCATAGGGCTCCTTCGTGAACGGCTTGCCGACCACCTTGAACTCACCCTCGTTCTGGGCGGAGAGGCCTGCGAGGATCACATTGTCGGTGCTGACGGCCACAACCGCACCCGAGCGCAGCGGCTCCAGGCAGTTGGAGTAGGTGTCGGTGAGGAGCGGCTTGGCACCGATCTCGGCGAGTTTCGCCGCCGGCGTCGAACCCGTGACGGAACAAACCGGCTGCCCGACCAGGTCCTTCTCGGACTTGATGGTGGAGTTGTCGGCCTTCACGAGGATGGACTGGCCAGCCTCGTAATATGGCCCGGCGAAGGAGACGACCTGTTTGCGCTTGTCACTGATCGTGTAGGTCGCGACCACGAGGTCGACCTGTCCGGATTCGATGAACGGCTCGCGGTTGGCCGACACGGTCTCGACCCACTTGATGTTCGACGCCTTGATGCCGAGGCTCGACGCAATCATCTTGCCGATCTCGACGTCGAATCCGACCGGACCGTTCGGGCCCTTGAGACCGAACAGCGGCTGGTCGAACTTGGTTCCGATGGTGATCTTTCCGGCTGTGGCAAGCTTCTCCATCGTGCTTCCGGCGGCGAAACTCGCGGCCGGCTTGGGGGCGGGGCTAGTGTTGCTCGCTCCGGCGCATCCGGCAAGGATGAGCATGGATGCCGCGGCGAGTCCGATGGCGGACACTACTCGTTTCTTCATTGGTTTGTGCCTCTCTGGTGCTGTGATGGGGTGCTGCGTGAATCTAGCGCTCGAGCATCTAGTGCTCGAGGATCTTCGACAGGAAATCCTGGGCGCGTGCTGTGCGGGGATTCGTGAAGAATTCTTCGGGTGTGGCTTCTTCTTCGATGCGACCGGCCGCCATGAAGAGCACGCGGTCTGCCGCCTTTCGGGCGAAGCCCATCTCGTGGGTGACCACGACCATCGTCATGCCGTCTTTGGCGAGGCCGATCATCACGTCGAGTACTTCGTTGATCATCTCGGGGTCGAGCGCGCTCGTCGGCTCGTCCATGAGAATGAGTTTCGGCGTCATCGCGAGGGAACGGGCGATGGCGACTCTCTGCTGCTGCCCGCCGGAGAGCTGCGCGGGCAACTTGCCAGCCTGATCGGCGATGCCGACCCGATCCAGCATCTCCATTCCACGCTTGTCCGCATCCGCCCTCGACATCTTGCGCACCTTGATCGGCGCGAGGGTGACGTTCTCGAGGATCGTCTTGTGGGCAAAGAGGTTGAACGACTGGAATACCATTCCGACGTCCGCCCGCAACTGTGCGAGTGCGGCACCTTCCTCTGGCAAGACCTCGCCGTCGATGCTGATGGTGCCGCTGTCGATGGTCTCGAGGCGGTTGATCGCACGGCACAGGGTGGACTTCCCCGATCCGCTCGGACCGATCACGACAACGACTTCGCCGCGGTTCACCACGGTGTTGATGTCGTTGAGCACGTGCAAGTCGCCGAAGTGTTTGTTCACCCGATCGATGATCACCAGGGGCTCGCCTCGAACCACGTTGATGTTCGACGTGCGAGGCTCCTCGGGATTGATCTCCATACGCCAAAGCCTAAGGTAAATGCAGTTTTGTGCGTTTCTTCTGCACAGGAATGAGGCCTCGGTGGAGGGGCTCAGCAGCCCTCATTGTCCCATTCGTGGCTCCACTGCCCCGCCGAATCAGCCCTCGGCACCGCTTGGCAACAACCTGCTAACGATCGACCACCCTCGGCATCTCGAACGCGGTTTAAGCTCGCCACCGCCGGACGCCTGGTGCCCGCGGCGAAGATCAGCTCCGCTGCGCGAACGCGCTTTCGTACAGGCAGACGGAGGCCGCCGTGGCGAGATTCATCGACTCGGCGCGACCATAGATCGGCACGGTGATCGCGCGATCGGCCAGCGCGAGCTGTTCCTCGGAGAGGCCACGCGCTTCATTGCCGAACAGCCAGGCCGTGGGTTTCGCGAGAACGCCCTCGACGCGCGCGGCGAGCAGGTCCTCGCCCTTGATGTCGGCCGCGAGGATGGACAGCCTGGCCTCGCGCACCCTCTGCAGCACGGCGTCCAGTTCGACATCGACGGCAACGGGAAGATGGAAGATCGAGCCGGTTGAGGCACGCACGACCTTCGGGTTGTAGAGGTCAACGCTGCGCCCGGTGAGGATGACGGCATCGGCACCGGCGGCATCCGCCGCCCGGATGATCGTGCCAGCGTTGCCCGGATCGCGCACCTCCTCGAGGATGGCGATGAGCTTCGGCCCGGAGCCGAGGATGTCCTTCACTGAGGTGGGGAACTGTCGGCAGACCGCGATGATGCCCTGCGGTGTGACGGTGTCGGCCATCGAGTCGAGCACCTGCTCGGTGACGAACTCGATGTCGATGTCCGCGGCCGCTGCGGTGCGTCCGATTTCGGTGTATCGGTCGAGCGCGGTCGGAGTCGCGAACAACTCGACGACGAGCTCCGGGCGGAAGGAGAGCGCCTCGGTGACCGCCTGCGGGCCCTCGAGGAGGAACAGGCCGGTGTCGACCCGTCCCTGGCGCTTGGCGAGCTTGGCGATGCTTCTGACGCGCGGAGAACGGGGGTTGTCTAACACGGTGCACAGTCTATTCCGGCAAGCTGGATGCGCCGTGAACGCTGCATTCCCTGGCGCGTATGTGCCCGCGTCCCGCTCCGGGCGCCGCGACGAAGGGCCCGGCAGCCTCTCGGCGACCGGGCCCTTCGTAGCGGACGAGCTGAAACTACGCTGACACCCTCGGAGCCGACGTGTCGGCCGGGAGAGCGGCCTTCGCGGTGGCGACGAGCGCCGCGAACGTCGCGGGCTCGGTGACGGCGAGGTCGGCGAGGATGCGGCGGTCTACGCCAACCCCAGCCAGGTTCAGTCCCTGGATGAGGCGGTTGTAGGTGAGGCCGTTCGCGCGCGACGCTGCGTTGATGCGCTGGATCCACAGGCGGCGGAAGTCACCCTTGCGGGCACGGCGGTCACGGTACGCGTAGATGAAGGAGTGAGTGACCTGCTCCTTGGCCTTGCGGTACAGACGCGAACGCTGGCCGCGGTAGCCCTTGGCGCGCTCGAGGATTACCCGACGCTTCTTGTGGGCGTTGACGGCCCTCTTTACTCTTGCCATTTCCTCAGTCCTTAGTTCTGGTGTTCGGCGTTAGATGCCGAGAAGCTTCTTGATGGCCTTGACATTCGCCGGGGCGATGACCTGGTCCTGGTTGAGGCGACGCTTGCGCTGTGCCGATTTGCTTTCCAGGTTGTGGCGCATGCCAGCCTGCTGCTTCATGATCTTTCCGCTGCCGGTGACCTTGAATCGCTTCTTGGTGCCGGAGTGCGTCTTCTGCTTGGGCATATCTCTCCTTAAGTGGTGCTACTCGCCGGAACTAGTCCGACGTCACATCTGCTGGTGCAGTCTTCGGCGGAACCGCGCGCGGCTTCGGCGCGTTTCCGGGGGTGGGAGCCGGTCGTGGGACCGGCTTCGACGCCGTGGCCGGCGTTGGCTTGGCTGCTGCGGCCGTGGCCGGAGTCGCGGCCGTCTTCGGCGTGGCCTTCGGAGCCGGAGCGGCGGCTGCCGGGGCGGCCGCCTTCGCAGCGGACGTGACCTTGGGCGCCGGGGCGGCCTTCGTCTCCTTGGCCGGCGTCTCGACCTTGGCCGGTGTCTCGACCTTGGCCGGTGTCTCGACCTTGGCCGGTCCTGCAACCTTGGCCGGCGCTGCGACAGGAGCCTCGACGGGCGCAGCCGGGGCTTCCACCTTCGCCACTACCGGGGCCTCGGTACGCACGGGGGCGACCATCGGCTCGAACGGGGTCTCGGTGGCCTCGGGGCGCTCGGTGCGCGGCTTCTGCACCGGCTTCTTGGCATCGTGCTCCGCCTTGACCTCGGCCTTGGTCTTGAGCGGACCGATCACCATGACCATGTTGCGGCCATCGATCGTCGGCGTCGACTCGACGGTGCCGAACTCCGACACGTCTTCCGCGAAGCGCCGGAGGAGTCGAACACCCTGGTCGGGGCGCGACTGCTCGCGGCCGCGGAACAGGATCATGGCCTTGACCTTGTCGCCGCCCTGGAGGAATCCCTCGGCACGCTTGCGCTTGGTCTCGTAGTCGTGAACATCGATCTTGAGCCGGAAACGGACCTCTTTGAGGATCGTGTTCGACTGGTTGCGCTTGGCTTCTTTCGCCTTCTGCGCGGTTTCGTACTTGAACTTGCCGAAGTCCATGATCTTGGCGACGGGAGGCTTGGAATTGGGAGCAACCTCAACCAAATCCAGGTCTGCCTCCTGGGCAAGACGAATGGCGTCTTCAATGCGCACTACACCGACCTGCTCCCCGTTGGGGCCAACAAGTCGGACCTCCGGCACGCGGATTCGGTCATTGGTACGGGGATCGCTGATGCGTAACTCCTTAGTCAGTTCTGTTGGCCAGAGCGGATCGACAGGATGCCGGACCCAGACGAAGGAGAGATTCACGCGTCAGGATTTCCGAATTATTTCGGATTCCTGGCACCGCGCCCTTGACTACTCCCGCCCGGGTTAGCGGACAGGAGCGGGGCACAACAACCCGGTAACCTTAGGCGCAGTAGTAAACGCAGAGCGGTCAAGCGCGGGTGGGAGAATCTCCACTTTTGTTCCGAGAACCATGACTGGTCTCGAAGCCAGCGTTCAGCATAACAGAGGAAAAGCCCGATGAGCCAGCAAGATCATTCAGAACCCGGTCACAGCCACGAGAACGAGGCGGCGCGAGACCTCGCGGACGTGCCTGCGATCGAGGTCATCAACACCGTCGCGGTGCACCTGCTCAGCGCGGCGGCCGTGAAATGCGGGCTCGCGGACGACCCCGACACCCAGCTCGACCTCGACGAGGCCCGCAAGCTCATCAATGCCCTCGCCGGCCTGATCACCGCGAGCGCCCCGGATCTGGGCGACCAGCACGCCCGCGCGCTGCGCGACGGGCTCCGTTCGGTGCAGCTCGCGTTCCGCGAGGCCTCGCCGATTCCTGACGCCCCGGGCTTCGGCGCCGGCGAGAAGTGGACCGGCGCGGTCAACTGACTAATCGTCGAACAGGTTCGGCGGCCCCGGCCGGCTGCCACGGCCCTTCTGGATCACGTAGATGCCCACCGCCATCCAGACGACGGCGACGATGATGAACCATGGCTGGGACGACGCACCGAGCACCAGGCCGATGAGCACCACCACGAAGCCGACGTTGAGCCAGAAGTAGACGGACCGCTTCCGCTTCCCAGTCCGCTCGTCGTCTGGCCCTGGCATGTCGCCCCTCTCGTCGGACACTACTCGACCCGCAATCAGCTGACCTCGTTGGGATCGCCGCCGACGCGTCCGCCGCGCTCGAGCGCCGTGATCGACGACTGCTCATCGGTCGTGAGCTCAAAGTCGAAGAGGTCGAAGTTCTCGGCAATGCGCGCCCGCGAGGTGGACTTGGGGAACACGATGTGCCCCTGCTGGATGTGCCAGCGCAGCACGACCTGCGCCGCCGACTTCTCGTGCGCCGTCGCAATCGAGAGGATGAGCGGCAGCTCAAGCAGCGGGTATTTGCCCTGGCCGAGTGGCCCCCAGGCCTCCGTTGCGATGCCGTGAGCGGATCCAAACGCGGTGACCGCGGGCTGCTGGTGGTAGGGGTGAAGCTCGATCTGGTTGACCACGGGAACGGTGTCGGTCTCGGCGAGCAGTCGTTCGAGGTGCGGCACGAGGAAGTTCGAGACGCCGATGCTCGTCGCCTGGCCGGCATCCCGCATCGCCTCGAGCGCCTTCCATGACTCGACATAGAGGTCGCGCGCCGGCGACGGCCAGTGGATGAGGTACAGGTCAATGTTCTCGAGCCCGAGCCGGCCGAGGCTCCTGTCCAGCGCGGCCCGCGCGGACGCGGCGCCCTGGTCCTCGTTGTAGAGCTTCGTGGTGATGAACAGCTCGTCGCGCGGGATTCCGGATGCCGCGATGGCGCGCCCGACGCCCTCCTCGTTTCCGTAGATCGCGGCCGTGTCGATGTGGCGGTAACCCACTTCGAGCGCGTCGGTCACTATCCGCTCGGTCTCGGCCGGATCGATCTTGAAGACGCCGAAACCGAGCTGGGGGATCGTGCGGCCGTCAGAGAGCGTGATGAGGGGCAATGTCATGACCCCATGCTTTCACGCTCTCCTTTCAGATCCTCTCCGAATCCGGCACCGGCCGCTCGTCCGGGCCGTTGTAGAAGCTCAGCGGACGGATGAGCGCGTTCGCGGCGAGCTGTTCCATGATGTGCGCGGTCCAGCCGGTGATGCGACTGGCAACGAAGAGCGGTGTGAACATCTCGGTGTCGTAGCCGATGAGGCTGTAGGCGGGGCCCGACGGGTAGTCGAGGTTGGGTTTGATGTTCTTGACCCGACCCATCGTCGCCTCGAGCGTGTCGTAGAGATCGGCGAGCGGCTGCGCGTCATATTCGACGATGAGGGTGTCGAGCGCGGCCTTCATGGTGGGAACGCGCGAGTCACCGTTCTTGTAGACGCGGTGCCCGAAGCCCATGATCTTGCGCTTCTCGGCCAGGGCCGTCTCGAGCCAGGCCTCCGCCTTGTCCGCGGTGCCAATCTCTTCGAAGACGTGCATGACGGCCTCGTTCGCGCCACCGTGCAGCGGTCCCTTGAGCGCCCCGATGGCGCCGACCACGGCCGAATACAGGTCCGAGAGGGTCGAGGTGATCACGCGCGCGGTGAAGGTGGACGCGTTGAACGAATGCTCGGCGTACAGGATCATCGACACGTCGAACGCGTTCACCACCACCAGGTCGGGCACCTCACCAAAGGTCATGTGCAGGAAGTTGGCCGAATATCCGAGGTCGTCGCGCGGCTCGACGAGATCCTTGCCGCGGCGGCGGCGTTGGTCATACGAGATGATCGCGGGAAGCTGGGCAAGCAACGCGATGGACTTGGTGAGGTTCGACTCGATGCTCGCGTCATCCGCGGCCGGGTCGTTGGCGCCGATCACGCTGACCGCGGTGCGTACGACATCCATCGGATGCGCCGTGAGCGGAAGGTCGTCGATCACGCGCTTCACATTGTCGCCGAGGCGCCGCAGCGACCGCTCGAGGGTCTCGAAATCGGCGAGCTGGCGCTCGTCCGGCAACTCGCCATGCCAGAGAAGGTACGCGACCTCCTCGAACGAACACTTCGCCGCGAGCTCGTGCACGGGATAGCCGCGGTAGAGCAGGGAGTTCGTGTCGGGGTTCACTTTGGACACCGCCGTGACGTCCACGACGACTCCGGCGAGCCCCTTCTTGATTTCTGGATCGGCCATATTCGTTACTCCTAGCTCAGGGTGAAGTTGAAAACGCTGGTGTCGAAGGCGTTGTAGGCCTCGTAGTCCAGAAGTTCGTAGAGCCGCGCGCGCGTCTGCATGTTGGGCACCTCCGAATTCAGCGAACCTTCCCGCTTGATCGTATCGAGGCCGCGTTCCGCCGCCCCCATCGCGAGCCGGAGCAGGCTCACGGGGTAGATCACGAGGTTGATGCCGACGCCGGAGAGCTGCTCGTTGGTGAACAGCTCGCTCTTGCCGAATTCGGTCATGTTGGCGAGGATAGGCACGTCCACCGCGGCGCGGATCGCCTCGAACTCGGTGAGATCCCTCATCGCCTCGGGGAAGATCGCGTCCGCCCCGGCGTCGACGAGGGCCTTCGCCCGGTCGACCGCGACGGCGAGCCCGTCGACGGCCCGGATGTCGGTGCGCGCCATGATCAGCAGGTTCGGGTCGCGGCGGGCATCCACTGCGGCGCGGATGCGCTTGGTCGCCGTGTCGGTGTCCACGACGGCCTTGCCGTCCAGGTGGCCGCAGCGCTTCGGGTTGATCTGGTCCTCGATGTGGAGGCCGGAGACACCGGCATCCTCGAGCTCCTGGACGGTGCGCGCGACGTTCATCGGCTCTCCGAATCCGGTGTCAGCGTCGACGAGGGTTGGCAGATCGGTCATGCGGCTGATCTGCCTCGCCCGGCCCGCGACCTCGCTGAGCGTCGTGAGGCCGATGTCCGGCAGCCCGAGGTCGGCGGCGATGACGGCGCCGGAGACGTAGACGCCGTCGAAGCCCTTGTCCTGAATGAGCCTGGCGCTCAGGGGGTTGAAGGCGCCTGGCACGAGCTGGAGTCGTCCGCTGCCGAGGGCGGCGCGAAAATTCGCCCGCTTCTCGGCGGGAGTGGTCGAGGCATACAGCATTAGAAGAGTCCCTTCGGGCCGGGCAGCAGGAGTCCCGCTGTGGCGGTGATGGTGAGGCCGCCGAGTTCGCCGGCGGCGAGCTCGGGAAGGCGCTGAACGAGGGAGAGGAAGCGCTCGATCTCGGCCGGATCGAGCACGTCGGCGGCGAGCAGGCGGAACTTGGCGATGTACTGCTCACGGCCAAACGGGCGGGCGCCGAGCGGGTGCGCGTCGGCGACGGCGATCTCGTCGATGATCTGCGATCCGTCGACCAGCGTGATCTCCACGCGTCCGCCGAACGCCTTTTCGGCCGGGTCGGTGGAATGGTAGCGCCTGGTCCACTCGGGGTCCTCGGTGGTGGTCACCCGGTTCCAGAGCGCAACGGTGTCGGCGCGGCCGGCGCGCTCGGGCGAATAGGAACGCTCGTGGTGCCATTCGCCATCCTGCAGCGCCACCGTGAAGATGTACGGAATGGAGTGGTCGAGGGTCTCACGGCTCGCGGTGGGGTCGTACTTCTGCGGGTCGTTCGCCCCGGACCCGATCACGAAGTGCGTGTGGTGGCTGGTGTGGATGAGAATGCTCGCGATGTTCTCGGCACCGAGGTCGGGGTTCTCGTTGTGCAGCTTGCGCGCCAGGTCGATCCAGGCCTGCGCCTGGTACTCCGCCGAGTGCTCCTTGGTATAGGTGTCGAGGATGCCATGCTTGGCCTCCCCGGCCTCGGGCAGCGGAACCTCGTAGTGGGCGTCGGGCCCGTCGAGCAGCCAGGCGATCATGCCGTCCTCGCCCTCGTAGATCGGGGTGGGGCTGGTCTGGCCGCGCATCGCCCGATCGACGGCCTCGACCGCCATCTTGCCGGCGAAGGCCGGGGCGTACGCCTTCCAGGTGGAGATCTCGCCCTTGCGGGACTGCCTCGTCGCGGTGGTAGTGTGCAGCGCCTGGCCGATGGCCTGGAAGATGGTCTCGGTGTCGAGGCCGAGCAGGGTTCCGATGCCCGCGGCGGCGCTCGGTCCGAGGTGGGCGACATGGTCGATCTTGTGCGCGTGCAGGCTGATCGACTTCACCAGATCGACCTGGATCTCGTAGCCGGTCGCGATTCCACGGATCAGGTCGTGGCCGCTGCGGCCCACATGCTGCGCCACGGCGAGGATCGGCGGGATGTTGTCGCCGGGGTGCGAGTATTCGGCCGCGAGGAACGTGTCGTGGTAGTCCAGTTCGCGCACGGCAACGCCGTTGGCCCAGGCCGCCCATTCCGGGCCGTACCGGCCGTCGATGCCGAACACCGTCGCCCCGGCGACGTAGGGGTGGTCCTCGGCCTGCGCGCGGGCGGCGACCGCCGGGCCGCGGGTGAGGGATGCCGTGGCGACGGCGGCGTTGTCGATCAGCCGGTTGATCACCATCTCGGTGACCTCGGGGGTGACGGCCACTGGGTCAACGGCGACCTCGGCGATCTTCCAGGCCAGCTGGTCCTCGCGGGCCAGGTTCTCATCACTGCGGTGGACGCGCACGGAGTGCAGTTTCACGGTGTTCCTTTCGGAGCGGTTGGAGCAACGGTGTCGGTGGCGTTCGCCATCTTCTGGATATTTCGCAGCGACTGGTGCAGGTGCACCTGCGTCGCATGCGCGGCAAGATCGGAGTCGCGCGCGGCGATCGCCTGCACGATGAGCAGGTGCTCCGCTGCCGCGGCGGACAGGCGGGTCGGGTCGTCGACCGAGAGCCGGCGCACCCGCACCAGGTGGGTGCGCAGCGCGGAGAGCGCGGCCGCAAGGTAGGAGTTGTCGACGGCAGCGTCGATGGCGTCGTCCAGCCGGGCGACGAGGTCGTAGTAGGCGTGCCTGGCCGGGTCGTCGTGCTCGAGCAGGTCATTGACGGCGGCGAATTCACGCTCGAGCTGCTCGAACACCGCGATGTCACCGCGCCGGGCGGCGAGCCTGGCTGCCTGTTCCTCGAGCGCCTGCCGCACCTCGAAAATCTCGCGGATGCTGGCGATGGAGAGGTCGGTGACCACGAGGCCGCGACCGGACTGCGGGGCCACCAGGCCATCCGCCACCAGTCGGGCGAGGGCCTCACGTATCGGGGTGCGCGAGACGCCGAGCCTGGTCGACTGCTCGACCTCGCCGAGCACGCTGCCGGGGGGGAGGTGCCAGCCGACGATTTCTTCGCGCAGGGTCTGGTAGGCACGATCGCTTGCGCGCAGCGTCACGGCCATTTGTCCCCCTCATCGCAGTTGTGTACACATTATGGCTCAATCTTCCCCGTTTTGCTCGCAACATGTCATACTTCTTTCAGCTTCTGTATACAGAGCATGGTCGACAACTTCGATGGAGAGGTAGCGGTGAACCCGATGAGCGAGAACGTGAGGGGCGCGAACGACGCGGGGGCTGGCCCAACGGAGCCCGGCGCATACCGGACAGCATTCGACCGAAGCAGCCACGACCGTGAGGGATTCTGGCTCGAGGCCGCGCAACTCGTTGACTGGATCGTGCCGCCGCTGACCGCGCTCGATGACTCCGCCGCTCCGCTCTACCGATGGTTCGCCGGGGCGGAGCTCAACACGTGCTTCAACGCCCTTGACCGGCATGTGCTCGCCGGGCGCGGCGAGGCCACCGCCCTCATCTACGACTCCCCCGTGGTGGGCAAGAAGAAGAGCTACAGCTACGCGACCCTGCTCGACAAGGTCTCCCGGTTCGCCGGTGTGCTTGGTGACGCGGGCGTCACCAAGGGCGATCGCGTGATCATCTACATGCCGATGATGCCCCAGGCGATCGTCGCGATGCTGGCCTGTGCCCGCATCGGAGCGGTGCACTCGGTCGTCTTCGGTGGCTTCGCGGCGAAGGAGCTCGCGGCTCGCATCGACGACGCCGAGCCGGTGGCGATCGTCACCGCCACCGGCGGCATCGAGCCGAACCGCGTGGTGGAGTACCTTCCGACGATCGCGACGGCCCTCACGATGAGCAGGCACACCGTCGGAACCGTGATCGTGAAGAATCGCCCGGAGGTGCCGGGCCGGGCATCCGACCACGCCACCGACGCCACCGCCTGGTGGGACTGGGACGAACACTCGAAGACCGCAACGCCACGTGAGGCCGTGCCAGTGCTCGCGACCGATCCCCTCTACATCCTCTACACCTCCGGCACGACGGGCGCACCGAAGGGCGTGGTGCGAGACAACGGTGGCCATGCGGTGGCGATGGCCTGGTCGATGAAGAACATCTACGACATCGGGCCGGGCGACGTGATGTGGACCGCGAGCGACGTCGGCTGGGTGGTCGGCCACTCCTACATCGTCTACGGTCCGCTGATCGCCGGCGCGACGACAGTGCTGTACGAGGGCAAGCCGGTGGGGACTCCGGATGCCGGGGCCTTCTGGCGCGTCGTCTCCGACCACCGGGTGAAGACCCTGTTCACCGCGCCGACGGCGCTGCGGGCCATCCGCAAGGCCGATCCGCATGCGGCCCTCTCCCACCCGTACGACCTGACCTGCCTCGACGCGCTCTTCCTCGCCGGCGAGCGCCTCGATCCGGACACCTGGACCTGGGCCACCGCCCTGCTCGACAAGCCGGTGATCGACCACTGGTGGCAGACCGAGACGGGCTGGCCCATCTGCGCGAGCCCGCGAGGCCTCGAACACCTGGAGTTGCGCGCCGGGTCGCCGTCGTTCCCTGTGCCCGGCTACAACGTGAGCATCGTCGACGAGCACGGCGAGCCAGTGCCCCACCTCGATGAGGGCAACATCGTGATCGCGCTTCCCCTGCCGCCCGGCACTCTCACGACGCTGTGGAACGGCGACGAGCGGTACATCCACCAGTACCTGTCGGTGATCCCCGGCCACTACCTCACCGGCGACTCGGGTTACTTCGACCGCGAGGGCTACCTCTACGTGATGGGCCGCACAGACGACATCATCAACGTGGCGGGCCACCGCCTGTCGACCGGATCAATGGAGCAGGTGCTCGCACAGCACGCCGCCGTGGCGGAGTGCGCCGTGATCGGCATCAACGACGAGATCAAAGGCCAGAAGCCGATGGGCTACGTCGTGCTGAAGAGCGGGGTGGAGATCACCGACGATGTGCTCACGGCCGAACTCGTCGCCATGGTGCGCGAGCAGATCGGCGCCGTCGCGGCGTTCCGGGACGTCGTGGTGGTGAGCGGCCTGCCCAAGACCCGATCCGGCAAGATCCTGCGCAAGACCATGCGCCAGATCGTGAACGGCGAGGACTACGTCGTTCCTCCGACGATCGAAGACACCCAGTCCATCACGGTCATTGCCGCGACCGTTCACCAGTGAGCAACAACCGCGGCCCGCTCTCCAGCCTGGACCGCTAGAAACGCGTGGCACGCTGTCGCAGCACCGGTGCGGTGCGGCACCATCTCGAGCAGGATGCGGGCGTCGGTGGCGTCGGTGGCGTCGAGACGCAATCTCTACGGGTGAGGTTGTGCGGATGGGCCGAATGACGCACGCTGGGAACGCAACACGTCAGGGACGACGAACCGAGGGAATCCGCTGTGAAGATCACCGATACCGTTGCCGTGGTCACGGGCGGAAGCTCCGGTCTGGGGCTGGCGACAACACGAACACTCGTCGAGGCGGGGGCGTCGGTCGTGATCGTGGACCTCGCGGCCCCCATCGCCGACATTGCCGGGACCACCTTCGTCGCCGCCGACGTGACGAGCGAGTCGGACGTCTCCGCAGCCATCGACCGGGCAGCCGGGCTCGGCGACCTGCGCATCGTGGTCAACTGCGCCGGCATCGCACCGGCGGCCCGCGTGGTCGGCCGCTCCGGCCCGCTGCCCCTCGCTGACTTCGAACGGGCCGTGCGCATCAACCTCGTCGGCACATTCAACGTGCTCCGACTGGCGGCCGCGGCGATGCAGCGCACCGAGCCCGTCGACGGCGAGCGCGGCGTGATCGTGAACACCGCATCCGTTGCCGCCTTCGACGGTCAGATCGGACAGGCCGCCTACGCCGCATCCAAGGGTGCCGTGGCGGCAATGACCCTGCCCATCGCGCGCGAGTTCGCGGCGTCGCTCATCCGCGTCGTGGCCATCGCCCCCGGCATCTTCGAGACACCGATGATGGCGGGCTTCAGCGAGGAGACGCGCGCATCGCTCGGCAGCCAGGTGCCGCATCCGGCCCGCCTCGGCCGACCCGACGAGTTCGCCGCCCTCGTGCGCCACATCGTCGAGAATCCCTACCTCAATGGCGAGACCATCCGTCTCGACGGCGCAATTCGGATGGGCCCGCGGTGAGCATCGACCTCACGACCGGGCCGGCCACCCGCCTTCCCGCCCTCTAGCGGCGCCAGCCGGCTGAAAAGCTGGTGCGCATCCTCGAGAACGCCACCTCCTCCGACTCACGCGGCCCCTCCTTCCCACGCGCCGCCGCCTGCGCACCGCCCCCGAATGCTCAGGACACACCAGCGCGTCTCATAGCTATGCCATAGAAATCGTGGGGATACCCGTTTCTCGGACGTGAGGAGAGGACGACCGATGGAAGGGCGAGCGCCGGTCACGCAACGGTTACGCCGGGTGACCGGGCAACCGCCTCCGCGACCACGAGCGGAGGCAACCCGATGAACGAAGCGATGTGGGCGCTCGGCCGCGGAACCGGCCTGGTGGCACTCGTGCTCGTGACGCTCTCGGTCGTGCTCGGCGTGCTCACCCGCTCGGGTCGTCCGGCGTTCGGCCTCCCCCGTTTCTCCGTGGCCCTCGTGCATCGCAACGCGTCCCTGCTCGCGAGCGTGTTCATCCTGGTGCACATCGCCTCGCTGTTCTTCGACTCCTACGCCCAGCTGAACCTCGTGGATGTGGTCTTCCCGTTCTTCGGTCGCTATCGTCCGTTCTGGCTCGGCCTCGGCACCGTCGCTTTCGACCTGCTCGTCGCGATCACGGTCACCGCCCTCCTGCGACGCCACGTCGGCCAGCGGGCGTTCCGCGTGGTGCACTGGTTCACCTATGCCCTGTGGCCCGTCGCCCTGCTGCACGCGGTCTTCACCGGAACGGATGCCGCGACGCCGTGGTTCGTCGCGGTCGCCGTCACGTGCGGCCTGGCCGTTCTGGCCTCCGTCTGGTGGCGCCTGTCAGAGCACTTCGCCGAACTCTTCGATCGACGGGTCGAGGTGCCGCGATGACCCTCCTCGACGCGACTCGCTCGGAGTCCGCCGCCCCCCCCTCTCGGCGAGAACCGGCTGCTCTCCGCCTCCGGCCCGTCCCGCGCGGACCACCTCGGTCGTTTCGGCCCCCTCCCCCCGTTCACGCCCGGCCTGTTCGACGAATTGCGGTCCTCAGGACTGAGCGGCCGCGGCGGGGCGGCGTTTCCCAGCTGGCGCAAGGTGCAGGACACCCGCGGGCGAGGCCCGGTTCCGCTCCGTCGGCGCACTGGACGAACCGGGCTCCCGGCTGGTGACCCTGTGCGGTGACGTTCCGCAGCCCGGGGTCGTCGAGGTCGCCGGCGGCGCGCGTCTCAGCGACGCCCTCGGCCGCTCGGGCCTCGACGCGGCATCCGTGCGGGCCGTACTGGTCGGCGGATATCACGGAGCCTGGCTTCCCGCGTCCGATCTGGCCACCCCGCTCACCAGGGACGCGTTGCGGCCGTTCGGTGCCGCACCCGGCGCCGGGGTGCTGATGGTGCTCGGAGCCAGGCGGTGCGGCATCCGTCAGGCCTCGATCATCGCGAGCTATCTCGCCGCGCAGTCGGCCAGGCAGTGCGGCCCATGCCTCAACGGGCTGCCCGCGATGGCGAGCACCCTCGCCCGCGTTGCCGCGATGGATCGCAGCCCGGCCCTCGTTGACCGCCTGCGCCGGCTCGCCGAGCTCGTGAGCGGACGCGGATCGTGCCATCACCCCGACGGAACGGCCCGGTTCGTATTCAGCGCGCTCACCGCCTTCGCCGATGACGTGGACGCGCACCGGCACGGATTCTGTCGCGAGGCGACCCGGTGACCGGCGCGACGGGCGCGCGAACGACGACGCTGCACATCGACTGGACCCGCTGCGACGGGCGAGGGCTCTGCACCGAGCTGCTCGCCGGCATCCTCGAGCACGACGAGTGGGGCTATCCGAGCGCGATCGGCCACGGGTCCGATGTACCGATCCCGGCCGGCGAGCTTGAGGCGGCCCGCGAGAGCGTGGCCCTGTGCCCGCGACTGGCGCTCGGCCTCCACGCGACCTAGGCGCAGTGACCCGATTCCCCCGGCCTGTGGTGCGCGCCGCGCGGGGCGGGCGCGAAAAAGCCGAAGGCCGGAAACGAAATCGCTTCCGGCCTTCGGCCCCTGCCGCGCTAGGTGCGGTTAGCGACCGACCGTCACATCGGCGGAGGACATCGCCTGGGCGCCACTGGACGCTTGGGCGTCAAGGTGCGTTGTCGATGCGGCCTTCTGCGTCGACCCGGAGAGAGACGTGGTACCGGTGACGTCCCCGGCCTCGTTGCTGCTGGTCGAGTCAGTGCTGGTCGAGTCAGTGCGGGCCGAGCCACGCTTGACCTCGGAGGAGGAGTGCTTCACCCCGCTCTTCAGCGCCGTGGCCATGCGCTCAATCTTCGCGCCATAACCCCCGTCCAGAGCGGTGGTCGCGATCTTCTGTGCGTCCGCGTCCCGCTCGGTCGACGACGCGTTCTTCAACGTCGTGAGATCGGCCTGGAGGGCGGCCGGAAGCCTCGAGAACAGCTTCGTCCGCCCGATTGCGACGGCGGCGAACTTCTGCGCCGCGACCCCGTCGACCTTGTTCTGGAAGAAGGCCGAGCGGATCTGCCGGGCGATCGAGTCGATCCGGGAGTGAGCCCGCTCGCCGTGCGTGTTGGCGTGCATATGGGCCTGCGCGTGGGTGGCGGCGGTCGCCGTGGCGGTGGGCGCCGGCAGAGTGTCGGCGGAGGCACCGGCGACGCCGACCCCGAGGAGGGCACCGGCCGTGAGTACGGCAGCGGCACCGACGGCGATGCGCTTCTTCACGGGGGTGTTGGAAGTCTTGCCGATTGTGTCGTGAGTCATATAAGGCTCCTTCATCTCTGGCCCTCGGCCGATTCCGGCAGGTAGCCGGGGTTGGCCGTGAAAATGGGCACCCGGAGAGGCTAGGGATCCCGTCTGAGCCTCTCATCCGTGCCCGCTGGCAATCCTCCGAGTTCTTGGCAGGTCGCCGCCGAGACGGCGGCGCTCAGCGCCGCGAGGCCTAACTGCGATCGGCGCTACGCCTTGCTGACGCCGACCGTGACCGGAGTGGGGTTGGCGAACAGATCGAGCACGGGGCAGTGGGCGTCGACCGCGGCCCGGAGCTCCTGGTACCGCTCGTCCGTCTCCGGACCGGTGATGCTGATCGCGAGGCGAACATCGGTGAAACCGGCGCGAACCGTCTCGTCGATCCCGAACAGCCGGCGGGCGTCGAGGTCTCCCTCTGCGGTGATGTCGATCTCGTCCACCCGGATCCCGAGCGCCTGGGCGTACAGGCGGTAGACGACCACCTGGCAGGAGATCAATGCCCCAAGGGCGTACTCAACCGGGCTTGCTGCGATGTCGTCACCGGCGAGCGCGCCCGGCTCGTCGACGAAGAAGGTGTGCCTTCCCGCGGTGATCCGGCTCGCGACGGAGCCCTCGCCGGCCGCCGCTACCCGGTAGGTGAGCTGGGCTTTCGCGCTGTCGGCGGCGATGCGGTCGCTCCAGGCGGCCCCCGCGCTGGTGAGACGGTCGGCCCGTTCGGCCGGAGTGACGGAGGGTGCGGACACGGTGTCGAGGAGGGTCATGCGGCAACTGTAGGAGTTTCGCCGAAACGGCGACGCCGGGACGGTAACAATCGGAAATGCGGGACGGGCCGCGGGCGTCCGTAGAATTGGGTCCCCATGACTGATGCGACCCCCGACCTCCGAATCAGCTATCCGGAAGACCTCCCCGTCAGCCAGCGACGGGATGATATCGCCGCGGCCCTCCGCGACAACCAGGTCGTGATCATCGCCGGCGAGACCGGCTCCGGCAAGACCACCCAGTTGCCGAAGATCCTGCTCGAGCTCGGCAAGACGAGCATCGGGCACACGCAGCCGCGCCGGATCGCCGCGCGCACGATCGCGGAACGCATCTCAGAGGAACTCGGCACCCCGCTCGGCGGGCTCGTCGGGTACCAGGTGCGGTTCACCGACACGGTGGGCAAGGACACCCGCGTCAAGCTGATGACCGACGGCATCCTGCTCAACGAGATCCACCGTGACCGGCTGCTGCTCAAGTACGACGCGATCATCATCGATGAGGCGCACGAACGAAGCCTCACCATCGACTTCCTGCTCGGCTACCTCAAGCAGCTCATGCCACAACGACCCGACCTGAGCATCATCGTCACCTCGGCCACGATCGACCCGGAGAGCTTCTCCCGGCACTTCGGCGGGGCTCCGATCGTGGAGGTGAGCGGTCGTACCTTCCCGGTGGAGGTGCGCTACCGCCCGCTCGTGGCCGAGGTCCCGATCGAGGAGGACGAGGATGCCGCCGAGACGGCCGCCGACCTCGACCCGATGGAGGGCATCAACGCCGCCCTCGACGAACTGGCCCGGGAGTCCAACGGTGACGTGCTGGTCTTCCTCAGCGGGGAGAACGAGATCCGGGATGCCGAGGAGTCGATCCGGGGACGCAATCTGCCGTTCACCGAGGTGCTTCCCCTCTACGGCCGGCTGAGTTCGGCCGAGCAGCACCGGGTGTTCGAGACGACGCGCGCCCCCGGAGTCCGCCGCCGCATCGTGCTCGCCACCAACGTGGCCGAGACGAGCCTCACCGTGCCAGGAATCAAGTACGTGATCGACGCGGGAACCGCGCGCATCTCGCGCTACAGCGTGCGGTCAAAGGTGCAGCGGCTCCCCATCGAGGCGATCAGCCAGGCCAGCGCGAACCAGCGCTCCGGGCGAAGCGGCCGCACGAGCGACGGCATCGCCATCCGGCTGTATTCCGAAGAAGACTTCATGCGCCGTCCGGAATATACCGAGCCGGAGATCCTGCGCACGAACCTTGCCGCGGTGATCCTGCAGATGATCTCGCTCGGTCTCGGGGACATCGCCGGCTTCCCCTTCCTGCAGCCACCGGACTCGCGCGGCATCAAGGACGGCATCGACCTGCTCAAGGAACTCGGTGCGGTCGAGGGAGACTCTCAGATCACCCGGATCGGCAAGCAGCTCACCCAGCTGCCGATCGACCCGCGTCTCGCCCGCATGGTCGTCGAGTCGAAGCAGCACGGCGTCACCCGCGAGGTGATGGCGATCGTCGCGGGCCTCAGCATCCAGGACCCGCGGGAGCGTCCGCTCGAGCGGCGCCCGCAGGCCGACCAGGCCCACGCCCGCTTCGTGGACCCGACGAGCGACTTCCTCACCCTGCTCAATCTCTGGAACTACCTGCGGGACCGGGAGAAGGAGCTCAGCGGCAACCAGTTCCGCCGCCTGTGCAAGAGCGAGTATCTCAACTACCTGCGCGTGCGGGAATGGAAGGACGTCTTCCGCCAGCTCGAGCGCATGGCGAAGCCGCTCGGCCTCGTGGTCGGTGGCGCGTCGACGAATCCCAATGGCATCCACCGCTCGCTGCTGGCCGGCCTGCTCAGCCAGCTGGGAATCCGGGACCCGTCGACCGGCTCTGGACAGGCATCCAACAAGGGGACCTACATCGGCGCTCGCCAGGTGAGGTTCAGCATCTTCCCCGGCTCCGCCCTGGCCAAGAAGCAGCCGGCCGAGGTGATGAGCGCCGAGCTGGTGGAGACGAGTCGCCTGTTCGCGCGCACGAACGCCGCCATCGACCTGTCCTGGGCCGAGCCGATCGCTGGCAACCTGGTCAAGCGCAGCTACAGCGAGCCGCACTGGGAGAAGAAGCAGGGCGCTGCGGTGGCCTGGGAGCGGGTGACCCTGTACGGCGTGCCGATCGTGGCCCGGAGGCGGGCGCAGTTCGCGAAGGTCGATCCGGCCTACGCGCGCGAGCTGTTCATCCGCAACGCCCTCGTCGACGGCGACTGGGACATCGACCGGGTCGACACGCGGCTTTCCGCGTTCGACCGGGAGAACCGCGCCCTCCGGAAGGAACTCGCGGAACTCGAGGAACGCACCCGGCGCCGTGACATCCTCTACGACGACGAGGCGGTGTTCGACTTCTACCAGCGCCGCATCCCGGCCGAGATCACCAGCCAGCGGCTGTTCGAGACGTGGTGGCGCAAGGCGCGCGCGCTCACTCCCGACCTGCTCACCATGACGGCCGGGAACCTCATCGACGAGGAGGAGTCCGCCCCGGCCGCGGAGGAACTCGAGTCCACCTATCCGAAGACCTGGCAGCAGGGCGACCAGAGCCTGTCGTTGAGCTACCGTTTCGAGCCGGGCTCCGCCGACGACGGCGTCACCGTGCAGGTGCCGATCGCCCTGCTCGCCCGGCTGCGACCGGACGGCTTCGACTGGCAGGTTCCGGGGTTCCGCGAGGAGCTCGTCACCGCGCTGATCAAGGCGCTGCCCAAGGCGATCCGCCGCAACGTCGTGCCGGCCAACGACTGGGCCCGCCGGCTGCTGGCCGAGCTGGCGACGTTCCCGACCGACGGCTCGACCTCCCTGCGCGCCACCATCGCCGCGGCCATCACCCGCCTCACCTACGTTCCGGTCGCCGTCGGCGACTTCGACGAGGCGCGCATCCCGCCACACCTGCGGATGACGTTCGCCGTCGTCGACGAACGCTCGCGGCAGGTGGCGAGCGGCAAGGACCTCGGCGAGCTTCAGCAGCAGCTCAAGTCGACCGTGCGCGAGAGCGTCGCGCGGGCATCCGTCACTCCGCGCAGCAATCTCGAACGGTCGGGCATCACGGGCTGGGACTTCGACGCGCTGCCGAAGACCCTCGACACCAGGCAGGGCGCCAACACGATCCGGGCCTACCCGGCCCTCGTCGACGAGGGCTCGAGCGTGGCGATCCGGCTCATGAGCACGCCAGAGGACCAGTCACGGGCGATGCGCGCGGGCGTGCGGCGCATGTTGCTTCTGGCCATCCCCTCCCCCGTCGGGTATGTGCAGGAGCACCTCACCCACGCCGAGAAGCTCACCCTCGCGCAGAGCCCCTATCGCACCACCGGCGAGCTCTTCGCCGACTGCATGGCGGTGTGCGTCGACGGCGTGGTCGCCGGGCGTGAGGTCTGGACGCTGGCGGAATTCGAGGCGATGCGCGACGAGGTCTCGGCGACGATCCTGGACTCGCTGTTCCAGGTGGTGTCGCTGCTCACCCGGGTGATCGGGGGCGCCCGAGCGGCGGAGAAGGCCATCAAGGCGGCGTCCAACATCGCCATGCTGAGTCCGCTCGCCGACGCCCGGGAGCAGCTGTCCGCTCTGGTCTACCCCGGATTCGCCTCGGCGACCGGTCTCAGTCAACTGCGTCGGCTGCCGGTCTACCTCGCCGGGATCGTGCACCGCATCGGCAAGCTCGGCGAGAACCTGGGGCGCGACCGCGTCTGGATGACCGAGGTGCAGACCGCCACCGCCCGCTTCGAGCACGCCGGAGGCACGATGCCGCTGGCCCCGGACGCCGGCGCGTCACTCATTCGCGCTCGCTGGTTGATCGAGGAGCTGCGTCTCAGCCTGTTCGCCCAGCACCTCGGAACCGCCGAGCCGGTGTCGCTTCAGCGCATCGTGAAGGCCCTCGGCCAATAGCCCTCAGCCGGGCTGCTGACCCACGTCGACGATTTCGGATTCGTAGATGGCCACGAGCTCGCGCTTGAGCACCTTGCCGCTCGGCCCGAGGGGCAGGGTCGTCACGATCTCCACACGGCGCGGATACTTGTAGGCCGCGAGCTTCTCCTTCGCGAACTCCGCCAGATGCGAGCCGTCGACGTCCGCCCCTGGTGCGAGCACGACGACGGCCATGATCTCCTGACCGTGCACCTCGTGGGCGACGCCGAAGACCGCGGCGCTCGAGACGGACGGATGCGCAGCCAGCACCTCCTCGACCTCCCGCGGGTAGACGTTGTAACCGTTGCGCAGGATCATGTCCTTCTTGCGGTCGACGATCCAGAGGTAGCCGTCCGCATCCTTCGTGCCGAGGTCGCCGGTGCGGAACCAGCCGTCCACGACGGCCTTCGCCGACTCCACCGGCAGGTTCAGGTAGCCCTTCATGAGGTTGTGGCCGCGAACCACGATCTCGCCGAGTTCGTCGACGGGAAGCAGTTCGATTGAGTCCTCGACGTCGGCCTTCGCGATCTCCACGTCGACGCCCCAGATTGCCTGGCCGATGCTGCCCGCCCGTGGCGGCCGACCAACGTGGTTGAAGCTCGCGACGGGCGAGGTCTCGGTCAGGCCGTAGCCCTCGTAGATCTCCACGCCGAACTCGGCACGGAACCGCTCGATCACCGCGAGGGGCAGGGATGCGCCGCCCGAGACCGCGTACCGGAGCTTCGGGCGGTCGGTGGTCTTCTTCGCCGCCTCGAGCAGTGCGATGTACATGGTGGGGACGCCCATCATGATCGTGCACTCGTTGTCGATGAGCGTGCGCAGCGCGGTGTCGCCGTCGAAGCGCGGCAGCATGACGATCTTGGCGCCGGCGCGGAGTCCGGTGTTCAGGGTGCAGGTCTGGCCGAAGGTGTGGAACAACGGCAGGCAGCCGAGAATGGTGTCCGCAGGGCTCATGTCGAAGGTGCTCAGCAGCAGGGTGTTGGTCTGCTCGACCAGGGCGAGATGGCTTCCCATCGCCCCCTTCGGCTTGCCGGTGGTGCCGCTCGTGTAGAGGATCGTCGCGGTGTCGGAGGGCTGGCGGGGCGTGTAGGTTCGGATCGGCTCCGCCGTCGCGGCGAGAGCCTCGAGCTGCGGGATGCCGTCGATCGGGTCGGGCGAGAGCACCGAGAGCACGGGAACCCCGGCCTGCGCGGCGCCCTTGGCTCCCTCGGGAAGCAGCGGAGCGGCGCAGACGAGCGTCGTCGCACCGGAATCGCGCAACACGAATTCGATTTCGTCGGCCTTCAGCAGGGCGTGGATCGGAACCACGATTCCGCCGAGGGCAAGGATGGCGTAGTAGACCCGGGCGAAGTCGGCGACGTTCGGGATGAGGATCGCGACGGCATCCCCGTCGGCAACCCCCTCCCGCCGGAGCGCGCCGGCGTACGACCGCGTCTGGGCCCACAGCTCGGCGTAGCTGGTCTCGGTCTGCCCCACCACGACCGCGATGCTGTCGGGCGTGCGCTCGGCCGACTCCTTGAGGATGGCAGCGACGGAGAGCGTCGAATAACTGGCGTCGGTCATGGTGTGTTCCTGTCATCGTCGACTGGTGCGCGCCCGTCCTCGGGCGCTGTTGGCACGCTACGCCAATCGATGTGAAAACATCAAATTTTCGTGCGCGCCAACAGCGCGTCGGCAGGGGGCCTTCTCGGCTAGAGCACTTTCGACAGGAACGACCTGGTGCGCTGATGCTGCGGGTTGGTGAGCACCTCGCGCGGGTTGCCGGACTCGACGACCACCCCACCGTCCATGAAGACCAGGGAGTCCGCCACCTCCCGCGCGAAACCCATTTCGTGGGTCACCACGATCATGGTCATGCCCTCTTTGGCGAGTTGCTTCATCACGTCGAGCACCTCGCCGACCAGCTCGGGGTCAAGGGCCGACGTCGGTTCGTCGAACAGCATGAGCTTGGGATCCATGGCGAGCGCACGCGCGATCGCCACCCGCTGCTGTTGTCCGCCGCTGAGGTGCGCTGGATAGCTGTCGGCCTTGTCGGCCAGACCGACCCGTGCCAGCAACTCCCTCGCGCGCTCCGCCGCCTTCGCCCGCGGCATCCGCTTCACGCGCATCGGCGCCTCGATGATGTTTTCGAGTGCCGTCATGTGCGGAAACAGGTTGAAGCGCTGGAAGACCATCCCGATGTCTCGACGCTGGAGCGCGGCCTCCTTGGGCTTCAGCTCATGGAGCTTGTCGCCCTTCTCGCGGTAGCCGATGAGGTCGCCATCGACCCTGAGACGCCCGGCATCGACCTGCTCGAGATGATTGATGCAGCGCAGAAACGTGGACTTTCCCGATCCGCTCGGCCCGACGAGGCACATGACCTCGCCGCGCCCGACGCTCAGCGTGATGCTCTTCAGCACCTCGTTCGAGCCGAAGCTCTTGGAGACGCAATCCGCCTCGACCATGGGGGCTTCGGGGGCGGTCATAGGTGTGCCTTTCCATCGGGGAAGATCGGCGGATCGACGGACGGATCCGAGTCCGCGGTGGCGATCGCCCCGGTCTGGAGGGAACTCTCGACGGCGGCCGGACGCGCGTCACCGATGCCGCGGGCGAACCGCTTCTCCAGGAAGTACTGCCCCACCATCAGCACCGAGGTGACGGCCAGATACCACGTCGACGCGACCAGAAGGAGCGGGATCGGGGTGAAGGTCTCGATTGAGATATCCCGCGAGCGCGCGAACAGATCGAAACTGAACGGCACGGCGGTCACGAGAGACGTGGTCTTGAGCATCGAGATCACCTCGTTGCCGGTGGGCGGGATGATCACCCTCATCGACTGCGGGATGACGACCCGCCACATCGTCTGCGTCCAGCTCATTCCGAGCGCGACGGCCGCCTCCTCCTGGCCGGCATCGACCGAGAGGATTCCGGCCCGCACAATCTCTGCGAGGTACGCCGCCTCATTGAGCGCCAGGCCGATGATGGCGAGTTCGAACACGTTCAGCGCCTGACCGGTGGGAAGCGTCATGACCGGAGGCAGGAACGGCAGACCGATGGACAGCACCGGATAGATCACCGAGAGCAGTCCCCAGAACACGAGCTGCACGTAGACGGGGGTACCACGGAAGACCCACAGGTAGAACCAGGCGATGCTCTTGAACACCGGATTCGTCGAGAGCCGCATCACCGCGAGAAGAAGCCCGAGCACCACGGCGATGAGCATTGAATACACCGTGAGCTCGAGGGTCACCAGCGCCGCCTGCGAAATCCGGCGGTCGAACAGGTACTTCGCGTAGACGTCCCATTGGAACGGCTTGCGCAGCGCGGCGTCCCAAATGAACGCCGCGAGCACCACGATGATGACGACCGCGATGAGGTTGCGCCACGGGTGACGCAACTTCACCGCCTTGATCACGGTCACGTTAGACGAGCTGTCCGGTGATGCGCTGCTGCCTGCCAACCCACGATCGGCGAGAGCCGCCATCAGCTAGCCGTTCGCCGCGGCGTTGATCGTTATGGTCGACAGCGCACCGTCCTGGACACCCCACTTAGCGAGGATCTTCGTGTAGGTGCCGTCGTCGACGATCGCCTGGTACGCCTTCTGCAGCGCCACCCCGAGCTTCGAACCCTTATCGACTGCCACGCCGTAGGGCGCGACCTCGAAGGTCTTGCCGGCCGCCTGCAGTTTGCCGCCGGACTTCGCTATCGCGTAGTCGGTGATCGGAGAATCGGCACTCATCGCATCGGCCTGGCCGAGCACGACGGCGTTTGTCGCCTGGTCCTGGCCATCGAACTTCAAAATCTGGATGGCCGGCTTGCCGGCGTCGGTGCAGGCCTTCGACTTCGCCGGGAGCTCGTCCTGCTCCTCGGTCGTGCCGGTCTCGACCGCGACCTTCAGACCGCAGGCGTTATTGGGATCGACCGTCTTGCCCTTGGGAGAAGCCCAGAGGATACCGGCGGAGTAGTAGTTGACGAAGTCGACCTGCGCCTCCCGGGCCTTAGTGTCGGTGAACGACGACAGGCCGACGTCGAACTTCTTGCCGGTGATGTTCGGGATGATCGTGTCGAATCCGGCGATGTTGTAGACGGGCTTCACGCCGAGCTTGGCCGAAACGGCATTGAAGAGGTCGATGTCCCAACCGATTGCGTGGCCGTTGGCGTCCTTGTACTCGTTCGGCGCATAGGTCGCATCGACTCCGACCCGGAGCGTTCCCGAGGAAACGATGTCGGCGGGCAGGAGCGCCGCGAGCGCGGCATCCTTCGTTCCCGTGGCGACCGTTGCCGAGGGGGCCGTGGGCGACGAGTTGTTGACACAACCACTCAGGGCAAGCGCTGCGGCCATTGCAACGATGGGAATCCCATACCTTAAACGCATTCTGGTTCCATTTCTCTCATGATGGGCGCGGGCGACTTCGTGAGGGGTGCCCCGATGTCTGCCTCACGAGCCCCCAGAATACGAGCGGAGTGTTTCGTGCGCGTAAACGCGGTGTCGCCGGGCCGGACCGAGCACAGATGTGCCGCGAGAACCGATGATTTCCACGTCGGATATTCCTGAGGATGCTCGTGCGCGGCGACCACTTCGTCGCCACCGCCCTCGGAGCCTACACCTCTCGCACCGGCGTTCAACCGCACATTTACTGCGTAAACGTGGTCATTTTCCGCGATTATCGCCGCTCATACGGGAACGGAAGGCCGCAAATCCACGAACTCTCCCGTGTCCCCCCGGATCACCGCAGGCCACCGCGACGGCCAACGGAGCGCGCTCAGGGCGCGGCGAATCGCTTCTCGTAGCAGAGGGCCATCGACATCAGTTCGAACGGCGCGTACGGCGCAATCACTCGGTACCCGATGTTCTCGTACAGCCCGATCGCGGCCGGTTGGCGATCACCGGTCTGAAGCACGAGGCTGGGCGCCCCGAGCCCCCGGGCGACGCCCTCCAGCTCGAGCATCAGGGCGCGCGCGATGCCGCGCCCGCGATGGCTCGAATCCACCATGACCTTCTTGACCTCGAGCGCCCCGTCGGCGCCGAACGGGCGAAGCCCCGCTTGCCCAAGCGGAAGGCCGCTCCCGGCGTCGAGCGCGAGCAGAGTCGCAACGACGGTCGCCGGGTCCACATCGAAGGCGGCGGAGAACAGGCGCCTGACGCTGGGCGGGTAGCCGTCGAAGCCGGTCGCGTAGATCGCGCTCATCTCAACGTCCATGGCGGCCCGAATGGCGGCAGCGCGCGGGTCGAGCCAGTCGACCCGCGCGAGAGTGATCCCCACTGTGTTGAGTTCTACTTCGTCCCGACGGTCGCGGAGGCGTTCGACTCGTACGACGTGTTGGTCGACTCGAAGAAGTTCACGAGCTGCAGCGTGTCGTTGGCTGTCGCCATCCACTTGGCCGGGTTGGTGACGTTGTATTCGGGTTCGAAGCCGAGCTCCTCGAGCCGCCGGTCGGCCAGGTACTTGACGTACTGGTTGATGTAGTTGGAGTTGAGGCCGAGGATGCCGCCCGGAAGCAGGTCGCGGTTGTACTGCTCCTCGAGTTCCACCGCATCCAGGATCATCTGCTTGATCTCGGCAGCGAACTCCTCGGTCTGCAGGTCGGAGTTCTCCTCGAGCACCGTGAGGATGAGATTGATGCCGAACTTGAGGTGCAACGACTCGTCGCGCACCACCCAGTCCATGAGCGATCCGAAGTTGCGCAGCAGATTCCGCTGGCGGAACGACAGGGCGACCATGAAGCCCGAGTAGAACCAGATGCCCTCGAGAATGACGTTGTACGCCACGAGGTTGCGCACGAAGTCCTTCTTGCCCTCGGTGGTGGCGATGTCGAGGGTCTGCTCCGTCATGCGTTTGATGTACTTGAGCTCGAACTCCTCTTTCTTCGCCATCGAAGGGACGTCGACGTGCGAGTTGTAGGCCGCCTCACGGTCGATCGGGAAGGTCTCCAGCACGTACTCGAACGACATGCAGTGGTTGGCTTCCTCCCACATCTGCTTCGCGAGGTAGATGCTGCACTCCGCCGCGTTCACATAGGGGTACACGCCGAAGGCGAGCGCCTTGTTCACGAGCAGTTCGTTCGGGTTGAAGTAGCTCATCAGGAACGTGACGGCGTGGCGTTCCTCGTCGGTCATCTTCTTGAAGTCGGCGATGTCCTCGCCAAGCTGGATCTCGTTGGGGAACCAGGTATTGGCGACCGCCTGGTCGTACAGGTCCATCGCCCACTGGTAGCGGATCGGTTTGAGCAGCAGCCCCTCTTGCAGGCCGGTTCCGAGAATTCCCATTTGCTTACTGGCAGCTTTCACATTGGAGGTCGTCCATCGGATCGACCGGTACGGAGTATTCGGAGGTGTTGTCGAACGGGTTCATCAGCTGTCTGCCTTCGGTGCGAGACCGCCGAAGCCGAAGCCCCTGCGCGGTGCGGTGGTTTCGGGCGACGCCGGCGTCTCGACGAGGTCGGCGACCGGGGCGGTGACTGTCGTCGGAGTGGGCGCACCGAACCCCTTGCGAACCGCACCAGTTCCAGCGTCTTCCGACTTGTTCACCTTAACGGTGGACTGTTCCGCGGTGTGGCGCGGCTTCATGTGCAGGTAGTACGTGGTCTTGACGCCGCGTTCCCACGCCGACATGTAGATGTCCATCATGTCGCCGAGGTCACGCGTCTCGAGATACATGTTGCGGCTGATGGACTGGTCGATCCACTTCTGCGCCCGAGCCGCGACCTCGAGGAAGGCATAGGGCGAGAGCTGGAAACTCGTCTTGTAGGTCGCCTTCATGCTGTCGGGAATCGCCGCGATGCCCTGGATGTCGCCCTGGCTGCGCAGGATCGCCTCGCGGGTGGAGTCCCAGATGCCGAGCCCCTGAAGGTCGTTCACGAGGTTGCGGTTCACCTCGAGGAACTTGCCGTTCGAGGTGGCCCGGCTGAAGATCTGCGAGAACTGCGGGTCGAGTCCCGGCGTCGTGCCGGCGACGAGTCCAATGGACGCGGTTGGCGCGATCGCCATGAGCGTGGCGTTGCGCATCCCCCCCTTGACCTTCAGGCGCAGGGCGTCCCAGTCGAGACGGGTCTTTCGGTTGACCTTGATCTCGATGCCGCGGTCGGCCTCCGTGAGCGCGATCGAGTCGAGCGGCACGAGGCCCTCCGACCAGCGCGAGCCGGCGAAGTTCGGGTAGGCGCCCCGCTCGCGGGCGAGATTCGCGCTCTCGTCGATGGCGGCGTAGGAGACGTGCTCCATGATCTCGTCGATCAGGTCGTACGACTCTTCGCTCTCGTAGCTCAGGCCGAGGCGCTCCACGACATCGGTGAATCCCATGACGCCGAGGCCGACGGCCCGGTTTTGCGCGTTGGAGAAGTCCGCCTCCTGAACCGACGACCGGGTGATGTCGATGAGGTTGTCGAGCTGTCGGACAGCGAGGCGCGCGCTCTCCTCGATCTTCGCGAAGTCAAGCGCGCCGTCGGCAAAGTGGCGGGACAGGTTGATCGAGGCGAGGTTGCAGACGGAGACGTTGTTCTCGTCCTGGGGGAGGGTGATTTCGGTGCAGAGGTTCGACAGGTGGATCGTGCCCGTGTTGTTGTTGAGCGCACGGTTGTTGATCGTGTCCTTCCAGCACAGCCACGGGTGGCTCGTGGTCTGAAGGGAGATGAGGATCGACTTGAATTGCTCGCGCGCGGTGATCTTCTTGAACAGGCGCATCTCGCCGGCGTCGGCCTTGGCGACGTACTCGTTGTACTTGGCCGAGAATTCCTTGCCGTACAGCTCGTTGAGGTCCTGTACCTCGAGCGGGTCGAAGAGGTACCAGTCGTCGTCGTTCTGAACGCGCTTCATGAACTCGTCTGAGATCCACACCGCCGTGTTGGCGGTGCGGGTGCGGCGGTAGGGGTCGCCCGAGTTCTGGCGCAGGTCCAGGAACTCCGGGAAGTCCATGTGCCAGTTCTCCATATAGAAGCAGAGTGCTCCGAACTTCTTGCCACCGCGGCTGACCGCCCGGAGAATCGAGTCGATGGTGTGCATGAACGGGATGGGGCCGGTGGAGGTGGTGTTGTTCGAGCGGATGGGCGAGCCCTGGGCGCGCAGCTTGGTGACCGAGAGGCCAATGCCGCCGGTGCCCTTGGTGAGCCACATCACGTCGCGGGTGGTCTTCGCGATGTGCTCCATGTCGTCCTGCATCTCCATGACGAAGCAGTTCGCCAGCTGCGGGTAGACGGTTCCGGCGTTCACCAGGGTGGATCCCGCGGCGAGGTACTCGAGCCTCGACATCTTCTCGTAGAACTTGATGGCCTGCTCGGTGGGATTCGCCTCGTTCAGCGACAGGCCCATCGCGATGCGCATCCAGAAGTACTGCGGAACCTCGAGCGCGTCGCCGTTGCGGCCCTTGATGCCGTACCGGTTGTTGAGCGTGACGACACCGATGTACTTGAGCAGCTCGTCGTGCGCCGGCTCGAGGGCGTCGGCGAGAACGTCGAGGTCGAAGAGCTGGGTGAGGCGCGGGTCGAGCAGAAGCTCGTCGACCCCGCGGGTCACGTTCGCCGCGAAGTGGCTGGCGTGGAGCGCCTTGAGCTGCTCGGCCGTCTCGTAGTCGCCGAGCACGCGCTTGTAGACGGTCTTGAGCAGGAGGCGCGCCGCGACGGTGTCGAAGGCCGGGTCGTCCTTCACGTTCTGGAGCGCGACCTGGATGACGGCCTCGTCGAGCTGCTGGGTGGTGATCCCGTCGAAGAGGGTCAGTTCGAGTTCGCTGGCGATCTGGGTGACCCAGGTGATGTTCTCGTCGAGGCCGGCGCTGGCATGCTCGATGGCGAGGTTGATCTTGTTCGCGTCATACGGTTCGCGCTGCCCGTTGCGCTTGACTACGGTGATTGCCACTTTTTTGCTCCTCTTGCGCCCTCTGGACGCGTCTGCTGCAGAACCCACCCCGACCGGTGAGTTCCTGTTCCCCTGAATGCTCGTTCTCACTGCTGATTCGCTGCTGCCAACGCACTGCTCACGACCAGCGATCTCCCACGGTCCAGTTCGCGTGCCGGAGACACGCTGCTGGCTTGCAAGAAAGCCGAAATCATGCGCGGAACTCCTCCGTTGGAATCGGTCCGAGGACCTTTCCCGGGAGCTGCTCTTCCGCGGTTTGACCACTATATAGCGGGCCTCCGACAAAACGGTAACCCCATATGTAGTGGGCGTGTCATCCACAGACTGTGGATAAGTTCGCGGGTTTTTGCACAGGCTGTGGACTATTTTCGACGCGCCGGATGGACACGAGTCGCACCCCGGCCGGACCGGGAGAGCAGCCCCCCGCCCGGTAGGCTGAGACCCTAGTGAAGACCTACCTGAGCCTCCTGAACACGCGCGGCGTCGCGCGCATCATGGCGGCCCAGCTGGTGGCGAGATTCCCCACCGGGATGCTCTCGCTCGCCTTCCTCCTGCACATCGAACACATCCACCACTCCTATGGCGCCGCCGGCCTCGTGCTCGCCGCGACGAGCATCGGCCAGGCCATCGCCGGTCCACTCACGAGCCGCTGGATGGGCGTTTGGGGGATGCGCCGGGTGCTTGTACTGACGACGATCGTCTGCGCCACGTCCGTCGGCACCATCGCGCTCGCCCCCATCCTGCCGATCTCGCTGTACATGGTGATCGGTTTCATCAGCGGCCTGAGCACCCCGCCCATCCAGCCCGCGGTGCGCACCATCTATCCCAAGATGGTCAACTCGCGCCAACTCACGCCGCTCTTCTCGCTCGACGCCTCAGCCCAGGAGGTGATCTGGGTGGTCGGACCGGTGCTCACCACCTTCGTCGCCATCCAGATCAGCACGGCGCTCGCCATCCTCGTGGCTCTCGTATTCCTCATCGGCGGCGGGCTCTGGTTCATCTCCTCCCCCGAGCTCGGCCGCGTGCGCATCCCGCGCAGTCGTCGCAGCCTCGGCACGGTGCTCAAGAAGCCAGCGGTGCTGCTCGCGACCACCACCGGCTTCCTTCTTGTCGGGGCCTGTGCCGCGGTCGAGGCCGGCGTCGTGTCGGCGTTCGGCGGCAGCGGTTCACCGGGCGTCGTGCTCGCCCTCTTCGCCGTCGGTTCGCTCGTCGGCGGCCTTGCGTTCGGCCACCTCCCGATCGGGCCGTGGGCGCTCACCCGCCGCCTGCTCGTGATGTTCGTCGGGATGGCGCTTGCGGCGTTATCCCTCAACTTCTGGTGGCTCTCGGTCACCCTCCTCATTGCGGGCATCGGAATCGCGCCGGCCCTCGCCGTGATGTTCGCGATCGTGTCATCGAGCGTGCGGTTCAGCGAGACGGCCGAGGCCTACGGCTGGGTCGGCACCGGCCAGCTCATCGGTGCGGCCCTCGGCTCGGCCGCCGCCGGGTTCCTCATCGACAGGTTCCACGCCCCCGGCGCGTTCTGGGCCGCCGCGGCCTTCGCGGGGCTCGGCGTCCTCATCCCCACCGTCTTCCGGCGCGCGCATCCCGACCTTCGCGGGCGGGACGCGAGCCCGATCCCCGACACCGAGCCGATCACCACGCTCCCCCGCTGACCCGGCGACTCTCGCTTCCGCGGCTCGGCAGAGCGCGCCGATTCCCGATAATGGAGGGATGACCCCCGAGCGAACCCCGGCCACCCTCACGATGAACGACGGGCGGGGAATCCCCCAACTGGGACTCGGCGTCTACAAGGTCGCGGATGCCGAGGCTGCCCGGGTCGTGGAGGCCGCCCTCGATGCCGGCTACCGGCACGTCGACACGGCGACCCTCTACAACAACGAACGCGGCGTCGGCGCGGGGATACGGGCGTCAGGCGTGCCGCGCGACGAAGTCTTCGTCACCACGAAGGTCTGGGATGACGACCATGGCTTCGACCGCACCCGCCGGGCCTTCGACACCAGCCTCGAGCTCCTCGGATTCGACTACGTGGACCTCTACCTCATCCACTGGCCCGTGCCGTCAAGGGACCTGTTCGTCGAGACCTGGCGCGCGCTCGAGGCGATCAAGGCCGACGGCCGTGCGCTGTCGATCGGCGTCTCGAACTTCGCGCCGCACCACCTCGACCGGCTGCTCGCCGAGACCGATGCCGTTCCGGCGATCAACCAGGTGGAACTGCACCCCTGGCTTCCGCAGCGGGAGGTGCGCGAGTACGACGAGAGCCACGGCATCCTCACCGAGGCGTGGTCGCCGCTCGCCCGCGGTCGCATCATCGGCGACCGTGCGCTCGACTCGATCGCGGCCAAGCACGGCAGGAGCGCGGCGCAGGTGGTGATCCGCTGGCATCTTCAGCTCGGCAACGTGGTGATCCCCAAGTCGGTGACGGCGAGCCGCATCCTGGAGAACTTCGACGTGTTCGACTTCGAACTCGACGCCGCGGACCTCGCCGCGATCGCGGGGCTCGAGTCGGGTGTGCGCACCGGAGTGGATCCGGACGCACACTGACGACGCCGGCGCAGAACCGCTACCAGCGGTGGTGGATCGCCGCCCGGAAGGTGCGGTCGTAGATGCCGGTGACCGCGGCGGTGAACTCGGGGCTGAGTTGCGGCACGGAGCCGGCTGCGGCATTGCTCTCCGCCTGGCGCACGTTGCGCGCGCCGGGAATGACCGAACTCACCCCGTGCAGTTGGGCGACCCAGGCGAGGGCAACCTGTGCCGTGCTGAATCCGGTCGCGGCCGCCTCGCCCGGCAGCAGCGCGGCGAATTCCTGCGCCGCGAGAACCCCCTGGGCGAACTCGACGCCGGAGAAGGTCTCCCCCACGTCGAACGCCGATCCGTCGCGGTTGTAGGTGCGGTGGTCGTTCGCAGCGAAGGTCGTGTCGGCGGTGTACCGGCCGCTGAGCAGCCCGGAGGCCAGCGGAACGCGGGCGATGATGCCGACCCCCGCGGCGATCGCGGCCGGGAGCACGGCATCCAGCGGTTTGAGTCGGAACGCGTTGAGGATGATCTGCACGGTCGCGACGTGCGGTCGCGCGATCGCGGTGAGGGCCTCCTCCGCCGTCTCGACGCTCACCCCGTATGCGGCGATCGCACCTTCAGCGACGAGGGTGTCGAGGTCGTCGTAGACGCGGTCGGTGGACAACACGGCGGTCGGCGGGCAGTGCAACTGCACGAGGTCGAGCGTGTCCATCCGCAGGTTCGCGCGTGAGCGATCCGTCCACTCGCGGAATTTCTCGAGGGTGAAGTTGCCTGCCTCCTGTGCCTCGCGCCGGCCCATCTTGGTGGCGACCGTGATCGAGTGGCCCGGGTTGTCGGCAAGGTAGCCGCCGATGAGCTTCTCGCTGCGGCCGTCGCCGTAGACGTCGGCCGTGTCGAACAGGGTGACGCCGCCGGCGACGGCCGCGTCGAGAACCGCGCGGGCGTCCGCCTCGGTCACGTCCCCCCAGTCGGCACCGAGTTGCCAAGTGCCGAGCCCGATGACGGAGACGGAGCGGGTGGTGCGGCCGAGCGGGCGAGTGTCCATCGCTCCAGCCTAGATCGCGCTGGCGGCCACCCTCGCCAACCTCGAGAGCCTCGAGGCGCAGAAGCGGGCGATGGCTGACGAGGTCAACCTGGCCACGATCACCCTCCAGCTCGGCACCGCCGCGACCGCGCCGGTGCACCCGCCCGGCACCTTCCTCTCCGGGCTCATCGCCGGATGGGGCGCGTTCGTTGCCTTCCTCTCGGTGGTACTCGTGGTCGTCGGGGTGGCACTGCCCTGGCTCGCCTTCCTCGCCGTGCTCAGCGGAATCGGCTTCGTCTTCTTTCGGATCCGTCGGTCACGCGCGCGTTCGGTGGGACATCCTTGATCGATGCGAAGCTGCGGCCTTCTCCTCTACCGGATCGAACCCGACGAGTCGATCTCGGTCTGGATCGGACACCTTGGCGGACCGTTCTGGGCGAAGCGGGATGCGGCGGCCTGGTCGATCCCGAAGGGTGAGGCGCACGACGGCGAAGCCGACCTCGCCGCCGCCCTGCGCGAATTCGAAGAGGAAATCGGGCATCCCCCGCCCGACGTCCAGTGGATGGCGCTCGGCGAGTTCGTGCAGCCGTCCCGCAAGCTGGTGGTCGTCTTCGCCGGCGAGAGCGACTTCGCGATTGACGAGCTGAAGAGCAACACGTTCGAACTCGAGTGGCCGCCGCGATCGGGGCGAATTCGCGCGTTTCCGGAGCTGGATGACGCCCGCTGGTTTTCGATCGAGGAGGCCCGCAGCAGGGTGACCCCCGGCCAGATCGCCGTGCTGGATGCCCTCACCGCACGGATCTCAGGCGGCGGGAGCCGAATCGGCTAGCGACGCGCGCGCCACCGAGGCGCGACGGCATTGTGGAGGTCGAGGCGAGATCGGTAGCCTCGGCGCATGGAGAAGCCACCGTCCACCGTCGCGCGTCGGGTGATTGTGCGCGGACGCGTGCAGGGTGTCGGGTTTCGCTGGGCAACCCGCCAGCAGGCCCTCCGCCTCGGACTGCGGGGGTCCGTTGGCAATGCCGGCGATGGATCGGTGCACGTCGAGGCCGAGGGTTCCGCCGAAGCCGTCGCGCGCCTGATCGACTGGCTCGGTCACGGGCCGCCCGGCGCAGAGGTCGAGGGCGTCGAGGTCGCAGCGGCCGGGAGCGCCGTCCCGGCATCGGGCTTCGCGATCCGCTAGCGCCCGGGCTGCGCCCTGCACCCTGCACCCCCTTGCCCTCCGCCATGCGAAATGCAGGACTCGAAGTGACGGATGTGGCCGGAGAGCCGCCCCCGCCACACCCGTCACTTCGAGTCCTGCATTTGCGACAGGATGGCGGGACGGACAGGACCGACGGACGGCGGCGGGTCAGTGCTGGCGGGTCAGCGGCGGCGGGTCAGTGCTGGCGGGCGAGTCGTTCGAGCAGCTCCGGCGCCGAGCGGTCGAGCTGCGCCCCTCCGGAGCGGATGCCCACCGCCAACAGCACGGAGCCGAGGAGGATGCCAACGGCGAGCGCGATCCAGCCGAGAAGCGCGACCCCGGTCGCGGCGCCGACGATCGCCAGCACGAGCTCCGGAAGAACGAGGATCGCGAGCACGCTCCAGGTCAGCAGGGTGGTCAGCGCGGTGGTGAAGCCGGCGCCTGGCGCCGCCTTGAACGGGTTGTCACCCGGGGACGGCACCGGGATGATGATGCGGGCCGAGGTGAAGCTCGAGACCCCCAACCCGCTGAGGAAGATGCCGATCGAGAGGCCGAGCTGACCGGGAAGCACCGGCCATGAGCCGCTGATCCAGACCGAGGCGACGCTCAAGAGGATGACGACCGGCAGCCCGAAGCTCGCGAGGGCCGCCGCCCGGCCGAGCCGGTCATCCCGCCCCCGGATGCCGGACGCCAGCTGCGTGGTGAAAGCGGTTCCCTCGTACGACAGGTCGGTGAAGATCGACAGCGACAGCAGCAACGCCACGAGGGGACTGACCGAACTGAGCAGGTCGAGGGTCCCGTACCGGCTGTAGAAGAACATGAGCACCGGGATGAGGGGCACGACGAGCAGCTGGCGGGCATAGCGTGGATCGCGGATCCAATAGGTGAGGGCACGGGCCGCCACGGCACCGGCCGGGGTCGCCGGGAAGACGGCGAGGAAGCCCAGCTTGCCGAGCCCGCGCGTGCGGGAGGTCGTGTGGGCCGGGGTGACGAGGGCGATCGCGAGGCTGCGGCGCCAGAGCAGTGCGAGCAGTACGAGAGCGGCGATGCCGATCACGAAGTGGGCGAGGGCCGAGCCCCCGTTGCCAAGCGCGACGTCCGATGGCACGGCCCAGAGGGCGCCGAGCGGGGTCCAGGCGAGCGCTTCGGCAAGACCCGGCAGGGCATCCGTGGCGCTGAGGATGCCCGTCGACAGCGACACGATGATGGGTCCGAGCAAGACCAGCGGGACGAACGCGATGAATCCGGCGGCCTCCCGGAAGCGACGCCCCGAGATGAAGGTGGAGCTGAGGGTGGTGATTGCCCGGGATCCGACGACGCAGGTGAGGGCGGCGAGGATCGAGCAGACCGCGGCGATGACAGCGACGAGCGGCTGCCGCCACCAGGTGCCGGCCGTGGCGAGGGCGGCGAGCGTGGTGACGATGCCCGGCACCCCGACAATGCCGCCGACCGCGAGCCCGAGCAGCAGGGTGTTGAGCGGGATGGGGAACGTCACCAGGCGCGCGGGCTCGAGGGTCTGGTCGACACCGGAGGCGAGAAGCGGGATGACCACCCAGCCGAGGACGAGGGCCGAACCGGCGAGCACCACGATGACCCGGGCTATGCCGATCGGCGCGGCGCTCAGCGCGAAGAGCCCCACCGTAACCCCGAGCAGCACACCGAGTCCGTAGAGTCCCCCGATGATGACCGCGACGAGCTGCCAGGGGCTCCGCAGCAGGGTGTTCCTGAGCAGCAGCAGTCGCAGCCTCAGGAGATTCGCAACCACTCCGGGCCTTCCGAGTGGTGCCGGCCGCCGACCAGTTCGACGAACCGGTCCTCGAGCGAGGATCCGCCGCGCACCTCGTCGACGGTGCCGGCCGCGAGCACCCGGCCGGCCGCGATCACGGCGACGTGGTCGCACATGCGCTGCACGAGATCCATGGCGTGACTGGACACGATCACCGTGCCGCCCGAGAGCACGTAACCGTGCAGGATGTCGCGGATGTTCGCCGCCGACACGGGATCCACCGACTCGAACGGCTCGTCGAGCGCGAGCAGCCGCGGGGCATGCACCAGGGCGCAGGCGAGCGCGATCTTCTTGGTCATGCCGGCGGAGTAGTCGACAACGAGGGTGCCCGCGGCGCTCTCCAGATCGAGCAGCCTGAGCAGGTCGGCGACACGCTCCGCCACGGTTTCCCGGTCCATGCCGGTGAGGAGCCCGGAGTAGGTGACCAGCTGCTCCCCGCTCAACCGGTCGAAGAGGCGAACACCGTCGGAGAGGATGCCGACGAGCCGCTTCGCCTCGACGAGGTTCTTCCAGACGTCGACGCCGTGCAGCGTGATGCTCCCCGCATCGGGACGCAGCAAGCCGGTGACCATCGACAGTGTTGTGGTCTTGCCGGCGCCGTTCGGGCCGACCAGTCCGTAGAACGAGCCGGCCGGAACGTCCAGGTCGAGCGCGTCGACCGCATGCTTCTCACCGAACCGCTTGGTCAGTCCTCGGATGGAGAGCGCGAAAGGTTGAGAATCTGTCTCGGACACGAGCGTCACACTACTCGACGGCACCGGCGCGGTGGCCCGGTCAGGGGGTTCGCCGGCGCAGCGTCACCGAACCCAGCACGACGACCCCGACGATCCAGGCGCCGATGATGAGCAACTCGCCGCCGATGTATGCGGCGTCCTGCGAGTTCGCCGCCACCGCGTTCAGGGCATCGATGGCGTGGGAGAGCGGAAGCCAATCGCTGATCTGCAGCAGACCGTCGGGCAGCTGGTCGCGCGGTAGGAATATTCCGCCGAGGAGAATCTGCGGAAACACCAGCGCCGGCATGAACTGCACCACCTGGAACTCGGTATTCGCAAACGCGCTCGCCAACAGTCCGATGGTCGTTCCCAGCACCGCATCGGCCACGGCGACCGCGAACAGCTCGAAGAGCGAGCCCTTGATGTCGAGGCCGCACACCCACACCGCGAACCCGACCGCGATCGCCGACTGGAACATCGCGAGGAGTCCGAACGCCAGCGTGTAGCCGAGGATCAGGTCGCCCTTGCCGAGTGGCATCGAGAGCAGCCGCTCCAGCGTTCCCGTGCGCCGTTCCCGCAGCGTCGTGATGCTGGTGACCAGGAACATGACGATGAACGGGAACATCGCGATCATGCCTGGCCCGATCTTGTCGAACAGCGCGGCGTTGGAGAAGATCCAGGCCACGAGGCCGATCAGGAGGCTCGGCACGACCAGCAGGAGCACGATTGTGCGAGGGTCGTGCCACACCTGGGTGAGGATGCGCCCGGCGGTGGCGAACGTGCGTCTGGGGGTCATCAGTGGTCCCTCACCCGCAGGTCGCTATCCGGATGCCGTGCGATCAGCGCCAGGAACGCCGCCTCGGTGGTGCTGGTGCCCGTCTGGGCCAGCAGTCCGGCTGGTGTGTCATCGGCGAGGATGAGGCCCTCGCGCATCAGCAGCAGGCGGTCGCAACGGCTTGCCTCATCCATCACATGGCTGGACACCAGAAGGCTCATTCCGGAGGCGGAAAGTCGATGGAACAACGCCCAGAGATCGACCCTGAGCACTGGGTCGAGCCCGACGGTCGGCTCGTCGAGGATCAGCAGATCGGGCGATCCGAGCAGCGCGCACGCCAGCGAAACCCGGCTCACCTGCCCGCCGGACAGCGAACCGACCATCGCCCCCGCCTTCGACGTGAGATCGGTCTGCTCGATCACCCGGTCGACATCTTCGCGCGGCGCACCGAGCACCGCGCGGAAATACTGCAGATTCTGGCGCACCGTGAGGTCCTCGTAGACGCTCGGTGACTGGGTGACGTACCCGACCCGGTTGCGCAGTACGGCGCTTCCGGCCGGCCGGCCGAGAACGCTCACCGTGCCCGACCGCACCACCTGCACCCCGACGATTGCGCGCATGAGCGTCGACTTTCCGCAGCCGCTCGGGCCGAGCAGGCCGACAACGCTTCCGGCGGGGACGGTCAGGTTGAGGCCGTGCAGCACGGGATGCCCCCCGCGTCTCACGCGGAGATGGGAGACGACCACCGCCGGCGCGGGAGTGAACTCCGTTGCGAGAACTGGCCCCTCCGGCACCGGATTCATGATCTCAGCATATGCCTGCGTTTAACCGGGCGGGACGTGGCGCGCATTGGCCGCAGAAAGTCCGCGCCGTGACGCTCACGCGTCGAGAAAGCGCCGAACGTCCGGGCCAAGTCTCCGACTGAATTGGGTGCCGAGGTGCCGTCTGCGTTTCAGGGGCAATCGGGACGCAACGGTGCGCGCGGCCGCCGTTGCGTCACCAGGATGGTCCTATTTGAGCGCCGCGCGCACCGTCTGCGCGTCGGATCGTGCCTGCTTCAGCGCTGCGCGCGCGGCGGCCGCGGACGCCGTGAACGGCGCCATCACGGCGTGGTTTGAGTTGAACTGCGCCGGCGTCACCGCGAGCGCGCCCGCGGCCAATCCGGATACCGTGCCGGTGGCCTTGGCGATCTGCGCGGTCATGTCCGTGAGGTCGGCCTGCAACGCCGACGTGGACTTCGCGGCGTCCTTTCCCGACAGCCGGCCGGAGAGCCGTGCTTCTTCGGCGGTGAGCCTGGCCGCGATGGTGGGAGTCACGTGGTCGGCCAACTCCGCGTAGGCGGCCTGACGAAGACCGACCGCGTAGACCCGGTAGTTGCGGAAAATGGTGGCGTAGTCCGCTTTGGCCTGGGTCAGGGTCGTGTCCGCGGCGATCCTTGCCGCGACTGTTTTCATTCCGCCCAGGTCCGCATTGAGCGTTGCGAGAATGGTGGTCTTGTCGGAGCCGGTCAGGGTGGAGTTGGCGGCGACTCTGTCGATCGCGGTATCCAGCGAGGTGATCCGCTTGGCGGTCGCGGCGGCACCGGCGGTTTGCACGGTGGCCAGCGTGCGATGCGCGTGCGGGGCGGGCGAGCTGGAGGTCGGCGCCGGGGCCGAGGGCCCAGTCGAGTCGGCAAATGCGGGCGCAACGCCCAGGGCAGCGAAGGCGCTGCAGGCAACGACCCCCGCGATTGTGGTGGCCCGAATGATTCGATTCACGGAAATTCTCCTAGCTCGGTAACGCCGTCGACGGATTCGACACCGGTAACCCTCCCAAGACCGTGTTCGTGCAGTGTCAAGCCACTATTCGGGTCGTGTAAAGAACACGACTCGCAGGTATCATTACGGCGGAGGCGACCGGGGACACCTGGCGTTAACGGGAAAAACCCCCGGAAGACCGGGGGTTTTGTGGGGGTACTGCGAAACTACTGCAATCACAATCTGGCAACTCGCCAAACTGGTGAACTGCTCAAACTCGCGGCTTCTTCGTCCCCGACCGTGAGGTCGACTACTCGGATCATCTCTGGCAAAGTGCGACGACTCTCACGAGACCAGATTGATGAACTTTCGTCATTATATCAGCAAGGCCAATCCTTGCCCAGCCTCGCCGCTCGCTACGGGATCCACCCCGAGACGGTCAAGGATCATCTGCGTCGAGACGGTATTCCGATTCGACCTGGCAACCAGGCGAAACTGAGCGAAGAAGACAAGGACGAGATCGCCAAGCTCTATGAGAGCGGGCTCTCCATCCACAAGCTCGCGCTGCGCTTCAGTGTCACAGACAACCCGGTTCACCATGCACTAAAAGAACGTCATGTAGTGATGCGAGACCGGCGCGGTGGGCGTCGAGCGCCTGAACAATGAGCCGCTTCATACGGGTTTCGGGATGCTTCTCGCAGGCGATCGTTGTCTGCTTCTGACCGCCTTCGTTTTGTCCCGCTGGCGGGTCGATGCCCGTGATCGACGGCCACTATTCCGCGAAGGGTGTATCTACGGGGACCGTCGCTTGACGATCCGAGGCACGTACGCGTCAATGTCGAACGCAACTAGTGGCAAGCCTCCAGCGGCTCGAGACAGATGTTGCGGGTGGCCGTCCTTCAGTAGGTCACCGTACGAGACCCAAGTACAGCCTGATGCGTCCGTTACCCCGACAATGTCCTCTAGGAGTGCCGGCAGGTACGGTCTCGACGTGATGAGCCCGCCCCACGCGCCGAGAAGTGTGAGTTTCCGGCCGTCGATCAGCTTCTGGATTTGTCTTTCGTTCTCGAGCTTGAGCTGGCGATCAAGCGAACGAGTGATGTCCTTCGGGAGCGTCGCGATCTGTGGGTAGACGTTCAGCATCGTCCAGCTGTCGAATTCGAACCTGGTCGCGAGGCCTTTGACGCGCCGCACCGTCGGGTCGAGCGAGTTGGGCACAGCGATGCTGGGGTTGATACCAAAGCAGACGAGCGGGTTGTCACCTACGGTGCCGAGTACAAAGCGTGCCGAGGCATCGGCAGAAGCCTCGTAAATCCACTGCACATCGTTGTCGCTCACCGGTCCGACTATGCCACGGCATCTCGCCGCGATGGCGTGACCGGCTACAGCGAGTCGATCATGCTCCGGACGGGATGTGGAAGCAGCTGCCCACAGTCTGTCTCCGCCACGATTCGAGCGAAGTTTCGCCACAGTTGCTTGCGGACGGCGTCGACCCCCAATCCATGATGTTTGGCGATTGCGGCTTCAACGCTTTGCACTCGGCCTGGTTGACGAGGTGATGCCGAAAAACGATCTCCGTGCGGGTGGTCAGTTTCCACTAACAGTCGGTCGAGCGGAATTGTCTTCCATGTGTCGGTTGTTCGCGTCATTGAGTAGTTGACCGAGATGTAGCAGCCAAGGTCGAGTGCAGTCTTTGTCTCATCCTCGTCTCCGAGCCACCAGTGCAGGATTCGTCCCGGTCGCGAGCCATGATTGCCAAGCACTTCGAGTAAGTCGCTCGTCGCCTTGTAGCTGTGGAGCGAGACGACCCTAGGTAGCCGATCGACGATGCCGAGGATCGCCTCAAGCGTCTCGGTCTGGGTGGCGATCGGTACACGCGAGGTGCCGTCAAGACCAACCTCCGCGACGTAAGGCGTCCCTGCGAGTGCCTTCTCAAAGCCGACAGAATCAAAAGCACGTTGGACACCGACCAGTGACGGGTGGCAGCCCACGCCCCAAACGCTGACAAGATCGCTACGGTCGGCTACCAGATCGAAGTCAGCCAGCGACCTGGTCGCAATCAGAACGACCGCGCCCAACGACTCAAGGTCGGCCTTCGCGATGTCAGTCGCCACATGGGTGTGGACGTCGAGTGGGGGCAGCTGTCTCATGACAAGTACGCCGCGATCTCGGCCTGACCGCGCAAACAAAGGTCCATGGCCTGTCGAGCAGACAAGGTGGGAGGCAGCGGCATCATCATGATCGTCGCGTTGGCGATCTTGGTCGACGCAAAGTCTCTCGCTGCTTCAACAACCGAGTGGCTCGCCACATAGGTCGCGTGCTGCGGCTCGTCGCTCAGGTACCGGGTCGCGTCCTTCACGCCCCCCGCTTTGAAGGATGCACGCCGAACAATGCACCCGAAGCAGACGCCGCAGTGGGTGCCGCTCGGGACGCCCTGATAGTTCTGATCAGTGTGGGAGCAAGAGTTGGTGGCGCTCAAGTACGAAGAAGCCTTGTCGTCTCCGATCAGCGCCTTTGCCTGCGCGAACATTTCCCCCTTGGTCATGAGTTGGAAGGGATTCTCGATCGCCCCGTGCGCGCCGATGGACGCCAGTACCTGCTGGATCTTCCAGAGAAACCAGGGCTGGGTCGTGCGGGTCGACAGGGCTCCGAGCCGCTCCGGCCCGAGTGGTGGGTTGATAGACGCGAAGCCGTTCTCTGGGATCCAGAGCGGGGCTTTGGACTGGGAGGCGACCGACAGGCCTAGGGCGTGTTGATCAAGTGATTTCGGTGTCGCTCGGGCGACGATCGATGTATGCATGATCGTGATGTGATTTCTGACGAGGCGTGGGCTGTGATCGAGCCGTTGCTTCCGCGGGTGCAGGGTCGGAGTCGGCCGTG